>JABDGZ010000005.1 GCA_013285735.1 Candidatus Omnitrophota bacterium | reverse complement strand
CGGTTGCCACAGGAATACCGTCAGGCATCTGTACGATGGACAATAAAGAATCCAAACCATCCAATGAATTAGCAGATTTGACAGGCACACCAATCACCGGCAAAATTGTAATAGAGGCAACCATACCCGGCAAATGAGCGGCACCACCAGCACCGGCGATGATCACTTTTAATCCCCGCTGTTGGGCCTTGGAAGCATATTCATACATGCGCTTAGGGGTGCGATGAGCGGAGACAACCGTAACCTCACAAGCAATGCCCAAATCATCCAATATATCAGCAGCAGGTCCCATGATATTTAAATCCGACTGGCTGCCCATGATAATACCGACTAATGGTTTGCTCATCTCAAGCCTTTATCTTGATTAATTCTTTAACCCGGTGTGCTTTTTCCAATGCTTTATTGATATCATGATCGACAATAGTCGCATGACCCATTTTGCGATATGGCCGGGTTTGGGTTTTGCCATATAAATGAATATACACACCGCCCAATCCCAACGCCTGCTCTATTCCTTGATAAATCGCATGACCTTCACTATTTTCACTACCCAAAAGATTAACCATCACAGAAGGCAAGGTCATATCAGTCAATCCCAACGGCAGACCCATCACCGCCCGAATATGCTGCTCGAACTGTGATGTCAGAGCCCCTTCAATCGTATGATGAGCGCTGTTATGCACGCGCGGGGCTATTTCATTGACAAGCACTTGACCATCCTTGGTGACAAACATTTCCACTGCTAAAACTCCTACTAAGTTTAACTGATGAAGGATATGCAATGCAATAGCCGTCGCTTTTTTCTCAACAATGGCTGTTATATCAGCCGGACAGCGCAAAAACTCAACCAGATTCTTTTCCGGATGAAAAACCATTTCCACCGCTCTGTACACAACCACTTCCCCGTCAACATTTCGCGCAACAACAATTGAAATTTCTTTGTCAAAATCAATATATTTTTCAAGGACACTTGGCACATTAAAGGCATCAGGGATATCATCCGCATCTTTCAATTTAAAAATACCCTTGCCGTCATACCCAGCCTTACATGTTTTTTGAACAGCCGGAAAAAATTCCGTACAAGCTTCAAGGGCCAAACGATTAGGAACGATTTGAAAATCCGCGGTAGGAATGCTGTGGGAACGGTAAAACTCTTTTTGACGTCCCTTGTCTTGCACCAATTCAATGATATCCGGATCAGGATATATGACCAAACCCTCTGCTTTTAATTTCTTAAGAGCCTCGACGTTGATATGCTCATATTCGAAAGTCAATACATCCACTTTTTTACCAAAGGCATAAACATCATCAAAATTCATGGCGTCACCCTGGGTAAATTCGTAGCAAAGATGACGGCAAGGGCAGTTAATATCATCGTCCATGACAAAACTTTGCACATCAAAGCTGGGAGCTGCTTGCAAGATCATCTTGCCTAGTTGCCCTCCTTTGATTAACCCTAGTTTTAAATGACGTTTGAACATATCAATTAAAATACACGTCGATCTCTTTTACTCTGCCCTCGCGGACATCCAAGGCGTGGGATTCGCTTAATATACCGCCGGTAATTTCAACACTTTGACGATTAGGATAGGTCAGGAGAATTTTTTGGGCTTTGACACCACGGGACCCAAAAGTATCTTTTAGTTGCGGATTATGGTATGTAACCATTATTTCAGCAAATAATTTAAAACTATACGTACGCGCTTTGAAATCACCTTGTGCTTTCGTCGTAAATAACCATGATGGTAATATCGGAGCAAGCCTCAACGTCAGACGACCTTGATCATCCAAGGCAAAAGGTTTTAAGCCCATATTCATCACCAACCACATATGTAAAAATTCAGCTGTACTACCCGATAAACGAGCCACAAAACCCTGGCCATGCAAGTTCTTATCTTCGTGCGCTGAAGAAGCAATAAAAGAAGAATTCTGCAAGATACTGCGTCCATACATGGCTGGATCTAAAAATGGAATCATGGCGCCATGAATCTCTTTAAAAAATTCTTGAGGTAACCCGCCACGGAGAAGCTCTAAAAAATATTTATATTCCATATGCAGCCAAACAGATTCATTTTCCAGCCAACCGCTCGGAAAAATACGGGTACGGCCGATCTCGTCGGATTCTTGGGATAGGTCCGTATTAACCTTATACATTCCCAGTTTACGGTCATAAAGTTTGCTTGACCTAACCGCCTTATAAAGAGCTCCTGCTTCAACAACATTACTCTCCGTCTTCATGGCATGTACAAAGCCCTCTAAAAATAAAGGCAAATCATGACGTTTAAAAGCCTTGGCGCGGACATGATGCTGCCCCTGATGAGATTTATCCAAAATATCATACTCTGTCACTTCATGATAAAAGTAGGTAGCAAAAAGACCATTGTCATACTTGGCACGGAGAACTCCTGCATTACATCGCTCAATAATCCCGTCTAAAAATTTATTTACATCAGCAAGAGATAACGGCCTTTCTTGTCCCTTGATACCGTAACGGATCGCATGACGAAAATGTTCCTTGAGATCATTGGACTTCTGCCAATATTTTAATGAATCCGCCTCTGTAGACAAAACATGCAAAAGACCCTGGATAAAATCTGCCAGCTCTTCAAAAACCATCAAGGTGGTTTGATTATCCAATTTTAATTGGCCAATGGCATCCTTTAAAAAAGAAGCAAAACGCTTAAGTTCAAAAGTTTCAGAAATAGAAGAACCAAGCAAACCCGGCAAACCATTAAGAGCGTCATACCAATTAGGTTTATTGGCTTCCATTTCAATCCCAATACCGCTGGGATCAAGGCTCGCGGCCTTATTAGCTAAAAGACAGATTAATTTAACTAATAAACTTGTTGTATAAACCGCTCCTGCCCCGTCTTTCCCCCTTAATTTATACCCTTTGGATTTAGCCTTAACTTCTTTATCATCCTCAGCCAAAGAATGGTATTGACGAATGCCTGCTGGGGTCATAACATAGCGTACTTCCCTCGGCAGCACGTAAAAATCACTTAAAAAGAAATTAAATACCTTTTTCTCCCATAAAAGCTCTCTAAGTTTTTCCGGATAAATACTTAAATAACTTTCAATCAAATCCAAATTATAGGTCCAATGATCACTCCAAAACCCTTCTCCAGGTTCCGCGGATTCATGCTTGGCACATAAACCCAAAGCACTTGTTAAAAATTCATCCGCTGTTCCTTTAATAGGAACTTCACGCGTGAGGAGCTTTAATAGATCACCCGGCAGAAAACCTTTTTTAAGAACTTCTTCAAGCTTATCAGCTCCTTGAGACACCGCAAATGCACTGAACAAATCCTTAATGGCTGCTTCATCTTTAATAACAAAAATAGCTCCCTTGACAATCAAAGGGTTGTATCCGTCGGCCTGAATGAGATTCAAAAAATTAATAAGGCTGCTGTCTTTGACATCCCTGTTAAACCAAACATCATTGCGGCGGTTCTGGTTAACATCACGGTAATTACCGTTGCCTTGGGACAGAAAGGTGGGCGCTAAAGTAAAATAATTATAGTCCCGTTCCAGATCCCCATGTTTGCGGCTATAGACATTAAAAGATACCTGCCCTTCCGCTGTTTGCAATGATATAGGCAAACCTCCGCGTAAAATATTATCCAGGAAGGTCTGGCCGCAGTACTGATTGAATTCTTCAGATGCGCTGTGGGTCGTACAATACCCTTTGATCTCATCGATGATCTGATGATTAAGACGGGCTTTTTCTTCAATGAACCCGCGACTAGTAGACTTTCTTACCATCTTATTTAATTCAGTCAAATCATGGGCAAAGCCAACAAGGGCTGTAATAACATGTTTCTTGGCCCGAGCAATAGTAAAATGACTAACACTCATTGCCGACGGTGTACGATTAGTAGTTTCCTGATGGGCAGGAACCAAAAAATTCTTTTGTTTCAGGAAATTCTCCGGCACTAAAAGATCGCTGGCATGGCCAAAAACATAGCTTGGGTCAACAACTATATCAAGGAGCTTGGGCTTATTTGAATCAAAGGCAAAATAAAAATTGCCTTCATGGATAGGGGTCACCTGCGGCGTATCTGCCACTTCCACTTTTAATTGGTAAAAGGGCGCTTTATTTTTCATATTACGCACCGTCATCCAGGCTTCCACGGTACGGCTCATATTTTTGCTAAGCCAGTCCTTAAGGCCGTACGGATTAATTAAAGGTAATCCATCAACACAACTGAGGCTTAACTTTTTGCGGCCAGTATTCTCGATGGTCACACGCCGTACAAGTGCGGCAAACGGCTCTTGGGGCATCGTAAAATAATTAATAGAAATTTTTAATCCCAGTGTCGTATTTATTTCTTCAATGGTCAGGTCATGGCTGGTAATAAGCATACGCTGATGAACCTTATAAGGAGAAACAAGACTATTGGTAAAAGGCTCATAAAACTTATTGTTTTTTCCATCACTAATCTTTAAAAAAGTCCTGAAGCCTGAAATGGAAGATAAACGGTAAGCTTTATTAGCCGGTTGAAACTCTAAAATAGCGCGGTCTTTGGATTCGATACCAAATGAACTCACTGCCTGTCCGCGGTTGACATAAAAAGCCCACATCGGAATTCCGTATAAACCAGACACCCCTGGAAAGAAATCTGCAAATAATTTTGCATGTTGGTAATCGTCAATGACAAACGCATTGTTCTCATCTAAATAATACATTTTATTCATACGTAGGCCTTTGATGTAATCCTCCACCATGTTTAAAATGACGGAATAAATTATAATAGCCTGATAATTTAAACCATAAAATCAATCCGGAATATTGGTCATCGGTGTTGCTCATATGGATCCGTTTTAATTCATACAAGTCTACGTTCCACCGATCTTTCCCCCGATTAGTGGTTACAGCAGCTTTATAGCCCGCATCTTTGACAAGACGTTTAACGTCCACGGTAAACCCACCTGAAGGGTAACAAAAATAATCAATGCTGTGACCTAAATTATCTTCAATGATCTTTTTACTGCCTGCTATTTCATCTTGAGCTTGTGTTAAATTTAATCTGGGCAAATAAGCATGATGCCGCGTATGCGCTCCGGCAAGAATATTATACTTTTCCATTTCCTTAACCTGGTCCCATGTTAAGAAATCAGGTTTTCCCACCTTATCCGATATTAAAAAAATGATCGCTGGAAAACCATATTTCTTAAGGATAGGAAAGGCGTATTTATAATTATCTTCATACCCATCATCAAATTGAATGACAACAGTATTGCGGGAAAACTCATGACCTTTCTTGATACCTTCCACTAAATCATCAAAGCTGATAACTTCAAAACCATGCCGCTTCATGAAATTCATTTGATAATCAAACGATTTCTCGCTGACAGTATTAAGGCGCCATTTACCGGAAGGAATCCCCACATGGTGATAGGTCAATATAGGGACAACGTAACGATCCCGGATCCAAAAAGTATAGCCAAGAGATCCGATGATAAATACGACAGTTAGAAACAACGAAATATTCTTTAAAATCCGCATACAATCCTATATTTTAGTTCTTACGTTCTATTTAAACGTTCTTTGACAAGAGCGCCCACTGTTTGATTATCTGCTTGACCTGCGGTGCGAGCGAGAACATCTTTCATGACCCGGCCCATATCCTTGATGGATGCGGCCCCAGACGATACAATGACTTCTTCAACGATGCTTTTTAATTGCTCCATCGACATTTCCGCAGGAAGATATGTTTTTAAGAGAACCAGTTCCTTTTCTTCCTTGTCAGCCAAATCTATACGGCCGCCGGCTTTGAACTGAGTGATGGAATCCAAACGCTGTTTAACCTGCTTTTTGACGACACTGATCACATCCTCATCAGAAACTTGTTCAACACGTTTATCGACTTTAACGTTCTTAATTTGCGCACGTAAAAAACTTACCACCGAAGAAGTAAACGAATCCCTGGCCTTCATCGCCTGAATATAATCCTGATTGATTTTTTCTTCTAATGACATAAATCCCCCTCTTTAAAATTAAAAAGAAGGGACGTATGATTCTCCATACGCCCCTTGAACCTGTTTACCAAGATCCGTTATTGAACAATTTTAACATCAATGGCAAAGGTCTTCTTGGTGCCATTAGGATTTTGTAATTGACCATCATGCACCACAAAACCATTGTTGCCATTTAAAATGGCCAGACGATCTTTTTCCTTTTGGGCCGCGACTCTGGTAAAAAACGCTTCTTGCCGTAAATAATGCATACGGCTTTTGACCAAATTGATCTTATTCTGGAATAAAACGATTAAAGAACGTCCCTCTTCGGGATCTGAAAATTCACCTTGAAAAGCGCGCAGTTGGCTTTTTAAATCTGCTATCTGAAGGCTAACTTGGGAATCCCTGTCTTTCAAAGTCCTGATCTTGGCTTCTAACGCGCCAATATCCTGAACGTTTTCTGTATTTCGTAATTCATCCAAGCCCTGCAATTCCTGCTTTAATTTAAGATTTTCTTCCTGGGCTTGGGCCAGCATCCCTTGGGTTTGAGCGAGCATCCCCTTGGTTGTTGCGAGTTCCGCAGTGACCTGATTTAACTGAAGATTAACTTCTTCCAGTTTACGGGTTGTTTCTTCCAACTCAGCTTTTGTTTCTTTATATTTTCCGACATAGGTCATATAATTCACTGTCGCATGACCACTGGCACTTAAGGCCAGGTCTGTCGATTTAGAAAGAAGATTATAATTTTGATCCTGTAATTTAAGCACAAAGATAGTAAGCCCAAGCATCACTAATGAAAGGATAACTCCGACTATTTTCTTTAAATGATTCTTCTGACGCTGATTATCTGTACTCATGTCAAGTTTTGATTCCTGCTGATTTAATACTGTCTCTGCCACTTCGATACCCCCTATTTTTTGCTCTGCTTTGGTTTATGCCCTGGCCTAAAAAGCCAAATTAACTAAAATTTTTGCATCCCCTGCTTCACACAATTTACTCACCTTCTTTTCAAGCCATTGCTGAAAATCATTATCCAATTTATCTGCTATAAATTGCACTCCGCATTGGAAACGTTCCTGCGGGGCGTGGATGCGCCGAAACCACATGACCTTGCCTTTTTTCTCGGCAAAGGGTAATTTATCCACACCGGATGATATGGTCAAAATACAAATATCCGACGGCTTAAACACACGGTCCGTCTGTAAAAGCAGGCCGGACGAAGAAATGTTTGTAATCAAGCCCTCACCTGAAACATCCTGGTCCATCACCTTCCAGGTGACATCCATAAATTCACGTAAACGGAAATGTCGACGATTTTCAAGCATATTAGGTCAATATTTTAACCATACTATTCAAAAAGGGCAAGGAAAATCAAAAATAACTCCCCTTTATCTAAAATGCACAAAGACCCTGCCAAAATTCTTGTCATCTTTTTCAATACGATGATACAAAGCCTTAATATGCTTTTGCTCTAAAAATCGTAACACATGTTTTTTTAATTGTCCGCTGCCCTTGCCAGGAATAATCTCTACTAAAGATATTCCCTTGTCTACAGCTTCCTGGATCACTCGATTAAGTTCAGCATCGATGGAATGTCCCCGATTGAAAATATCATGCAAATCTAATTTGATCTTAGCCATAATCAGAGTCCTTTAATAATTTGGGCCATGTCCTGGGCCTTATCTTCCGGATGAAAAAGATAAGATGTTTTTCCTTCTTTATCTATCAAATAAAGGTAATCCGTATGGTCAAACATATACCCCAACGCTGATGAATTTGTATCCACTTTCTCATACATGGCCTTATAAGCATCCACCACCTTGTCTATTTCCTGCTTTGTTCCGGACAGCCCCACGGCATTGATATTAAAATACTGCAGGTACTCTTTGAGCTTTTGCGGCGTATCCCGTTGAGGATCAATGGTGACAAATAACGTTAAGAGCTTTTGCCGCGTCCCCATCCCTAAAAGTGAATACACACGGGCTAATTTTGAAAGGGTCGTGGGGCAAACATCAGGGCATGATGTATACCCAAAAAATAATAGAATAACTTCCCCCCGGTGATCTTTCAAATGAAAGATTTTTCCATCCTGATCATGTAATGTAAAATCCCTTTGAGGATTAATCACCCCTAAATCCATACCCGTAGAAGTTTTTTCTTGGCTTTCACACCCTACCCAAGAAAAACAAACCCCCAGCAATACGATTAAAAAAATTATTTTATTGGCCACGAACATCAGCATTCACCGTTATGTTACTTCCATCTTGAAAATGAAGCGTGATCGGAATAATATCACCCTTATTAAGTGGCTTTTTAAGATTGATCAGCATAATATGAAAACCACCTGGCTGTAATGTTACCTTGCCTTGAGCCGGGACATGCACATTGGCAGCCATGGCCATATTCATCATCCCGTTCATTTCACTCATCTGATGGATCTCGGCCGTCGCAGCAATATCACTAGACGCTGATACTAAAATAGCTTCTTTGGGTGAATTATTCGTAATCACCATATACGCTGCTGAAATCTTTTGCGAAGACGGCATGGCCTGCACCCAGGCATTGCTGATAAAAATGTCCTTGCTCAAGCCATCTGCACGGGCATAAGACAGAAATGAAACAAAAAAAATAAAAATGAAACAACATAAGTTCTTGGTTTTCATTGACCTTTCTCCTTTTGCAATGATTCTAAATAACTAACAATTTTATCTAATTCTTCCGGCGGGATATCTTCAAATGCCGGCATAATGCTATTGTCTTCCTTGATCCCGTACTGAATAGAACGTCTAATACTATTCCCGTCATTTCCATGAAGATATGCTTTAGGGTCGTGGAAATTAGTCGGCGGCGGATTGAACCCCTGTGACCTGATACCGTTCCCTTGGCCTTCCCAACCATGACACAAAGCACAGCCATAAGAAAGATAAAGCTCTTTTCCTTTATTTTCCACCGTGGCCGTGTCTGCTTGAGCACTTCCACAACCCCAGAGCATAAAAAATAATAAAAATATAATCATGTTCTAAAACATGTAACTGACAGTGACCTTATAAAGTTCTGAGGCGACCAGCTGATCACCTTCTGTAAAAACATAAACAGGAAATCCTACATCAAAATACACCATTATTCTTTTATAATCCAGTTCAATTCCTGGCGTCAGTAGGATGCGCTCATAGCCGCTATTGGTGGGGTCCGCAGCCCAGCCTCTATCGCGTGAGCGATAAGAATTCTCGATCTCAGCAACCGGAGTAATCTTCACACCGCCTATTGAAAATCCATTATAATAGGCGCCCAATGCAGCATCATCCTCAGTACCAGGACGGTAACCGCCTTGTGTTAAAAAAGGCTGATCTAACAAATCTTGAACAAAATAACTAAAACTATCTGATGACAAAATAGCACCACGATGATAGCCACCAATCAAAGCATCGGTACTGCCGGACCCAATCTCAGTGTCCCGATCAAAATTAGGATAGGTCCAGTCACCCGTCGGCAATTTAAAACCAAACTCAAGACCAGTGGACATATCTGGTGAAAAACCGGTATAAATTCCTTTTATCCGCATATCACCAATAGCGCTATGGTCAAAAGATTGGATAACTGGCGCACCAGGGGCTCCATTATCAGTCTTAAAATAACGATGATCGTAGGGCAATTCTACTGAAACACCCCAGTCACGGTTAAACATATACTGGAATCCTGTATTAATGAAACTGGTACGGATCTGCTTATCGTTGTTATCGTCATCTGAAGCTTTAGATGTTCCGCTCCAATTATGTGTCTGATCCATGAAATCGTACTCTTCCCAAAATGTTCCACCTGTACCTGACGGAAACATGGAAGCAGTACCCACATCAAAAACACCGCACCCGCAAGCACAAGCCCAAGAAACACCTTGCATGATACTAAAAAAACTAATTGTGAGAAACAATACTATGAAAAATAATTTGCGCATAAACACCCCTTAATTAAATGTTTTTTAATGACAGGAAATGCGCTAAATTTTTGGGACGTATTCTAGTGCTGCAAGAAAAGGATTTTTGTAGCAGAGATATTGATTTTTGAAAATGGATGCTGCGTGTAAATTTAAAACTACCGCTGATTTAGCCGAAATAAAATAATTACCGGCTGAAGAATTCTCTTTATTCGCTGAAGCTCCTGCTTTGAGCATTATACCATGTTCCATGGCCTTAGAAGATACTTTGGGCACCATCGCATGGCACATGCACATAGCCCGCTGGCCGTCGCAAGCTGTCTTCTCTTGGGAAGGTTTTATAAAATAACCTAAGGGCAAAATCCAGAGGATAAAACTAACGAGTAAAAAAGATGGTAATAATTTTTTCATTTAAAAAATCCCAAAGATTTTCTTTCTTTCCACTTCAAAACCATCGGCTTTGATGCGATAAATGCCGACAAACTCCCCATCTTCAAATTTCGGACCAACATCCATGGTGCCATAAATAGTGATCGGCTCTTCAAACTGGTCGTCTGAAATATTAAACCCCTTAGGATCAACGGTATTGCCCACCATCCATTGATCATAGCCTAACATGGCGCAAAACAAACACGACACTAATTCATCAGCAAATAGAAATTCTTTAGTGGTCTGTCCCTCGCTGTTAGCCAAGGGAATAACAAAACCTTTAATAGCCACCTTCTTGCCATTCAAATCTTGTATCTGTTTAGGAATGACCATGGGAGTTTTAGTCCCTTTGGTGACATTGCCATCAGGGTGTTCGACATCAACCGGAGGTGCGTAATTAAAATATAAATCATCAAAAGAAACTACTTGATAATTAATATTATTCTTAACAAACGTTAAAGGAGCAGCACCCAATTTTGGCTGGACCGGCTGGGTTTGAGTCCAGGCTGGACGTGCGACCAACAGTATACAGAAGCATAAAAATACCCAACGCAAAACTTTTATCATAATCTAATCGCTTTCTGAATAAACTTATAAACCCACGCAATGGCAAAAATCAGGGCGGCAAACATCACAATTGATGCGCCAGAGGCTGAACCAAAATAGTACGAAAAATAAATTCCGCCTATCGAGGACAATACGGCAAAGATACAAGCCAGCGTAATCATACGTCCCAAACGATCCGTCAAAAGCCGCGCCGCAGCCACTGGAACAACTAAAAGGGCATTGGTTAATACCGTACCTACGGCTTGAATACCGACAACAACCGTAAAAGATAAAAATAACAATATCCCATAATGCATCACTTTAACCGGCAATCCGATAGTTTGGGCATAATTAGGATCAACGGTAAATAATTTTAACTCTTTGTAAAACAAAAATAAAGCAATAAGAGAGACCGCTGAAATCAACATGATCAAATGCAAGTCCCCGTTTGTCACGCCCAAAATATTACCAAAGAGCATCGAAAATAAATCCCTGAATGATTTGGTGGTGCTAATCAGTAAAATACCAAAGGCAAACATGATATTAGGGATCATCCCAACCAAGGTGTCTTCGTAAACCGATTCATCACGGGCTAAAAATCCAATGCCTAAAGCTGTCAGCACGGTCGCAACCAATGCCCCGCCAAAGAGACTGCCTCCCAACAAATACGCGATGACGAGTCCGGGTAAAGCACTATGCGTTAAAGCGTGACCCACCACCGCCATCCGTCTTAAAACAACAAAGGTCCCTAAGGCAGCGCAAAGCACGCCGATGATCACAGCCGCGATCAATGCCCGCTGAATAAAAACATATTGTAATGGATCAGTTAAATAATGCATCAGTTACAATCACAATCCTTGTGCGTTGAATCAAGCTCCGCAACACCGGGTGTTGCGGAAGTCTTTTTACCGTCTTTTAAATAAATAGCCTGATCATAACGGCCTTCTTCCTGGTCATAATAGTGGGTTGCCACAATGACTGTTTTACCTTGAGCTTTGATCTTATGCAAGACATCAGCTACTGTCTGGCGGGTGCTCACATCAACAGCATTAAGCGGTTCATCAAGCAGGAGTAAATCCGCATTTTGGGCCAGGGCACGGGCAATCAAAACCCTTTGCTGCTGACCACCGGAGAGTTTGCTGATTTGCCGGTCAGCCAAATCCTCAACATTCATTTCTTTCAGGGCATCACGGGCAATTTCGATATCTTTTTTTTGAGGTTTATTAAACCAACCCAAATAAACATACCTTCCCATCACCACCAAATCTAAAACGCTGATGGGAAAATGCCAGTCGATCTCACTGCGTTGAGGCAAATAAACCACCCTGTGATGACAAGCGCCTAAAGGATGACCAAAAACACGGATGCTTCCCGAACGAACGGGTAAAAGCCCGCAAACAGCTTTAAATAAAGTTGATTTACCAGCGCCATTAGGCCCTACTAAGGCCAAGGCTGATCCTGCTGGAACACTAATATTAAAATCCTTAAGGGCAAATTTCTCCTCTGAAGAATAAGAAATTCCTAATCCTTTTATCTCCAAAGCCGGAGCTTGGGGGTCAGGCGTACTATGACGGTGTTGGCAATAAGGAAATTTCATGGCTTAAACGCCTAGTAACTTAATAGGTAGATGTTTCTGAAATAACTTGAAGTCACTGTCTACTGTCAAAAGCGCACAATTGTAGTGTGATATGATTGCACATATTAAAAAATCAATATGCCCCCCATTAACTCCGTGCATTTTACAAATATTGAAATATTCAGCAGCTTTTATGTATATTTCTTTTGTTATTACAAGATCATCAAACGCGGTGAACTTTTCTTCCAAGACTTGAAAATCTTTCTTTTCTTTAATACCTGAGAGAATTTCTTGAAGTATTGGCCCCGTCAGAACAACACGATTATCTACGATTAAATCTTTCAATAATTTTGACAAATCTAGATCTGGATTTTGAACCCGTAATACTTTCGACCAAACACAGGTATCAATCAACACCTTCATCGACTACGTCCTTTTTTATAATCGTAGTCTTTGTCAAAACTAATCTTACCAAAAGAAGCAAATATATCCTGCTGTTTCAATATATTGATATATTTTCGTAAAGCTTCTGTAACAGCTTCTTTTTTGGATTTATGATGCCCTGCCTTTAACGCCTCATTTATTAAACGATCATCCAATGCTAAATTTGTGGCCATATTCAACCCCCTTTATCTACACATAGTATTACACATAAATATGTGTGATTCAAGCAAAATGCGCATAACAACAAAACAACTTTATTTTATAACGCCGTGCAGGTGGCGCATTGGCCAGCGCCTGGACTGTTAATAGTGCCTGTACAATATCCGATAGTCCCATTAGTAGTCCAACAAGCAGCATGATTAGTCACAGATCCAGATGCTGCTGATTGAAGTGCAAATGTACCAAACGGCACCCAAGTTCCGATACCCACGTTGCCATTCATAATCGATAACGCTGATGTCGTGGTAAATGCTGTGCCAATCCCTACATTGCCTCCCTCAATTTCCAATGCTCCTGTGGGCGCGTAGGTACCGATACCAACACTACCCTGTACAATCATACCTCCCGACGGAGCGATAGTACCAAGGTACGAAGAATTACTTCCTGTCCCAATTCCAATCCCCCCATTGACGACAAGTTGGTTTGCAGGGATATCAGTGCCAAATCCAACATTACCTTCAACAGTTAATCCATTGGTAGGACCATTATCAGAAGTAGGTATAAAATCCTTGCCAATAACTACAGAATTACTGATTCCTCGCCAGCCCATTATATTTGTACCGGAAACACCCGCAATGGCAGTTGTACCAATACCAACGGAAGGTTCAACAGGAGGTTCAATATAAAAATAATTTGAACCACCAAATCTTGCAATTCGAAATACACTTGTATTTTGAGCACCCTGGACTTGAAATTCCACTCCCGACGTTGGACTGAATGTTCCAATACCGACATCACCCTGCACAATAAGCCCATTGCCTGGTGCCGCATTAGTACCGGACAAATATCCTGCCCCGCCACCGATAGTAACATTACCTGCCACTGACAAAGCATTCACCGGTGACCACGTGCCAATTCCCACATTGCCATTGGTCACGACAAAACCACCTTGCGGTGTTGAAGTTCCAATACCTACATTATTACTTCCCACCGTCGTATAAACATTTGAGCCTGTCAGCGTCCAGCCGGCACTAGCAGGGTTAGCCACCCATGATCCATTGCCATTAGCATCAGAAGTCAATGCATACCCACTGGATGGGCTTGTTGTCATGACAAAACCTGTCATCCTCACTGTTCCTTGCACGTCGAGCAATTGCCCAGGCGTGATAGAACCAACACCCACATTGCCTGAAGTACCACTAACAAAGAAGAACGATGAGGCATTGTTCTTGATATTAAAATCCTTGGCTGCATAGGCACTTGGAACAAGGGCTAGCAGACAAATAGCAACAGGAATGAATAAAAGATTGCTTTGTTTTTTCATATTATTTTTCCGATTTCAAACTTAACATTATAATGCTGAACAATTACCTGGACAACCAGTAGTACCGACTGTATTTGTACAGTACCCAATTGCGCCATTAGCAGCCCAGCAAACAACTGAAAGCGCATGAGCCGCTGCCTTTTGAACTGAAAATGTACCAGCCGGCACCCATGTGCCAATCCCCACGTTACCCCTCATTATCGACAAAGCTGAAGTCTTAGTAAACGCTGTACCAATACCAACATTGCCGCCCTCAATTTCCAATGCTCCTGTGGGCGCGTAGGTACCGATACCAACACTACCCTGTACAATCATGCCTCCCGACGGAGCGAAAGTACTAAGGTACGAAGAATTACTTCCTGTCCCAATTCCAACCCCTCCATTGACAACAAGTTGGTTTGCGGGGATATCAGTGCCAAGCCCAACGTCACCAAAAACAGTTAGCCCATTTGCAGGACCGTTATTAGGATCGCCCAAAAAATTCCCAATAACGACAGAATTACTGTTTCCTCGTAAACCAAATTTGCCTGCACCATTAATACCCATTGTAGCGACCCCCCCGTTACCACCAGAAGGTTCAAGAAATAAATAATCTGAACCGCCTAAAGATGCAATTTGGAACGCAGTTGAAACTGTGTTACCTTGAACCTGAAATTGCACTCCTGATGTTGGGCTGAAGGTCCCTATCCCGACATTGCCCTGAACAATAAGCCCATTGGATGGTGCCGAGTTAGCACTCAGCAAATATGCAGCCCCGCCACCAATAGTAACATTACCTGCCACTGACAAAGCATTCACCGGCGACCACGTGCCAATTCCCACATTGCCATTGGTCACAACAAAACCTCCTTGCGGTGTTGTTGTCCCAATCCCGACATTATTACTTCCCGTCGTAGTATAAATATTTGATCCTATTTGCGTCCAACCAATAGCGGGTCCGGCAACCCATGTTCCGATACCGACACTATTGCTTTCCATCACAAATCCATTGCTCGCCCCATTACCAGTCAATGTCACACCTTGCATACGCGCCGTACCATGCACATCCAGCAAAGCACCAGGAGCTAAAGAACTAATCCCTACATTACCTGATGTGCCATTGATATAAAGAAATGTTTGGGAATTATTCTTGATGTAAAAATCCTTGGCAGCATAGGCCTGAGATACGAATACCCATAGGTAAAGAGCAAAAAGTAATATCACCCTCATTGTAAACTAATCTCAACTGTTGATGATGTTATCGTTAATCTTTGGTTTCCGTTTGAATCAGTAATGGATGAACCAATGCCGACGTTGCCGCTGACCCTGGTTGTACCTTGCACGTCAAGTATCTGGCCAGGGGCCAGGGAGCCGATGCCCACGTTATTTCCGCCATTGATAATTAAATTACCACCAAAAGGATTGAAGGTGCCTATACCGACATTACCTTGAACAATTAAACCACCACCATTTATTGTATTACCATTAAGATATGCCCCATTAGTTACTGAAGTACCGATACCAACTCCTCCATTTACAGTTAAAATACTTCCTGGAACAATAGTATTAATTCCTATATTTCCGGATTTCCCTTGAATCGTCATGGCTACGAAAGGAGTTCCAGAGGCAGTACTATTTTGATAAAAATAAACATTCGCATTTGTTAAAGTGGATCCTGTGGATTCAATTTCAGAACCTATTTTGAAAAAAGGTTGAGCATTAGGTGTGATTGTCGTTGCACCACCTGTATAAGCGGACAAAAGAGTGGTCGTATCCCCAACTGCCGGGGCCACTGGACTTGCAGCCGTGCCTCCCACATATCTGGTTGCAAAACCTGAACTTGATGTTGTTCCATATTTTTCTATAACAACTGACCCACCGGTACTTGTTGATAAATCCAACAAATTGCTCGGCACCCATGTCCCAATCCCAACATTCCCATTCATCACTGACAACGCTGAAGTTGTCAGGAAGGTTGTGCCAATGCCGACATTGCCACTGTTGGTTTCATAAACATTATTACCTGACACTGTCCATCCACTGACGCCACCGGCTGATGACCAGGTCGTGTCACCGCTGCTGTCAGCGGCTGTCAAGACATACCCGCTCGTTGGGCTTTGGCCGCTCATGATAAAGTTCGTCGTGCGTATCGTACCTTGTACGTCCAGGATTTCGCCTGGATATTGAGAGCCGATACCGATATTACCAGCATTTGTTACTTCAAGCCTATCTACTCCAGCTGAAATGAGCGAAATGTTCCCTTCTACAGAATCACCAATCCCTGTAGTTGTATCTTGTTGTTGAGGATAAATAACAGGAGTGGTCGAATTAGAAACACTTTTTGAAAATCCCATCGCAGCACTATTAGCAGCAAAAAAACCATTGCCGCTAAAAAACCCTATTGAGATTCCTCCTGATGCAAAGTATGTATTTGCTCCAGCAAAGTATATTCCAGAATTAAGATTATTAACCGTTCCTATGGACACATTAGAAGATGAGCCTGCGGGCACTATAAGTGTTCCAGGGCTATCTATCTTCACTGTGCCTTGAACATCGAGCACCTGGCCTGGGTTTATTGAGCCAATACCAACATTACCACCTGACAGCACATCAAATTTCTGATTTCCCACTTCTAATAATGCCGAAGGTAAAAACGTTCCCACTCCTAAATTACCCGAAGAATCAAGAACTGCTCGTGTAAGATTACCAGCATTTCTAAATTGAAATTGATCTGCAGGCGTTGCAGAACTATTATAATAATAAATGCCTCCGCGAGAATCCAAGGTTCCAGTAGAATTAAAAGTTATCCTATCAATATCTGAATTAGACGAATCCACAATATTAATATGAGGTTGGGAAGCAATAATTCTCAGATCTCCATTTATATCAAGATTATCACCAGGATTAGTAGTGCTAATACCAACATTCCCCTTAAAATAAGAGTTCCCAGTAACGCTAAATGGCGCTGCCGGCACCCATGTGCCAATACCCACATTGCCATTCATAACACTCAAAGCAGATGTTGTCAGGAAAGTTGTACCAATACCGACGTTGCCACCGCTGGTTTCGTAAACGTTATTCCCTGACACTGTCCATCCGCTGACGCCACCTGCTGATGACCAGGTTGTATCCCCACTACTATCAGCAGCTGTCAACACATACCCGCTCGTCGGACTTTGGCCGCTCATGATAAAGTTCGTTGTGCGCACCGTGCCGGTGACGTCGAGCGCTTGGCCAGGGGCTGATGAACCAATACCGACGTTGCCGCTTGCGATCATGCCTCCTGTAGGTGCAGACAGGTAACCTGCATAGGTTGTGCCTAAAGAAATACCCCCGGTCGCAATATCTAAAGAGTTTTTCAATAAAATTGTGCCAATACCGATATTGCCATAAAAATATGCATTACGCCATACATGAGCATTATTACCCAAGTCTACTGTTCCTGAATTTACTCCGTTGTTTGGTGTAATACTGTAATACGTCGAAACGACACCATTTCTAATAGCTAAAGAATCATTGCCCTGAGCCACAATCATCACACCTGAAAGACCAGGTTGATAGTCAAGTCCGCTACCTGAAGAATTTGCGAACAATATTGAAGGAATAGTTGGGTCAGATCCTTGAGGGACAATTAACTGATTATTTGAATTGTATGTTCCAATACCCACATTTCCATTAACTTGCAAGGTATTCCCCGGTACCCACGTGCCAATGCCAACATTGCCATTCATCACTGATAAAGCAGCTGTTGTGGTCAAGGTTGTACCAACACCAATATCACTTACTAACAATGTTCCAGAAGTATCTAAAGAAGCTCCACTACCAACAGCCATTGTATCTGCAGCAAATCTGGAGAGACCTGTGTCTGCGGCGCCACCATTGGGGGTAGAAGCTGATGACCACGTAAATCTTGAGCCTGAGGCAAGTTGTGCACTACTTACCGTAACATCTAAACTAGAAGTTCCATTTACCACTGAAATTAAACCTTGGGAACCAGGAGAATAATATATATACGAAGTTCCAGTACTTCCAATACCTAAATTTCCATTAACTTGTAATGCATTTATAGGTATCCAAGTCCCAATCCCTACATTGCCATTCATGACAGACAAAGCAGAGGTTGTAAGGAAGGTGGTGCCGATGCCGACGTTGCCACTAGCTGTTTCGTAAACATTATTACCTGACACTGTCCATCCGCTGACACCACCTGCTGATGACCATGTTGTGTCTCCACTACTGTCAGAAGCTGTCAACACATACCCGCTCGTTGGACTTTGGCCGCTCATGATAAAGAATGTCGTGCGTACGGTACCGGTGACGTCCAGCGCTTGGCCGGGAGTCAAGGAACCGATGCCGACATTGCCGCTCGCAACAATGCCACCAGCAGGAGCTGCATTCGTTGCATAAGAACCTAAACTCTCGCCACCAAGAACAGATAAATTGCTTCCAGGCGATGTCGTTGCTATACCAACGTTACCGCCATAATAGTTCAAGGTCAAAATGCCATTAGTTGCATAGTTTACACCTGTTCTTCCTTGAATATCATTTCCTAAGTAGCCAATCATTAATCCACCAGTATTCCCGTTACCGATAAACAACGGTTTATTGCCGACGGTATTCACTGTTACTTCAGGGGAAAGACTAGTTGTTGTCTGCGTATTACCTACAGTCAAAAGAGCATTCGGACTCGTGGAGCCGATGCCGACATTGCCGTTCATTACCACCAAAGCCCCACCCGGTACCCAAGTGCCAATCCCGACGTTGCCGTTCATAACTGTCAAAGCTGCTTCACCGGCTGCACCGACAAAGGTTGTGCCGATGCCGATATTTCCATTATGATACGTGTCCCCTGTCACGCTAAATAGTTTTGCTGGAATCCACGTTCCAATACCCACATTACCATTCATCACCGATAAAGCAGAAGTAGTCAGGAAGGTTGTGCCAATGCCGACATTGCCACTGTTGGTTTCGTAGACATTATTTCCTGATACTGTCCACCCACTGACTCCTCCTGCTGACGACCATGTTGTATCGCCGCTGCTGTCAGCGGCTGTCAACACATAACCGCCGACTGGACTTTGGCCGCTCATGATAAAGTTCGTTGTGCGCACCGTGCCGGTGACGTCGAGCGCTTGGCCCGGGGTCAAGGAGCCAATGCCAACATTACCTTCAACAATCATTCCACCATTCGGTGGGGTTGTTGTTACATAAGAGTCTCCTGAATTAATTCCGATACCGACATTACCAGCAATTGATAATCTAGCCATAGGAAGAGTTGTTCCTATACCGACATTTCCAACACCGTTCGGTCCTGTTCCTAATATAACAAGTGTTGCACCAGTTAATGAAGTTGTACTTGTAATATTTGTTCCAATACCTACATTTTGAGTGGCAGTAACCTGCACCTCTGAAACACTTGAACCATTTTTTAATGCTATGGGCTTCCCTCCAGAGCCACCTAAATAAGTACTAGTTCCGTCATACCCAACTTGGCCCCTGCCTGCAAACCCAATATAGGTTGAAGTTGCAGATCCATTACCTATATCTATGGTTTCTCCTGTAGCTTCAATTTGAATCGGCGCATCAGCTCCCCCGGTCCCAATACCAACATTACCGTTTAACACACTCAATGCCGTGTTCGGTGCCCAGGTACCGATGCCAACATTACCATTCATCACCGATAAAGCAGAAGTAGTCAGGAAGGTTGTGCCGATGCCGACATTGCCGCTGTTGGTTTCATAAACGTTATTACCTGATACTGTCCACCCGCTGACCCCTCCTGCTGATGACCATGTCGTGTCCCCACTGCTATCAGCGGCTGTCAACACATACCCGCTCGTCGGACTTTGACCGCTCATGATAAAGTTCGTCGTGCGTACCGTGCCTTGTACGTCAAGGATTTGGCCAGGATTCTGAGAGCCAACGCCAACATTGCCTAAAAAGAAATTAAGATTTGTTGAACTTGTACCTTGAAAACCTCCTGAGTTAAAGGTATTGCCACCGCTAAGGCCTGCTATTCCACCATTTGCTTCTATAATGAGTTGATTAAATTGATTAAAATACAGCCCTGAATTAGTAGAAGAAGCAAAGCCATATGATGGAGAAGCAAGTGAACCGTTAGGAGCAATTATTCTTCCAGAGCCAGTTCCAGTTGCAGTACCAATGCCTATGTTTCCTATTACTGTCAATATTTGAGATGGCGTCCACGTACCAATCCCCACATTACCATTCATGACTGACAAAGCCGCTTCACCAACTCCACCAACAAAGGTTGTGCCAATACCAATATTTCCATTGTGATAAGCGTCCCCTGTCACACTAAATGGTTTCGATGGTACCCAAGTGCCGATACCTACATTGCCATTCATGACTGAGAGCGCAGAGCTAGTTGTCAATGTTGTGCCAATGCCAATATTGCCCAATAGTAAAGTTCCACTTGAATTTGCTGACGCACCATTACCAATGGCTAAGGTTGCAGCTGCAGTCCTGGAAATACCTGTATCTGAGGCTGTGATTCCGGAAGAATAAAAACCTAAAACAGCCCCTTGGACAAGACTCATAAAGCCTCCTCCAGCTAGTACGAATTGGTCTTGGCCAGCTACCACGAATGACATTTTTGTTGACGAGTTCATATATACGCCGTAATTGGGCTCTGCAAGAAACGAGTACGTTGGATTTGTAACTGTTCCATTTGCACCTTGAATACCCCCATTGATCGACAAGGCAGAAGACGGCAACCATGTGCCTATACCCACATTACCGTTCATTATTGACAAGGCGGAAGTAGTCAAAAAGGTTGTACCGATGCCAACATTGCCGCTGGCTGTTTCATAAACATTATTGCCTGACACTGTCCACCCGCTGACTCCACCTGCCGACGACCATGTTGTGTCACCGCTGCTGTCAGCAGCTGTCAACACATAACCGCTGGTTGGACTTTGACCACTCATGATAAAGCTTGTCGTGCGGACAGTGCCGGTGACGTCAAGCGCTTGGCCTGGGTTAAGGGAACCAATACCCACATTACCCTGAATTATTATTCCACCTGTCGGAGCAGTAGTTGTGATAAAAGAAGAATTTGCCGTTCCAATACCCACGCCACCATTGACTACCAATTGATTAACAGGAGTTATTGTGCTGATACCGATATTGCCTGCTGAAAAAGTTCCTGTAAAATTAGAAGCTGTACCATTACCAACAGCCACCACATTAGCAGCAACCCTGGAAAATGCGGTATCGGTCCCGGCACCATCTGCAGTGCTAGCTGACGACCATCCTAATCTATCCCCTACAGGGATTGCAAGACCAGCTGCACTGACTAAAGCTGTAGCTGTACTATTTATCGTAGTGACAATACCGTTTGCACCAGAAGAAAAATACAATCCAGAATTGGGTCTATTTACGAAATATAAAGAAGGAGCTGCGTTATTGCCAGAAGTTCCAATACCGATATTACCATTTACCTGCAAAGCTGAACCAGGCACCCACGTCCCAATACCCACATTGCCGTTCATCACCGACAACGCAGATGTCGTCAGGAAGGTTGTGCCAATGCCGACGTTGCCGCTGGCTGTTTCATAAACGTTATTGCCTGACACTGTCCATCCACTGACACCGCCTGCTGATGACCATGTTGTATCCCCACTACTGTCAGCGGCGGTCAGCACATACCCGCTCGTCGGACTTTGGCCGCTCATGATAAAGCTCGTCGTACGCACCGTGCCGGTGACATCCAACGCCTGGCCAGGGGTCAAGGAGCCGATGCCGACATTGCCTTCAACAATCATTCCACCACTGGGTGCTGACGTATTTATATAGCCATCTCCGGCAACTGTCCCAATCCCCACACCCCCAGGTCCGGCAATGGATAGCTTATTATTGAAGCCAGAAGTACCAATACCAACATTACCTCCCATGCCAACGACCATTAAAAGAGTTCCACCACTATTAAAAATTCCTAATTGCCGAGAATTATCAGATCCCCCACCATTCATAAACACATTGTCTGTCCCCGAGGAAATACCGAGCAAAGAAATCAATGCTCCACCTGTCGTTCTGCGTTCTGCATATCCACCGCCATTGTTAAGGAGAATACTACCCGTTTTTAATTCCAACGAAGCTGCTGGATTTGTTGTACCAATACCTACATTGCCATTCATCACAACCAATGCCGCACCTGGCACCCATGTGCCAATACCCACATTACCATTCATCACCGTCAAAGCTGCTTCACCAGCCCCACCAACAAAGGTCGTGCCAATTCCGATATTACCATTATGATAAGTGTCCCCTGTCACGCTAAAAAGTTTCGCAGGAATCCAAGTACCGATACCTACATTGCCATTCATCACCGACAACGCAGATGTCGTCAAGAAGGTTGTGCCGATGCCGACGTTACCGCTGGCTGTTTCGTAAACATTATTCCCAGAAACTGTCCAACCGCTGACACCACCTGCTGATGACCAGGTCGTGTCACCACTGCTGTCAGCGGCGGTCAGCACATACCCGCTCGTCGGACTTTGGCCGCTCATGATAAAGTTCGTTGTGCGTACCGTACCAGTGACATCAAGCGCTTGGCCGGGAGTTAAAGAGCTGATGCCCACGTTGCCGCTTATAATTAAACCCCCAGCCGGTGCCGCAGAAGTTGCATAAGAACCAAAACTTGCTCCACCAAGCACGGATAATCCTTGTGTATTAGCCGTTGTAACTGTACCGATACCGACATTGTTCTGCACCAACAAACCATTACTTGGCGAGGTATTAGCCACAAATCCGCTGCCGATAGTCGTGCCGCCTGCAATATCAAGGAATGAAGTTGGCGTAAACGTACCAATACCTACATGGCCAGCAGTGACTGGCTGCAATATCAAATTCCTCCACGATACTCCCGGACTTAGTGAACCTATAAATCCAGTATTGGTTGTTTGATTATAGGACGCAAAGACACCTCCATTGTTACCACCAGCTCCAGCAATAACAGTTTCAGCGCTTGAAAAACCATTAGGTTGGCCACTTGTTGAATCCGTGGCAGTTACCACTTGCAGAAGGCCAAGTGGAGATATTGGATTCATTGTTCCAATGCCAACATTACCACTCGTGACCACCAACCCACCAGCTGGATTAATCGTGCCAATACCAATATTACCTGTACCCTGTTGAATATACATTCTAGTTGGACCTGACTGTCTATCTGCAAACTGAAGCCCCGAGTCATTGGCTTGAATCTGTACGGACCATCCGTAATTTGTAGAATTATTTGTAACAAGATCAAGTGAAGTAAAATTACTTGTACCATTCTGACTAATAGTCAAACCAGCATTACCTGAAGAAGATGTAATAATGCCATATCCATTTGAAGGATTGAAAGCATTAGTACCATTACCCACCCTCAGAGAACCATTTACTTGTAAAGTGGCACTTGGCACCGACGTGCCAATACCCAGATTACCGCCGGCTGTAAAATCTAATTTCTGTGTGCCGATTTCAAATATATTCGCCGGCACCCAGGTACCAATACCCACATTGCCATTCATGACAGATAAAGCAGAAGTGGTTAGGAAGGTGGTGCCGATGCCAACGTTGCCAGCGTTGGTTTCGTAAACATTGTTGCCTGTCACTGTCCATCCACTGACACTGCTTGCTGATGACCATGTTGCATCACCACTGCTATCAGCAGCGGTCAGGACATAGCCGCTTGTCGGACTTTGGCCGCTCATAGCAAAGTTTGTTGTACGTATGGTGCCTTGCACATCGAGCGCTTGGCCCGGAGACAAAGAACCGATGCCCACGTTACCCTGCACAATCATCCCACCCGCTGGAGCCGTGGTCGCAACATAAGACGATTCTGACGTCCCAATGCCTACCGAGCCATTAACATCCAATTGGTTAAAAGGAGTCAATGTACCAATGCCAACATTGCCAGCGGACGTAAAAACTACATTTTGATTATTGTTATACTTAAAAACAATAGACCCTGAACTAGTTGAATTTATAAGTGTGTTGCCATCATCGGCTGCTAAAGCATAATTAGTACCAGTTGGAGCAGCATTTCCCAAATGAATATATCCGAATCCACTTGAACCCGAATAACCTAGATATATACCTGCATTACCATTATAAATTTGTAGAGGGGTCACCACTGTTGAAGTACCAATACCTACATTACCCGTAGAAGTAACAATAAAGGGAGTAGAAGCATTGTTTACTTGAAATTCCGCAGACGGCACCCAGGTGCCGATACCCACATTACCATTCATCACCGTCAATGCTGACGTTGTCAAAAAGGTTGTGCCTATACCAACGTTACCGCCGCTGGTTTCATAAACATTATTGCCTGATGTTGTCCAGCCGCTGACACCACCCGCCGACGACCAGGTCGTATCTCCACTGCTATCAACAGCTGTCAACACATATCCGCTCGATGGGCTTTGGCCGCTCATGGTAAAGTTAGTGGTACGGATGGTGCCGGTGACGTCGAGTTTTTGACCTGGAGCAAAAGAACCTATACCTACGTTTAATGCAATTGAACCAGAAGCAGCATTGAAAACAGTAGGACTTATTGAACCTTCGACATCCAGCTGGGCGATAGGTGTAAGCGATCCTATGCCGACATTACCATTAGCATTGATTTCGAATTTGGGAGTCGAATTTGTATAAAGATCTAAATTTTGACCATTGGAAGTTATCGCATCATCCATCCCGGCGACTCTTGATCCATTGGTACTTCTTATCCAATCACCAAAGCCCGCTATAAAATGCACACTATCTGATAACGCATTTAATTGTCCTGTTAAAACGGGAGGTGTACCTGCAGCACCATTACTTATAGTTACTCCCCCCACTACACTTAAAGCAGAAGATACAACAGTAGTTCCTATGCCTAAATTTCCGCCCATAATATTTAATGAACTGGTGGGAAGCCACGTGCCGATACCTACATTACCATTCATCACTGATAAAGCAGATGTTGTCAGAAAGGTCGTTCCAATACCGACATTGCCGCTGGCTGTTTCGTAAACATTATTGCCTGACACTGTCCATCCGCTGACGCCACCCGCTGATGACCAGGTCGTGTCACCACTGCTGTCAGCCGCTGTCAACACATACCCGCTCGTTGGACTTTGACCGCTCATGATAAAACTTGTCGTACGGATGGTACCTTTAACATCAAGGGCTTGGCCAGGCACCAAGGAACCAATGCCCACATTGCCCCCACCATTGACAATCAAATTACCCCCAAAGGGATTGAATGTGCCGATGCCGACATTTGTACCATTAGTCACAAAACTGTCTGAACCGCCATAGCTAAGGCCATTTTTGTATTGAATATCGTTATTATTACCGCCTGGAGGGTTGTACGCAGCGTAGGATACACTCAAAAATGAGAATATAAAGAATATAAAGAGGGACGAAAAACGGAATATATATAAAAATGAGGACATAAGGTATTAGAAAATATAGACTTCGTGTGATTTGTTAAAAAATTATAACAATCATCTAATACCTTGGAAAGCAAATAATGAAATTTCTTTTAAGTGCTTAGCAACTATGATCTTTCGCTTCAAGATCGACGTCATTCTGAAGGGGAATTTGACTAAAAGATTGCCACGTCGCCTTCGGCTCCTCGCAATAACACTACTATTTTAAATATTTCTGAAAAACGCCTACATTGTACTTTATCATTTTTAAATAGGTCTCACCTTCACTGCCAACAGGGCCTAAGGCATCTGTATATAGTTCTGGACCGACTTGAACACCTGCTTCTTGGGAAAGCGTCTGGGCTAATTTAGGGTTGGCCATATTCTCTGAAAAAATAGCATGAACACCGTTTGATTTTATAATATTTAATAAATCTGCAGTTTCCTTGGCCGAAGGATCTGCTGCCTCTGTCGTGGCAGATGGAATCACAGCCCCGATAATTTTAAAACCATACCGTCTGGCGAAATACCCTAACGCATCATGATTGGTAACTAATTTACGTTTATCTACAGGAATTAAAGCCACCTGAGCTTTTACCCAAGCATCCAAGGACTGGAGCTTCTGGATATAATCACTGGCATTAGCGGTGTATTTATCTTTATTGGCAGGGTCAATCGCAATAAGCGCATCGCGGACATTTTGGGTATAGAGAATAACATTGGTGACATCCTGCCAGGCGTGAGGATCGGTTTCCTGGGGATTGTCTTCAAAAATCCTTGGGGTAACTCCTTGTGACACAACGATCCGTTTGGCTTTTGAACCACTGGCAAGATATAATTTATCAAGCCAATGCTCCAGATGTAAACCATTCTCAAAAATAATATCTGCTTGAGCAATATTAACAGAGTCTGCCGGAATCGGCTCATATTCATGAGCATCTCCGTTGGGGCCAACTAAAACAACTAAATTAACAGCATCCCCCGCTACATTTTTGACCACATCACCAATAATACTGATGGTCGCTATTGCTTTAATTTTATCGGCGTGAGCAGGGGTTATTCCCAAAATGATAATCGACAAAGCCAAGATTCCAGCGCGCCTAAAATTACTCATTTCTTCATCTCCTTTTTTTATTCACACAAATAGAAATATTTTCTATTTACAGTTTAAAAGAAAAAAGACGTTGCGTCAAGAAAAACTAAAACAATACCCCGCTATGCTTATTTTTATAAAAATCGTATTCTTTTTGGATGATCGCAACTTGAGCGGTGTTGCCTGTATGCTTATAGCTTTCAAGCAAAAGAGAAAGCAGGGTTTGCATGCTGTTCAAACTGCGAAACCCTAATGTGCCATGACGGTATTTTAAAATATCAGCGTCAAGCAATGCTGCGGCACGAGGCCCCGCACTCCTGACACGTTCAAAATATTCAATGGCGCGAGCATAATCACCTTTTGAATAATAGGCTTGGCCCAATTCAAAAGAAGCCGCCCCCTTGTCTTCAGGATTCAAAAATAAAACCTGCTCAAATGCCTGAATCGCCCTATCCACCTGATTCAAATCCATATAGGCATATCCTAACGACGTCCATGCCTGCCTATTATCATGGTCAATGGCAATAATTTTTTTACATATCCGTACGGCATCATTGTAAGAAGAACTGGTGGAGTACGATGTTACACGGACAAGCATTTGGCCCACGATAAATGGCCGTAAAAGGATCAACAAAACCACGACAATCAAAATTGACAAAAGCCATCGACGATCAAGACTCATGGAATGATGTTCATGAGCATGCTCGTGATCATGATCACAGCAGCCTTTGGAATGTGAATGAGTGTGTGGCATTTAAGAAAGTGTTACTAAGAAAATCCCCGAGACGATTAAAATATTTCCGACACCGAAACTGATAATCCCTTCCAAATTCTGAGTTTTCGGAAGTATCTGCTTTAAGATGCTTGTTGAAAACCCTATCACTAAAATGGGCAGACTTTGGCCTAATGCAAAACTAAAAAACACAATACCAGAATAAAGCAACGAACCTTTTATAGCGATTAAACTGGCAATCAGCAGCAAAACAGCCCCACAACAAGGACAGGCCGGCATCTCTAAAAACGCGAAAAGCATCCCGAATATAAATGCCGAAGGCAAGGTCTTAACACCTTTAACCGCATTTTCACAATGGGTCTTGATACCCCCACCAAAAGAAATCAATCCAGCAAAAAACAGACCGCCTAAAATCATTAAAAAACCCAATACAAAATAAAGATACTGACTGATAGCCACGAGTTTTGAAGCAATATGCGCAATCGCCCCAAAAAGCATGCCAATAAATGTATAAGAAATGATAAGACCGCAAGAAAATGCAATCGAAAGAAAAAATCCCCGATTTTTTGTTTGTGTGGTTGAAGAAACAAGGCCCAATAATACCGGCAGGCGAGCAATGGTGCACGAGCTCAAAGAAGCCACTGCCCCGGCGAAAGCCACGGCTACAAGAACTTCAATTAATGATCCTCTTAAAAGGATGTTTTGGATATAGGTGACCATATTATTGACAGGCTTTACAAATGCCGTTAATTTGCATTGAGTGACTTAGAATTTTGTAACCCTTAACATCTTTAATATCAGGAAAATTGCAAACGGGAAAATCATCCACCTTGCCGCAGACTACACAAACAATATGGTGATGATGATGGCCGCTATGATCGTGGCATAAAGCATAGTAACGCTTGCGCTCATCACGGTCAATCCTAATCAAAATACCCTGTTTTACAAAAAGATCTAAATTGCGATAGATGCTCGGCAAACCTGACTGCTTAAAAGTCTTTTTTAAATGTTCCCAAACCGTCTCCGGCGTCAAGCATTTATCTTTTTTGTCAAAAAGATCCAGTATCGCCCGGCGCTTAGGGGTGATTTTAAAATGGTCCTGCTTTAATTTTTTAATATGTTCTATGTTCATTGTTTAACAGGAATGTTCCAAATATCTTTGGCATATTCCCTAATGGTGCGGTCCGAGGAGAAGTAACCGCTTTGGGCCACGTTGATGATGGATTTTTTAGTCCACTCCTCTTTATTCAAATACATTTTTGAAACCGCATCCTGAGTTTGGCAATAGCTCTCAAAATCAGCACAAACTAAATAAGGATCATACTGTTCCAGCGACTGGACAATAGGAGCAAAAAGCTTAAGGTCATGCGGGCTAAAAAAGCCGCTGTGGATCAATTTAAAAATTTCTTTGAGCATGGGATTCTTATCAATGTATTGTTTCGGATCATAGCCCTTCTGCTTTAAGGCTTCGACCTCAGGCGCTTTAAGTCCAAAAATAAATATATTCTCATCCCCTACGGCCTGGGCTATTTCAATATTTGCACCATCCAAAGTACCGATGGTCAAGGCCCCATTCATCATGAATTTCATATTACCCGTCCCTGAAGCTTCTGTCCCGGCAGTCGAAATCTGCTCGGACAAATCACTGGCTGGAAACACCTTTTCCGCCAAAGACACGCGGTAATTTTCAAGAAACACCAGTCGTATCTTGTCATTCACACTTTTATCATGATTAATCACATCAGCAATGCTATTAATAAATTTAATCGTTAATTTGGCCATGGTGTACGACGGGGCCGCCTTCCCGCCAATCATGAAGGTGCGCGGATAAATAAATTCTTTAGGGCTTTGCTTGAGACGCAAATACTGTGCAATTATATAAAAAGCAAAAAGCATTTGGCGCTTGTACTCATGGATACGTTTGATCTGCACATCAAAAATAGATTCAGGGTCAAGGTTGATATTCATGCTGGATTTAATATATTTCACGAGAGATTCTTTATTTTGTTTCTTGATATCAATCCATCGCTCACGAAAGGCTTTATTACTTTGAAGCGTATTGAGCTGTTCTAATTTATTTAAATCCATAACCCAGCCATCTCCCAGTTTTTCCATCAACAAGGTAGACAATCGTGGATTGGCTTTCAAGAGCCATCGACGCTGAGTAATCCCATTTGTTTTATTATTAAATTTCTCGGGATAAATCTCATAAAAATCTTTGAATAGTTTTTCTTGAAGTAAATCAGAATGTAATTTCGAAACCCCGTTGACAAAAGAACTGCCTACGATGGCCAGATAAGCCATGCGGACTTTTTTAGGATATCCTTCCTCAATGATCGACATGCGCCTTAAACGGTCATTATCACCAGGATACCGGAGAGCAACGCTTCTTAGAAAATTAGCATTAATGTCATAGATGATCTGCATATGACGAGGTAAAAGTTTCTCAAATAAATCAATGCCCCAGCATTCCAAGGCCTCAGGCATCAGGGTATGATTCGTATACGCAAATACCTTGGTCGTAATATCCCAGGCAGTCTCCCACTCAAAACCATACTCATCAAGCAAAAGCCTCATAAGCTCGACAATCCCTAAAGTGGGATGCGTATCGTTTAATTGAATAACTACTCTTTTAGGAAGATCATTGAGATCAGGATTCTCTGACTTATAACGCCTTAAAATATCAGCCATGGAAGCTGCGGTAAAAAAATACTCCTGCTTTAAACGTAACTCCTTACCCTGGCTTTTATCATCTGACGGGTACAAGACCTTGGAAATATTTTCAGAAAGGATTTTTTTATAAACAGCCTGTTCATAATCGCCGGACTTAAAATAATCAAAATCAAATTCTTCTGTCCCACGCGCAGACCACAAACGCAAAGTATTAACAACATCATTTTTATACCCGGCAACAGGAAAATCATACGGAACAGCAAGCACATCCTGTGTGTTAATCCATTTATGACGAACCTTGGCACCAGAATCTTTATCTGCCTGCGTACTTCCATAAAAACGGATCGTAACGGTATTTTCAGGACGCTCAAATTCCCATGGATTTCCGGTCCGCAGCCATTCATCCGGAAGTTCTACCTGAAAACCATCCTTAATTTTTTGATTAAATATACCGTAATCATAACGGATCCCATAACCATGCGCTGGCACCCCAAGACTTGCCATAGAATCCAAAAAACAGGCAGCCAGGCGCCCTAAACCGCCATTGCCCAAACCAGCATCAACCTCCTGCTCCCGGACAGTTTCCATATCTAATCCTAAATCATCCAACGCATCGGTTGCCTGTTTTTCTATGCCTAAATTATAGATATTATTGCCCATCAGGCGACCGATCAGAAATTCCATGGACAAATAATAAACCCGACGGACATTCTTTTTATGGTAACCCTGCTGGGTCTTGATCCACCGCTCAACGATACGGTCACGGACAGCCATGGACAGGGCCATAAAATTATCATGCATGGTCGAGGTGTATTGGTCTTTGGAAAGAGTGTATTGCCGATTCATCTGAAACGACAATTTTAACGCTTCCTTGGTCATTTCTTTGGTAGAAACAAACCAATCTGCTGGTTTTTTAGAATCAGAAGGCATGAGAACTCCCAATTATTTTGTCGTGGTCACAGACGCTGCTGGCACTGTTGCAGGCGCTGGCACCGTCACAGGTGCTGGTACGCTTGCTGGAGCGGCAACGGGAGCAGGCAGAATTAATTTTTTACTTAAAGCTTCAAGAGAATTCCTGGTCTCTGCCAAGGTATTCTTCAAATCTTCATTTTCTTTTTGTTGCACGGCTAATCGATACGCAAGAATCCTGATCCTGTTATTTTCTATACTTACAACCTTAGCAATATTAACCGTATATTCTTTAAAATCATTAACCCTGATATTATTAAAACCTTTGAGCAAAATATAAAAAATCACCAGAAAGGTAATGACAACGATACAAAATGACAAATTAATTTTCTTATTCTCCACGTTACTCCTCCTTAAATATTGATTGCTCGAAATTTGATTAAATTATAAAGCAATCAAGCTTTACATACAAGGGTTGTGTAGGATATTTATCGGCAAGGACTTACAGGAAGCGTTACTTCACAGGAGCGTAGACAATAAGCTCACCCTTAAACCTCAACAAAGCATCACCGCCATAATAACGGAATACTAATGTGCTGGCATTAATGATGGCATCAGCCCCTCTTTTTCTGGCAATTTTCCTTGCTTGACTGGTCAAAGTTTCCGGGCTTACCCCATTGCTGGCAAACCCTTCGACAGAAACCTTCCCAATCACATAATAAGGATTACTGGCAGGTTGCGGCTGTGCCTGGGAATAAACATTAACAACATAATAATCATCTTTAGGCGGAAATCTTTGGTCGGTATAATTAATATAATTACTGCTGGTAGCACACCCAGCAAGGCCTAAGATAAGTAAACCTAATAACAATATTCTCTTACGCATAAAAATTATCCTATTTTCCATACATCAACCTAAGCTGAGACACTTTAGGGAAATCAGCATAAAATTCACCTTGAGGCCCTACAAATCCAGTCCCTGATTTTTTAAGAAGGACTGCAGTATATCCCCCCTTGTCATTAGGAACATTAATAGTAAACGAATCATCAGTACTAGTACTTGCGGATGAGACTGTTACTGTAGCAGGTTGTACAGATGGCGCAGATACCACCTGAGGCTGAGGCGCTGCCATCACAGGACTTGCCACTGCTTGGTAACCGTACTGCGTATAAATATAATAAACACCGTTATTAACATAATAGGTGACACCATTGACTACGACCGGCTGATAACTTGAAGAAGCTACAACCGTATAACTAGGGTAATAAGGAGTAGCATAATAGGGATAGTAGTACGGATTATAGTAGGGGCCATAATAATAAGACCCAGGCCACACGCCAAAATTAACACCCACATAGGTGCGCCCATGCCATGCATAGGAAGGTGTTGGCCGGACTATTAATAAACTCAAAAATAAAAAAACGAAGAATATTTTTAGCGTAATCCTCATAACAACCTCCTCAGTATAACTTATCCATTCTTTCTTAATTCTAATCCTCTTCAAACAAGAGGTCAATCCCTTTGTCTGCCTCCACCATATTAGACAATAATACTCACTAAAAAGTTCCCATTTATTGCAGTTTTTTCAAAACCAGTATTTGCCGTACTGGATCCAAGGTATAGTGGAATTTACCTAAAAATGACAAGCCTAACAAGCCATCGCTAATTTCCCTATTATCTTGAAGTAAAAGTGTCGCACTGACATCATAGGCCTGGACACTCCCCACCTTTACACTATCTAATGAAACCGCAGCTGCTTTATATTTACCATTTAACACTTCTACATAACCCACCGTAGACTGGCTCAGATCAAGGCCTAATTTCTGAACAAATGAAGAAGTCAACATAATTACAGGAGATCCTGTATCCACCACCAAGGAGGCATGGACCTTATTATTGATTAACACATCTGCAAGAAAATGACCCTGGCCATCAGGCACTAAAGGTATGGTAATCCCCTCCAGGTCCTTACGCCTTTGATCTGCCTCCATCCCAAGATCATCGCTCAACTGCTCCTTGGCAGCTAATATCTTTGAAGACACACCTGAAGCATTGGCGTCTAGCAAGGCCTGACGATCTGCCTTAATGACATCAGATTCTTCATCCGCGCAAACATTAAAACCAAGAAGCAATCCTGTAAGTACTCCTGCGACTAAAAATATTTTGATGTTCATTTTTTTATTATACCAAAATTAGGAGAATTCAGCGCTTTCTTATTTTCTTTACTCGTCAATCTCCGCAACACCGGGTGTTGAGAAGGTTGGAATGAGATTGAATACGGGGTGATAATATGAAATTTGGTACACAAATTACCAATAGCATCAAGCAAGACCTGATTATTTTCATTGTATTTTAGTTCGCTGATCAAATAATAAACCTTATGAAAAGCCCAATCGTGAGCAATCTGCTTACTGCCTGGAAGAGCATCTTTCAGTGAGGCGCTCACCATGAATTCTTTCTTGTCTTGCACCATCTCCCCCCGGATTTGAACTACAAATTTATCTTCATTTGTATACCTGCCATAAACAACAAATTGAGAACCTTTAAAAAAATCAGGCATGGTTTGAGGAAAAATCTCTTTATCATTAAGACCGCTGACATAATAACGCACATTTAAAAGAAGCGGATCTTTAATCTCATCGTACATTTGGGCAAATTCTCTGCCCATAAAATATTCCCGGTCAGCCACCCTTGACCAGCCGCGGTTCTTAAAAGCTATGAAATCCAGCATATACGGATCAACACTCGATCCTCCGCCAAATGTAAAAATACTCACCCTGTTATCATTGATCTTTGAAATCTCATTAATCACGCGCCTGGCATTAATGATACCGGTCGTTGGAAACCCGTCACTCATAAATACCCTATAAGACGGGACAAAAGGATCCTGCAAATTAATACTTGTCCTTAGCGCATTGTAGATGTCCGTCGTAGACCATGATTTCTGGCCTTGAAGAAATTCAATGGCAGATTTTATATTTTCAGGACTGACCTTTAAAGATGTCGGACTCAAAGGGACATTTTTATCTTTAAAAACCAGGATATTAAAACGATCGTCAGGGTTAAGATGTTTTAAACTATAAATCAATCCTTCTTCAAACTGACTTAAGCGCTCCATCCCTATACTACCTGACGCATCCACTAAAAAAATAATCTCTTTAGGGATAACTGGAAAATCGATAGTCGCGTCCCTCACCTTCACCACAAGTTTAAAATATTTCTGCCCTGAAACAGGGTCTTGATATTTAAAAAGCTGATAGGTCAAGGCTGTACCCAAATCCATGGATTTAGATTCATGCTCCACTCCTGTTAAATTGCGTTTCATCATCTGAAATTCAGTTTGTGAATTAGCCGCTTGCATGGGTGCTGCCAAGGTGGCCCTGGCAGGCATGGCGCTTTTATCCAGAAAATGCCTGGAAATATCCTCGCCGGAAATCAGCACAGGGGAACCAGAAGAGAAATTCTCGTTTGGCACTTCTCCTAATTCCACCAAATTCTCCCGCACCGCACGACGGACCTTTCTGGTCATGACGATATCATTAAATTCTGATTTTTTAAGCACTTGATTTTCTTGGACTGATGAAGGGATAAGCGCTTGATGATTCTTTTGAATGGATGACTCAATATTGTTTTTGATTAACTCTTCAGATTCAACCGAAGGCTTGCTTAGCATATTTTCAGTAAAAGGATTATCAGGTTTGGGAGATTTACGGGAAAAATCTGTATCAAATTTTAACTTTTCCTCACCCAAATGTTCTTCTTTATCAATCTTAACATGAAAAATAGTTTCAAGTTTTTCAGGAAAAGGAACAGCCGGTAAAATTTTGACAAAGTAACTCCACACCAAGAATCCGATATGGATTAATATGGAAACTAAAAAAGCAATCAGTATTCTTTTTCTGACCTTGTCGTTCATTTTAAAAGACCCACTCTTTGCCTGGCATATTGAGCCGCAACGCTGTTTTTATATTTATCCAGAATTTCTGAATACATTTTTTGAGCATCTTCTTGATGTTTTTGTTGCTCAAAAATCTTCGCGGCCCGCAATAAACTTTCAGAACAATAGTAATCACTATCATAAATGGTCGCCACCAAAAGATATAATTTAAGCGCGTCATCAAGATTTCCTCGAGAAACGTCGAGATTGGCCATCTCAAACCTTGCATGCACCGTAACAGTGGCATCATCGGCATTTTCATCTAAAGCTTTTTGGAACTCCCCCACTGCCAAATCAAATTTCTGAATCTTAACCAAACATAAACCCTCACCAATATGAGCGCTTCCGGTATAGGCATTTTTGTCTATCGATGAAGTCACCTGATCATAAAGCTTGTTTGCATCATCGCAGCGCCCCATCCCGCGCAAAGCTTCAGCTTTAAAATATTTGATCTCTAAAAGATCCTGAACAGGAAAACGCCTTTCCGCCTGGCTCGCGATACGCAAAACATCGTCGAATTTTTGTAATTTTAAATATTCATTACAAACCCAAATATAGGTCTTCACTTGTAAATCATTTGCGTCCGGCTGGCTGATCAATCGATCAAAATAGTTCATGGCCTGATTATAATTCTTTTGAGAAAGATAAATCACCGCCATATTTTTAAGGGCAGCCACATAAAATTTCCCTTCTTCTTTACGTTGGTCAACCTGCGCGTAAGCCGCCAAGGCTTTATCGCTGTTACCTAAAAGCTGTTGATTGTATCCTAATAAAAAATAAGCGGCATTCGGCCTTTGAAGCTGTGCTGGTTTAGCTAAATACCCCTGTAATAATTCAACTGCATCCTGAGCATGATTATTTTGGCCCTCATTATCAGCCAGGATCATTAAAACTTCACTATATTGATTACCATCAGGAAACATTTTTAAATATTCTTGTGCAGAGCTAATGACCCCGCTTAGATCCCCCGCTTTAACAGCCATCATCACTGCATCGTACAAAGCTTCACTTTTTAAATCAGGCTGGTCCTGTATATCCACGTATTTTAAAAATAAAGCTTCAGACTCCTTAAACCTGCCCGTTGCCTTACGGGTATGCGCCTGGCCTAAAAGTGAGGCCTTCAAAAAGCGGGAATTAGGAAAATTCAAATAGACATTCTCAAAGAAATTAAACGCATGGTCAAAATCTTCAAGACCGTAATACCCCTGGGCTTTCAAAAATAAAACTTCATCAGCGTCCTGGGGATCTTCGACAACATCAGTCTCCAATAATGCCAAGGCATCCTTAAACTTTTTTTTCCTGATCAAAATATCCGCTTTCTTGATATAAACCTTTGCCCTCTCTTCAGGTTTTAATACTGGAAAGCCAAGCATACGGTCTAACAGTGCATTGGCCTGGTCATACTTTTCTAACTCAATATAGGCCATCACTGCTGCAAGGTGGGTTGCAAAATAATTATCATCATCCCTGATCTGCGGGGCATTCTTCTGATATTCCTTTAACAATTGGTCATACTGCCCTAAATTAAAATAAGATAAAAGCAAATTAGCCAGGGCATCCTGGGTCAAACCCGAACCGGAGTAATTCTCTAAAATCTTCCCGAATCCTTTAATGGCATCATCATATTTACCTGATAAAAATTCAAGCTCGGAGATCTTGTAAATTAACTCTCCTTTAAGAGTGCTATCCTCTGCTAATTGCATTGATTTTACGTACGCATCCATGGCGTCACTGTAATGACCATTCTGGACCTGAATCATGCCTATTTCTTTAAAAGCTTCAGCAGTGTAGGCTTTTGCTCCCTCGACTTGGGTTGCTTTCTGGAAAAAATCTAAGGCATCAACAGTATCTGTTTTTCCGATATACGCTTGGGCCATATAAAAATCAAATGATTGGAGCATCTCCCCTTTTACCTGCTTTTGAACATCGATGGATGTCAACTCTTTTAAGGCCTCATCATATTTTTGCTGTTGAATATCAATTTGGCCCAAACGTAATATACTCATCGGCAATTGCCCTGAATTAGGATAAAGTTGATTGAATTTATTGAAAGCATCAACAGCCTTATTAAAATCCTGGGATAAAAAATAACCTTCTGCCAAATACAAATAAGCTTCTGACAAAGATGAACTTTGGGGATAATCGGAGATAAACTTCTGGTATTGCAAGATAGCCATATCGTACATGCCCCGTGAAAGCAAGCCTTGAGCAAAATCCAACTGTTCGGATTCCTTAACAGGTGTTTGAGCGTAAATACATGTGGGGGCCATTAAAAATAAAATGGCGATGACGATGGATCTCATTTATTTGCTCTCGTCCCTAAGTGTTGAAAAGGATACGTCCGAAAGATTGGAAAGGCCACAGGCATCTAGGGCTTGGATCACATACTTATGATAGGTTAATTCATCAGCCCGGATAATGACCTGCTGATTGGGAAATAATTTAGAAACTTCTCTAAGCATAATTGCCAGGCCAGTGCTGGTATATCGCTTTTGATTAACAATAAATTGCCCGTCCCTGGTAATATTGATCACAATCTTGCCTGCACTTTGAGCGGATTGGACGGCTGTCTTGGACTTAGGAAGTGTCATATTAACCTGGACTTCCATTTGATTAAAAACAGCAATGATCATAAAAAACATCAATGCCCAAAACGCTATGTCAACCAAAGGGGCTAATTGAATCATTGGCCGTTGCTTATGATATTCAGAAAAATCGAATTTAGGCATGTTGAGTCCCTCTAAATTTACCGGTTTTGGATCGCTTTGATAATGTCCGTGCTATACATCTCGATCTTGTTAGTAACCTGTTGCACCTGACCTCGGAAATAGGAATAGGCGATCAGACATGGAATAGCCACGACCAGTCCTGAAGCTGTAGTTACCATGGCCTTGGAGATACCTGCCGCTAAAAGAGTCGTCTTAACACTGGCTGATTGCAAGGGTACCGCATGAAAGGCCTGGATCATCCCAAGGACTGTTCCCAGCAAACCTAAGAGAGGCGCTACAGCGACGATGTCTGATAGATAACTGATGTTTTGCCAAAGATTGGTCAATTCAACACGGGCGGTATTTTCCATCGCTTCGCGGGCCGTATCATCATACTGATTTCTACGCTCAAGGCCGGCCAGCACAATTTTGGAAATGATCGTAATATTATCATTACGGCACATCGTTTGAACAGCAGCAAAATCCCTGCTTTCAATTTTACGCATCACATCAACAAAAAAATCACGGGGCGCTAATTTATCCACCGTAAGCATCATAAAATCATAAATGATAATAGCAACAGCCAGGACAGAAAGGAATCCAATAACAACCATGACCCCCCCGCCAGCCTTTAATGTCTGCCAAAGCGTCATTTCTGCAGGCAAGGCATCTGACCCTGAAGACACTTGCGCATACGCTACCTGCGAGGCGCAAATGAGTAACAATAAAAGAAGATATTTTAAGTTTTTCATTGGTTAACTCCTTTGTTGATTTATAAATTTTGGGATATAAAATACTTTTATGCTAATTTTTCGTTTACTCATCAGCTGCTTGTTCTCCTTAATATTTTCCCTTAACCTCCACGCCCAAGACGAAACCGCAGCACAGCTTTTACAAAACGTACAGCCATCATTGGTGGAAATACGCACCGTTGATACTAAAACTTTTGATGAAGACGGTCATACTGTAGTCGGCACCTATCACACCCAAGGATATGGTGTCATCATTGATTCTCAGGGCATCATTGTTACCAATACCCACATTATTGCTAATGCCCCGCATATTTTTGTCGGTTTATCTGACGGCACCATCCTGGAAGCCAAACTTGTTTATTCCAGCAATGCTGATTTTAGTTTTATAAAAATTGATCCGCCCTCACCTCTTCAAGCCATCACCTGGGCTGACTCTGCAGCCGCTCAAGTCGGAACTCCTATTATTGCCCTTGGTAATACCGACGATAATCATCAAAATATCCTGGGCGGTGAAATCACCAGTCTAATAACTGGCATCGATTCAAATAATGTAGAACTTTTCGAATTAAACCTTAATCTTAATCACGGAGATAGCGGCGGCCCACTTTTGGATAATGAAGGTCATTTGTTAGGACTAATTATGGCTAAACGATTAAATGAAGAAAATAAAAGTTACGCCATTGCTTCTAATAAAATTCAACAAGAATATTCCCAATACAGTGAAAATCTACGGTAAAAAAACACCGTCTTATTTACCATACATCGCTTGTAATTGCGCGGTTGTAGGAACATCAGGATAAAACTCCCCTTGAGGCCCTACCCATCCATTACCTGATCTTTTAAGGACAACGGCTGTATACCCTCCGTTGCTATTAGGGACATTAACAGTAACAGTGTCTCCGGAATACGTTGCTGATGGAACAGGGGCTGGCTGAGCCATAACAACCGGTGTCGGCTGCTCCTCAACAGGTTTTTGAATAGTTGATCCAACGGCGGCCCCAGTAACAGCACCAAGAGCACCTCCAATTAACATCCCGGCCCCTGTACTATGACTTTGATGACCAATGATACCGCCAGCGAGCATACCAAGAGCGCCGCCGGCTGCTGCACCTTCTCCGGCATTGTTCTCTGGGTTACAACCAGAAAAAACAGCTATAAAAGCAATCATGGTCAATGAATAGAAATATTTTTTCATCTTAATCTCCTTACTTTAAAAGTGATAAATTATTATAATTTTTATTATAGCAGATGTTGAACTTATTTCATCCAAAAATGCTATAAAACAATCTCTACAGTCCAATTCTTATTGACCCAAAGACCAACAATTTCATGATTAGGCCAATGCTCTTTAAGGCGCTTGACAGCACTACTGATTTCCTGACGATGCACGCTTTCTTCAACAGGGTTACCGCGGCAGTCATAATGCCCGACCACAAAAAGCCTTGTAGACTTATTGACATCAACAGAAATAGTAATACTACGCAGCACTTCCCTGATATCTTCCTGATTGGATAAAACATTATCCATACCAGCTTCCGTGATCACGTCCACAAAATCCACAGGGTAATTCTCTTTGATCCATTGTAAAACAGGCAATTGCACACGCCCATCCATGCAATTAAGACAAGTTGCTCGTATATCCACGCAGTCCCTCCCATTGAAATTAATTTGCGCTGCATTTTAATCAAAAATCCAAAAAAATGCAATTTTTATCGGATGCTTAAATATAAACAAGAAAACCCATCTAAAAAAGATGGGTCTCTTGATTTAGACCTCGCCCAATATCTTACTTACTATTCTTCCCAAGAAATGTCCTCAGGGGAAGTGTCCGTTACTGATTGAACTTCTATTGACTTGTCATTAGATGACTCTTCTGAAGATGACCCGATTAAATGATTTTGTTTCTTGGGCAAAAAATGAACGGCATTGGCTGTAATCTTAATACGGCTCTGAGTTTTACCATCTTTCTCCCAGCGGTCCTGACGCAGACGTCCTTCTACAATGATGCCATTGCCCTTGGTTAAATATTTGGAACAATTCTCTGCAGTAATACCCCACACATCCACATCAAAATAGGAAACCTCACTGACTTTCTCGCCGTTTTTCATAAATACACGATTATTAGCTATAGAAAGACTACATACCGCTTTCCCCGATGGAAGGCATCTCATTTCCGGGTCCCTTGTCAAATTGCCCATGACATTGACATTGTTCAAATTCATAGATTTTCCTTTCGTTTTGATAGGTTAAATAAACAAGGGGGAAATTTTTTACTACAGAAACCGACATGGGGGACATCGGGGACTTCAAACAACCGTATAATAACAAATGCATCTAAAAAATCAATAAAATTATACCACCTTAAGAACGTTTTACTAAACTGCTCTGTAAAGAAGAAACAATCATTGTCAACAATACAGATGCTGCAAAAAAATAGATCCCATTCTCTGCTTTGGCTGATGCTATCGCTCCTAACTTAAGCCATACAATCATGATTGCCGTTACAAAAACATCCAACATAGACCATTTACCGAAAATCTCCATCAATAAAACAAGACCCTTCCTTTGTTCATCTTTTAACCTTATAAACCAAACAGCAGACAGGGAAAGTAACTTTGCAATAGGAAAAATAATGGAAAAAACGAATATGATGACGGCCAAAGCGTAATACTTTGTTTGCCAAAGATTTTGTATACCCGTCAGGATCGAATAGGTATTACTATTCCATAATTGACGAACAGTCAAAATTGGAAGAGTTAATCCAATAATAAGCAAAACAATAGAAAGGATTATCAAAATAACTACATCGACCCTTTTCGGGTTAAGTTCCTGTAAAGATTGCATTATTTGCCCCGTAATAAATTGTTAACTTCTAAAATATACTAGTCTCATTAAGTTAACTGTCAAGGTAAACAAAAAGCCCGTCAGAATAATTCTGACGGGCTAAATGACTCCACTACGTGGACATGTTTTACAATTGGATAATAAAATAAAAAAGTAATTCTGAAACTAGCTTTACAACTAAACCTTTAAATAATATCTTCATTTTCTTTTTGCTTTAATATTCTTTCAATCTTAAAAACGCGCTTCATCGCTAATTTCTTAATCGAAGGAGCTAATAAATTTGCATGTTGCCGCCAATATGCCAGTTCTATTTTAATTTCTTTAACTGACATTCGTGACAAATTTCTCTCAAGATTTTCTAGACGCTTCCAACGACTCATAACGACATAGCAAATAAAATACTCACACTTGCTTCCATATAATAAGTAAACTCGCTGCAGGTATAACACTCACAACGGGCTTAATCAAATTGGCTCCCCGAGTCCCCCAGAAATCCGAACTTTTTCTATGAGGTCATTTTGGGACTTACGAATGGTAAAAGCAAAAATAGATGGATTATTTTTAATTAAAAAGATATGAAAACTTTATCCCAAAAATATCCTGGCTATATTTCCTATCTATTTCATCGTGAACTACGTTCGCGTACAAATATTTTCTGTCATCGTCAACATTACGGGTATAAGTTAAACTACCAACCAGCCTATCAGGAATAAATTGATAGTTTAAAGATGTGTCGAAATCACTATAATCGGCTGGAACATGAATACCTGAAAGCCCCGTGCTACTTGTATAATCCATGTTATTTGCAACTGTATATGCCCCCCCAAAATTGACTGAAAAACGATCCGTTATACGGATTTGGGTATTTAACCCAAAGACATATGCCCAGCTCGCTTTGTCTTCAGCATCCCTATCGTCTGCCAAAATTTCAGTTTTTTCCTTACCCTGATATTCTACTTCAACAAAACCCTGGATCGTTAAATTTCTCATTTCTCGACCTACTGCTTCCCTCAAAGTAATCTTCTGACCGCCCGATGCCACTGTTCCTGTTTTGTCAGGAGTTGCCGCTTTCTCACTAAAAACATCTGGGTAATAATTAGCTATTAAATCAACATCTACTGGATATTGCTTCTGATCAATCATCCTATAAGTGGCACCAAATTCCGGATTAATAAAACCAATAAATAAATATTCGCCTTCACCTGCAACATACCTTCTATCATCTTGAAATTCATCATAAAATCTTAGGGTCAAATCATCGGTCAAACCATACTCTAAATCCTGAGAAACTTCATTGGTATCGCTTTTATCATATGCATATTCTTTACCTAAATAATTATCCTGACTGTAACTATTCCTGGAAAAATCATATTCGGTCGAACCATAAAATTGTCCCTTAAGCGGTAAATATAGAGGGTCTGAAATAATGCGCATTGATATCGGATCAAATCGAGAGGAATCTTTGATTGAAGAAACTTGCTCACGGGGAGCTGTCTGGGAAGCAGGAGCTGTTTGGTCCGGGGCTGCCTGTGCGGAGGCTTGTTGAATCATCGTATTGGTATCGGGTGCAGTTTCAACAGCAGGGGCATTTTCTGTATTTGCTTGATTGATAGCCTTTTCCAGAGCGTCCAAGCGCTTGCTATTCTCCTCCATTTTCAATTCCAAATCATGAATCTGCTTCAATGACTCATCGGCACTAGCTTCACTGGCTTGGTCATCTGAAGTTCCCTTACTTATGGAAGAATCATCCCCTCCTGTGGGCGAGACAGGTTGCGCAAAAGACTTAGGGCAGCCGGTTAAGAGCGTCAAAAACATAAAAAAGACAAAAATAAATACTTTAATTGAACCACAGTTCATGTAACCTTCCAATATTAAAATATCTCAAAATTCTCGGTAACCGTAAACCATAACATATATCCCGCCGTTTTTCAAACTATATACAGCGACGAAAATTAAAAATATTTTCGAAATTAATTCTTCTCAATCAATAACTATCTTTTCAAACCCTTAAAAAGAGCACACACTTCGAGCTTTCGCTCCCCCGCCAATAATATAATAAGAAAGCCCATCATAAATCTGATGGGCTTTCTTATTATATGGCTCCGCGAGTCCCCCAGAAATCCGAACTTTTCATATGAAGTGATCCTTGGCCTAACCAATGCTAAAAACAGAGATAGATGGATTATTTTAAATTAGATATCCACCCTATCTTACGATGGGCCTGTACACAATCCCTTAAATATAAGTTAATTAAATTCTGATAGGGCACACCCATTTCTTTAGCCATTGACTTAAAATAGCTAATAATATCTGCGCCCAAACGGATTGTAACTGGCCTTTTCAACCGGGCAGCATAAGGATTACGACGAAACTTCATTTTTGATAGATCATATTCTGCTCTCATGTCTTTTCCTCCCAATATTTCCCAGCTTCTTGCTTGGTTGCTTTTCTGGCCGAAATGATTCTAATTAATGATCCAGCTTCTCTTATACAATGAGAAACCAGCAAAACCCTTGTGCGAAAACTCAAACCTACCATAAAAAATCTGTCTTCACTCTCAGAATGATCAGGATCATGAAATTCTAAAGCATCATCGTCATAAAATACCGTGACAGCTTCTTCAAAAGAAACACCATGTTTCTTTTTATTAAGCACTGCCTTATTTTTGTCCCAATCGAATTTAAGATCATCCATATGTACAATGTAAATATACCATATTCTTAGCATTATTCAATAAAAAAGCCATCCTTGTATTAAGGACGGCTTTTTTACCAAGAAGTTCGGATTTTACCCTTCTTCGACTATCAAACTCCCCACGTCCCCTAGAAATCCGAACTTTTCTTATGAAATAATTCTAGGTCTTACCAATTCAAAAACTGGCGACCGGTGGATTATTTTGAAATAACATGAGCACCTTTGCGCACTAAATGCGCATAATGCGCAATATAAAAACGTGCAATAATCCTGCAATTCGTGCACTTTAGAATCTAATCGCCAAATAATCGCCAGAATCGCCAACATAATAGGGCCATTTTGGCCCCATTCTGGCCCATTTCAAAATGTCGTGTTTGTCGGGTTTATGTCAAGTTTCTACTGGGCCATTTAAGCTAATTATGAACCATTTGCGCAAATGGCCCCTTTATGTCTCCATTGTCTAATATGTCCGATAAACGTCCGATATATTGAGCCCTTTGAGTCCTTTAAGCTTCCTATGTCCCAAATGTCCCATAAATGTCTCAAATATTAATCACGCACTAATCGGGCAATTTTTGCTCGATTAACACTGCCCCTTTTGCTCCTTTAATGCCCCTTGGTAGGCGCGTTTGGCGTATTTATGGCGTGTTTGTCAAGTTGGCGGGTTGAAACTAAGCAGGTATTAAAGATTCATAGGGAATTTTTAATTTATCATGCAAATTACGAATCATCCTCAAACTTAATTTCCGTTTTTTATGCAAAATTTCAGAAACCCTATTGGCCCCACCAAGAATATTGGCAACGTCAGCCTTCCCAATTCCCATCTGCTCCATACGAAATTTAATAGCTTCAACGGGATTGGGAGGCAGCATGGGGTAATTCTTGTTTTCGTAAGCTTCAACTAATGTAGTGAGCACGTCTAAAGTATCGCCCTCCTCGGTACCCGATTTGGCATCCCATAAGCGGTCAATTGTGCTTAAGGCTTTTTCGTAATCCTTCTTCGAATTAATTGGATGAATTTTTATTTCCATAATCATATCTCCTTTACATCAATATTGTCATACTGACTGTGTGTTCCAATGAAACGAATATAAAAAATTTTAAACTCATATTTAACTGCCACCACTAAACGATATTTATTCCCACAAATATTAAATACGATTCGTCCATTACCGACAATACTAGCTTTCCGGTAAATCTGTTTAATCTGGTGAGAGTGAAAATAATTACCCTTTTTAGCTTCCGCATACCAAGCTCGGAGGGCCTGCTCGGAATCACGGTAAGCCGGCTTACTCCAAAAATCTTTTAACTTCTTAACCGATATTACTCTCACGATTTAAATATACCATAATTTCCCATTTTGGGAAGTATTATTTTCAAAAACTCACTTTTAGGTGAATTCTCTCGTCGGAATAAATAAAAAACAGCTGTAAGTTATTTACTTACAGCTATTTGTGAAAACTCCGCGAGTCCCCCAGAAATCCGAACTTTTCTTATGAGGTAACACTAGGCCTGCTGACCAAAGCTAAAGATGGAGATAGATGGATTATTTTTAATTCAGATAAATCTTTTGCGCATTAAATGCGCATAATGCGCAATACAAAAACGTGCAAAAATCGTGCAATTCGTGCACTTTAAGAAGCTAATCGCCAAGCAATCGCCAGAATAATAGAGCTATTTGATCCAATTATGAACCATTTGCTCAAATGTCCCCTTTGTCCTCTTTATGTCTCCATTGTCTGATGTGTCCGATATATTGAGCCCTTTGAGTCCTTTATGAGTCCATTAAGTTCCCTATGTCCCAAATGTCCCATAAATGTCTCAACTATCAATCGCGCACTAATCGAGCAATTTTTGCGCGATTAACAGATGCTTTTGCTTCTTAGCAAATGGCGCGTTTGCCAGGTTTATGGCGTGTTTATCAGGCTAAAAAATATTGTTATTTACTAACAAATTCTTTGGAAGGCAAATGTTTAATCCCTAAAAGTGAATCAACGGAAAGATCTTCATCAATCAGCGGCCAATGTATACCATACCCAGAAGGAGAAATCTCATAAGCTTCACGTTCTTTTTTCGAAGCCTTAAGTAATCTTGGAGAAACTTTGGTTAAATTAATAACAACTTCTTTACCATCCACTTTTATCTTCAATTGAGAGCCTGAAAAAGCTATTCTTTGAATTCTATGTATTGGTTTCATTTATTTTCTCCTCTCAAATTCATTCCATTTATCTACAATGTAATCAAAATGATCAAAAATAATTCTACGGATTTCCCTTTTTTCTTTTTCCTTCAAGCCAAAGGAATATGCTTCGGTGATATCAAACCCTTTAACGTCAATCCAATATTTACATTCCATCCCTGCTTTACGGGCATGAATATGTATTGGCTCGTTATTTTCATTCGCATAAAAAAACAGTCTCTACCCTAAAATTTCAAGTATCGTCGGCATAAAAGAACTATAACACAACAAAAATGACACCGCAATCGTAATTTCGAATTCAAAAGTTCGGATTTTCTCGACGTAATAAAAATAGAAAGTCTGCAACTTATTAAATTTCAATATGTTGCAGACTTTCTAGAAGAAGCTCCCCCGCGAGGGCTCGAACCTCGGACATACTGGTTACAATCTGACCTATCTTACGACAGGAGTCGGACTTTCTCTTCGCCCGGTCTAAAAAGACTGTGGGCGGTGGGTGTAAAGTCTCTGCACTTGCCCTCTACCATTTAACTGATAGATGCTAGCTCAGGATTGCCCATTAAACTAATGGGTTTCCCTGACTTAGCCCACTTATCACTCTAGCGTTTCCGCTAAAGGCTGCTAACTTTACGTAACAGCCAGTTGCTCTACCGACTGAGCTACAGGGGAATAAAGCTTTTTTAAGAACGAAATAAAAAGTACGGCTATTATACTTAAAAAGTTTTAGAAGTCAACCAATCTGCGAGAGTTCATGGACATTGTTAATGTGGAGATATCCACATATTCAACGGCAGAACCGACGGGTATGCCAAGCCCAATACGGCTGATGCGTGCGCCCAGATTTTTTAACTCTTTAGACAAGTATAATGATGTCATCTCACCTTCTGCATCCGGATCAGTGGCAATCACAATCTCCCCAATCCCTTCATCCTTGATACGACTAATCAACTTAGGCAAATTCAAATCATCAGGACCACGACCTTCCGACGGAGAAATATTGCCTAATAAGACATAATAAATACCCCGGTAAGAGCCGGTGCGTTCGATGGCCAAAAGATCTTTGGGACTCTCAACGATACAGATAGTTTTCCGGTCACGATTAGTATCTGCGCAGACCAAGCATAACTCCTGCTCGCTTAAATGATTGCACTGCTTGCAAAAACGTAAACCCTCTTTTAGCTGCTGAATACTATCTGCCAAGGCCTTGACATCCTGAGCATCATGGGCCAGCATCCAATACACGATGCGTTCAGCACTGCGGCGGCCGATGCCAGGGAGTTTTGTTAAGCGTTCAATTAATGTTTCTATTAGTTTGGGGTACATAATTAAAGATTCCGGCTTTCGCTGGAATGACATAGATAGAATTCTTACTTCTGTGCGTTAGGCCATTCTTTGACTACTTTACCGCCGAACATTTCCAAAGCGGTCCTGACTACTGGTTCTTCTTGTTTAATATTAGTGCTCGTCTTTTCTATAATTCTAAAACCTACAACAATAGGAGCATTTAATTTTTCTGAAAATATCTCTTCAATGAATTTCAAATTCTCTTTTGTATCTAAACTATCTTTAGCAAAAGCGTTGCCTTTGGCGAATCCAATCACCAATCGATTTGTTTTAAACTCACAAGGCTCTCCCTCTTGTAAGTAGGTAGCTAAAGCCATTTTGCGACGGGAAATTTCATGCGTCAAGGCATTCCAATGCGCCTTGATCTCTTCCAATGATTCAGCCTTGATAGTAACTTTAGGCGCTTGTACCGCAACAGGAGCCTTGGCAGCAGACGCAGGTATCGCCACAGGAACACCAGGCTTAGTACTGGCTGTGGTAGTTGTCGTCACTGACGGTATTGATGATATTATTCCTGTTGATCCGCCATAAGTTAATTTGGCAAAAGCTAATTCCAAAGGCATACGCAGAGTCTCCATAACCTTGGCCGTCTCCTGGGCCTCAATAAAAAGTTCGATGGCCTTGAGAATTCCAGCAATCGTAATTTTTTCCGCTTGAACAGCTAGACGCTGTTTGACACCTGATGGATAATCAATCAAACCATTTAAACTAACACCCCCTACCTTCACGATCATCAGATGCCTAAAATGCTCGGTTAAATCTTTACCTAATTGCTTAATATCCTTGCCTCGCTCAATGATTTGATTAAAAATATCCAAAGCCTTAACACAATTACGCGCAATCAGAGCATCTGTCAGGTCAAATAAAAATTCAATCTCCACCATCCCCAGCATCGAAAATACATCTGCCGCATCGATACCCTTATCGCTTAGGGCACTTAATTGATCCAAAACACTCAAAGCATCACGCATGCTTCCTTGAGACGCCTTGGCAATAGCAAAAAGAGCCTCTTCATTAGCCTTCAGATTTTCCTTAGCACAGATATTCTTGAGATTATCCATGATGATCTCAACCTGAATGCGTTTGAAATCAAAACGCTGGCAGCGGGAAAGAATAGTTGCAGGTACCTTATGGACTTCGGTAGTGGCAAAAATAAATTTCACATGCTCAGGAGGCTCTTCTAAAGTCTTTAACAAGGCGTTAAAAGCATCCGATGTGAGCATATGGACTTCATCAACAATATAAATTTTATATCGACCATAGCTGGGCGCAAATTTGACATTCTCACGAAGGGTACGGATTTCATCAATACCGCGATTAGAAGCGCCATCGATCTCAATCACGTCAAAACTGTTGCCATTAGCGATTTCAAGGCAGGCAGAACATTCACCACAGGGTTTTAACGTCGGGCCGTTCTGGCAATTAAGTGATTTAGCCAAAATCCTGGCGGTCGAAGTTTTTCCAATCCCGCGGGGCCCGCAGAATAAAAAAGCATGGGCAATGCGGCCGGATTCAATCGACTTTCTCAAAAGCTCGGTGATGTGGGTTTGTCCGACTAATTCATCAAAACTTTGAGGACGATATTTGCGAGCTAGAACTAAGTAAGACATATTTTTAAAGCATCCTTTAAATCAACAAAACGAAATTGATAGCCACTTTCCTGCAAACGGCGAGGGATTACATGAGCACCTTCCAACAACAAACTCTGACCCATTTCCCCAAACAGTAAACGGATCACAAAAGCAGGTACAGGTAAAAACGTCGGCCGGTGAATAACCTGGCCTAAAACTTTCGTAAACTCTGCATTTGAGACAGCCTGTGGGGAAACTACGTTTACTGCACCTGTAATCTTATCGTTATTAATTAAATAGTCAATGACATAGGGAATTTCATCTAAAGCAACCCAACTCATCATCTGTTGGCCATTGCCTAAAACACCGCCAATGCCTAATTGAAAAGGCTGCCACATTTTGGCTAAGGCCCCACCTGCTTGACTCAAAACAACCCCTAATCTCATGCGCACAACCCGAATACCAGCTTGAGCAGCAGGACCAGTTGCTTCTTCCCATTGACGGCAGACATCTGCTAGAAAACCTTCACCCGACGGACTGTTCTCATCTAGAATTTTATCTGATGGATGATTGCCATAAAACCCGATGGCTGACGCGCCAATTAAAAGCTTAGGCTTAGAAGCCACCTCAGACAAAGCCTTACATAAAAGCCTGGTTGACTGCACCCTGCTTTCTAAAATTTCTTCCTTATATTCCGGACTCCAATATTCACCGACATTGCTACCCGCCAGATGAATAATAACATCAAAACCTTCTAACCGCCCGTTTTCTATATAATTTAATGATGGGTCCCAAACGATCACCGATGTCTGAGGCTGATGATAAGAACTTCGTCGAGTAACTACTGTCATTTGATGGCCTTGGGCCAACAAAAAATCTGTTAACCTAAGTCCAATCATTCCGGTTGCACCGGTTATCGCAATGCGCATGTAATACGATAGCCGAAAATTAAACTATCGTCAATGGTTACCAACGGTATAATTCTTTACGGGAAGGAGTTTTAGGTTCTTGGACTGGTTTATAGGAAGAAGTTTGCTTGGGGACATTTGTTTTGGGGCGAGATTCACTTTTGGATTTAGAATCACTGGCATCATGTTTTTTCATGGTTAAACTTATCCGTTTGCGGGCAATATCAATTTCTACGACCCACACTTTAACCTTCTGTCCTACTTTAAGGAAATCTGCCGGATTTTTAATGTAGGTATCTGACATGGCGCTGATGTGCACCAAACCATCCTGATGAACCCCCACATCCACAAAAGCACCAAAATTAGTAATATTCGTCACAATCCCATTTAATTCCATGCCAGGCAGTAAATCTTCCATCTTCACAACACCTTCTTTAAACTGGACAGATTCAAACTTGGCACGCGGGTCACGTCCGGGTTTAGCTAACTCATCCTTGATATCCAATAGCGTCGGCAAACCAACGGTCGCAGTTACATATTTATGCACATCAATTTTCTTACGTAAGGCTTCATCTTTAATTAAATCCGGCACTGCCACCCCTAAATCATGGGCCATCCGTTCGACCACTTCATAGCTCTCCGGATGAACGCCAGACGCATCTAAAGGATTTTTAGCGTCACGGATGCGCAAGAAGCCAGCAGCTTGTTCAAAAGCTTTACTTCCAAGCTTAGGCACCTTCTTTAACTTTTCACGGGAATCAAATGCCCCATGAGTATTGCGATATTCCACGACGGCCGCGGCTAAAGCCGGCCCCAAACCAGAAACATACATCAGCAATTGCTTGCTGGCAGAATTAACTTCCACCCCCACCTGATTAACGCAACTGATGACCACATCATCCAAAGATTTTTTAAGTTTGGGCTGGTCCACGTCGTGTTGATATTGCCCGACCCCAATACTTTTAGGATCAATCTTTACAAGTTCAGCTAACGGATCTTGCAGACGACGGCCAATGGACACCGAGCCGCGCACCGTCACGTCATAATCAGCAAATTCTTCGCGGGCAACCTCAGAAGCGGAATAAATCGAAGCCCCGCTTTCATTGACCATGACTATTTGAATGCTCTCTAACTTCAATGACCGAATAAAGCTTTCGGTTTCGCGTCCGGCAGTACCATTACCAACGGCAATGCATTCAATTTTATGAAGTCGGCATAAATCTTTGATGGTCTTGACGGCCTGTTCCATTTGATCTTCAGACTGACTAATATAAATTGCCGTATTATGTAATAATTTTCCCTGCGCATCCAGGCAAACAACTTTGCAGCCGGTCCTAAACCCGGGATCGATCGCTAAAATATTCTTCTGTCCCAAGGGTGAGGCCATTAACAATTGGCGTAAATTCTCGGCGAAAACATTAATAGCTTCCTCGTCTGCGCCCCCCTTTGTTAACAGGCGAACTTCCGTTTCCATGGACAAAGACAGCAAACGCTTAAAACAGTCTTCAATCGCCATTTCAACTTGGGAGGCACACAAATTTGATTTTTCGCTTTTGATAAACATTTCCATCAAAATCGATAACGCCTCTTCATCAGGGACCACAATGCGTAACATCAGGAATTCTTCATTTTCTCCCCGACGCATCGCCAAAACCCGATGGGATGGCGCACCTTTAACAGGCTCTTGCCAATCGTAATAATCTTTAAATTTGATCCCCTCCGTCTCTTTACCTTTAATGACCTTGGAATCAAAAACACCCTTTTCTAAAAATAACTGACGGATCGCTGCACGCGCTTTAGCATCTTCATTGATTATTTCTGCAATAATATCACGGGCACCGGCCAAGGCTTCGTCTATAGACGTTACTTTTAATTCAGCATTTATAAATTTAGCCGCTTCAAGTTTGGGATCAACGCCAGATTTTTGCTCAAGGATAAGTAAAGCCAAAGGCTCCAGGCCTTTTTCACGGGCCATGGTGGCACGGGTACGGCGTTTGGGTTTATACGGCAGATACAAATCTTCCAACACAGCCATGGTTTCAGCTATATTGATTTTTCCTTTTAATTCATCAGTCAGCTTACCTTGTTTTTCAATCGACTCAAGCACAGCGGCACGGCGTTCATCTAATTGCTGTAATTGCAGCAATCGGTCGCGGATACTTCCAATAGCTACTTCATCTAATGTTCCTGTAGCTTCTTTTCTGTAACGGGCAATAAAAGGAACCGTTGAACCTTCGGCAAGCAAATTCGCAGTCGCGATGACTTGGGCCTGTTGAAGATTTAATTCCTTCGTAATTTTACTGATATGGAGAGGGTTCACGGTTTGAATATTAGCACAGGAAACCTGAATTATCTTCTCAAATATCATTTTATTTGTTAATATTGGATTCCCGCCGAACATCTGTGAGTGTCGGTCAATACGACGTTCGCGGGAATGACAAAAAGGAAAGGCGTCATGTTAACTCAACTAACTATCCGCAACTTCGGCCTCATTGACGAAATTTCCATCGAATTTACCGATGGTTTTAATATCCTCACTGGCGAAACTGGTGCTGGTAAATCCATTCTCATTGATGCTCTGCGTTCAGTCTTGGGCGAGCGGCTTGATACCTCTTCTATCCGTGACCCCAAAAATCCCTGTATCATCGAAGCGGTCTTTGATATTACTGACAAAAAATTACGTGAACTGGAAATCGTCAAGGAATTCTTGAACGGGGACGATCACAGCATCATCATTCAACGCATCCACAGCGCCACTGCTTCAGGCAAGATTAAAATTAACGGCCTTTCAGTTACCGTCGGCCAATTAAAGAATTTAGGCAATCACCTCATTGATTTCCACGGCCCCCATGACCATCAGATGCTTCTTTCTGAAGAACAGCATCTGGTGATGCTCGATCAATTGGTCAATTTTAAAGGCACCAAAGAAGAATATATTAAAATCTTTAAAGCCTACGAAGAAACTCGCCGGGCTCTCAATGATTTAAACGCCTTGTCCCAAACCCGTCAACGTGATTTAGACTTATTGACCCATCAAGTAAAAGAATTAGAAGCTGTCCCCCTTTCTGAAGAAAAGTACAATGAATTGCTCCAAGAGGAGACAAAACTGAATAATGCGGAAAAACTGCATGAGCATATCCAAAACCTTTTAGGATTACTTGATGATGAAGAAGCTGGGGCTAACGCTTTACTTCGCAAATCCTTCACTCCTTTGAAAGCTTTGACCCAAATCGATGAAAAATCATCTGTTCTTCTGGATCAGTTGTCGGTTATTCAAGATCAAACCAATGATTTGGTCGGTCAATTAAATAATTACGCTTCAAGTCTTAGTTTTGACGAGCAAACAGCGCAGAGCATTCATGACCAATGCGATCTTTATGCAGATATCCGACGTAAATATGGGCCGACTTTGGAAGATGCCCAAAAATTTTATATTGAATCAAAAGAAAAACTTGATCTCATTAAGAATTTTGAACACAATGACCAAACCTTGCGCGAAACCCTCAAGTCCCAAGAAAAAGAATTATCTTCAGTATCCCAAAAAATAACAAAAAGCCGCCAAAAAGCAGCGGAAGATTTAAAAACCACTATCGAGAAAGAATTAAAAGAACTCGGCATTCTTTATGTCAAATTTGAAGTGCGTTTTGAAAAAGTTCCTTTTAACGCGAATGGCCATGACCACATTGTTTTTTATATCAGCCCCAACGCTGGAGAAGACCTGAAACCTTTGGCCCAAATCGTTTCTTCCGGTGAAGCTGCACGCCTGATGCTAGCCCTTAAGAAAGCTTTAATCAAGGTCGACCCGATCCCAGTGCTTATCTTTGATGAAATCGATGCCCAAATCGGCGGACGCTTAGGCACCATCACCGGCAAGAAATTAAAAGAACTTGCCAGCTGCCGTCAGGTTATCCTTATCACCCACCTGCCCCAAATCGCCTCATTCGCTGACCGGCATTTTAAAGTGACTAAATCCGTCAAAGCAGGCCGCGCGACCACGGATGTCATTTTACTGGAAGGAAAAAACCGCGTCGAAGAAATCGCCCAGATGATGAGTGGTGCCAACACCACCAAAATCGCCCTCTCCCACGCCCAAGATATGCTGGCACAAGCAAAATAGACTGCGTATTGATTTCCATAGGCTTTTATGGTAATTTATTGGCTTCTGTTGAGAGTAAAAATAACTTTAGGAGTGTGCAATGAAACGCATTGGTATTATTACTTCAGGTGGTGATTGCGGCGGACTTAATGGTGTTATTAAAGGCGCTGCAGGTTTGGCGCATGCTTATGGAGCCACATGTTTTGTTATCCCGAGCGGCTATGCGGGATTATATAATCTAGTGGATTTCGACACGCTTACAGAATTAACACCAGAGCGTTTAGACCGGATCAATTCTAACCTGGCAGGTTCTGAGGCAGGTCACTCCCGTGTCAAGATCAAGAAAATTGATGATCCGGACAAATACCAACGCATCAAAAAAGGCATGGAGAAATTCAAACTCGACGGCCTCGTCATCTCCGGCGGTGATGATTCAGGCAGCGTGCTTGTTGATTTGACCGAACATGGCATCAAATGCGTCCATGCCCCCAAGACCATGGACATGGATTTACAAACCTACTCTGTTGGTGCTGACTCTAGCATCAACCGTATCACCACCTTTATCGAAGAATTAAAAACAACAGCCACCACCCACCGACGCATCCTGGTCATGGAAGTCTTCGGCCGTTATGTCGGGCATACCGCATTTCGCGGTGGTGTTGCAGCTGACGCAGATGCCATCATCATCCCTGAAATTCCCTGTGATTTCGACGTCCTTTACAAACACATGAAGGAACGTTATTTCTCACGGATCATGAACTCTGATACGCGCTCAGGTACTTATATGATCGTCGTGGCTGAAGGCATTAAGAACGCTTCTGGTGCTGATATTGTGGATGAAAATTCCCCTGCCGATGCTTTTGGACACAAACGTTTGGCTGGTGCCGGTGAATATATTTGCCAACAATTGATCAAACGCTTAAAAGCAGATCAATCGATCACCGATCTAATGAAAAAAACAGGCATGTATGTCAAAGGTATCAATGAAATCCCTGAAGTCCGCGCCGTCACTCCAGGGCATTTAGTACGCTGTGGGCATTCCAGCGCTTACGACGTTAATTTTGGTAAAGAAGTCGGCGCTGCTGCCTTTATCCTCCTGAATCAAGGCATCTCAGGCGTGACTGTTTCGGGTATAAGTAATGGCGTAATCCGCTACATAGATACAAAGGAAGCCATCAAACAGCGTTTGGTGGATACTCATCAAGCAGCGATTTACGAAGCCTTGGGAACCTGCTTTGGCCGTACTCCTGAAAAAATACACGCCAAAACTGAAAAATTAAACCAAGCTTTGGAACGTCATTGGTAATTAGTTTGATACCAGGCGATGGTGCTTTTGATACCATCTTCGAAGGCAACACGAGGACGCCAGCCTAATTTGCAGATTTTGGCACAATCAACTGAATACCTGAAATCATGTCCTGGCCTGTCTGGCACAAATTGGATCAAATCATTCTTTTTGCCCAGACACTTTAAAATTGTTTTAACGGTATCAATATTCCGCCGCTCAAAACAAGAACCAATATTATAAATATCACCTATCTTGCCTTTTTCTAAAACTAAAAATATCCCTTCGGCACAATCTGACACATGAAGCCATTCCCTGATTTGATGGCCCTTGCCGTACACAGGGACTTTTTGGCCTTTCAAAGCTTTTGAAATCACCACAGGAATAAGTTTTTCTGGGAATTGCCAGGGGCCATAATTATTAGCAGGACGTATAATCATAGCCGGCAGCTCGAATGAATGAATCGCTGCTTGCACCAATAAATCTGCAGCTGTTTTAGTCACCGAATAGGGATTACGGGGCTTTAAAGGATCTGATTCTTTAAAAAAACCTTTTAAACTTTGGCCGTAAACCTCATCCGTCGAAATATGAACGAATGATTTGATTCCATATTTTAAAGATAAATCTATTAAGTTTTGTGTCCCTAAAACATTGGTGCGTATAAAAGGAAGATTATCCTTCAGACTGCGGTCAACATGCGTTTCTGCGGCGAAATGAACAAGGGCATCAAATTTCTCAGCTTGAAACAATGCCTCTAATTTTTTGCGGTCGCAAATATCAATTTTCTTAAAACTGATATCACGAGACACTTGCCTTAGCCGCTTCAAATCCCCTGCATAGCTAAGGCAGTCAACAACAACAAGCTGGTACCCGCGCCTGACGCCCTGGCGGACAAATTCACTGCCAATAAAACCGGCACCACCGGTGACTAGTAACCTACGTATTGTTCGACGCATTCTTCCAGGACATCCTCGATTGGGCGGACCTTAAATCCGGTATTCTCTAATTTACGGACAGACATTACTAAATTTGTCCGGTCAAGTTTAAGATTCTTAAGCGGCATTATTGTATAATCAAAATCCGGGACAAATTTCTTATAAACATTTAATAACTCAGGATAACGCAATCCCCCCTTATTCGTTACATTAAAAATCCCTTTAGCATTAATTTTAAGTAAATGCTCTAAGGCCTTAATAAAATCCGGGATATAGGTTACGGAATTAGGGATATCAATGACTGTTTTATATTTGATGAGTTTATTAAGGATATTGCGAGGATGCGGGACATTGTCCAGAGGAATACGGATCCTGACAATCAAAACATTGCTCCTCTGCGACAAGGGATCTAATACGCCTTCCGCATAAATTTTTGTACGGCTATAAAATAATTTATAATAATCAGGAATATCTTTTTCTGTAATTGGCTTTTTCTTGCTGTAATCATAATGATAGGTGCACCCGCTGCTAATGTGGACCAACTTAACAGGATTCCTAAAAGCCACTTCACCAAGCCACACAGGGATCATGGTATTGGCCAAGAGGCATTTATCTATATCAAGTTCACAATCATCAACATTACGCGCACCCGTATGCCCGATACAATTGATTAAAACATTCGGCTTATGCTTCTGAAACGCAGCAAGAGCGTCTTTATAAGAAGAAATTCTTTTGTCATAAATAGGACAATTCCATGCTTGTTGTAATTTATTGGCAATATACCCATTGCCTAAAATGAGAATTTTATTTTTCACTTGCCGCAATCCTTTGTAGATATTGACCATACGGTGTATTAATGGCTGCTGCCAATGAAAGCAATTGTTTCGTGGTAATGAATTTCATGCGAAAAGCAACTTCTTCTATACAGCCAATCTTCAAACCCTGACGCTCTTCGATAATCCTTATAAATACCGAAGCATCCAAAAGCGAGTCCGGTGTTCCTGTATCAAGCCAGGCAAAACCACGGCTTAATAACTGGACATGCAGCTGCTGCTTTTTAAGATAAACCCGGTTGAGATCAGTAATTTCTAATTCACCCCTTGCTGATGGTTTTAAGCGTTTGGCGATATCAACCACATGATGATCATAAAAATATAAACCAGTAACAGCCCAATCAGAGATGGGCTTGCTGGGTTTTTCTATAATAGAATTAGGCTTGCCATTTTTATCAAAACTGATAACCCCATACCGTTGAGGATCACTGACCTTATAGGCAAAAATAGTGGCCCCTTTTTTATTAGACAGGGCTTCACTTAAAACACTCCCAAGCTTATCTCCAAAGAAAATATTATCTCCCAGAATTAAGGCAACCCGATCACGGCCAATAAATTTTTCTCCGATAATAAAAGCCTGGGCTATGCCCTGTGCCTGCGGTTGGGCAGCGTACTCAATGTTCAAACCTAAATGACTGCCATCGTTAAAAATATTCTGAAAATGCCCGATATCCGTGGGTGTTGAAATAATCAGGATATCTCGTATGCCGGCCAGCATTAAAACCGATAAAGGATAATAAATCAATGGTTTGTCATAAACAGGCAAGAGCTGCTTGCAAACACTTTTAGTGATTGGATAAAGCCTTGTTGCTTTGCCGCCGGCAAGGATAATGCCTTTCATAAACAACTCCTGATCTTATTCAAACTGTTTAAAACGCAAACCGTATTTAAATAATAAAAACTTAAACAATGTTTTTAAAATGTTCAACCCATAAACAATCGATGGCCATAATTTGATTGAGGACGCTTCATCAAAATACCGTGTGCGTATAGGAACCTCTTCAAATTTCATGTATTTCACAACACCCTGCACGATAATTTCAGTATCAAAAACAAATCCATCTGAATTGGCTGCATAATTAACAGTGTTAAGATATTTCGCACTATAGGCCCTGAAACCAGAATGATATTCTGTTAAATAAATACCCAAGACAACATTTTCGAGCGCTGTTAACAATATATTCGCATTATGTTTCCATGGAGGCATACCGCCTTCCAAAGCTCCACCCTTCATCATGCGAGAGCCAAACACCGCATCTGCCCGTCCAGAACGAATCGGCTCAATTAATTGGGTAATCGCTGTCGGATCATATTGATAATCAGGATGCAGCATAACAACGATATCTGCCCCTGCGGCTAAAGCATTATTATAACAGGTTTTCTGGTTTCCCCCATAACCCGTATTCTTTTCATGGACGAAAACTTTTAAACCCAAACTCCGGGCTAACTCAGCTGTATTATCCCGACTCGCGTCATCCACTAAAATAATTTCATTAATGGAAGACGGTATATCGGCCAAGGTACGCTTTAACGTTGATGCCGCATTATATGCCGGAAGGACCACACATACCTTCATCGATTCTTTTGGTATTTGGACTTCTAGGGGCGGTTCTAATTCATGAAGATACTTTAACTGACGGCTTTTTCGCGCGAATATTTCAACCTGATCACCAATATCAATGCATAATAAATTATTAGCCCAGGAAGGTTTCTTATCGAGCCAGGAACGGATAAAAGCAAATTCCGGCTTAAATCCAATCAAATTATAAATCCAATAATTGATCGTAAATGTCCTGGCGTGAGAACGGATTTTAAGAGGAACAAATCCTGTTGCTTCAAACAAGGCGCTTAAGCTGTGCTTATTAAAATAAAATAAGTGGGACTGTTTAATCCCCCACCATTTCGCTCCCAATATTTTACTAGCCAGGCTATCAATATCAGGTGTGTTGCAACACAGGATTCCGGAAGGTTTTAGAACTAGACGTATTTGTTCAAGCGTTTCTTTAGGGTCCGTCAGGTGCTCAATAACATCTTTAAGAACAACCACATCAAAAAAATTATCCGGATACTTGGCATCTTTCAGCGCGCCCTGGGTGATATTAGTTAATTGCAATTTATTCTTTGCGTAATCAACAGCCCATGCTGAAAGTTCAACCCCATAAACCTCCCAGCCCTGTTTACGTGCCTGGTCCAAAAGAAAACCTGTGGCACAGCCTACATCGAGGATCCGGCCTTTTTTATTAATTTTTTCAAGATATTTTAAAATAGAATCAGCTGATTGGCGTCTCCCTGCCTCTTCATGCGTATAAAAATCATCCGCCATAGACTCATAATTCATTTGAATCCGGCCATGGTCTGATCGAGGATTCATGTAAATCAAACCACATTTACAGCATTTAACTATCCTCACGGCCAAATTAACAGAATGATCCGTGATTTTATAAGAATCGCTGAAATTATCCTCTTGTTCCTTAACAAGAGTGTCATAAACTATCGTATAGTGATCTGACCCGCATAAATTACACAAAACTTTAGTAGCCATTATTCTCCGTGCTTAATTAGTTATATCTACTTCCACCCTGCCCATATCATCTTTAGAATCAGTGGTAACAAATTTTCCTGTTTTGAAATCATAAAAACCAATCATCAGGTTCTTTAAATGGGCCTTCATCTTCGGTGAAATAGAAATATACTGATGCGCTTCGATCAACTGATTCTTCTGCCAAGCTTCTGTCGGCCATATTCTATAACATAAAGGCAGGTACTGCCTAACAATTCTAAAACCTTTTTTATCTATAAAATCAATATACAGATTAATATCCTTATCTTCATGCTGTAAAAGCTTAAAATATAAAACAAGATGAAGGTAATCCTCTTGCATCCGGGCATCATAGCCGTATAGATTGATATGATTATTGATAATTTCGTCGACTGGATGCGGCGGCACTAATTTAGTGTCTATTATATTAAATAAAGGATACTTATCTTTAACGCCTTTCTTAAACAAAACTATCTTGTCATGTACCTCGACACTGCCCCATAGTCCCTGTTTTAGAAAATTATAAATATTACGGTAATAAGCTGGATTATAAAAAACATAAAACGTCCGGTAATCATTAAAATCAATGAGGGCTAACTTAACATTGTCAGGCAAATGAAACGGCTTGTTAGATAAAGTAAAAAATCCGGTATAAACATGATGAAAAGAATAAAGGTACTGCCGATGGGACATATGGGAAAGAAAACTAAAAGTAACAATCACCGGGGCATCTGGAGGGATTTCTTTGATTAAAGTCTCTCTTTGGGCAAGGGTTTGATCAGAAACCAAAGGCTCCCATTGTTCCGGCAAATAAAAACGGGGACCTATAATAAAATTAACAATCAAGGCATTCACTAAAAGAATGCCCCCTAAATATTTAGGCCCAACCCCCCAACTGATGAGTTTCTTGACACCAAATATAAAAGCTATAAAAATAAACGGGATTAATTCTGCGGTGTAATGAAAATGTAAGCTCAATTCGCTGGGCCTGGAGGACAATAAATGCTGTATAAATAACAAAGAATCTGGAAGCAAGACCAAAGGACTTAAGAAAGGAACCAACCCTACACCTGCAAAAACCTGAAACAGGTAGGATATTTTATTCGGCATAAACATATAGCCTATGGTCTTTAATGGATGAACGAAACAGGTATGTAAGACCTTAGCTAAAGAACCTCCCATTGGGCCATAAATACTAAAGAAATTCAAAGTATTCTTGTTAAAATCAGGCAAAATAACGTAAACACATAAAAGAAAGTAAGCCAATCCCAATCCCATCGGCCACAAAACCCAATTCCATTTTCGCCTTATTAAAAAAGCATAGAATCCCCACAGGATAAAAATTAAAGCAATATTTTCCTGGCATATTAACGACAGGAGCATAAAAACACTGAATAAGAAAAATCTTTCTGTATAAAAATAAAAAGCCGCACACAAAATAAAGAAAGTGGCAAAGCAGGTCGGATGAAATTCATATAAATTGGTATAGCCAAGCCCCGGATATAAAAGATAAACAAGGCCTATGATCAAAGATATGCGATAGCCAAGATATACCCTGGCTAAAGCATACAAAGGAAATACTCCGGCCGCCAAAAACAATGTCTGTAAGAAAAGCAAAAATAATGGGTGAGGGAAAATCGAATAGAAAGGTGCTACCAAGAAAGAAATGAAATGGACATGATTCCCTAGAAAATCAATCCCCAAAATTGAATTAAAAATCCTGCCATGGAGCATGTTCCAAATAATTTGATCATGAATAGCTAAATCAAAATCATTATAAGCAAAGGAATGATATTTCAAACAACAGCATGCAAAAAATACCAAAAAATAAACCAATGCACTGATAGAAAGAGTCTTAAAAGAAACACTCTCTGTAAATGATTGATAAATTTTATTAAACATAGAAATCAACCGGCTGCCCATAACTATTACTTATTCCTTTTAATCTCCAAAATCCTGAAAGTCTCATTGGAAAAAATCATGACACGTGTCATTTGAGTAAAACAATTATCCGGAATAGACGACGAGAGCAAATAAAAATCCGGAGAATACATACGGTCATACAAACTTAAATTGATACAATTAAACGATTCTCCAGGAGGCATCGAAATAAAAGGACGATGCATAAAGTAAGCTTCCTGATCTTCATCCGAAGATATTAAAATATCCTCAGGTAAATGATGATCAATCCACCTGTAACTTCCATATAAATCCCCAAAATACGGCTTCTCTCCCCTCAAATGTGTCATGCACCGCTGGCGAAACTCCCCATAATGATACACTGAAAAGAAGGCCAGGTTTACTAAAATAACAACAGCAAGAAACTTCTTCCATGAAGCCGCAGATGTCAAAAATAATTTATAAAAACAAAGCCATCCAGCTAATCCAATCAAAATAAAAGGAATAAGGGAATATCTTAAGGCTTCTATCTTGGGCTGCCAGGAAAATCCTAAAGAATAGCCTATAACAATGAATGCGCTTTGACATAGGCAATTCAAAATAAAATACCGTTCTTCTTTCTTAAAGCGAGACGGACTTAAAGATGCCAGTACAGGAATCAAGAATAAAAAAAATGTCGAACCAAATCTTATCAAATGTTCGTAAAAATACCTAATATTGGCCATAGAGAATCTAATGCCTAACGGATTATAAATTCCCAAAACCCCAGGTCTATACGTAGATAAATTTGAAATACCCGCCAGAGAATACTCTGCAGCTGGCTTGATATACTGAGGAAAAAACGAATGATAGGCCAAACAATTAAATAATTGATAAGGTACAAATACCATCATAAAACCTGCCGTAAATATAAACGCATTCTTGAGCCTGACTTGAATCTTGTCATCGGTCACAAGAATGACCAGCAAATAAGCTAAAATACTGTAGGTTTGAGAAACACGGATTAAAAAAAGCACTCCGTTAATAATGCCCAACCACCCAAGCCATCGAGGCTGCTTTGAAAATCTTAAAAAAAGAATAAAACTTATTAAAAAAAGCAAAAGATGAAATTGTTCCGTCCAAGGAAAAAGTGCTGAATGATAGAAATTGAAAGAAAATAACAAAAAAATTAAGAAAAGTAGGTTAAAACGGCTTGGGACCAACGTCTGAATAATATAAAAGATTAAAGCGGTATTTATTCCCAGGATAAGAATATTAAGCTTGATGACCTGCTCAATCCCCCCGTGAAGCATAAAAACAAGGGAACACAAAAGAGGGTATAAAGGCGGAATATACGGCCAAAGAGGATGATCATGGGTGATAAAAAACTGATAAATATTAAAACTGGTGACAAAACCCTTATGCGAAGCAATATTCTCGGCAATATTTAAATACGTACCGGCATCCGCGGTAATAAATTTCAAATGGGCAAAATCTACAAAAACTAAATACACGCCCAGGGTAATCACAAAGAAAAGCAAAAACTGTGCTATCTTCTCATTTCGCATAAGCTTCTTTTAGGTGATCAATAATATCCTGAGCAATCATCCCTAACTTCCCACGTGAACGTGCAGCTAAATCCCCGGCCCAGCCATGGTAATAAGCCCCGTATTTTGCCGCATCAAATGGACTCATGCCCTGCCCTAAAAAAGCTGTGATCATGCCTGTTAACACATCCCCGCTTCCAGCGGTAGCCATCCCCACATTACCTGTACGGTTAAGATAAGACTTGCCCTGAGCAGATGCAACAATTGTTTGATGCCCCTTAAGCAATAAGACGCAATTGTATCGACGGGCAAATTCACGGGCGACTTCCAATCGGCTGGAATCAATTTCCTTCACTGATTGGCCGTTTAATCTGGACATTTCTCCTGAATGCGGCGTTAAAACACGAGGGCCTTTTGTTTTAAGCAAAATTTCAGCATGTCCGGCTAAAGCAAATAAAGCATCTGCATCAATAACCAAGAGTTTGGGACAATGAATGATTATCTGACGCACCAATTGCTGCGTCCCCCTCTCACGCCCAAGACCTGGACCAATGGCTACAGCATCAAACTGGTCCCATATTTTTTTAAGTTGATCATACGCTTTTAAAGAAAAAGTCCCATCCTTACCCTGTGCCAGGGGTAAGGTCATCACTACATTGGAAATTTTCTGCTGAAGTGTTAAATTTAAACCACAGGGAACAGCTGCTGTCACCAAACCAGCACCTGAACGCATCGCAGCTAGGGAACTCAAAGCTGCAGCCCCTAACATCGACGGAGAACCGGCAATAATAAGCAGATGGCCAAAAGCTCTTTTGGATAATCGAGGATTAGCCCTCGACAATGGCGCTGGCAACGGCATAGTCACGACTGTGAGAGATGGAAATAATCAAACGATGTTTAAAGTCTATATTATTGAAATGGCAAACAGGCTTACCGTGCGCATCATTGATGATGGTCAAGTTATGCCAAGATAAATGAGGTATGCCCATCGCTTTAAAAATAGCTTCCTTGGCTGCAAAACGACCAGCGTAATGCCGAAAAGGAAATTTATATTTACTGGCATATTCAATTTCACCGGGGGTAAGCACATAATTCAAAAACGTATCCCCCCATCGCTCCACTGCTTTCTGAATCCTATCTATTTCGATAATATCTATTCCTGTTCCCAGAATCATGCTTTCTCCCGTCTAATAATGGCAATCATTTCACAGACAGCTTGTTTTAGCCCGACAAAAACAGCACGGCTCATGATGGCGTGCCCGATATTTAACTCTGCCATCCCTTTGACGCGGGCAATAGCAAAAGTATTATCATAATTCAAGCCGTGGCCAGCATTGACTGTGATTCCTAATTTGCGGGCATAAAGGGTCATTGCCTTGATCTGGGTAAATTCATCAATGGCCAAACGATCGGCAAAAGCATGGGCATATGATCCCGTATGCAATTCAATGGCCTTAACCCCAATGGACGCTGTTGCATCTATTTGCTTTTTAACCGGGGCAATAAAAAGACTAACATCAATCCCCGCATCCATCAGCACCTGGCTTACCTTCTTAACTCTTTTTAAATGACGCTTCACATCTAATCCACCTTCAGTGGTAAGTTCCTGACGGCGTTCCGGTACAAGGGTTGCCTGGTCTGGCTTAACAGCCAACGCTACTTTTACGATGCCAGCCTCTAAAGACATTTCCAAATTAAAACGGGTTTTGACTGTTTTACGTAAAAGCACAATATCCCGATCCTGGATATGCCGACGATCTTCGCGCAGATGAGCAACAATGCTGTCACAGCCGGCCTGTTCGCATAAACGGGCTGCCATGATGGGATCAGGGTCAAATTCTCCACGGGCTTGACGCAGGGTGGCTATATGATCAATATTAACGCCTAGCTTAACCATGCATCCCTTTGACGTAAAACCATGTGGCCACAGCTAACGCCAAAGCCCCTAATTTCAATATTAAATTCGATTTAAACCAATTTGTCATGAGCTTTTCTTTTTACAGGTACCAGTATCTGGTTAAGGATTTTCATAAAATGCTCTTCATTATGCACCGATATAAAATGCCCATCAAAGGCAACGCTGATTTCTCCTGTTTCTTCTGAAACCAAAACAATCAGGGCATCCGTATGCTCGCTTAAACCCAAGGCCGCCCGGTGGCGAGTACCCACTGTTTTTCCTACACTGGGATTATCTGACAAAGGAAATAAACATGAACTTGCTGCCACGCGTTCGCCCCTGATCACCACCCCGCCATCATGTAAAGGCGTGCCTGGCATAAAAATACTTTGTAAAAGGGCCGAGGAAACCTTACCGTCAATAACAATGCCGCTTTCAACATAGAGATCTAATTTCATCTCACGTTCAATAGCAATTAAACAGCCATGTTTACGTAATGACAAACGGCTGACGGTATCATAAATCTCATCGACCAGGGCTTTAATCTCCGGCTCTCCTAATGAAATCGTAAATAAATGCTGCTGACCTAAACGGGCCAGGCCTGAGCGCAATTCATGCTGAAAGATAACGACAATAACAATGATCCATATGGAAAAGAAATTCTGCAAAAGCCAGTTTAAAACTTCAAATCCCAAAAGATGGGAAAATAAAAGCGCTATGATCAAGTACGTAATACCTCGTAACACTTGAAAGGCACGCGTACCCTGAAAGAATAATAAAATTTTATAGAAAGCCACCCACAAAATAGCCATTTCAATCACGGCTCTCGCAATATAAATGACTATCTCAGGCCTGTGCGTTAAGTATGGCATCGGTCACCTTCAATGTTTCTTTGATCGCTTTCACATCATGGACACGGACAATATGCGCTCCCCGCATAACCCCTGCGGTCACCGTCGCTGCTGTACCCATCAAGCGGCTACCCGCCTCTTTCTGCAATACTTGCCCTATAAATGATTTGCGAGAGCTTCCCAGCAAAATAGGGCACTTGAGGATATTAAACCGGTTTAAATGATTGATCAACATTAAATTTTGATCAACTGTTTTGGCAAAACCAATGCCAGGATCAACAATGATCCTGTCTTTCTTTATACCAATTGCCAAACATTTTTCAATTGTTATTTGTAATTCCTCAATCACTTCATTAACCACATTTTTATAATGCGCTTTTGACTGCATTGTTGCTGGTGTCCCCCGCATATGCATCATAACAATAGAAGCCCTATAATCACGCACCATTTTAAGAAAACTTGTACTCGCTTGAGTCCCTCTGACATTATTAACAATAGAAGCGCCCGCGTCCAAAGCACGGCGGGCCACTTCTAATTTAGAGGTATCTACTGAAATAGGTATTTTGATTGTTCGGGCTAATACTTCAATAACAGGTATGACACGCCTAATTTCTTCTTGAAGAGTCACGCGCGAAGCCCCAGGACGAGTGGATTCGCCGCCGATATCAAGGATGTCTGCGCCTTCACGGATAAACCGGCGGGCGACTTTAAGGCTGGCGGAAGTATTTATTTTACCATCGCTGCTAAAAGAATCAGGGCTGCCATTGATTATACCCATGATCTGTGTCCTATGCCCCAGGGTTAAAACAACATCACGGGCATAGAGATCATAGTAAATTCTGCTCATGGATTTTGAGGCGTGTCAGAATGAAGATTAAGCTTATGTTCCGGGATCATAAGCAATAGTCTGGCTTCTTCAATGTCTATAGTCTCTTTTTCGATCAGGCGCCGGGCCAAGATATCCATTTTCTCACGATGATCAAGCAAGAGCTTTTTGGCTTTCTCATAAGAATCATGAACAAGGCTGTGTATTTCTTCATCAATCCGACGGGCTGTTTCTTCACTGTAATCTTTTTCATCAAATAAATCACGGCCTAAAAACATTTGCTGGCCTTGCTTACCAAATGCCAATTTATCAAGCTTATCACTCATACCGTATTGGCAAACCATGCTGCGGGCAATCTGGGTGACACGCTGCAAATCATTGGATACGCCGGTGGTGGTATCATCCATATAAATTTCTTCACCCACCATGCCGCCAAGAAGAACCACCATCATGCCTTTTAATTCTTTCTTAGACATATAGTGCTTGTCTTCCTTAGGGGGCGTTAAAGTATAACCGCCTGCCATACCACGGGGAATAATAGAAACCTTTGTAAAGGTATCAACCTCATCGATAAGCAAGGACAGCATCGCATGCCCTGCCTCGTGATAGGCTGTCATTTCTTTTTCTTTTTTAGAAGTCACATGACTTTTCTTTTCCGGTCCCATGGTCACACGTTCAACGGCGGCGAGCATTTCTTCCATCCCAACTGTTTCCTTATTACGCCGGGCTGCAAGCAAGGCTGCTTCATTACAAACATTAGCCAGGTCTGCTCCGGAAAAATACACGGTCATCTGGGCAATACGCCTTAAATTGACTTCCGTACCTAATTTAATATTCTTGACGTGTACTTTCAAAATACCTTCACGGCCGTTAATATCGGGAAGACCTACCACGATCTGACGGTCAAAACGACCAGGACGCAAAAGTGCCGGGTCCAGGGTATCTGGACGATTGGTAGCAGCGATCAAAATCAAACCACTGACCGTATTAAAACCATCCATCTCAACAAGCAGGGCATTAAGGGTCTGTTCACGCTCATCATTACCGCCGCCGATACCGGCAAAACGCTGGCGGCCCACCGCGTCAATTTCATCAATAAAAATAATACCGCCCTTACCCGAAGCTTTAGCAGCTTTACGGCCTTGCTCAAACAAATCACGTACGCGGGAAGCTCCCACCCCCACAAACATCTCAACGAAATCTGATCCGCTTAAAGAAAAGAACGGCACCCCTGCCTCACCAGCGACGGCCTTGGCCAATAATGTTTTACCAGTTCCCGGAGGTCCTACCAGCAAAACGCCTTTAGGAATTTTCCCGCCAAGGCGCTCAAACTTCTTGGGGTCTTTCAAAAATTCAATGACTTCCTGTAATTCTTCCTTAGCTTCATCGACACCAGCCACATCTGCAAATGTCACCTTACCAACACCTGCAACCTGGGCGCGTGACTTACCAAAAGCAAAAATCTTATTGCCCATTTGTGAGCCGCGGTAAGACACAAACCAGATTAATGCAAAAATTCCTAAGAATGGTATCAATTGAAAAAATAACTGGCTCCAAAATAATTCGGGGGGAACGACGCTAAAGTCGCTGACATTCTCCTTGATCATTTTAAGTAAATCATCATCGTGGGATGGAATATCAAGCTTAAACTCCAAACCATCGGAATACGTACCTTTTAAAGTAGTGTCCGGCCCTTCGGTCAATTCGAGATGCTTGATCTGATGTGTTTGAGGATTATCTTTTAAAATTTTATAAAAATCAGAGTAGGTCAATTCTTTCTCTGTTTTTACGCTTGACTTGTCTTGAACCGCCATGAGCAAAAGAAAAACAAGCCCCATGATTACCCAAAACCAAACATTGCCATTAGGGTTACGCGCAGGTCGAGGCGCTTTTTTAGTTGGTATATTTGTATTAGGTTGTGCCATTAAATGCCTCCAGGAGAATAATTTAAGTGAAAAGTTATTATATAATAGGAAAAAATTAAATCAAGTGAATACGCCCAGCCCTGACCTTATCAAGGTTTTGTCTGACGGGAAAGCCTTACACCATGTTGGTAGGTATCAATATAGGCGAGATTACCATTTTTGTTATACAAATGAACCACCCCGTTAAGCTGACCGTTATGATAAACCTCCTCGGTCATGAGTTCTCCAGATCTATAATACGATTTGCTAAGGCCGTTTTCTTGCCCCTCTTCAATAGACCATTGCTGCTTAAGCGCCCCATTATCATAAAGTTCTTTCATATCACCATTTTTGATATTATCTTTAAAATTGACTTCCATCCAAAGATACCCCTGAGGCGCGTATTCACGGGCCAGGCCATCCTTTAAATCATTTTTATAATTCCACTCCAGCCACAACCTGCCATTATCACGGTACTGACGGCATAACCCTTCTTTCTTTCCAGCAGCATAGTTACACTCACTTTTTAAATTACCATCAGACTGAAACTCCCGCACCAGACCATTAAATTGATTGTTTTTATAATTGGCCTCAATCGAAAGCCTTCCTTCAGGGCCATATTTCTTACTTAAGCCCTCTAAGTTACCATCCTTAAAAAACATCTCCCACTGGACCTGTCCGTTATTATAAAAAGTTTTTGAAGGCCCGTCTTTCAGGTCTATTTTATAATTCCAAATCGCGTAAAGGCTGCCGTCCGGGGCATACTCTTTAGATACACCGTCCACATGATCATCATCGTAGTTGATCTCATTTTTTAAAGAACCGTCTTCATTATATTCACGGCTGATCCCGTTTAATTTTCCTTTTTTAAAATTCATGGCCATTTTTAAATTTCCATTAGGAAAAAAATATTGATTAAATCCATTGAGCGTATCGTAGTAATAATTCTCCACACTTTTGGGGACCTCATTTTCATAAAATTCACGGGAAGTGCCATAGAGTTGGCCGTTGATATAATTCTTTTCATAATACTCAGAACCGTCTTCGTAATAAGATTTGTACGCCCCTTGTAACTGCCCATTCTTATATGAACCCACACTCATCAAATTGCCATTGGGATAATATTCACGGAAAGGTCCGCTAAGCACCCCGTCACGATAATTCTTTTCAGACTTAATCTTGTTGTTTTCATCGTATTCTTTGATATCACCGTTTAAATTAGCATCCTGCGCTAATACCACCCGGGTCAAAGATAAAAATAAAAATATGAAAATAAAATATTTACGCATAATATAATTCTAAAAATTTTAGGGTCTTTTTAGCCTTTAAATGATGCGGCAAATCAACGCTCCCATGTCCACCGTGGATTACTAAATTCTCCAACACATACACATGCTCGAAACTAAGCGTTGCTGTATCCTTGGTTAAACTTTCCACCATCAGTCGAAACAGCAAACGCAGTATTGCCGGATGCTGACGCTTAAGACCATTTAAATCCATTTTGATTCTTTTATTAGAAATAATGCCTATTTTTTCAAATTGCTTGCGCGCATGCGAGGCAATAAACTCATAGTCTTCCCCTGCTGTCACGGCTAAATCTGATAAGGCATTGACGATTTGCGGATTATATTTCTTGGCCAATAAAGGTAAAAGTTCAAGCCGTACCCGATTACGCTCGTACACTGTTTGGTGATTAGTCTCATCCGTACAAAAAGGCACTTTTTTAGTTTTTAGATAATTCTCGACATCTAGACGATCAACATCTAACAGAGGCCGCACAAAGGTAATGCCATCAATAATACGCCGCGGTAAAATCGCCCTTAAGCCATATAAACCACTACCGCGCATCACGCGCATCAAAACAGTTTCAGCCAAATCATTACGGGTATGCGCCAGGGCCACTGACTGGGCATTAAGGCGATGAGCTACCTTGACAAAAAATTCAAATCTCATCTCCCGGGCATCATCCTCGGAAAGAGACTTAATCTTTTCGCCTTCCCGACGCCCCACCGTCAAAGAAATATTTAACTGTTTGCACCAGTGAGCGACAAAACGCTCATCGCGCAAAGCTTCACGGCGAAATTGATGATTAAAGTGCACCGCATGCAACTGTATACCTAAATCATGCCGTAAGCTATTAAGGCCGAGCAAAAGCGCCATCGAATCAGCACCACCTGACACCCCCACGAGAACCCGTCCTCTGGGGGCTATCAATTGATGCTTTCCTATAAACTGAGAAATCCGTTGTTCGAAATTCATGGGGTAGCTTATTCGCCTTCTAAACCACGTTTTTCTTTTTTAGCTTGCTTGTAGGCTAGATCAAATTTATCTTCATATTTAACATTAGGCGGAATGATCCGTAATTTCACAAAACCCATACGTAACAATTCTACATTCGCCATTCGGCCATCAGGCAAATAAACGTACGCGTAAAGATAACCGCTGGCGTCCGTCGCATCAACGTCATATTCTAATTTTACTTTCTTATTTTCCAACAATTCCTGGGCATAGGTCAATGCCTGTTCCTCTAAAGGGATCGTAGGCTCTTCCGGCTCGTCAATCACATGACCCTTCTCATCATATTTGACAATTCTAGGTGGCGGCGGCCCAGCAGACTCAACGCCGATCAATCTAACCCGACGCCCATCCTCCAAGACAATCAAATCAGACGCGACCACCTTGACGACCAAGGCTTCATCCTGATGTTTGGAATAGTTAAACAGGTCATCGCTGTTGTCAGCCGCCCAACAAGAAACACTTAATAAAAAACTGATTAGCAATAAACGTAATATCATATTTTATTTTCCTACGGATGTTTTAATGCTTCAATCCTGACGATATAGTCATAACCGACAATGCCTAATAATGCCACACGATAATGATTGGAACAATTTTTAAGGATATCCTGATAAGCTATTTTACGGATCACACCGAAAGTCAAACGCTGACTTTCTAGAATACTCAATATCTTGTTGGTAGTATCTAAAATAGGGACTGGATGCGGGCTAAAAAATGGCTTGCCTGAATAATCAACAACAGCCACCTCCTGCCCAGTATAATAACGAATGCCACGGGCATTGGCTTTAGACGTCAATACCGTCATAACGCCCAATGAACGCGGGGGTATATAGGCAGAGGCTTCATAAGAAGACACATACCCTTCTACATCGGTACGGATCATAAATGCCGTTAAAAATATTGGGCACAAGCTCAGCGCTAATACGTATAAAGCTACCTGGAAACGCTCTTTAAACGCCAAAGTAATACCCACTCCTGCCAAGGCAATCAAAGAACCTGAAAGAAAATACATCGGCAATTGGGAAGAAATATAATGATGGTACGCTTTATGCCCTGCCATCACTACAATACCAAACACAGCCAGTATGCTGAAGCTGGCAATCAATAAATTTTGTATTTTCTTACGCTGCTGGATTTGTGATAAACTATTACCCAGAAAATTACCCGTCATCAAAGCCAAGGCTGGAAATAGAGGTAAGATATAACTGGCTAATTTGGAATGGGCCATTTGAAATACCAGCAAAACCGCCACAATCCAGCTGAGGCTCAAATAATCTATAACAGTGACCGAAGATTTAAGCCGCTTAAATAAATCTACCCAGGCAGCCAGTAAAAATAAACTCCAGGGGAAAAGTCCGGCAATCATGGTCATCGGATAGAAAAACCAATGATCATTGCCATGGTGTTCTGCCTCCAAGAATCGCCGCCAGTGGTCGTTATAAAAAAACTCATGAATAAAGGTTTGGCCATACAGATCATACATATAAACATACCACGGTAAGGCGATGATAAAATATAACAAAATACCCGTCGGCACCCATCCATTTCTTAAAAAATTAATTTGACGCTGGTAGAGAAGAAAAAGGATAACTGCTATTTGGGGAATCACAAACCCCAAAGGAGTTTTAGTCAGCGTGGCCAAGGCGCAAAAAATATAAAATCCGATGAAGCCAATCATCCGCCGTTTGCGATCGGTATACGCCAACACAAACATGGTAAAAGCGCATAAAATAAAAACCGAAAATATCATGTCCGTAAAAACAGTTTTCCCCATACCTGCAAAAAAAGCAGAGGTCGCCAGCACTACCGCAGAAAGAAAAGCCTTCCGCTCATCTTTAAAACCCATTAAACCTAAACAATAAACTGCCATAACACCAAGGCATGCGAATACAGCTGGAAAAAGCCGTGCCGTAAACGGAGATTCTCCCCAGGTTTTAAAAGCCTTTTCTATGAGCCAATAGGTTAAAGGTGGTTTTTCGAATTGGGGCTGGCCAAAAATTAAGGGTGTCATCCATTCATTTTTGGCAGCCATTTCTTTAGCCGTCAGGGAATAAAACACTTCATCCGGATCAGAGAGGCTAAAAATATTATTGCCAAATAAAAATAAGGTGCCACAGATTAAAAAAAGAATAGAAATTCGTTTAAGGTAAAATAGACGCAAGATTCCCCGTACCTTTCTTTGGCTGGAGATTTTTATTTAGATTGAAGTATTATACAGAAATGCCGAGTGGATAAAAGAAGAATTAATTACTATTATAACTAATTTTATTAAATAAATCGTCTGATGCATGCAGGTAGCGGGCGCTACCTGTTTCTTTAAGCCAATGTTCTTTCACATCATCATTGGCCTCGATGCGCGCATCTCCCCATCCTTTTCCTTGAAACATTAATGTTTTTTCCCAGTTACAGTTAATATAGCAAAGCACCCTGACATGCTCTTCTTCAATAAAAGTAAACAACTTTGGGAACCAGGATTCCCAGGATTTTTCTCCCTGTAATGTACCTACCCGAAAAGGTGTTGCCTCAGCAATCATCAGGGGCTTACCTTTTTCATGGGCGTATTGAGCTATCGTTTTCAGGTCATCTATTTTCGGTTCAAAAAATGAAACCCCAACCCAATCCACATAATCATCACCCGGATACCAGTCGGAAATAGGTTTATCCGGATTTATCACGCCATAAGAATGCCAAACAAAAGCAACATTAGTAACACTTTCTTTTCTTAAAAAATCAACGACATATCTAAATGCAGCTATGTACTTTTGCGGGTCATATTGATTATCGGGAAAATCAAATTCGTAGCCAATACGAAGATAGACTGGACTTTTGATCTTCTTAAACCAAAGGCTTAATTTCTTAAGATTATCATCAAAATCCCCATGCAAGGTTTCATCCAAGGACCCCACCATGTATAAACCAATTTGCAATACCGTATGCGGGTATTTTTGTAAAAGATAATCCGGATGATTTATGCCTGCCCCCCAGTCAATCGGATCGCTGATAATACCTTCGCCATACCGTATGGAGGTATACGCCATAAAACCCGCAGGGACCACCTTGGTCGCTTCTATATATTTATCGATTGTATTATTGTCTTGGCCAATGAGCAAAAGGGTTGATCCGTCAGCAGGAATGAAAGAATGGTCACTTGCAAATAAAAAAAAGGGGTCACAAAAAACCAACAAAAAAATCAAGAATATTCTAACGGCATATCCCATAAACTAAAATCACTTCATTTGTTCAATTTCTTTCTGGATTTCTGCTTCTCGTTGGGGATCATACGGCTTGCTGGCATCTGGCCCGCTTGTTGCAGCAGCTGAAGTAGCACCAGGAGCACCTGTCATTCCCCCCATCAAATCCATGAGATCGTTTGAATACTTCTTGGCAAACCTTGCGGCTAACTCTTGCATGCCATCCACATTCACATCCAAATCAACCTCTTTAATAACATTTAAATCCTTATCATATTTCCTAAGTGTATTTCCGTAAGCGACAACAATACCATTATCAACAGGTACCATTGTCGGCTGCTCCATCATCTTGTATAGCAACCCCATCTCTAACAAAGACTGCACAAACTTTTCTATCTTCTCTTTAGTCATCATACCTGGCATGCCTGCCTGACCGCCTGCCCCACCGTAACGGGCCATCATCATTCTTTGGACTTGGGCAGAATTACTATAGGGATTGGTATCCTGGGCAAAAACTGATGACCCAAATAAAATCAATACCGCAGGTATAACAATGACGCTGATTTTATTCATAGAAAACCTCCAGGAATGATTTAAAGGAAGGCATGTACGGACAACAATAATATATAAATAACCCATAAAGAAATGGAAATAATTAATGGTAGATCAGACATCATCACTTCTCCAGGATCGCCTCCCTTTCTCTTGACATGAACCAAATAAATGTAGCGAAATAAACCATAAAGCACAAATATTATTGAATACACCATGCCATGGCCTTTAAATCGTGTGGCTATCTCGGGAGATATGGCATATAGCCCATAGAATACCACCGTTAAAGTGGCACAGATCATGATGATCTGGTCTAACAAATAAGATGTATAATGCCCCAGCACGGCCCGGTGTTCGCCAGCCCTGTCCTTTAAAATAATCAATTCATGACGGCGTTTGATAAACCCTAAAAATAAAGCCAGCACAAACACGCACATTTGTAACCACACTGAAGGAAAAACGCCAGCTGCCAAAGACCCTGCCCAAATCCTTGCCTGAAATCCAAAAGCTATAAAAATAACATCCAGGATGACTATTTTCTTTGTATAAAAATTGTAAACGATATGCAACAAAATATAAATGACACCGACAAAGAACACCGCAGGGCTCACCCATGAACACAGCAATAACCCCACCGCCATGAGCCCTACAATGATCGCTCCTGTCACCAAGGGACTAAGATGCAGGCTGGCTAAGGGCCTTGCTGATTTTCCAGGATGCAAAGCATCAGCTTTAAGATCCAAAAAATCATTAAAAACGTATAAACCGCTGGCTAAAAAACAAAAACCCGCAAATGCAATCGACACGCTTTGCACATCAGCAAGATAAAACAGTCTTCCTGAAAAGATTAAGGGGGATAAAATAAAACCATTCTTGACCCATTGCTTGACCCGTAACAAATTTAAAATATTCTTCATAGTCATCAACCAAAATGATTAATTAAAACGTAAACACCTGTCTCTATCGATTATATAACATAATCTTCCCATATCTTTTTATCACTTTCCATTTATATTGAATAAAAAATTTGTTAAGCCGGCTCCTGACGCCTGGCTGACCGTTCATGCGATGGACTAACCATGGATCATCAAAATCAATTAAAGCGTATTGGACAGTGACAGGTAATACGAAAGCCCCTGGGCCATTTTGATATCTGAAATCGTATATTTTATAAAATGCATACAAATCTTTTCTTTGAGATAACGGTGTTAAAAAAGAAAAAGAGGCAATCACGGACGCATCCGGAGGGATCATATGAAACAATTCCCATCGATCGCGGGTCATTTCCTCTGACTGCACCCCTTCTGGCATAAATCTTTTTCCCATTTCCTGAAGATTTAGAAAGAAATAGATAAAATTAAATAATAAAAGTAAGGCCAAAATAATATGAAATGTCCTTCTTGCTCTTTTATATAAAGAACTTAAAGATTCAATAGTAGCTAAAAAAAAGAACGGAGCTATGGTCAGAACATAGGCATAAAAAACGCTTTGCTCGGTGCGAAAGGATGATAATAAATGTTGAAACAAAATAGGAGAAATCAAAAATAAAATCCCCGGACGGGCCAGGGGCAGGCAGATAAATGGCGCCAGAATAATTAACAAAAAATTAAGATTGATCGGAGTCATGACATAACGCAAAAATTTAATAGGATGGAAAATGAAAGAATAAAAAACTCCCCCTATAGACCCTCCTAAATCCTTATAATTTTGCCCTATATAATAAGGATTCTCTTCTCCGATTGGCTTGCCTGAAACATACGGTATAAAAACAAAAACCAACAGATAAAAAGATACCAAAGCCAAAATTCCCGGAATAACCGCCCATCGCACTTTATCTTTCTTGACAAATAACCCATGAATACTAAAGGCCAGGATAATTAACGGCAAATTTTCTTTAATAAGAATTAAAATAACAGCACAAATTAAAAAACCAACCCAACGGTCCTTGACGTAAAAATAATAGATCAACATCAAAAATGCCGGCGCCAAACTTTCAAAATCAAACTCATAAAAGATGCCCATGACGTTGGGGACATAGAGCAAATAAAGGCATAAAAAAATAAGAGCTGTCCTAGAACCTAATTTCTCCTTAGCCAATGTATATAAAATAAAAGCTGCCGCTACATAGGACAGGACTTTTAAAAAGACCAAGGTTAAAGGATGGGGAAAAACTTTATACAGAGGAATAACAAGGCAGGCAATTAAATTGGCATGATTAGCAAAAAAATTAGTGTCAAATACAGAAACATACCCGGATCCATGGATCAGATTCCACATTCCCTGGGCAAAAAATGCTAAATCCCAATCCTGATACCCAAAATGAAAATATTTATAACTTAAAAGAATGACCCAACAAAAAAACGCAAACAAACACAGCGCTAAAGCCGCCACATCCATGGGGTCTTTACTCAGCTTGATTTTCATCGTTTGAATAAAATAATCCTCCCATGCCTTGATTTTATTTTCCATTTATATCGAATAAAGAATTTATCCATATGGCTCAAGGCTTCCCTCGGGTGAGCATGCAATTCAGCCAACAGCCATGGATCATCAAAGTCAATTAAAGCATATTGAATATTACCAGGCATCTTAAAGGGACGTTCGCCGGTAAAATCATTAGCGTCCCTCCAAACACTATAAAAAGCATAAAGATTTTTGTGGTCAGTCAGGTGGCTTAAGAAATCAAAACTGGCTACAACCGAAGAGTCTTTGGGAATTTGTTCAATCATGGATTGGCGGACAGATGCCAAAGAATCGTCCCAACTCCTGATATTATACTTCCAGGCCAACCAATAATCAGATACAAAGCCCCCCGCCGTATAAGCAATCAGCACAACAAAAACCATGAACACACCCAGACGGACGCGTGTTTTAATAAAACCAAGGGCCTCAAGAGCACCCATCGCTGCAAAAGGAATGAGAGTCGCGGCATAATGATAATAAATCGTATGCAAGGTAGGAACACTCGACAAAAGATTTTGAGCTAATATGGGCAGTCCTATTAAAGATTGAGAACCAAAAATAGATAAGAATAAAAAAGGCCCGATACAATTTTTAATATAATTTAAGTTAACAGCGGTACATACCCCTTTGAGTGCCTGGATGGGATGAAAGAATAAATTAAACAGAATTTCTTGGGGCGTATTGCCAAAGTGGTTATAACAGATCACCCAATACATACTGGATGAATGCACTAAATCTCTGCGAAAATACGGGATAAGGACAAACATATTGACCACAAAATATAAAACACCAATACAAAAGACAATCCCTCCCCACCGCCATCGATTTTCCTTATTAAAGAGCATTCCATACACCCCAAACATAGCGACGATCAATGCCATGTTTTCTTTGATCAGCAATATAATCAATGCCGTGATCATAAAAGGGACCCATTTTTTCTCACCATAAAAATAAAACATTAAGAAAATAAATCCCGGGGCCAGGCTCTCAAAATGAAACTCAAAAAATAACATAAAAATATTGGCAGGATGCATTAAATAAATAATCATTAAGATAAACGCCGTCACCTCGCCGACGGTTTTTGAAGCAATTTTATAAAACACAAATCCTCCTCCAAAGAATGATAAAAGCTCTAAATTGATTAACGTCAAAGGATGAGGGAAAAGCGCATAAATGGGTGTGAGTAAAAAAGCGATATAGTGCGAATGGTCCACTAAAAAACTGGTCCCAAATAATGAGGCATAGCTTGTCCCATGGCACAAACTCTGCATCGCTTGAGCATATAAAGCCATGTCCCAATCACAAAATGCAAAAAGCACATACTTCAAATGTAAAAGATACGCCCATAGCACAAATCCTAGCAGGCAAGCAAATAAAGCCGCATGATCCATGGGAAATTTTAAATATACCTTTTCTGTACGTATTTCTTCTTTTTCCATCATAGCGGTGAAATCCCTATCAATTTTAAACACTTAATCATCAAATAAAAGGAGTAAGCAATAACCGGCAAAATGATCTTCCATAAATTATATTCTACCCATAAATGGGACCTAATAAAGACAGATTGTATCCAATATAAACGAAAGTCTTTTAAGTTAATGCATGACTGCCAAAATTGCCGACGGGTAATGACAGGGGCTATTTCCTGGACACGACTTTCCGTCATTTCTCCATCCATTGGAAACTGGCCATAAACCTGGGCTTCAGATAGACTGGGAGTATTAATAAATTTATACATGATCTTTTCAAGTACGGGATAATAGTTCTCTTGAGCCATAGATGCTGCTGGGGCATGCGCCATAAACTCTTTAGCAAACTTTAATATGCCTTCCCGCTGAATCCCCACTCCCCATTCGATAAGTTTTTGATTCACCTCTGCCATGGCAGGATAAAACTTTCCATCCGCAGATCGAAACTTAATGACCCTGCCATCCAATCCCGCTGTAAAAGCTTCATAAATATGATTATTCCTAAGGTAAATCCGTTTCGAACTCGATGATAAATCAAATAAAAATCCTAACAGGGTATCGCTTTCAATCTTATGTACAGATTCCGTCAATCCTAAATAAAATCCGGTAATACCATTTTTAGGGAGAGCATCTTCCGTTTTTAGAATTTTATTCAATGTTAACTGCTGATTCCCTCTCCAACCTATATCCACAAGGCCATAGGCTTCATTATCAAAAATACCCTCCTGCCTTAAATACCCCAGCATATTACTCTGATCTTCCTGTTTATACTTAAGGTACAATTCTCCGAAAGCTACTGATTGTAAACATTGTATCAATCTCTGTTTTTGATCACTATTCAGAAGTTCCTTGTAGTGATCTGAAGGAAAACCATTATGTTCAAAGAAATTACCTAATTCTTCCGGTTTAAATCCCATCCTACGGCACACGGAATCAATGGATAAAGGATACCACCAATCAGACATAATCCATTTTAATTCACTTTTCCCAACCGTTTTAACTGACGATGTCAACCATGACTGCCTGGAGCCATATAAATACCGGCAATCAATATCAAAATGCCCACTCTCTTTGATAAGATTCGCAATATCCAGTAAAACCTGTCCATCCCGCGCTAAAAAATAAAGCCGTTTAATTCCCCGCCGTTGTGCCTCTTGCAAGGTCCACCATACAAAAAATAAAAATACAGGCCCAATAACATTAACACTGGTGTTCCAAATGGTTTGTTGATGCTCATCAGGATACGAAGCAGACACACGGCAAACCCTGGACACTCCGGCTAAAATAGACCGAAAATCCCGAGAAAGCCCACCCGTCTCTAAAATACTCCGCTCATACGGACTAAAAGCACAATTTGTTAAAATAATCTCTTATCCTTTTTAAATGATGGAATCTTAATACTCTTTTTCTTTGCCTATCATCCAAAACATAATCACTAATCCCCATCTTGAAGGGTATATAAACATCGCTGTGCAGATCATCTCCATAATGACAGAGTTCCTGGGGAAGGCATTCTTCATTTTCTAAAATATATTTAAACAATTTTCCACTTAACTTAGTCATCCCCAGTTTATTGGAAAGATAAATATGATCCTGTGAGGGAACATAGACATTCGCCTTCATCAAAATCTTTTCAATCAGATCCAAAGGCAGGTACATATCTGACGTAAAAACAATCCGTTTATTAAGCTTTCTTAAATTATTTATTTCGCTCACTGTCCATGCCACGGGATAAATACAAGCCAATTCCTGTGCGAACTCCATTTCCATCAGTTGATGCAATTGATTGTCATCAATAGGACAAAAAGCTTGAAGTTTCATATATATATCTGCGATCCCTATGTCTTGCCTGCCTTGAGATAGACCTTCGATACGGGCATGCAACGCTGCTTTAAAACGTAACGCAGCAAAATTACATCGAATAACAGCAGGAAACTCTTTAAAAGCCTCACCGCTAAGCGTTTCTTGCAAAAGCCTGAAAACATCCCTCGGATCAGCGACAAAGCGAGTCACTGTTGTATCAAAAATATCAAACGAAAAAACTTTTATATCGTCACTAGGGGCAAGCATAATTTATCTATAAATCTTGAAATAAAGTATCAAGTCTACAATAGCTTTAAATCGATACGTGCATTCTTTATAAAAAGAAAAAAGGAAAGACTTACGTTTCCAATATCCTAATTTATTCAAATCAGCAAGGGGCGAAAGCATCAAGACCTCTTTTGAAACGTGCTTATTATCTGACAATGAACCAAGATGCCCATAAAAAGCTTTTATTTGTTTCATGACATGCTCTTGATATCGATAATATTTCTTGTATTCGCTGGGAAATTTTGACAAAATTCCTATTAACCATTTTTTTCTCAAACCGCAAACATTATCATCGTGCTGTCTATAAAAAACAGTAGGGCTTGGTACATAATCAACATGGCCGAATGCAGACGCTACAATAGCAACCCACCAATCATGCATGGTAGCGTCTTTAGGTATGGGGCAGGATAATTTTACTAAAGCTCTATTAAAAATAACCGTATTTCCAATGGCGACATTGCATAAGATCAAATTCCTGAACTGAGCCACCTTAGGCCTATCAAAGCCCATATGATGCAACATGGAATTTGAAATAACATTAAGATCTTGATCCGCCAACATAGAGTCTGTATAAACGAGCAAAGGCCTCTCATGGCCAAATTTCTGTTCTAATTCCAAAAGCTTATTGAAGGATAACTGTATTTTATCTTTTAACCAAACATCATCCTGGTCACAAAACATAACGTAAGATGCTGTCGAATATTCCATGAGTTTTCCAAAAGATAACATTGCCCCCAGATTACCATCCGCCTGAGGCATTAATATGATCTTGTCGGGATTTCTTCTATGGTACTCATCAAGAATTTCAGGTGTTTTATCTCGAGAGCCATCATCACGGATAAGCAAACGCCAATCCGTAAAACTTTGATTGATGATTGATTCCAAAAGTTCCCTTAAATAACGTTCACCATTATAAGTGGAAAGTAAAATATCTATTTTTCCCGAAGGAGAACTCATAAGCTCACACCAGACCCTTCCCTGCCGGATCAGGTATTTTTATCCAGGCTGAAGGAACAATATCGCGGCCATCAAACTGTTTGGAAATAAACCATGTTGAAGGAGCAATAACGATTTTATCCTTATGTTGATTCAGCCATGCCGCCCACCAGGAAAAACTGCTATTGGCTATAATATTATGTTTGCACTGGCTCATTAAACGCAAGTCTTCGAAAGCATTATCGGGTGCATTATGGTCAACAAATACCGTAGGGTGCTGTAAATTAAGATGTTCCCTGCACCAGGCTATATCATCGCTAAAAATGAAAAAACTGGGCCGTGCAATAGTTTTTAATAAAAGCTGTACGGCACTTTTATAATAATTCAAATCACAAAGGCCATGGGTTTGATGAGCCGCTGAAAGATAATCACCCCGCCTGACGTGAATACTGACGGAATCTGTTGACGCAATCATTTCAGCCAATTCTTTATTTTTCCCGTCCTGGGCAGTCTTCATCTGAAATTCAACCTTCAAGATTTCTTTTATATCAATAAAATACTTTTCACATTGCCAATACCCATCTAAATAAGACCCGTCGCTTAATGTCAAAACCTTGGGATTAAAGCATAAAGCCAATTCTTCAACACGTCCCTTCTCCACAAGAATAGAGTCTCTAATAAAACAATTCATAAGCCTTCTAAACTTTCCGGATTTTGCAGGAACCAAGGTAACGAGTTCTTGCCCGGAAATAAAATCCTCCTGAATATTAAAAACAGACAAATCATACCTTCGGGACTGAGACGCATTAAATCCCGAGATATCCAATTTTAAATCAACTCCCAACTCATGCGCCAATCTTCTTCCCGTCGCATACTGGAACATCTGATTCCCTAACCCGCCAATTAATTTAACAATAATCATACTTATTCTTTGGTCGCAAAAACATGATACCCGTAACACAGCAGCTCATTTGAACCAGCATCTTTTTTACTAAGCCGTTGCAGAACAATTAAAGCCAGGCCTAATACTATTTTTTCAATTATACTAATGTTTGTATTGGAATATTTCTTTGCCACAGGGATAACTCGTCTGATTTCCTGAGCCAAATACTCAAAATAATTACCATTAGATTGGATCTCTAATAGATGAAATCCATATTTGGTTAAAAGCGTTTGATAAAAATACCGGTTAAAACCTGTATAAAAATGATAAGGCGAAAAATGGGTCAAACTGCAAAAAGGAGCGGTAACTATCAAAACCCCTCCCTTTTTTAAAAGACGGGAAAACTCCTTAATAACAGTAATTGGGTCAGGTATATGCTCAAAGACTTCGGTGCACATGATGGCATCAAAAGACCCATCTGGTTCTGGAATATTTGTAATGTCAGATATAATATCTAATTTATTATTGTCCCATTTGCCTGTTTGTAACCCCACCCCATCACCAACTCCTTCATATTTTGCAAAATCTTGGGAAACGTATTTTAAATGAGAACAATAAATTTTATATTGCTGCTCACCGGCCCCTGCATCCAATAGGCGGCTGCCTGCAGGCAATTCTTTCAATTTTTTTGCCACCCAATCTATTCTATTTTGTTCATTGCCCAAACCGACTGATAACATTCTCATTCCTTTCGAAACCAAAAACAGCCGCAACCATATTCTTGGGCATTGGCAAGGCTTTCTGGAGCATCATGGACTATAGATCCATCATCCAATACTAACATAAATTCCATAAGCTTAAGTCCGTCAAAATATTTCATAATCTGTGAATAGGCATAAATGCGATGCGCATGAAATATGATTCTTGGTGATCCTACAGGAGTGACAAACAGTAAATCCCCTCCCAATGATAAAACACGCTTCAATTCATTAATAGCTTTCAAATCTCCACTGGGATCGATAGGATCACCATAACGCCCTAATCCAATATGCTCAACCACATGCATGCACGAAAGAGAGAAAATAGAATTGTCAGGAAATTCTAAAGATGTCAAATCAGCTGAACCAACAACGAGGCCGCTTAAAGGAAGACTGACCGGACGATAGTCATAAAATCTTACAGGGATAAAAGCAGAAACGATACCAACAAAATACAAGGATGAAGAGATATCAATGTGCTCCTTTGGCAAGGTTCGTTTTAAAATACGCGCTGCCCAAGAGGTGTGAAAAATATAATGAGCATCGAAAGAAGATTGTTGGGACTTATCCCGACCAAAAAAACAGACCCTTCTCAAATCCATCGGAAAGCGACGATCCTGGTCCATTGATCTAAAACAAAAAAAATCTGTAACAAAAGAAATCCAACTAGATAAATATTTAATCATAAGATCCTTTTAACAACCAAAAATCAAATACCTGCCAGATTTCTGGAACTATAAAAAGCTTTCTTTAAGATGACACTACAAAAAAAATGAGACAATGTTGAATTTCTAGAAATTTTAAACGCCTTTCTTAAGCCTACTGTAAAACGGGCCTGAAAACATAAAACAAATAAAAATGATGCCAATTCTTCACCCAGGACATTCTTATCATATATTTCAGATTTGGCATTGACTTCATAAATCTTAGCTAACCACTCTTCAGCCCTTATTAAGAATTCTTCCGAAGACCCTTTGGGACAAACAGCGATTTGTGCATGCAGGGCAAGATTTTCATCAGAAACAGCAAGACCCAAATCAGCCAACTTTTTTCTTCTTAAATTGTTCAAATTCTGATTTTGGATTGAATGCCACCGGCTACTCTCCGACTGATCATGGGTGCGGTATTTAAGGAGGACTCGTGGGATATTAGCCATTTTAATTTTCTCAACGAGCCTTACCCATAAGTCATAATCTTCAAGAGCTTTAATTTCATGATACAACAACTCTTGATCTGTAAAAATTGATTTTTTAAACAGCATGGACGGATGGATAAAGGCAGAATTAAACAATAATCGGCAACGTATTTCTTCATGAGTTACAGGACTTCGACATAACTCACTAACCGCACCAAAAGTCTCAGCCCAGGTACCACAAGCAGCAATAGACATGTTGGATTCAATAAATTTAATCTGTGTTAACAAACGATCCGGACAACTGATATCATCCCCATCCATCCTGGCGATATATTCTCCGCTGGCCAAGGCTATACCCTTATTTAAGCTCGCAGCAATTCCTAAATTTGATTCATTCTTGATATATTTAATCCTTTTGTCATGATAACTAGCAATAATGCCGGAAGAATTGTCAGTGGAACAATCATTAATAATCAAAAATTCAAAATCAGAAAATGTCTGATTAAGAATACTGTCTATGCTTTCTTTAAGATATAACTCACCATTAAAAACCGGCATTAATACAGAAATTTTAGGTTGATTATTTTTCATGATAAAGGTTGCCCCAAAATCTTTTGTTTACCTCTTTTTATGACTCATATATATTCTTTAATCGAAAAATAAATTTCACTAAATTAAGCATTACCTCGAGAATCTTGTTGTTTTCAGCCTCAAGATAAAATCTCAATATGAATTTACGCAAAGCTATCTTTCGACCAAGTTGGACTGATTTTTGCATATCTTGGGGCATATAAACCTTCGCATTCTCTAAAACTTGCAAGCACCCTTTCTTCATAAAGATTTCATTGCGACTCATATTATTTTGATGGACCCTTATGAAGGATAGGTTCTTATTAATAACGGTTAATTTCACATCTTGAGCCAAAATGCGAAGCCACAAGTCCCAATCCATGCAGGCTGACATAACAGGATTAAAACCATCAACCCTCTCAACCAAATTTTTCTTAATAACAACCGTATTAACAGGAATAATATTCTTCCATGTCATCGTATTAAGTATGCCTTTAATATTTTTGATACCCCGAAAAGAATTCCCGTTGGGATTAGGACTTTCTTTAAAATAGGAAAAGCCAACAACCGCCATGTCTCCCTTCTGAGATAACAATTGCTGTACACAGGTTTGAATCATTTCCGGATGCCATATATCGTCATCATCAAGAAAAGCCAAATAAGAACCCTGTGCTCGTTTAATGCCAAAATTAAGGGTTTGAGATAAACCGCTATGCTCTTTTTTAAAAGATTTTATTTTAGGGGAAGAGAATTGTCGATCAATGAATTCTTTAACATCTACGGTGGAACCGTCATCAACGATAATAATTTCTAGGTGAGGATACGACTGATTAAGAACACTTTCTATCGCCTGATGTAAATAAATTAAACGATTATAAACCGGAATAATGACACTTACTAAAGGCTCTTCACTCATAGAGTAACAATTAACCTATGTCCTCTCGTCATTTAAAGGCACCCCTGCACCATCTCTTACCAAAGACCCAGCATCCAATGTCACCACCCGTTGACACATATTTTTAATAAGACTCATATCCTGACTTACAAAAAGGATTGTCCGTCCTGACGAAAGGAGTTCATGCATTTTTACCAAACATTTCTTTTGAAATTCTGCATCACCCACCGCCAATACCTCATCAACAAGAAGTATTTCCGCGGCCAGATGTACTGCAACAGAAAAAGCAAGACGCACAAACATCCCGTTTGAATAACGTTTGACGGGCGTATCTAAGAATTCTTTTAACCCTGAAAACTCAACAATCTCATCAAACTTATCCCGTGTTTGTTCGACCGAAGAACCTAAAATGGTGCCACGCAAAAAAATATTCTCACGTCCGGTTAATTCATGTGAAAAACCAATTCCCACTTCGAGCAAACTTGTTATCCGTCCCCGGATAAAAACATCTCCTTGTGTTGGAGGCGTAATCCCGGAAAGAACACGTAATAAAGTACTTTTACCTGCCCCATTATTTCCCACAATCCCCACACATTCACCTTGTGCCACATCAAAAGAAATATCATTAAGCGCCCAAATATGCTTTCGTTCAATTCTTTCTTTTGCCGAAACAAAGGGCATCATCGATGTAAAATATTCCCGTAATGTTAACCCTGCGGGCCCTAAATAAAACTTTTTACTCACATGTGAAACCTGAATAATGGGAATACTCATGACATCCTTAAATAATATCAGCAAGAATCATTTCACGTCTTCTAAAGAAAAACCACCCTAAAAGAAATATCACGATGGACGCGCTCATCGTTATCAACAATAATCCTGCATCGATGCCCTCACCTGCAATGCAAGAACGCGCTAAAGTAACCATCCCTGTTAAAGGATTAAAAATAATTAATACTTGCTTTAGCAAAGGATGATTATTCAAGATTTCAATGGGATAAAATATAGGTGTAAGATAAAACAAAATTTGTAAAAAGAATGGCACAACAAAACGGATATCTCTGAATTGAGCATTGATTGATGAAAGAATAAGCCCTACTCCGTACACCATCAACATGGCCTCAAAAAACAATACCGGTAAAATGAGAAAACTAAGCAACGAAAACCCCACTCCCCAACATAAAAGCATGACCAGAAGCAAAACAACCCCCACACCAAAATCAACCCCAACTGAAATAGGGACTGCCAGCGGTAACATATAACGAGGCACATATACTTTATTAATAAGCTCAGGATTATCAATCAAACAACTGCTAGCAAACGTTGTCGCTGTCGAGAAATACTGCCAGAATAAAAGCCCTACCATTAAAAAAATAGGATACGGCAAACCATCACTGCTTTTGATTCCCGCCATGTGATTAAACACAAGCGTAAAAACAACAAGATTGACCACCGGCTGTATGACAACCCAAGCCACCCCTATAACGGTTTGACGGTACCGGATAGAAATATTACGCCATATCAGAAGAAACAAGAAATCTTTGTACCAAAAGAATTCTTGCCAATTAAATTTAGACCACCATTGGATCGGATGGTAATGCAATTCGTAGGAAGATATGGTTTGTCGTTGCATGGTTTTATATCAAAACTCTATAATATTATTTAAAGTCTAACATACCAGTTTACCGCTTTCCACTGGCATTAAATAATTATAAAGACATATAAAAACACAAATAAAAAAGCCAATGCTTTAAAACATTGGCTGATTTATATGTTCTATTTTATCTATTTAGATGGAAATACGATTGCTTGCCCAGTCTCAAGTAAACTTTTAAGGCCGCTCATGACCGCAGGCCATCCATTATTAATTCCCTTCCATGTATTTAGGTCGCTTTCAAAATCATCTGGAATTAAATTTTCATGAATGAGCCTAAGCCTCACCAATGGCCCCATAGCTTCTAATTCGTATGTTACTTTAGTTGGGCCATTGCGTTTATTGGCTGTGCTTGTTTTATCTGTGCAAAGAAAAGTATTGTAAGCAAGACGTTTAAACGGGTTATATTCGAGAACTTTTCCGACCCAATTTTTATCAAGATTACCATCTGGCGCACGTAATCGAAAATCTGCGCCAACCTTCCACTCAGTCTCCATTCGATAACCAAACCAATACTTTTCACTAAAATCCCCATTAGTGAGAGCTTCCCAGAGTTTTTCAGGGGTTGTACGTATGTAGGTCACATAAACATAGCTGGGTTTACTTTCTTGCAATTCTGCTTTCATTTGTTGTTCCCTCCTCTTCCAAGGTTTGTTTTAGTTTAGCCAAGTTGTCCAATTGGATATGTTCATATTTATTTATCCACCGTTTATGTATTTCATGAATTGGAATGGATTAAGATTGACGACGAGCTTTTTGATTATGTGGGCAAAATAGTCAAGCAAGCTGATGTGGGATTATATGGACGGGTAACTTATCAGATGATGGAAAGCTACTGGCCAACAGCAGGAGATAAGCCCAATGCATCAAAGCATGATATTGAACATTCTCA
>JABDGZ010000004.1 GCA_013285735.1 Candidatus Omnitrophota bacterium | reverse complement strand
TCAAATATCTTTGCCCCGTCGCCATAAACTGGGTTCTGGATTCCCGCTTTCGCGGGAATGACAGATTGGTGTTGCAAACGCGTCCAGGAGGGGTGTTGTTCAAAAAGGAAATGGCGCTCGGGGTGGGGCATTAGGCCTAACACCCGTCCGGTGGTGTCACAGATGCCTGCGATATTGTCTGTTGATCCATTAGGATTCTCCGGATAAACGGGCTTACTTCCTTCAGGACTACAATAGCGCAGGACAATTTGTCCGTTACTTGTAAGCGCATCCAACACTTTTTTATCGCGCGGGATAAACTTTCCCTCGCCGTGAGCCACGGGCAGATATATTTGAGGCGGCATGCCACGGGTCCAAACACAGCGGCTTTCCACCTTCAAATGCGTCCAACGGGCTTCGAATTTCGCGGAATCATTATAAAACAAAGTCGCTTCTTGTCCAACCTTCCGAACATCTGTGAGTGTCCGGTATGAGGACCATCCAAGACCCGGCAAAATACCGGCTTTAGTTAAAATCTGAAAACCATTGCATATACCGATAATTAATTTCCCCTGACGGATAAATTGCTGAAGATCTTCCCCTAGCTTCAGACGCAATTCATTGGCTAAAATACGTCCCGAAGCAATATCATCCCCGTAACTAAAACCACCGGGCAGCGCCAAAATATGATAATCGCTTAATTTTACAGCGCCGGACATTAAGGCATTGACATGCACTTGATCAACATATCCGCCCATACGGCTAAAAGCAAAGGCAGTTTCCTCGTTGCAATTAGTACCCGCGGTCCGGATGACTATGACTTTGACATTTCGGTTCATTTTACTTTTTTCTTGGCATAAAATTTCTTGATAATCTTGACCACTTCTTCCGGCGTATCAGCTGTTTGCATAATATCCAAATCCTTGAGGTCAATACACCCTTCATGAAGCACGGGCCCCTTAAACCAATCCAAAAGCCCTTTCCAGTATTTGCTTCCATAAAGAATAACGGGGAATTGGTCCATGCGCTGGGTCTGGATCAAGGTGATGCTTTCTGATAATTCGTCCAAGGTCCCATAGCCGCCGGGAAAAATCACGAAGGCCTTGGCGTATTTAACAAAACAAACCTTGCGGCAAAAGAAATAATGGAAATTAATCAGGTGATTAATATAGTCGTTTGATTTTTGTTCAAAGGGCAGATCAATATTAAGCCCGATGGATTGACCGCCTGCTTGGGACGCTCCTTTATTACCTGCCTCCATGATGCTGGGACCGCCGCCGGTAATGACCGCGTAACCTGCCTTGACTAAAAGTTCAGCCGTCTTTTCTGCTTCTTTATAAAAGGAATGCGCGGTGTGGATGCGCGAAGAACCAAATATACTGACAGCGGGACCTATGTTCTTGAGCTCTTCAAATCCGTCGACGAATTCCGCCATAATGCGAAAAATACGCCAGGGGTCTTCCATCATTTCCAGGTCAGGGGCTTTCTTAAGAGTTTTTATTTTTGCCATGAATTCCTCACTTTAACGGTGCTTGCCAGATTTTCTTAAGCTCATCAATCTGGGCATTAATAACTGGCTGGTCACCAAGCCCATAAACAACAAATTCCGGGCTTGCTTCAACGGTACCTACTTTAGCCATAGGTATGCCTTTGAAAATCTTGGCCAACGCTTTTTCATGAACCTGTGAGACTTCTGCGATGAACCGTGAGTTGCTTTCTGAAAAAAGGACCACATCATCACGCCGCTGTTTACCCTTATAAGGAACTTTCTTTAATAGTACTGTTGCTCCCAATCCGCCGGCAAAAGCCATTTCCGCTAAAGCAACGGCTGCCCCTCCTTCAGAGCAATCATGTAGAGAAGCAAAGAGTCGTGCCTGGTTTGCTTTTTCAACGGCCTGATAAATTTTAGACGCCATTTTGAAATTGACCTGTGGTGCATGAAGCCCTAACTGTTCTAAATTTTCTAAATAAATCGATCCGCCAAGTTCATCAAAAGTTGTCCCGATCACATAAATACTGTTGCCTGCCTTTTTAAAATCCATGGTAACGCTTTTAGTCACATCGTCGATAATGCCAATCGCAGAAATCAAAATAGTTCCCGGGATCGCAAGGCTTTTACCTTTTTGAGTGTATTCATTATATAAACTGTCCTTACCCGAAATAAACGGAGTGCCAAAGGCCACTGCAGCTTGATAACAGCCTTGGGCACAACGCACTAAGGAACCCAAGCGGTCAGGCTTATCCGGATTTCCCCAACAAAAATTATCGAGAAGTGCAATACGTTCTAAAGAACCTCCCACAGCAATGATTTGGCGGATGGCTTCATCAATACAGGAAACAGCCATCAACAATGGGTCAATCATGCCATAACGCACATTAATCCCATTGGATACGGCAATGCCACGATTAGAATCCAGGCGGCCGCGGATAACAGCGGCATCCGAAGGTCCGTCGGTGGCAACTCCCACTAAAGGCTTGATAACGCTGGTTCCCTGAACTTCATGATCGTAGATGCGAATGACACTTTCTTTGGAAGCCACATTATAATGGCTTAGGGCCATGCATAAACTTTCAGTTAAAGATTCCCGCTTTCGCGGGAATGACATAGAGAGAGATGGCAACTTTTCCTTCTTTAAAACAGGCTTGTGATAAATCGCTTCTTTGGTTATTTGCGGCAGGCCGTCATGGATAAAGGACATATCCAGATCAGCGACTTGCTGGCCATGAAAAAATAATTGCAGACGACCAGATCCATCGAATTCGCCCAAGACCACCGCTTCCACATTCTCATCAGCAAAAACTTTTAACAAAGCTTCAATATTCGAAGGAGCAACAGACATGACCATACGCTCCTGGGATTCAGAAATCCAAATTTCGTGATATTTAAGACCCTGATATTTAAGAGGCGCACGGTCTAGATCAATCCGGGCACCGGTCTTTTCACCCATTTCACCAACGGCTGAAGAAAACCCACCGGCACCGCAATCTGTAATGGCAGTATATAAATTAGCTGCACGTGCTTTTAAAAGCGCATCCTGGACTTTTTTCTCTTCAATGGGATTACCAATCTGCACAGCGCCCGAGGAAACTGTCTCTGATTCGCTGGTCAGTTCCCCGGAAGAAAAAGTTGCACCATGAATACCATCTCGTCCTGTCCGGCCGCCGACAGCTACGACCAGATCTCCCTTATTGACACGTTTAATCTCTTTGCCCTTAGGGATCAAGCCGATATTGCCGCAAAACACTAATGGATTGCCTACAAAATGTTTATCAAAAACAATAGCGCCATTGACCGTCGGTATCCCCATTTTATTACCGTAATCACGCACCCCTGCAATAACACCTTTCATCACCCGTTTAGGATGCAAGGTTCCTGTTGGCAGACTTGCCAGCGGAGTATCGGGTGGGGCAAAACAAAACACGTCGGTGTTACATAGCGGCTTAGCCGCCAGACCTGTGCCCAAGGTATCACGGATGACCCCACCGACACCAGTATTCGCACCGCCAAAAGGCTCAAGCGCAGAAGGGTGATTATGTGTCTCGACTTTAAAACAGACATTAAAATCTTTATCAAAACTTATGACGCCGGCATTGTCATGAAAAACTGAAACGCACCATTTTTTATTTAATTTAACCGTTACTGCGGCGATAGTCGTCTTAAAAAGGCTCCTGATAATTTTAGCCTTTGTATTTTTGCCTTCACGGTAACGGATCACACCCCGGAAAGTTTTATGACGGCAATGCTCGCTCCAGGTCTGGGCAATGGTTTCCAACTCCACATCCGTTGGGTTGCGATTTTCTTTTTTGAAATGACTTTGGATCGCCTTCATTTCACCTAAATTTAAATAAAGCTGTCCGCTCTTAGAAATCTCAGCCAACTTTTTATCATTAGCATTGATCAAATCAACCATCATCACATCAAATTTGGATTCTTGGGGGCTCGTTACGCTTAAGGTAGTCGGAACATGCGAAGGATCACGGACCACATGCTGGATGAGTTTATTCATCAAGACACGGCTGGTCACGGCTTCTAATTGTTGAGGAGTAAATTTGCCATGGATATGGTACTGACGGGCCGTGCGTACCGCCGTGACCCCTGCCACTCCTAAGTCCCTGATTCCCTTGAGGGTGGACGCTTCCACAGGGTCCATAACACCTGGATTATAGGCAATTTCAACGACGTGATGAGTAGCTGTTTGTAAAGGGAGTTTTAAATCAAAGCTGTATTGCTCAACAATGGGGTCAACAAGCAGTTGGTCGCCGATACGCTTTATTTCTTCGCGGCTAATCTGGCCTTCCAGTAAAAAGACTGATACCACTTGCACGCGTTGGACTTCGCCTAAATTTAACTCAGCAATGTCACGGGCAATGGATTGGCCAATAGGATCAAGGATACCCTCTTTTTGTCGGACTTCAACACGCCATATCATTGGGAAACTCTACGCAGTACTTCCTGATAAGCCTCTTCAATATTACCCAGATCTCGACGGAAACGGTCTTTATCAAGCTTGGTGCCCGTACCGACTTCCCACAACCGGCAGGTGTCAGGAGAGATTTCATCAGCCAGGATAATGCGATTCTGGATACGGCCGAATTCTAGTTTAAAATCAATCAGTTCGATCTTTAAATTCAAAAAGAATTTCTTTAAAACTTCATTGATCCGAAAAGCCAGGGCCGTGATATGTTGGACTTCCTTGTCGGTCGCAAATTGTAAGGCACGGATATGGTATTCATTGACCTGAGGATCGCCCAAGGCATCATTCTTGTAACAGAATTCTAGCGTCGGACAAGCCAAATTTGCTCCTTCAGCTAATCCCAGCAAGCGGCACAAGGAACCTGCGGCGCGATTGCGGACAATGACTTCCAAAGGGACTATTTCAACACGCCTGACCAACATCTCGCGGTCATTTAAGCGTTCGACATAATGGGTATCAATACCTTCTTTTTTTAAATGTTCAAAAATTTTGGTGGCGATCCCATTGTTCATGATGCCCTTCTCGGCAATGACCCCTCTTTTTTGGGCATTGAAGGCGGTAGCATCATCTTTAAAATATTGAATCAGCAAGGCCGGATCCTCAGTGGTATAGAGGATCTTGGCCTTGCCTTCGTATATTTTCTCTAACTTCTGCATGTGTTTATTTAATCCCTGCCTGTTTAAAGATCCTGTCTCGATGACGGATGTAATATTTGATGTCAAAGCAGGCATTAATCTCATTTTGGGACAAGTACTTACGTACCCGGCGATCCCTGAAGAGAACATCTTTAAATTCTGTGCTTTCCTGCCAAACTTGCATGGCTGCTGCCTGGATGATCTCATAAGCAGCATCGCGCGTCAGGCCCTTTTTCATTAATTCCAAAAGGATACGCTGTGAATAGATAAGCCCGCGGGTCTTGGAAAGATTGGCGATCATATTTTTAGGATATACCAAAAGCCCTTCGATAATCGGGATGAATTTATTAAGCATGTAATTAAGCGCGATGGTTGAATCAGGCAGAATAACACGCTCCGCCGAAGAATGGCTGATATCACGCTCATGCCACAAATTCATGTTTTCCAAAGCAACAATTGAATTAGCGCGCAAGATGCGTGACAGGCCGCAAATACGCTCGCAGGTCACAGGGTTGCGCTTATGCGGCATGGCGGATGAACCGATTTGTCCTTTAAAAAATGGCTCTTCAACTTCCAAAAGCTCGGTTTTTTGCAAAGCCCTGATTTCTGTCGCAAATTTTTCCAAGGAAGAACCGATGATGGCCAAGACCATCACAAAATGCGCGTGCGGGTCACGTTGAATGATCTGGGTGGCCACATTCGCCGGCTTTAGATTCAATTGCTGGCAAACATACTCTTCTACCGACGGATCGATATTAGCATAGGTGCCCACTGCACCGGATAATTTACCGAAACGCATGCCTTCTGTTGCTGCTTGCAGGCGTTCTAAATTACGGTTCATCTCATCAAACCAAATGGCCATCTTCAAACCAAAGGTCGTAGGCTCTGCATGCACACCATGAGTACGGGCAATACACACCGCATCTTTATATTTTTTTGCCTTATCTTTCAGTGCCAAGATAAGTTTTTTAACATCAGCAATTAAAATCTCCCCTGCTTCCGCGCATTGCAAAGACAGCGAGGTATCCAACAAATCTGACGAGGTCATTCCCATATGCAGATACTGCGCTTCCGGCCCCAGGCTTTGGCCAACGCTTTGGATAAAAGCCACCACATCATGCTTGGTGCGCTCTTCCAGGCGACGCACTTCTTCCAAATCAAATTTGGCATTCTTACGGATTTTTTCCATGGCAGCTTTGGGGATGACGCCTAATTTGGTCATGGCTTCACAAGATAACACTTCGATTTTAAGCATAATTTCCATTTTATGCTCATCAGACCAAATGCGGCTCATTTTGGAAAGGGAATAACGGTCAATCATGGATTCTCCTTAAAATAAATATTGGTAATATTTTGCTTATCGTTAGGGAATACTAACAGAGAAAAATAATGCGGTCAACTTAAAAAAGTCTTAAATTACATAAATATATGAAATATATAGACTTACGTTTTTATTATTACTGTCCATTCTTGACTTCAGGAAACTTTTCTTGCATATATTTGACACTCTCCTGAACACTTTCTTTCATCAATTCCGGAATGGTGGTGATTAATTTTTGACCCTCAGGAGATCCATAAAAAGCAATGAAGGCATTTAAATCTTCAGTGGTAAAATTGCGGTCATAAATAGGAAGCAAGCGCTCGATGATTTCATCAACCTTAACACGCTGGCGGATCTTGTCCGCTTCATCAGGTTTTTCTTTTTCAATTTGCTTGAGCATTAAATCAAAATTATTGGTCAATGCCTGACGGGTTCCAAACACATCGATAAATTTCAGAATCAAAGCTTTTTTGTCTGGATCAATTGTATCTGCCTCAGGAGTAAGCACCGGCGCACTGGCTGGGCTAGCCTCGGGCTGGGGGACAGCTTCAGGCTGAGCTGGAACTTCGGGCTGAGTTACAGCCTCGGGTTGAGTTGCAGCATCAGGTTGAGTTGCAGCATCAGGTTGAGTTGCAGCTGCGGGCGGAGTCATAGCGTCAGGCTGGGCTGTAGGTGCGGGTGCTGGCGTCGGTGCAGTAAAAGGTGCTCCGTCGATATCCTTAATTTCATCCGCATAATACGTCATGGTCACGCCATCCACATTGATATCAAGACTCTTACCATCTTGCTTGATGATATCTCCCTGAATAACACGCCCGTCCGTTAGATCAACTGTTGCCGCAGAAGCAACACCCCAACAAAAAAACATCGATACCATCATCATTCCTAAGATACGCATAGAAGCCTCTTTCTTTTTATTGACTCGCCCTTGGGCGAGTTCCACAGATTCTTTAAAGGAATATTTGAGATAAATCAACGGGTATGATACACTATCGGCCGTGATTGAGCAAATAAGAAAAAATATCGATAAGAGCTTAGGCAAATTTCTTGATACAGTCAAGAAAGACTACAAGCTGCATTTGGTCTCGCCCTTATTGTTCGAGAGTATCCGCGAATTTACCCTGCGGGAAGGCAAACGCCTGCGTCCTTTGCTTTTGATCTTGACCTACAAAGGCTATGTCCCTTCATCCAAAAAAATTTCCCGTAAACTCTATAATGCCTCCACCTGCATGGAATTTTTACACAACTTCATGTTAATTCATGATGATATCATCGATCGCTCGGACCTGCGCCGCGGCAAGCCTACTATGCACAAGATTTTAAGCCGCACGGTTAAAACATCCGATCCTGATAAACTAGGCATTGATCTGGGCATTATCGCCGGAGATATTGTCTATGCTTTGGCCATCGACGCATTCTTATCGATCGATGAGCCTTCTGAACGCAAGGAACGGGCCCTTAAATATTTTATCCAAACCGCTGCCTTTACCGCCATGGGTGAATTCATCGATACTGTCAGCGGTGTCAAACCTGTGCAAGACGTTGATGAAAAAGAAGTTTACCTTAACTACACCCTTAAGACCGCACGCTATACCTTTGACTGCCCCATGGTCACCGGGGCCATCCTGGCTGGCGCTAAAGATAGTGAGATCAAAAAAATCTCACGCTTTGGCATTCTCATTGGCCAGGCGTTTCAAATTCAGGATGATATTATTGGGATTTTTGAGACGGAAGTTAATATCGGAAAATCTATTCTGAGTGATTTAGCAGAAGGCAAAAAAACACTGCTGGTCACTCACGCCTTTAGCGTACTTCGGGGAAGGCCTAAGACAAATTTCTTAAAAATCTTTACCAAAAAAACCAAAACCCTTAAAGACCTGGAAACTGTTAAAGCAATTTTTGTGGAAACCAAAAGCCTGGACTACGCACTTGAAGCTATTCATACACGCCTGAATGAAGCACAAAAAATCCTAAACAGTTTAAATATGAATGACGAATACCGCGGTCTCCTTAAAAACTCCCTCTTAAAACTTTTCAGTCACTCACAAAAAATTGCTGCCTTATATCAATCGGCTGGATAATTCATCCAACACCAGACGGCCTTGATCAGTTGTTTTTAATTTCCGTTCTTCAAGTAATAAAAACCCATCCTTGATCCACCTTTGAATTAGTTCTGCCTTGTCTGAAGGGACTAAATCCTCTGAGACTCCTTCATTCATCCTTAAACCAAATAAAACTTTTTCCATTGATAGCTGAGTGTCTGTTAAATCTTCAAAACCCTCTATGGCTAATACTCCGCTTCCTATCCGCTGCATATAATCTTGTAAATTCGGGGTATTCCAATAACGCCGCCGACCATCAAACCCATGAGCCCCCACACCCAAACCAATGTACGGACCTCCCAGCCAGTAATTCCTGTTGTGCGCCGACTCAAATCCGGCTTTGGAAAAATTGCTTATCTCATATTGCTTAAACCCTTCTTCACCAAGAACGCGCCCGACCTCGACATATTGTTCTGCTAATTTTTCATCATCATCTAATTTCATTTGAGTGGCAAAAAAACGGCTATTAGGCTCGATGGTTAAAGTATACAAGGACAAATGCTCACTTCCAAGCTCTGCAATATGACGCACATCTTCTTCCAATTCTTCTTTTGTCTGACCTGGAAATGCGTACATTAAATCTAAATTAATATTGTTGAAACCCGCTTCACGCAACATATGATATGCATCGCGGCTCACGGACGCATCATGATTCCTTCCCAAAAATTTTAAATACCGATCATTCATGGATTGCATCCCAAGGCTGATACGATTAATCCCCAGTGTCTTTAAAAATTTAGCTTTTGCAAGATTTATACTTTCAGGATTTGCTTCAATGGTGATTTCAATATCCTTTTGAAATGAAAAATTTTTTCTAATTGCGTTCATTAAAATATCGAAATGATTTTCATCCAGCATGCTGGGCGTGCCGCCACCAAAATAAATAGTTTCAATGCGCTGACCTTGAGATTTCTTCATTTCATCAACAAGGGCCATGACATATTCTTCCCGTCGGTGTTCTTGACCAACCGCTATGACGAATGAACAGAACAAACATTTACGGCTGCAAAATGGGATGTGGATATATAACGATGATGGATTCATAAAAAATTATCAAAAAAATTTTTGCATATAAACAATTTAATGTTAATATCTTATTAACAAATCAATCTTTAAGAAAGGAGCTACACATGGCTACCAAGAAAAAAGTTGCTAAGAAAAAAACAGCTAAGAAGAAATAAGTGCTGTTTTAAAATGCATTTTCATAAAACCCTTTGATGTAGTACTCAGAGGGTTTTATGTTTATACACGAATCCTACAAAAATAATTCCCACCTCATATAAAATGATCAACGGCACGGCAAGAACCATCATCGACATAATATCCGGCGGAGCCAACAAAGCGGCAAGGATCAAAATAATAATAATGGCGTGCCGGCGCATCTGACGCAAATATTCTGGTGACGCAATGCCAATCTTCGCTAAAAAAGCTAATATCAACGGAAGTTCAAAGGCAACACCACAGGCCAGGACCATATGCCCCAGGAATCCCAAATAATTTTTGACCGTCACCATCGGGACCAAATACTCGGAAGAAAAACTCATCAAGAATCGATACGCCATGGGCACGGTCACAAAAAATGCAAATGCCGCACCCGCCAGAAAAAATAATAACGACAAAGGCGCAAAGAATATAACGAATTTCTTTTCCGCAGGCTTAAGCGCCCCGCCTATAAACGCCCAGATCTGATAAAAAATGTACGGTGAGGATACAATGAGGGCCATGATGGAGCCTACGATCATATAGGCTGAAAATGCTTCACCAGGTGATGTAAAAATCAAATGCCCGGCAGGCGCTATGATCTTGGGGATGAGCTTGCCGATAAAATTGTAACAACAAAAAAAGGCAAGAACAAAAGCGCCCGCGGATTTGATTATTCGCGAGCGCAATTCTTCCAAATGTTTGAAGAAAGACTGTAAAAAAGAATTTAATATCACTTCGGCTGAGATTCGACGTCGATAGGCTTTTTGATTTCTTCTTCGGTATCGCGCATATTCTTCTTAAACTCGCGGATGGCCTTGCCAAGAGCAGCGCCAACCTCCGGCAATTTTTGCGCGCCAAAAAGCAAAATAAAAATCGCTGCAATTAAAATCAACTCGGGTAAACGACCCATAGAATACTCCTGTTCATTATATTACTAATTAATAACTGCCTTTATTGTATAAGGGATGCCTCAAAGCAACAAGAGAAATTTATGCCGCTACGCCTAAAAGCGCTGGAAGATCGGTTACTGGTGTCATCTGGCGGATGGTAAACGTGACCCCCGCCACTTGTGCGGCATCAATTGTTGTTCCATTAAAATCAAATTTAAAATCTTCGCCTTCTTGTCTGACCTGCATATTCATTTGTACAGGATTTAAATCAATACCACCGTCCCCTTGAGCACCATGATGTGATACATTCATCGCCGCATCTGCAAGTCGTTCTTCTTGTATTTTTATAACTGAAATTTTCTTTTTTACCCATATATTATTCCCGTGAAGTTTATCTGGTGTCTTAACCCATGCTACCATTTTAAGAACTCTATTATTCTCATCCCTTCGCTCAATGATAACATGTTTCATATCTTCTCCCCATTCCATCCAAATGCTGCCGCCCCTATTTCTTTCTTCCAGTGTGCCAACACCAACCCCCATACGCTCAGTCGGACGATATCCTCCTCCATCAAATCTAAACCAGCCAGGAAACATTCCATTAATGAAACCAAAACCCGCTTCTATCTTCATTCTTTTCCTTAATCCCAGCCAAAACTCTGAATCCTCTTCATTACCTTTATCTTCCCATGTGCCATCTTCTTTTTCATGCCATACGGCACTTCTAAAAACCTTCCCGTCCCGCCAACGTCTAAAAATAATACGCTCAACGCCTCCTGTTGTCACTCGTTCCATTTCTACCTCATCCCCCACCCTGCCAATACCAATCCCTATCGGAATCCCTTCGACATTTTGACCAGGTCCGCTGCCATTGCCTAATATAAATCCCTTAGGAAATTGCCCATCAAAAAATCCACTTCCTATATATTTCCGTGCTTCCTTTATTTTATTAGTTTGTTTAAACCAAAATTTTGATATCTCATCATTCCCCTTATAGGCCCAAGTCCCATCTTTCTGCTCAACATACACCGCACTTCTAAAAATACTTCCCTCTCTCCATCGCTCAAAAATAATACGCTCAATACCTCCTGTCATGTCTCGCCGAACCTCTATGGTATCCCCTTCTTTAGCATCGCCTATCAAAATAGATTCTCCTATGGCATTCTCTTCATTAATCCCCACAGCACTTTGACCAGGCTTGTACCAGCGTTCTCCCCCCTGATCATCCCTGCTATAAAATCTAAACCCTCTCGGAAATCTCCCAGCAAAAAATTGGGTACTTGCTTCTTCCAATCTTTGGACTCTATTTACATTTTTAGTTCTATCCCAAAAAGCTTCTAGCTTTTGAGGGATTTTAGATACTAATGCCTGATCCGTTGAGCCGCTCGACATGGCTTCATCCCCATACTCAAACCTTTCTCCATAGGGCTTTTTCTGTAATTTTGGTTTCCCCAAAGAAATGGCGTACGCATTGACCAGGGCATTTAAAATAAAATTACTTAATCTTGGGTCCGAATAAGAAATTCCGGAAACTCCCTGGCCGTCGGAACGGTTAAAATTTAAGGCAAGCAATTTGACTTCATTGGCCCTTTCATCTGAATTTTCTCTATCCTCATTGACCATCTGCATCACTTCTGCTCGTGTGGGGTTATGATGTTCCGGTAGATGGACGGAAGAAGAAGAATCAAAATCTACCGTATTAATCCGAAATTTTACATCACTACCAGGTTCTAAATTGGCCAAACTATACACTGCCGTTTTCCATCTGATTAAATCAATAACATCTTCCTTAAATGCTGCTTTAACAAATCCTTCTTCCAAATCCCACCATGAGGGAACATACCATGCAATCCATCCTATCTTCATGACCTTCTTAAGATACCGTGCCCAATTCCATTCAGCGAGTACACGCTTGGGGGTCTCTGCAGACCATGTATTAGGCTCTTCATCTACAGCATACGAGTTATCTCCATGCAGATCCCGATTATCCATTTCCACTTCTTCTGGTTTAATACCATTTTTCTCTAAAACCCCTTTAACTAAATCGACAACTGATTCATGTCCTGAAGATTCAAAGGCTTCAACTCCGCTTTCATAAGCAGCAATGGTCACATATTCATGCTGCACTTTTTCTATTAAATGATCCGGCCCACTAACGGTATACTCATTGTACTCAAAGCCACTCATCAACCAAGGCTGCTTGCCTTCCTCTTCAAGTGAAATATACGGTACCCCATTTTCATATTGAATGTGAAGACTCCTTGTTCCCTCTAATGGAACCCTAAAATCGACGGCCCTGGAATCACCTTCTTTGTTAACATCCACTTCTAACCTGGTGATTTGACCAGTCGGATCGTAATAAAACCCCATCTGGGAAATGGGGAATGCAGCATCATCAATTTTTATACGCCGGATCACATCTTCCAGCGGGTTTTCTCCCTTAAACTGAGGGACAATGGTTTCATGCTCTACATCAATGGTATTATTTATCCCTGCAACTGCGATCTTCTCTGAACGACGTTCAGGTTGATACGAATCATCGAATAATTCTCGAATGAGCCCCAAATCACTCAATTCAGGAAAACTCTTTTGATAATCAACGAATAAACCAGGATCATAATCGCCACCTGTCTTTTTGATAATTCCAACTATAAAAAGTAATGCTCTCACCAGCCCAATTGAATTAAGATCTTCAGTTGTAGAATTTTGGGAATTCAATTCTTGCATTAAAGCCTGTTTAATATGTTGTTGAACAGCAGGATTTCCAAGATCATGTAAAAGATCGTTAAGTATGCGTAAAGAAGCTTTTTTGGCATTAGCCCTTCTTTTCGCCTCCAAAACAATATTTGAATTATCCTCCTCGATACCAGCAGGTTTAATGAAATTCCTTAATAGTTCTACAGACTCCACTTGAGGGTCAAGATCAAGGTGAAGAATGCTTCTAGCCGCGGTTAGGCGCGCCTTGTCATCAGGACTGGAAAGATGCTCCAATAGCGGATCTAATTCAGTGTTCATCGCCTCATCAAAAATTTGATTTCTATATGCATCATTAACGATTTGGTCGGGCACGTCTTTGCGTTCTTTAACCCATTTCTCACGCGCTGCTAATGACGCTAATAATTCACTTTGGCTTCCTGAAGCTTTTAAAAGACGGCCTTGTATGCCTTCCCGTTCTTTAAATAGTACCGCCTGTGCTGCTTTTGAAAGAAGTTGCTCATGAAAAGAACTCGTGGTTGCTGCTAGTCTTTCTAAAAATCCTTTTTCCTCAACAGACAATTGTCCCCCTGAATCTAAAATTCCCTCTATGCGCACTATTTCTTGCCATTGCTCTTTAACTGATTCTAAATTTTCTTCCTCTTGCGGTGATGGACGCACTAAAGTAAATCGCACATAATCCGAAAGTTCCGTGTTAATGCCAAAGGTTTCTCTGGTAAATTTTATCCCTTCAACAACTGCAATGTCCCAGCCCGAATCCAATATTTGGAAAATCGCAGAAGGATCATCCATATAGGTAATCTCCAAGCTTCCACCATCTGCCAAATGTTCTGGTGCTTCTAATAATACTCTCTTAAATAATTCTCCTCCGATGTCTATCTTGGCAAGATCAATTTCTTCTCCTGCTTTGGGATTGGCAAGTGGCGGAAGGGGCATATTAAAATAAATATAATCGGCTTTACGGTTTAACAAATACGCCGGGACATCTCCCTGGATTTCAAATAAATTTCCTTTCACTACATGTATCTTTGATTTAAACGGAGACCGATCTGCATTAAACCGTGTGGTAAGCACTCCTGCAAGATCAATATCACTGGCTAAAACCTCTGCGGTCCCATCTGATTTTTCGACAGCAGCGATCGCATCACTCCCTGCTCCAGTACCTATAACACGAACGTACGCATTCTTTTTAGGACGAATGCCCATTAACAATAATTGACTTGATGGGTTACTTGGAGGATAGGTTTTTTGGAAAAGAACCATCTTTTCTTTGTCATCGTAGGCAATTAAATTTTCACTATAAATCGTTGCTGACGCATTTGTCCTCTTCTGATCCCAATCCTGAGCTTCTTCAAACAGTAGACGATCGTCGTCGGTTATAATCGGAAAAGCTGCATAACCCAAGGCTAATCCCTTTTGCCGCTGCGCAAGTTTTATTGAACCTATACCAAGACGTTTTAGATTATCCTCCTGGACATCTTGGGGAAACTGTTCCCACTCCAATTTATCTGATATAAAAATAACTGGTTTATCATCCTTAAAAATTATTCGCATTGTGGTGGGGTGATGACTTTTGCCATCAGCATACACAGGCATAATATGATTATCCTGAAATATTTGCCTTTCTTCTGCTGTTAGTTGAAGATCATAGGACCAAATTCCTGCTCGCTTGGCCTTCTCAGGCACATATAGATCAACTCCATAAAACTTTAATAATGTCCGCAAAAAAAATGCCGGCTCTTGATCCATTAATGAAGGCCCTCGTTGGGTCAACTCATCGCTCTGACGCTCCCTTTCGGCCAGAAATTTTCCAACCGCATCTGCCAGCCATATTTTAAGCGGTGGAACCTTCCCTGGCTTAGGTTTACCAAATCCAGGGACTGTAACTTCGTCATTTAAAAAAATCAAAAATTCTTGCTTACTTCTAAAAGGTTGAACTCTATTTCTTTCGCTGACCGCAGTTTCAACACTGTTCAAATCTTCTGGTTCAACAGACTTGCTGAGAAAACTCCCCTCAAGGATCTCATCCCAGCCAGCTTGATCAATATCACCCAAGCGCGCCCATATCCTTGCTTCTTTATCCGCATCAGCATCCATCGCTGTATCAGTTGATGTATTAGAGGTCATCGATACATCTGTTTCAACATCTGTTAAACCTTCTAAACTTTCCATTTGGGAATGGTTAATTTCTACAAGATTTCTATCTTCAATGGCAGAGTCTATGTGTTCTCCCTCTACACCACCGGAGAAATACTTTCTTGGTATCACTTGATTTGTAATAGGGTCCGGGTCTTCTTTGATGTAGTTGTAGACGCCTTTTTTGAAGGCTTTTAGGTATAGTTGATAGATGCGTTGTGGATCCCCGATTAAAGCATTCGGGGATGACAGATTTTGTGTTTTTTTTCGGTCGGAATAAACTTGATTGAGAATGCTGTCTTTAATTTTCTTCTTGTACCATGTTGCCAAGATGAGGGAATAGAAGACTTGACGCAGTTGGGCGAAGTTCTTGCCTTCGTTGACTTCCTTGGTTATGGCGGGGATGACGATTTCGCGGATGATCTGGGAACCTAAAGCATTCACGTCATTCTGAGACGTAGCCGAAGAATCTCTGAAAGAATTAATTCTACTGAGATCCTTCGCTGCGCTCAGGATGACAGCATGTTTCTGTATATCAATATGTTTTTCCAATGATAAATAATCTTGATCCAGCATTACCTTCAAATGATTTTCCAGGACAAAGGCTGTTCCGCTGTTTTCGTAGACAACCGCTTTTTCAGGGATTATCCAAACTTTATTAAACGTGTTAATCGGAATATTGGTTGTTCCGTATTTGGCTTGGGCTTGGGCGTAAACTTTTGTCCAGAATTCTTTACCTAATTTACTTTCAGGATAAATCAAGGATGCGGTGATTTGTTTTAAGATATAGTCTTCTGCTAATAAATCACGGCCCATTTGGGTTTGGCCGAATTCTTGCGGGACGATGCGGTCTTTTTCATAAGGACTTAGATTGACCCAAAGGTCTTTTTCGGGGATGGTTAGAGAGGCTAGGAAATATTTGATTAGTTTGGTGGATTCTTGTTTAAGTTGTTCTTGATTCTGGATTCCCGCTTTCGCGGGAATGACAGTGGAATGTTGCGATGAACCATCGTCTCCTGCATCGACAAAAAAATGGAAACGGAATGGGTTTTGGGGGTCTAGTTTGATGCCTTTAAGAACAGCGGGATTATAGACGGGACTTAAACTAACCATCACACCGGGTTTGGGTAGCACAAATTCATCCGCATGTGCGGTTGGTAAAGGGCCAAACGTGTTGACCAAAAAGGCAATAATTAACCCAAGAGCTATATTAGTCCTTAAATTTAGATACTTTCTCATATATAGAGAAAGTATGCACTATTTTGAAGGATATTGCCATTTTTTGTGGTTTCAAAATCTATTCTGACAAGCGGATGATAATGCCTTTTTTGCGGGCTCGGGTGTAGGCGTGGCTTAAAAAATGCAGGGAAAGGATGCTATAGAAAATGGTCAAGGTAAAGCCGGTGAGTAGCGGGTATTTGGTATGGGCTTTAAAGCCATACGACTGGCGGAAGAATTCTAAAAAATGGGTGATCGGTATCATTAGCGCCAGGTACTGAAAGAATTTGGGTAATATATCCACCGGATAATACATACCACAAAGAATCATGAATAATTGCGCAAACATCCATGCAGTGATCTCTACTTTTTGACCAAAGGACAAAATTAGGATATTAACCAAAATACCCAAAATAAAAGCACAGGAAAAAAGTCCCAATAAAAATAATACTGTAGTGATCAACCCTGGCAGATGAAAGCCAAAGAACCAGGATGCAGCACCACTTAAAAGCACAAAGGCAATTGTTCCCCTGACGACACCGATAACCCAAGTACCAGCCACACCTTCAGAAACACCGACGGGTGTTAATACGGTATGCTTAAGGCTTTTTGACCATAATTCATAAAGAACGGTGTACCCGACATCAAGCTGTGCTATTTGTAAAACCCCGGCTGCCAAGGTCCCTGTCATAATAAAACCCAAGGTTTGCGGCCCCAATTGAATAAATTTAGACATAAGACCGATGGTAAGCACAGAGATCATCGGCCAAAAGAATAAGTCGGTCATTACAAACAAATTACGACGTGCAAAAATGGAACTGCGTATTGTAAAAGCGTAGGCACGGTTGAACCATGCTTGTAGGCCGCCACTTGGGGGTATGGGTAGAATTTTAAGAGATCCTTCGCTTCGCTCAGGATGACGATAAGAAGGGGTATATGTTTGATGCGCAAGTTCGATAAATATTTTTTCCAGATCGTCGGTGTGATGCAGGCGTTTAAGTTCATTTACCGCAGCTAATTTGATGATGCGGCCCTTTTGAATGAACGCAACCCGTTCACACATACTTTCTACTTCATCCATGTTATGGCTCGTCAAAAGCACGGTCATCCGGCGCTTGCGCAAAATATCCAAAATGATTTCACGGGTTTTCAATGACACATCCGGATCAAGGCCGATGGTGGGCTCGTCTAAAAATAATATCTTGGGATCATTTAAAAGCGATTTGGCCAAAGATAGACGTTGTTTGGTACCAGAGGACAATTCATCAAATTTACGACGGGCATAAGACTGCAGCTCAAAGAGGCTTGCGGCTTCATCTACCTTGCGCTGTAAGGCGGCACCACGCAATCCGTAAAGGCGTCCATAAAACTTGAGATTCTCTTCAACGGTAAGGCTAAAGGCATAATTCGGATACCCCGAAGACATGTTAATCCACGAACGCACGGTATTAAAATTTTTTGGGATCGATTTAAGTCCAAAAATTTCAATCTCGCCTGCGTCTGGCAATAACAAGGTTGCAAGGGTATTTAAACAGGTAGTCTTACCCGCACCATTAGGGCCCAAAATCCCTAAAATCTCTCCTTCGCGCACTGTCAAATCTAAATGATCCAGCGCTTTGACGACCCCCTTGCTCTGCGTATCAGGATATGTCTTGCATAAACCGCGTGCGGCTAAAACAATTTCAAAACTATTTTTTTCCTCATTCATAACTTATTGTGAAACAATCATTTATATTACCTTCAAAAATTTGCATTTTCCAACAATTAGTAGTATAGTTAAATCGTAGTTAAGGAGGGTCACGAGGATAGCGAAAGCAGACTTAAGGCCTATCCCCTTACGAAACCTACGGCGAATGCACCGTAGGTTTTGCGTTTTTATTGCTTCCCTAGCAGAGCAAACATCTTCTTCTTGTAAGCTTCCACCCCAGGTTGGTCAAACGGATTCACACCAAGAATATACCCGGAAATTCCACAGGCTTTCTCAAAAAAATAATACAAATGCCCTAGATGCATGGTATCCGCTTTGCATAAAGTAATGGTCATATTCGGCACGCCGCCTTCAAAATGCGCCGCAGATGTCGCCTCATATGCTTTTTTATTCACAAAATCAAAACCTTTACCAGCGACATAATTAAATCCATCCAGGTCTTCTGCGTCTGTAGGAACAATCACGTCATGTTGGGGCTTATCAATCTGCAGGAAGGTTTCAAACACCGTACGTTCGGCATCCTGCATCCATTGGCCCATCGAATGAAGATCTGTCGACATGTTCAACGACGCCGGAAAAATGCCTTTCCCCTGCTTGCCTTCACTCTCACCAAAAAGCTGTTTGAACCATTCAGCCACATAAAAAACTTCAGGATAAAAAGATGAGAGCATCTCAATTTTCTTGCCCTTGGCATAAAGAATGTTGCGTAAGGCTGCATAACGATAACAGGTATTTTTATCCAGATCACAAACAGCGTATTCTGCCTGGGCTTTTCTAGCACCATCCACCAGGCTTTGAATGTCCACCCCTGCCAAGGCCAAAGGAACCAATCCCACTGGTGTCAATATCGAATAGCGTCCGCCCACATCATCAGGAATAATAAAAGAACGATAACCTTGGCTGTCAGCAATTTTACGTAAAGCCCCTTTTTTCTCGTCAGTAACACAGATAATCCTCTTTTTTAATTCTTCGCCCTGATACTTTGATTCTAAGAGTTTTTTGATCACCCGAAAAGCAATGGCAGGCTCGGTAGTTGTCCCAGACTTAGAAATAACAACGACTGTGATGCGTTTATCTTTAAGAGTTACTAAAAGCTGATGCAGGTAGTCACTGCTGATATTGTGTCCCGCATAATAGACCGGCAATTTTCCGCCGCCTAAAAAATCAACGGTGGCACGGATGCCTAAATAGGAGCCGCCGATACCGATGGAGACAATACAGTCGGAATTCTGGTGCACTTCGCTAGCTAGAAGACTAATTTCTTTAATTAATGCGTCTGGGATGCGGGAAGGTAGATCGAGCCATCCGGTAAACTCTGCACCCAGACCCTTGCCGCTATGTAAAGCATCATGGGCGAGGCGCACCGACGGAAGAATATCATTAATTTCTTGAGGATTTACAAAACCCTTAAGATAATCTGTATTAAGGGTGATCATAAGAACTATCGCCTAGCTTAGTGGGCATATCCCCTGGCGCGGGAGCGTTATTGGGGGTAGGCGGCGCAGCATTAGTCGCAGAATCATTTTTGGACTCATAGGTCGATTTATCACCGTACTCATTATGACTGACTAAAGCCCCGTGAACATAATGTTCATCAATAATGATCTGCCCATCTTCTGCATAGGTAGAAACAGCGCCATCAAGAACGCCATCGACAAAATACATACTTTGTTTTAGGATCCCGTCTTTGTAAAGAATGGTCTTCTCTCCGTCTAATTTGCCATTGCTATAATGCTCGCGGCTTTTAATCTCACCGGTATCATAATAATGCACGCTGGCTCCCTCGAGATCATTGTCCTCATAGTTAGCTTCGCTCTCCAGGCCGCCGTTTTCATAATAAGACTTGTCATTCCCTTCACGCAAGCCGTCTGAATAATGCAGTAATTCTTTAAGAGCACCTGAAGGATAAAAAATCTTCATCTCGCCATCAAGCCTGTAGTTATGATAATTTTCTTCTCTCAGTAAACGCCCCGAACGATCATAAACATGCCACACGCCTTCAACCGGAGATTGTGTGCCTCTTGATTGTTCATAAAGACGGGCAGGATTAACTGATTGGGCAAAGCATAGAGGGGATGCAATCATCAATAATGTCAGCAGGCCAAGACAAATTTTCATGTGTGATTCTCCTATTTTATGTCGGCCAAAGCTAGTTCTTCGTCGGGGCAAACAAGAGCTTCGTCAATAGTAGCTCCCCCCAAAACCACATCACCGTCGTAAAAAACCACCGATTGACCGGGGGTAACGGACTTTTGTGGTTCTTTGAACTCAACACGAACAGACGTTCCATCTATTGGTGTTAGGTACGCTTTGACTTCAGGAGAATTATAACGGATTCTAGCGTTAACTTCTATGGTTTCTTGAGGAATTTCCATACTCACCCAATTCATGCCGCTGGCCTTTAAACCACCAGAATACAGCCGTCTGAGATTGCCTATATAAACAGTATTCGTTGCACGGTCCATCTTGTAAACATAAACCGGATAGCCCAAGGCTAAGCCCAGTTTATCACGCTGGCCGATAGTATAATTCGCTAATCCTTTATGTTGGCCTATGACCTTGCCGTTTTCATCCACAAATGGCCCTGGGGTCATGGCCTGTGCACCAACCCGATCTTCAATAAATTTCTTATACCCGCTGGAAGGCACAAAACAAATATCCTGACTTTCAGGTTTATCAGCGGTGTTAAGATTAAATTGATGGGCTAGCGCCCGCACCTCGGGCTTTGTCATGCCCCCTAACGGAAACATCACCGACGGCAACGTTTCTTTTTTCATGCTGCATAAAAAATAGGACTGGTCTTTTTTAGGATCAATCGCTTTTTTTAATTCATGACAATTACGCTCTGCGTTAAATTCTATCTTGCCATAATGGCCTGTGGCTAAATATTCAGCTCCCAAGGCTTTGACCTTCTCATAAAGGGTGCCAAATTTCAAATGCTGATTGCAACGGACACAAGGGTTTGGTGTACGGCCGTTTAAATACTCGTCGGTAAAATTATCGATGATATAGGCGTTAATATCGTGGGCGAAATTAAACACATAGTGCGGGATATCAAGGATATCTGCCGCACGCTTGGCATCAGCAATACCGTCAATGCCGCAGCAAGAAGCCTTGCCGTCATTATGCGTGATATTAAAACACATGGTCACCCCAATGGTGTTGTAGCCAGCTTCTTTAATAAGCCCTGCCACCACCGAGGAATCCACTCCGCCGCTCATGGCGACGTAAACTGTTATGTCTTTATTGTTTTTCATAATCTTCAATTGCTCTATAGCTTGCCATCAGCAAATAATCTAATTCTTCGACGGATATACTTAAAGGCGGCATGAGCACAATGACATTGCCCAAGGGCCTTAAGATTACTCCGTACTTACGCACACGTTCACAAACTTTAGCACCGATGCGATCTTCCAGGCTGCCTTTTAACTCTATGCCCACCATGAAACCCTTCTGGCGCACATCGGCGACAGAGCGCAAATTATACAACATTTTAAGCTTTTCGCCCAAGAATTTTATCTTGGGGGCAAGTTTGGCTAAAGTCCGCTCTTTTTGAAAAATGTCGAGATTGGCCAAGGCCGCGGCACAGGCTAAAGAATTGCCGGTATAGGTGTGCCCATGGAAAAAAGTTTTCTGTTCTTTATAATCAAAAAGAAAACCATCGTAAACTTTTTGGGTAGTCAAGGTTGCGGCCAAAGGTAAATACCCGCCGGTGATTCCCTTGGCTAAACATAAAAAATCAGGACTAACGCCTTCATGTTCACAGGCAAACATCTTTCCCGTCCGCCCAAAGCCTGTTGCCACCTCATCAACAATTAAAAAAACATTATATTTACGGGTTAAATCACGCATTTTCTTGAGCGCACCATCTGGCCAAACCAGCATCCCTGCAGCACCCTGCACTAACGGTTCAACAACCAGGGCTGCAATGCTATTAGCTCGGGCCTTAAGTAATTTTTCTAAATTATCAACAGCCTCCCAACCATGACCTTTAAGGCCGATTGTCTTAAAAATTAACTTGTGATAAACCTTATGAAATAAATCGATCCCTCCCACACTTACCGATCCTAAGGTATCCCCATGGTACGAATTGTTTAAGTGCACGAGATTGGTTTTCTTTTTATGCCCCGTATTCTGCCAATATTGATACGCCATCTTGATAGCAATTTCAACAGCTGTTGAGCCATTGTCTGAATAAAATACTTTTTTAAATCCCTTGGGAGCAATACCAATGAGCCGTCGGGCTAATTCAGTCGCTGGTGTATTGGAAAGCCCAAGAAGTGTTGAGTGGCTTAGTTTATCAATCTGATTTTTTAAAGCCGCGTCGATGGCTGGATGCCGGTGGCCATGAACATTGACCCACAAGGATGAAACCCCATCCATGTAGACATTCCCATCAATATCTTTAAGATAAAGCCCGTCAGCAGAATCAATAATCAATGGCTCACCCGCAGCCCAATCCTTCATTTGGGTGAAAGGATGCCAGATATATTCCTGGTCCCATTGTTTTAGACGTTGAGCTTGAGATTTTGACATCGGCGTAGAATGTTCTTTTGGTCTAATGACTTTAAATAAGGAATGGTTCCCAACACCCTCACACCAGATAATTTTTCTATTTCCTGAGGATTGGTATTTTCCGGCAATCCTTTACGGGTGGGTTTGCTCTGGCAAAATAGTAGTCCCCGGATTTTTAATTTCCGTCGTTGAGCTTCATTGATGGTCAATAAGGTATGATTAATCGTACCTAATCCCAGACGAGCAACGATGATCACCTCTGCCTTTAGGTCAGCAATTAAATCTGCGTTATAGTAGGTATCTGTAATCGGCACCATGAGCCCCCCTGCACCTTCTACTAATACCAAATCGTGATGTTCTTGCAGTTTCTTCAAACAATCCTGGACCTTACGCTTATTAAATTTAATCTTTGCACGACGCAAAGCTAAATGCGGTGACAATGGCTCAGGAGCATAATAGGGGTTGATTGCTTTTAAAAATTGCGCGTCATGGCCAGCGCATTGAACAGGCTTCATGAATCCGACATCATAGCCCTGATTGCTTAATAAAACACCCAAAACGTAGGTGGTGATTGTTTTACCAACTCCCGTATCCGTCCCTGTAATAAAGATGGTTTTACTTTTTGGCATAAAACCAGATCACCTCGAATGTGGCCCCAACCCCATTAAGAAAGGCAAATTTCTCACGATAAATATCCGCAGCCCTGGATATGGCCTCAGGCCCTAAATAACCTTCGCGGGATAGATTATTAGCTCCGATAGATTTAAACCAGGCTATCAATTCATACATATCTTTAAACTCGACCTTAATATTCTCGCTGTTGACATTAAAACTTTTAAACCCACTTAGATCAAGCGCCTCACGAACCTGGGCTTCATCAGGCAATCGGGAAAACTTGAACGCACCTGGCTTGGCTTCATCCAGGGATTGAAATAATTCCTGGCAAGTGTTGTATCCAAAAAGAGTTCCTACAAAAGTTCCTTCGGGCACCAGCACACGCCTTGCCTCATTAAATACACGGATCAAATACCCTGCCCATTGATAAGCTAAATTAGAAACTACAATGTCGAAACTCTCTTTTGCAAATGGCAGATTATTCCCATCTGCCAAAACCCAGTCAATTCCGTCATGCCTGGCACGCGCCGCGTCAATCATCCCTTGGGCAAAATCAAGACCAACAATATTGCTCTGAGGAAAATTACCTTTAAGTAAAGCCGTAAAATAACCCGTACCACAGCCCACATCTAAAAACGCTGACGGCACTGGTTCTTTAATCACGCGAGCTAAAAGTTTATCTGCTATTTCTCTATGAAGACTAGAGAAACGGTCATAATTCTTTGCTGATGCGCTGAATTTTTGTTGAATTTTGTTTTTCATACTAATTAAGTAAAAAATCTTCCAATAAACGGTTGTATTCTTTGGCTTCAACCAAGAACGGCAAATGGCCGCAGCCTTCGATAAAATCAAATCTGGCGTTGTAGGTGTGGGCTGCCACCCAATCCATGATCACACGCGGGCAAATGTAATCTTCTGTCCCCGTGATAAACTGCAGCGGGCAGATCATCGAGGCAATGCGGTCACGTAAATCTGCTTTTTCCAAAATATCCAAAAAATGTTTTAACGCTTCCCATCTTGGCAATGGTTCACCTTGCCGCATTTCTTTGACCCATTTAAAACGATTTTCTTCACGTTCTTTCATGGTGAATAAAGAACGGAAAAAAATATCCAGTATCGCGGCATAATCCCCGTCAAATTGTTGTCTAAGTGTACGGATTTTATCGATATCCAGACCTGCAGGATAATTAGGCCCTCTGGCAAATTTAGGAATTGAACCGACCAAGGACATGCGCATGACATCTTGAGGGATCATGCGGTAAAGTTCTAAAGCGACCAAGCCTCCCATGGATGATGCCACCAAAGAAAACTGGGACAGCCCAAGGCTGGTTACAATATGACGGATATCCTGGGCCATTTCAGCCAAGGTCAATGGCATCCAGCCGCTTTGGCCATGACCTGGTAAATCTACGGTCACCACTTGAAAATCTGTTTGTAAAAAATCTTTTTGTCCCTGCCAAATATGCCCTGAAGCGCCCAAGCCATGGATCATGAGAATGGCATCCCCCGAACCAGATACCTCATAATGCCACTGCAAACCTCGATGTGTTTTAAAATGCGGCATCTTTATAAAGTCCTTATTGCATTTAACAATTGATCTAAATCTTCTTGGGTATGCGTGGCCATCACGGTAAGCCTGATCCTGGCACTACCCACTGGCACCGTCGGAGGACGTATGGCTTGAGCTAAAATGCCCTGACTAAATAAATGCTGGGACATGACCTTTGCCACTGCCGGATCTTTGACCAAAATAGGAATGATCGCTGTGCTTGAATTCATTGTATCAAAGCCCATCGCTTTCAACTTAGCGCGTAAATAATCCGCCTTCTCCTGCAAGTCGCGGCGCAGTTGATCGCCTTCTTGGATAATTTTTAAAGCCATCCGCGCTGCTTGGGCCAATGACGGCGGTATTGCCGTCGTGTAAATAAAGCTACGGCTTTTATTGATCAAATATTCTCTCAAAATTTTTGTTCCGCAGGCATAAGCCCCAAAACATCCAGCAGCCTTGGACAATGTCCCCATTTGAATATCCACCTTGTCCCCGACTCCAAGCTCTTCAACCAATCCTCCACCATGTTGTCCCAACACTCCAAAAGCATGCGCCTCATCCACCATGACCATGGCCTCATAACGGTCTGCTATTTCCACAATTTCTTTTAAAGGTGCTTTGTCTCCGTCCATGCTAAAAACAGTATCCGTAACAATGAGCCTGTGTTGGGTGGCAGGGAGATTTTTTAAAACATCTTCCAAAGCCTGCACATCGGCGTGAGGATAGCGCACCAATTTGGCACGGCTTAAAATAATCCCATCGATAATTGATGCATGATTTAACCTATCAGATAATACAACGCTATGCCGATCCATCAACGCTGGGATAATACCTGTATTGGCCATATACCCGCTGGAGTAAACCAGAGAGCTTGGGGTATTCTTAAAATGCGCTAACTCTGTCTCCAATTTTTCATGCGGATCCATATTACCGCAAATTAGCCTCGAGGCCCCGCTGCCCAATCCATATTCTTCGATCGCTTCAAGCGCTGCTGCCTTGATACGCGCATCATTGGCCAAGCCCAGATAATCATTGGAAGAAAAATTCAATACCCGTCGATTATCAAGGATAATTTCCCTGCCTTGAGGAGAATCAAGGGTCTTTAAAGACCGGTGTAATCCCAAATCTTCTAACTTTTGCAAATCGTTTTGTAAAAAACCCATTTTCATCGCAGTAAAAAAACATCTCCCGCAGTCTTTTTGATCACTAGACCATTGTCTCGACGGATCAACAAAGCACCATCTTCATCTAGATCAATGGCTTCCCCCTCAATAATACCGGACGGATCTGTTATCCTGACACGCTTTTTTAATGTCGCACTACGCTTCTTCCACTCTTCTATGATCTGGGCAAACTCATGGCGTAAAAGCTTTGCATACCCTTGCTCCAGGGAACGTAGAATCGCCTGAAATATTTCTGTACGATTAAAACTTTTGCCTGCGGCAATTCTTAAAGAAGATGCCCCTTCGGTCAATTGGTGTGCCGACGCATTAACGTTAAGCCCGATTCCGATGACGACGAATTTAACCTGATCTGATTCAGCACGCAACTCAGTTAAAATGCCTGCCAGCTTGTGATTTTCCAAAAGCAGATCATTGGGCCATTTGATCAAAGGACGAAGATCGCTGATACTTTCAATGGCTTCAGCCAACGCCACGGCGGACATCAATGTCAACTGTGCCAATTGATTAAGAGGCAAACTTGGCCGCAGCACCAAAGAAAAATATAATCCTTTAGATTTAGGTGACGTCCATGCACGTCCCAGACGGCCGCGGCCTTTGGACTGGGCCTCCGCACAAACTACCGTACCTTCAGGACAATTTTCATTACCTAACCGGAAAGCTTCGTCCATGGTGGATGTGACCGTATCCAGGACAATGATCTTCTTACCAATGATCTTGGTGTTCAAGCCCGACTGAATTTCAAAACTTAAAAGTTTTTCAGGACAGGCCATCAACTGATAACCTAAATGCGGGACAGCAGTAATTTCATACCCCTGGGCACGTAACTCCTGCATATGCTTCCAGATAGCAGCCCGCGACATCTTCAGGCGCTGGCTCATTTCCTCACCGGAAATATACCCGTCGCTTTCTTTCAAAAATTGAATTATTCGTTCTTGCATAACTGACTAACTTTTAATTTCAACTGCTCCAGAAAATAAGTAATATCCTGCTCCGTCGTACATCTCCCTACAGTCACACGCAATGAACCTAATGCCATACGGTCTGTTAAATCCATGGCCTTGAGCACATGTGAAGGTTCCAAACGTCCCCATGTACAGGCTGAACCCATGGACACCGCGATACCTGCCAAATCCAAAGCACTGACAAGATCTTCACCATTGATACCAGGAAAAGAAAAATGAGCATTATTAGGCAAACGTTTTTGGCGATGTCCGTTAATAACAGCTAAAGGGATTTCATTTAATACAAAATCAATAACCCTGTCCCGTAAAATAATTTCCCTAGGAGCATCCTTCAACATCTGCTCGTTGCAAAACTTGATCGCCTTGCCTAAGCCAACAATCCCCGTGATATTATGGGTACCTGCCCTGCGGCCGCGTTCCTGGTCCCCGCCTAGAATAAATGCGGGGCATTCAATACCTTGACGGATATATAAAGCCCCTACCCCTTGAGGCCCATAAAATTTATGGGCTGAAAGAGATAAAAAATCACAACTGATATTTTTAACATTGACCGGTATATGCCCGACGGTTTGGGTGGCATCCACTAAAAAATAAATACCCCGCTCGCGGCACAAAATCCCAACTTCTTCAACCGGTTGTATTGTTCCTATCTCATTATTGGCATGGGCCAAGCAAACTAGAATGGTGTCTGGCCTTAAGGCAGCTTTTATGTCTTCATACGCAATGATACCGTCGGATTTTGGTTTAATAAAGGCAACCTGAAAACCATCTTGCTCTAGTTGATGCAAGGGTTCCAGCACCGAATGATGCTCGATGGCAGCGGTAACAATATGCTTGCCGCGACCTTTCAGAGCCTTGGCTGTTGAAAAAATGGCATGATTATTAGATTCACTGGCACCACTCGTAAAAACAATTTCCGTCGGCAAGGCACCTATGAAAGCGGCTAATGTTTCGCGAGCCTCCTCAAGGGCACGGCGAGCCTGCCGGCCTCGTTTGTGCGGGCTTGAAGCATTACCGCTTTGCGCGAAGAAAAAAGGCCGCATGGCCTCCAATACACGAGGATCACAAGGTGTCGTGGCCGCATGGTCTAAATAAACATCATTCATGGGAAGATTATACGCCCATACCGGAAGGATTGTCAACTGCGATGGTAATTGAGGTTTACAATAAAAAATGCCAAGGGAGGGAATCGAACCCTCACAGCCGTGAAGCTACTGGTTTTTGAGACCAGCGCGTATACCAGTTCCGCCACCTTGGCAAATCTATACAAAGTGGAGTTGAGGGGGATTGAACCCCTGACCTCCTGCATGCCATGCAGGCGCTCTCCCAAACTGAGCTACAACCCCGTAAACGGCCAACCCGCTATTGCTCTTCAAAGAAGAAGCCAATATATCACCCTAAATCTCTTTTGTCAAACTTGCCAAATCTTCCATTAGGTGTTAAACTTCGATTATGAACAAAATTATTCTTAGCCTTACCATTTTCCTTTTGTCCGCAAACATCGCTGCTTTTGCCGATGGATCAGAACAAGTGATCACTCTCAAGGATGGGTCACAAATCAAAGGTGTACTTTCCGGAATCGATAACGGTGTTTACACTGTTAAAACACCCATTATCGGTGACGTGCATGTAAATGCCAGCGATGTAGCTAGTATTAATAATGGAGACGGTACTACTCCTGTTACTGCCCTGCCTGGCCAACCTTCAGGAACTTCTTCTGGCCTGGACCAACAAATTGCTGCCAGCCAGCAACGATTGATGTCTAATCCTCAAAGTATGCAAATACTCCAGCAAATGGCCCAAGACCCACAAATAATGCAAGCACTTCAGGATCCTGCCTTAGTACAGGCTGTCACTAATCATGATTATCAAGCTGTCCAAAACAATCCACAGATACAGAAACTAATGAGTAATCCCCAAATGCAGGCATTGATACAAAAGCTGGCCGCTCAGCAACAACAGCAACAAAACTCCTCTGCCCAATAACAAATTCTTATTTTTGCCCCATCTTCATCAAATACGACTTGTACCTGGCAGCATCGGCATTTAAAGGATCTAAGATCAAAACCTGTTGAAAATCCTGGAGAGCTTGCTGATTATGATTGATGGATGCCCATAAGATTCCTCTTTCCAAGTAAGCATCCGCAAAATACGGCTCGATACTGATAGCACGGGCCAAATCAGCCAACGCTGCTTCATCATTATGCTGCATTTGGTATATCCAGGATCTTTTGATATACGTTGTAGAATAATTGGGATCCATGGCAATCGAGTGGTTTAAATCCTCCAGTGCTTGAAGGCTTCGTCCTTGCCTGCCATAAATAATCCCGCGATCCTCGTAAGTGATATTATCCGGATGAAGAGCAATGGATCTGCCCAGATAATAAACAGCCTCATCATAGCGACCTAGGTTGCCATACACCCGTCCCAAATTAGCATTGACGCGGGCCTTGTCCGGTGACTTTTTAATAGTATCTTCCCAAAGTAACAATTCATTAGCCCAAACTTTATTACGCTGAAAACTCATGACTGCTAAAACAGCGATGATGCAGCATAATAATCTCAGCAAGGTCCCACGGTTGGATACCAACCTAGATAACACGGCTACCAAGGTCAAAATAAAACCAAATGAGATAAGATACAATTTATGCTCAAAAATCAGATTTGATCTCGGTACCAAATTGATGGAAAATGTAATAAGTACCCATGCTAGGCCAAAGGCTATTAAAGGAGTTGCGCGCCGTAATTTGATGATTAGAAAAATAATACCTAGAATCACGCCTAGGCCTACCAAGGTCAAGGGCGGATGGAAAAGGTCTGTTGAAGCTGGATAATCGTAATCCAAATTTTGATGGATAGGCAATATTAAAAGACGTAAAAAAGTTAAGAATACCCTCATTTGAGTTAAAAAATAATTCCCTGTGGTCAAGACATCCCCATCATGAGATTCAGAAACAAATGATTTCGTAAAAACATTCAGCCCCGTAAGTACTATTTGGGAAAAAATCAGATACAATAACCCCCCGGCAACAAAAAAGATAAGATACATTTTCTTATTATCTTTTTTAGGAAACAAAATCCATTCCAAAGCCAATATCATCACAGGTACAGTAATGCCTACTTCCTTGGTCATGATCCCTAAAACACTGGCGAGGCCTGCCAGTCCAAACAAGATGATTTTATATCTTATTTCGCTTGCCAGGCGCGCCCGAAGATACGCGTAAATCGTCGCTAAATAAAATACCGTGGCCATTGATTCAAAACGCTGGGTGATATAGGTAATGGCCTGAGTTTGGCAGGGATGCACTAAAAAAATCACCGCAATGATAAATGGGAGTTCTTTTGCTGCGTAATCTTGTGGAATTTTTACAATTTTAAAAAGCAGACCTGCCAAGGCCCATACCAGCCAAGCTGCACATAGATGCACGATAAAATTAAAAATGTGATAGCCCTGGGGTGCCAGCTGATTGAAATAATAATTTAACGCAAAGGAATACATGCCTGTAAAGCGGGTCCTGGGAAAGGTTTGCCACATCAAGTGGATATTGCTAAAATTCTTGATGAAAGGATTATTGACAATGAAAATGTAGTCATCAAAAACAAAATCGAAATGAAAGGTCTGGGCGTAAACCAAAAGCCCTAAGAAGATGAGGATCAACCATCGCAGTAAATAATACGGAGTCATTAGAAGATCTAGCCTATTGCATTTGCCGCATGCCTTAACTGCCCGCAGGCAGCGTTCACATCTTTGCCGCGCGGTGTCCGTATAGTTGCATGAACGCCACTATCTTCAAGACTATTGCGAAAGGCCACCATTTCTTCTTTCGACGGTGTTTGGTGGCCAAATTCTGAAACGGGATTATAAGGAATAAGATTCATCTTACAGATGATTCCCTTAAAAGATTTCTTCAAACTTGCCACGGCGTGAGTCGTACAGGTAACATTCTTAATGAGGATATATTCAAAGGTAATTTGACGTTTGGTCAAACGGACATATTCACGGCAGGCCGCAATCAGCTCATCAAAGGGGTATTTTTTATTGACCGGCATAAGCACATTACGGGAGGGATTATCATACCCATGTAAAGAAATCGCCAATTCCACCTGCAGGCCTTCAAGGGCCAACTCTTTGATCTTGGGAACAACACCGACGGTAGAGATAGTAATATGGCGGGCCCCGATATTGATTCCCTTACCTGAATTGATGATACGGATCGCTTTCATCAAATTGACAAAATTATCCAAAGGTTCACCCGTTCCCATAAACACAATATTGGTCAACGGTCTCTTATGTTTTAACGCTTCTTCTTTGACGTGTAAAACCTGGGTCACGATCTCCGCACAGCTAAGATTACGCTTCCAACCGCCGATACCACTGGCACAAAATTTACAGCCAAACTTACATCCCGCCTGGGTTGAAATACAGGCTGTTGTCCTGGTCGCGGTGGGGATCAAGACACTTTCAATCTTTTCATGATCGTGCAGATCAAAAAGAAATTTAGTAGTGCCGTCCTCGGAAATTAACTTTTGGGAAATTTCATTAGGTTTGAGGTCAAAATCTTTTTTCAAACGGTCCCTTAACCCTTTAGGGATATTGCTCATCGCATCAAAACCCCAGGCTCCCTTTTGATAGATCCATTGAAAAATTTGCTCGGCACGAAAAGGCTCTGCAGCGACGGATTTCAAATAGGCTGTTAATTCTTCTAAAGACAGATCACGGATATCTGGCTGGAGGGTCATTTTTTCTCGATGAATTCACCGATGTCCCGGTATTTTTTGTAGCGGGCGTCTAACAACGCTTGTGAACTTAACGCAGATGCTTTTTTAAAATATTTCAGGAGCGCTGCCTTTAAATGTTGGGAGACTTCTTGCGGATCCCGGTGAGCGCCGCCCAAAGGTTCGGGGATGATCTCATCCACAATATTAAATTTTATCAAATCTTCCCCATGTAATTTCAAAGCTTCAGCGGCAAGAGGGGCTTTTAAAGAACTGCGCCACAGGATGGACGCACAACCCTCGGGCGAGATAACGGAATAATAGGCGTGCTGCAAAATAAAAATATGGTCAGCAACGCCGATCCCTAGGGCCCCGCCGCTGCCCCCTTCGCCAATGATCACGGCCACGATAGGTGTTTTGATGCCAGCCATGTCCCTCAAATTTTCAGCAATGGCCTGGGCTTGGCCGCGTTCTTCTGCTCCAATGCCAGGATACGCACCTGGTGTATCAATAAGGCAGATGACCGGCACTCCAAATTTAGCTGCCAGGCGCATCAGCCTTATCGCCTTGCGGTAACCTTCCGGGTGGGCGCAGCCGAAATTACGCAAAACATTTTCTTTAACGTCACGGCCCTTTTGATGGCCGATGATCATGACTTTCTGCCCGTCAATCTTGGCAAAACCACCGATCATAGCATTATCGTCGGCAAAAAGCCTGTCGCCATGCAATTCCAAGAATTCATCCGTCATCAACCGGATATAATCTAGGGTATACGGCCGTTTGGGGTGGCGCGCGATTTGCACACGCTGCCAGGACGTCATATTATTATAAATATCATTTTTAAGCTTCTCGAGCTTAGACTCAAGGCGCTTGATCTCAGGCTCAAGAGTCACCCTTTTGGAGCCCATTTTGCGTAAATCATCAATTTTATCTTCAAGCTCGATAATCGGCTTTTCAAAATCCAGTGTTGCCATAAATATTCTTACCTTTTAATTTTGGATAACCACTTCAGTCCCGACCGGGACAATATCAAAAAGTTCTTCCACATCCGAATTCTTCAGGCGCACGCATCCTTCTGTCACCTGTTGTCCGATGCTTTCAGGATGGATGGTGCCGTGAATGCCGTAATGGGTGTCTGTATCAAAACCCATCCAGCGGCTGCCTAATGGATTGTCCGGGCTTTCCGAGGGAATCGGTGCTCCCCCATTTCTAAACCATACCGGATTTTCTATTTTGGTGGCGATCTTAAAGGTCCCCACCGGTGTAATATTGTCTTTTCCCGTCGACACGTGATAAATCTTAAAAACCTCTTCGCCGGACTTTAAAAACAGCACATTTTGAGATTTGTTAACCAAAATATTAAACGGTGCCGTCCATATACGCAATGTTTCCCCGGTGCGTATCACATCACTCTTTAATCCATTAGCCCTTTTGATCAATTGTGGAGTGGTTTTAAATTTTCGGGCCAACTTGCCTAAGGAATCTCCGGGGACGATTTCATAAGAAATTGTTTGAGGCATTTGAGCGGGAGAAAAAATAAGATCAATGTTCAGTTCGCCAAGCTTATTTTGGACATCTTCAATGTTATCATAATCCGGATAATTACTAATGATCTGATCGTAGGCTTCCTTGGCTTTAAGCTTATCTCCGCTGGCTTCGTACTGGGCTGCTTCGGCCAGAAGCTGATTAACAGGAACGTTCGTTTCTTCGGAATCTTTGGAAGCAGCAGCTGCTTTATGATGTTGAAGAATAACAACAGCACCGACGGCCAATATAATGGCTGCTATAATACCAATTAAAACTTTCTGATTCATTGCTGACTCTCCTTAATCTAATATAAAACCATGGCACACGTCACACCAAAAATAAGTCCTGCGAGCACTTCGATAGGCGTATGCCCTACTAATTCTTTTAATTTTTGTTCTTCAATCTGGCCTTTCCAGTAAATATCGTCCATCATTTTATTAAGGATGGTCGCCTGGTAACCTGTTGCCCGGCGCACTCCCTGGGCATCGAACATCGTCACCATGGCAAAGGCAGCTGACACGGCAAAAAGAGGACTGTTAAAACCATATTCCAATCCCACTGAAGTGGCCAACGCTGATGCTCCGGCCGCGTGGCTGGAGGGCATGCCGCCAGTACCAATAAACCAGCGAAAATTAAACCGTTTTTCCTTAAATACCCCTAAAATGACCTTGATCAATTGGGCTTGAAACCAAACAGCCAAGGTGACTAAAAGAATCCTGTTTTGAAAAATCTCGGGAAAAAACGAATGTGGATATAAACCTAACAAATGTCACGATTCTTTCGTTACCGTAAAGTACCATAATTACAGATACTTGACGGGTATTTCTGTTTATGTTAGGCTACCATTATATTCTTGCTCTCCAAAAAAGCAAGTGAAGCTTTTAGCTGCTTACCCCCTAAGCAGCGCCTCTTAACCACTAACTCCCCCGCATCCTATTGGACCAATTATGTTAGCTCGAATTGCCTCGTTTGGCCTTTGCGGCTTGGAAGCCTATCCTGTTGGTATTGAAACAGATATAAGTCCTGGGCTGCCCACTATAACCGTGGTTGGCTTGCCTGATAATGCCGTTAAAGAAAGCCGTGAACGCATTCGCGCGGCCATCAAAAATAGCGGTTTTGAATTCCCCGCCCAAAGGATTACCATCAATTTGGCACCCGCCGATACTAAAAAACAAGGGCCCTGTTATGATTTGGCCATTGCCCTGGGCGTCCTGGCAGCCCAAGGCCTGATACCCCCGGAGACTTTAAATCCTTACGCTTTTATAGGTGAACTTTCTTTAGATGGACGTATACAACCTGTGCAGGGCGCTTTATCTGTTGCCCTGGCCGCGGCCAGCAGCAATTGCCAGGGGCTTATTGTTCCTTTTGAAAACGCCAAAGAAGCAGCGCTGGCGGGCTGTCCTGTTTTTCCAGCCAAACATCTCAACGAGGTTGTGGCATTTTTGATGGATTCCAAAATACTCAGTGCTGTTGAGACAAATTTTGAAGTTCTGCTTAAAAATTCTCATCGCAGTAATTTTGACTTTAGCGAAGTCAAAGCCCAGCAATATATTAAACGGGGCCTCGAGGTGGCAGCTGCCGGCGGGCATAATGTGCTTTTGATCGGTGCGCCTGGCAGCGGTAAAACCATGTTAGCTAAACGACTGACAACGATCTTGCCAGATATGACTCCTGCTGAAGTCTTGCAAACCACCCAAATCCATTCGGTCGCAGGCCTGCTAAAAAATGCTGAGGGCATTATCACCCAGCGCCCCTTTAGGGCGCCTCATCATACAGCGTCGGATGTGGCTATTATCGGTGGCGGCAGCGGACCTCGTCCCGGCGAGGTGACGCTCGCCCATAACGGTGTTTTGTTCCTGGATGAATTCCTGGAATTCAATCGCCATGTGCTGGAAGTGTTACGCCAGCCCCTGGAAGACGGTTATGTCAGTATCGCACGTTCTCGAGGGAGTTTACGTTTTCCAACCCGGTTTATGCTCATCGCGGCCATGAACCCTTGCCCCTGCGGATACAAAGATGTTCCTGGAAAAACATGCCGCTGTTCTAATCTTCAAGTTGAAAAATACCGGCATAAAATCTCCGGGCCGCTGCTAGACCGCATCGACATCCATCTGCACGCCCTGCCCTTGAAAACCCGTGAACTTGTTGATGCTCCGTCGGAAGAATCTTCCGCAACGATCAAAGAACGCACCACGCAGGCGCGTCAAATACAGTGGCAACGCTTTAAAGGCCTGCCCGTCTTGTGCAATGCCCACATGGAAAGTTCACACCTACGTAATTTTTGTTCTTTATCAAAAGAAGCTAAAGGAATTTTAATCAGGGCCATGGAAGAATTAAAATTCTCAGCCAGGGCACACGATAAAATACTCAAGGTTAGCAGAACTATAAGTGACTTGTCGGGGAGTGATATTATTTTGCCCGAGCATATTGCTGAAGCTGTTGGGTACAGGAGTTTGGATAGGGCCACCTTTTAAACAGGTTGGCTGTCAGGTAGACCAAGAAAGACAGAAAGACTTTTAAGCGGCTGGATAGTAATATCCTCAATCATCACACCTGGGGCTTTTTGCCATTGGGCAAGCTGGGCAGCATCTAAGTGAAATTTGATCCCTATGCCAGCATTTCGGGTTTGTAAAACATTATTAGCAGGGCTTAAATCGATACCACCTGGCCCATTAGACCTTTTCTCAGTGACCTTCATCGCCTGATCATCTGTCGCCGATGGAGATTGAGCAGTTTGTTGATTGTAATCTTCGACAATACTATTTATTGTTGATTGTGGAGATACTATTAATTGTATGCCTTTAAATGTAACTTTATCAACAGATTGTTGTGTTTGTCTCATATCTCTTTCATGAAGAAGTTCCTCTGCATAATCCCTCACGTCTTCAATACCGTCATCTGCTAAAGGATTATTATTTATCCGATCTTCCAATTCCTTAGAAATTCTAGAAACAGCGGAATAAGGATCGACAACCAAGTCAGAAGGCTCTGGGGTGACCCATTTACCATGCGTTAGGCCAATAACCGGCCTGCTTGGGTCCCATCGGTATTCCTCAAGTAAAAACCTAATAAAACCCATCCCGCCAGTTCCCATTTTATCTTCATAAAAAACTCTTAATTCGTTATGGTTAGGGGTATAAGGCTTTAGCGGGTTCTTTCTATTATACTGACCTATAATACTTTTTACTGTTGATTGTGGAGTTACTATTAAACTGGTGCCCTTATCATCAGATTGGTCGGACGGATCTTTATAGATAGCTTCAAATTGCTTTGCATTTGGGAAAGAATCTCTTCTTATTACCCTCTCCTCTAAAAGTCTGATGGCAAAATCTAACAAGCTTTCCATAGGTCTATTAGGCTCTTCCTCATTACTAAAACGACGATCATATTGAGTTTTAATTTTATTAGCAACGACTGTGCTAACCCCCATTAAGTAAAACGGATCTAAAATTAGGCTCACCCCATTCCATGTGCCGCCATGCGGCTGGATTGGATTTAGACGTTGAAAATCAATTAAATCCAAAGCGAAATCTATGATATCAGCAGCCTTCCCCAGCCGTCCTCTTTTTCTAAAAATTTCATTCCCGTTAATCCATAATATATTATGCCGTTTAACCAATGCATCCAAGCTTTTTACCTCGCGACTACTATCAAAAGGGCCAACAGAAGGAATGCTTTTTACCGCCACATTATATTGACGAATAATATTGCGTAACGTTGTGCGTCCATTGGCTACTAAAGTAATCCCTCCAAATTCGCCTTTAACCACAACATCGCCCCGTATTTGCCTTTCATCCAATAACGTAGCCGCAAAATTATTCAAATCTGGAATGCCTCTATCCAAAACAGTGGCACGAGCTTTACGCTCTCTCCATTCATAAACCATTCTTTGACCAACGTCAACAAGATTAGCCGCCTCCAGGAATAAATAAGGATCTGTCATTAACCAAGTCCCTTCCCATTCAGCCGCAACAGGCCTTTGTCTGGTTTGAAATTGCTGAACTAAAATCATAGCCAATTCTTCAACACTTTTAATACCGTTTAATGATCTGCCTTCTAAAATTTGAATATTATGTCTTTCCATCCATTCTCTTGGTGTCGCTGCTTGACCATCAATGCTGCCTTGAGGAGCATAGGGTTCTGTCGGACGGGCCACCACCTTATTATATTCAGTGATAATGCTTTCTATTGTCGATTCACGAATTGCAGTTAATGTAACGCCTTTAAATTCACCCGTAACGAAAGGTGTTGCTCTTATTTGCCTTTCATCTAGAAGCTTAGACGCAAAATAATACAAATCGAAAATGCCGTCACTTGATACCGGCATATTATTAGAACGACTTACCGCTTCATCAGAAAGCGCACGGACAACATCATTGGAACCGATCAAACGCTCCTTTACTAAGTCGAGAGGAGTTGGAAGCACACACCATTTATCTAAATAGCCTACAACTGGAATATGTGGATTGGCTCGATAAGCCTTGAGTAAATATTCTGTAAACCTCACAAGATCTGTAAACTTCTCCCTACCATCAATAACATACATATGATTCCTTTGAATCCATTCTGCCGGTGTCGCTGCTTGGGCCTGTATCTTGGCGACGGATGATGATGTAGAAAACAAAAGCGCAGTTGGCTCTTGATAAGTTATTCTTTTATTAGCACCTTCTTCCTGAACATAATGCGCCATAAGTATTTTAACAGTTGGATCCACATAATATATGCGTGCTCCAAGAATCTTAGTAACCTTAGAAAACAAAAAACTATTTTCATCCTTATCTAATTTATTTACAATCGATCTCTTTTTTGGAGAATATCCTTCATTCTCAAGCATCACCATTTGATCAACTTCATTGAAAACCTCAGGATTTTCGTTGTGAAGCTTCTTTAGTAGCTCAATTTTTTGTTTCACTGGAATAAGTAAATCTTCTATCTTTTTTATATAACTTTCTAATGAAATAACAGCAGCGGGACCAGGATTTATTGTTGCGGCACTTGCTACGCCATTTAACATGTAACGAACAGCCTCATGATTACCTAATCCTATTTGAACATCCGGCCTTTCTAACAAGATTCTCAAATTTCGAACCAATCGATCCCTTTGATCGACCACAGTCATCGCCTGATCCCTTGCATTCATCGCCGCATTAACGAAAGATTCTATTGGTTGATCAATAGCCCCTAAACCAGACGCCAATCCCGGTAATAATCCCGCTGCAATTTTTCCTATTTCCCCGCTTGTCACCACCCCATTCCCTACCGATGACATTACATTATTTGCTGCTATCATTTCATCCAATTCCGGCAATGTGCGAGTATTATTCAATTCTTCAAGCTTTTCTTCAATACCCTTTCTATCGTCTAAAATAGTGCCAAGATGTGTTTTCAAATGTGATTTCCGCTCAGTGTCTTTAGTAGTAATAGAGGTCATTTGATTGAAGCCATTTCTTACCATTGACCAAAGATCCCTCTTTCTTGGGTCCTTATCAATTACAGATAAAATTTCCTGTCTCGATTTATCAATGAGTTGCGGGTCACCATAAGCTGCAGGTAAAAAAGCAAGTGCGTAAACTTGGGCCCATTCATCAAATTCTTTCAAACTATCAATTGTCTTACCCTCAAAAGATGAATAATCAGGAGTTTTGGGAGCAAAATCTTTAATTTCAAATTTATATTCAGTTCTCACTTCGGACTGTTGCAAAATGTCCCTAATTTTTTCAAAATCACTTCCCGCAATTTCTTGTATCCTAATAAGTTTATTCCAGTCTAAATTAGCCTTTAAACGGACCTCTGTTGAAGAAATATTCTCCAAAATATCATTTTCTGGCTTCATTAATTCTTCTAATATTCTTGGATCGAACTCAGAAAACTTGTGTTTTGCAATAGTCCATTTAGCGGCATTTCCAATTATTTTATTTGCCTCATGATATATTTGGGTAACAAGGGTCGGATTCACTATGTCAACGAATTGTAAACGTGAAGATTTATTTTCTGAATTCTCATTTCCACTCAAAATGTATCCGTCCGACTAATCCATCTATGAATCATTTTAATAGTGCGGTAAAATATTGCATTATTATAACAATTCATAGGAGGAACGTCGATGAAGAAAATTTTTCGATCAAAGAAGCAATGGCAAAAAATACTTTTTGCCCAACCTACCAGCGGTTTATCAATATCCCAATACTGCAAGAATAAAAATATCAACATAAGCAATTTTTATGCATGGCGTAAAAGATTAATCAGTAATGAATCTCCCAAGCCAGGATTCCTTCGGTTAATCAAACCTTCATTCCCCACCCTGAAGGATCTTCATATTGAAACCCCCAATGGGTACAAGATCGAGCTCAATGGTTTTGATGAATTGATTTTCCAAAAGATCCTTGGGTTGGTCAAAGCCATATGATCTCAGGAATTAATTTGAACAATGTCAGGATATTTTTATATCGCGGCAGCTGTGATTTGCGCAGAAGTTTTGATCGTTTGTCATTGATGGTGACCGATGAAATGCATGAAGACCCCTTAAATGGCGATTGGTTTGTTTTTCTAAATGTAAATAAAACCAAGTTAAAAGTTCTCTATTGGGATAACGATGGTTATGCGTTGTGGTATAAACGGCTTGAAGCAGGTAGGTTTGTGATCCCTTCTGATGATGGTAGCTGTCTTGACCGTGCATCATGGGCAAATTTACTTGAAGGAATTGAAGCAAGAGTGATCAAACGTCAACCACGATACCGACGTGATAATGTTAAAATGATGTAAAAATATCTAATAAATATCTTGATTCACCGACGATAAGTGCTAATATAAATCTAATGGTATCGACGACGCTTACTTTCTCAACTCCTGCTGAAGAAAATACATACCTAAAAGAACAAAACCAACAACTCGAAGCACTTGTAGAAACCCTCCAAAATACAATCCTTAAACAGCAGCACCAATTAGAAGGCTTGATAAAACGTCTGTATGGCCGAAGCAGTGAAAAACTTGACCCCAATCAACTGCTTATGCAAGAACTTATCCTAGAAGTAGACAAGAATACTGCCCCAAAGGCAGAAGATCCCCTGCTTGAGACAACAACGGCGGTAACAGCACATGTGCGTAATCATCATGGCCGTCAGAAATTACCAGAGCATCTTAAGCGTGTTGAACATGTTTTAGATGTCCATGAAGAGAAAAAAGTCTGTGGCTGCGGCAAGAAGCTTGTTCATATCGGCGATGATATAACCGAACGCCTTGATTACCACCCCTCATCCCTGTTGGTCAATAGCTATGTGAGACCCAAGTATGCTTGTGGGGATAGTCGCTGTGATGGCTGTGGTGTTAAACAGCATCCCACACCGGAAGGCCCTATTGAACGCTGTGAAGCAGATGCTGGTCTTTTAGCCTATGTGATCACGGAGAAGTTTGAATATCATACCCCTTTGTACAGGATTGAAGAGAAACTTAAACGAGAAGGTGTAAATATCAGCCGCCAAACCATGGCTGATTGGATGTATGGATGCGCCTTAGCACTTACCCCTTTATATGATCTAAAGCGCAATAAAATCTTTGAACACGGCATTGTAGGCAATGATGACACCCCGGTGGACATGCGAGATGGCCCGAACAAAGGGATACAGACAGCAAGGATGTGGGCAACAGTTGGAGCTGAAAACTTCAAATATGCACTGTACAATTTTACAATAAACCGCTGTAAAGAAGGTCCATTGGAATTCTTTAAAGATTACAAAGGATTTTTTATGTCCGATGCCTATGCTGGCTATAGCGGATTAGGAAAACCTCCTACCACAGAGGAAACCACCGCTCACATCGTAACCCATTTAGCCTGTTGGGCGCATGCAAGGCGGTATTTTCTAGACGCTGAAAAAACATCACCACGCGCAGCAACTGAAGTACTGGTGCTAATCGCCAAATTGTATCATGTTGAATCTGATGCTAAATTCTTAAGCCCAAAAGATAGGCATGCTCTCCGGTTAAAAGAATCTAGGGTGTTATTAGATAAAATTAAAAATAAACTTGAAGAACATCTTCCCGGACATTTACCACAATCACCCATGCGTCTGGCCATTAATTACACGCTTGGCCTTTGGAAAGAACTTAATGCTTATCTTCAAGATGGCCGATTACCGATAGACAATAATCTTGCTGAAAATGCCATACGTCCAATAGCCTTAGGACGCAAAAATTGGCTTTTTGTTGGAAGTGAAAAAGGTGGTCATACAGCTGCGATACTCATGACCTTTACCGCCACTTGCCGCAAAAATAAGATCAATACGTGGACTTATTTGAAAGACGTTTTACAAAGAATTCAGTCCCATCCAATCTCACGACTAGAGGAACTTCTTCCTGACAGATGGCAAAAAGCCTAAAAGGCCAGTTTCCCACCTTGATACCAAATCTCTCAAAATCCCTTTGAATCTTCTTAAAGACTTTTTCGCTCACACATAAGATCTTCTCAACTTTCTCACAAGCAGGGGGGTAACGATCTATGGTATCATTCCCAGCCAGTTTCCCACCAACCCTTGTTTTTACTATCAAATGCATGGTATATTTATATTAAGATGAGAAAATCCCTATTAATCCTTATTCTTGTAGCCTTCTTGATTAATTCCTTTGGCCCCATGCCCTTAGCCCAAGCCCAAGATTATTATTTGCCTACGCCTGGGGTCATGGTTCATTTAAGTCCTCCATTTGATCCACCGATTCTTAAAGGAATCAAGGTTCATCCTGATAACCCGTTTAGATTTGACTTTATTCTAGATAAAGGAGATGGTGAATTAAGCAATGGCCAGCTTAAAGATGAATCTAGCAAACTGATTAAATATTTCCTTGCCTCTTTGACCATCCCTGAGAAAGACCTTTGGGTCAATCTTTCCCCGTATGAAAAGGATCGTATTATTCCTAATAGCTTTGGGCTTACTGAGATGGGGCGAGACCTGTTGGCCGAAGATTATATGCTCAAGCAAATAACAGCCAGCTTGATTTACCCTGAAGATACGATTGGAAAGAAATTCTGGAAGCGAATCTACGAAGAAGCCGCTAAAAAATTTGGGACAACCAATGTTCCGGTGAATACCTTTAACAAGGTTTGGATAGTACCTGAAAAAGCGGTAGTTTATGAGAATACAAAAGCAGGCACGGCTTATGTAGTCGAATCAAAACTAAAAGTAATGTTAGAGCAAGATTATCTGTCATTGACCAAACATGAAGGAATCCAATCTCGGCAGACACAAGCAAAAGATACTAACCAATTAGGCAGCCAGATCGTACGCGAGATAATTATTCCTGAATTAAAAAAAGAAGTTAATGAAGATAAGAATTTCGCCCAACTACGTCAGGTATATAGTTCGCTCATTTTAGCTACATGGTATAAGAAAAAAATCAAAGAAAGCATATTATCACAGGTATACGCGGATAAGAACAAGGTCGCTGGAGTCAATATTGATAACCCACAGGAGAAAGAAGAAATTTATCAGCGATATCTTAAGGCTTTTAAGAAGGGTGTGTATAACTACATCAAAGAAGATGTTGATCCTGTAACGCAAGAGACTATACCAAGGAAATATTTCTCAGGAGGAGCGTTTTTGGCATTATTTCAAAAAGGGGATTCTAATTTAGAGATTCCTAATTTTGAAGTTACTTCAGATTCGCATGGTGCTGATGGGGCGATGCTTTCACCAGATAGGGCAATGTTGATCACAGAGCAGACTGAAAGAGCTGATGTTGAAAATTCTTTAGCAGAAATTTTGAAAGGGAATAAGAATAGGAAATTAAAAGCAAAAGTTGGTAACATCATTGCTTCAAAAGTTCATAATGATAGGGTGACTGATGAGCGTATAAGAGTTATGGGAAAAATTCTAAGAGATTTTTCTACTAAATATGGGATCGATTTTGAAAATCTTAGGCCTACAGCTAAAAGACAACTTTTAACTGTTGTTGACAAAATATCGGGTGAGACGACATATGCAGCTTGGGGAAGGTTTATCAGCGATGTAGAAAATAGATTTGGTATTAATATTCAAAATTTAGATTATGTACAGAAACAAAGAATATTAACAGCAGCATTGTACGTATCTTTAGCAAAAAAAGTTAACAGGAATGGAGTAATGGTTTCTCAGAAGGAAGAAATGTTTGATCAAACGATCAAGGGTATTCAGGATAGCCTTGGGATTAGTGATGATGATTTAAAAAAGGATGAAAAGACCGGAGGCCTTCCGTTAGGAATAAAGATTAGATTGATATCAGCGGCATATACGGGTAGGTTGGAAACAATTCAGGAAGTTCAAAATATCTTTGCACTTAGCAGTAATATACAAGTACCAAGTAGTCCGGTTGTAGCGGTTGAACCTACAATGGCTGTTAAAACGAGTACCGCGTCTCCCATTAAGGTCCCCTCAAAACCTTCTAGAAGAAACCCATCTGTTCCTTTCGTACAATCCTTGGTACAAAGATTATTCACTCCTAAAAGAACATTGGCAACCGCCATAGCTTTAACATTGGGGGTTAGTGCACTTTTCATGATGCCTCAAGCATATGCACATAATAAGGTAGCTCCAACATTTGAAAATAAACCACCGAGCGTTTCGTTTTTTCAAGTTGATAGTAAAGAAGGTACCGAAACAGTATCTTTTGCTCCTCAACCAGAAAATAAGATTGATAAACCGGTTGGGGCGTACTCCGATTATCTTCCTAATTTTACAGTTGATCAATATTTTAAGACCATTGCATATGGAAGGCAAAAAGGAGTTTTTTCTCATCAAGCTCTTATGTATTATTGGAATCATGATGTTCCTTCAAGCACCGGGGCTTCAAATTTTGCTGTTTGGAATGTTAATGAATTGAACCGTTTAAGAGGTATGGGAGTCGCACCATTTATAGGCTTGGAAACGATTGATCAAAAAGAAATTGATTTTATGGTGCAAAAATTTAAAGACGCAGGTTTTGATAAAAATGACACTATTTATATCCGAGTAGCATCGGAGCCAGATAATATGTCTTATGGCACTGAGGATGGAACTCCTAATGGAAAGAGATGGACTGAAGTGGCATATAATGCCTATAAGAAAAGATTTGAGGATACATCTGCATATTTAAGACGTTTGGGCCAAGAAAATGGTTTAAACTTTAGAATTGTTTACACTCAGATGAATAAGTACGGAGAAAACTATCGCCCGAATTTAAATAGTTTTGATGCATTTGGTTTTGATTTATATTTAACTCCTTTAAACAAAGATGAAACATTTGATTATATTAAGCGCGTATCAAAAACCTATGTTAGTAAGCCTTGGGTGTTTCCAGAAGCTGGAATTCCATCCAGCGGTCCTTATGGGGCTACCCCCCAATGGGCAGAATCAACTTTGAGACAGACTATCCATTTGCTTGATGAAAATCAAGTTAAGGTTGAGCAGTTCACATATTTAAGCGTGGATGTTCGTGATCGTGTGAACGACAGAAGGTGGGATTATTCTTTAACCCCACCTATGATTAGAGAATTAAGTTTATGGTCACAGCGACCTCAAAACGTTGGTAATAATTATGTTGCACAATTAAACAATCCAAATTATGGTGGTATTGACTTAACTCCTGAGAATATGAATCTTCAAATTCAATATAGTAATGGTGAAATTAAATTTCATCTTAATCTTGTCTTGCTTAAACAATTACAAAATGCCCATGGTTTTATACCAGTTATTATTAATATTCAGCCAATGAGAAACATTAGGATATTTTTGGGATTGACATCTAAATCTCCTCAACAGTTCCACAATAATTAAATTTTATATCATTCCAATGATTACCTATACCTGTATTTATCTGACGGATACATGTATTCTGATTCACAGAAAGCAATCATCAAAGCTCTTAGCAAGTTATACCTATGGAGGGCAGAGCGAGGAGAGAGGGTGCCTATAGAAGTCTTAGAAAAACTCCTTGATACTAGAGAGTATAGTTCCGTTAGAGATGAAATCGTTGATGCTTTGGGTCCCCTGTATTTAAAAATGGTCGAGCAGGGATATTTAACATCAGAAGATCTAGAAAAGCGTTTAAATTCAGAGTGGGGTACAGATGCAAGGCATGCAATTCTTAATGTTTTGAGTTTTGTATATCCCAGAATGATCGAGGAAAAGAATTTCTCGCCAGAGGGTTTTATGAGATATTCTTTATGGATTAAAGAAAATTTTCCATATGAAGAAGAAATTTTTGAGTCTTTTTGGGATAGTAGTGATCCTGTTAGATTTGTTGAACAAATAAAAAGAGAAGCACATCAAGTAATAGAGAATGGTTTTGATTATAATGATCCCAAGAAATTATGGTTTGCATACGTGGCTGTCAGGAGTAGCGGGATAGTTTTGACAAGGGATGAATTTGAAGAAAGGATAGGTGAGTTAATTAAATTTGATAAAAAGAATCCCGGATACTGGCAAATGCTTTTTAATAAAACCAAAGGCTTGGGAGTATTAAACGTTAGCGCTACAGAGTATGAAAATAAAGTCGTCGAGGATGTCGATGGGGAGGTGTTTGATGCTCATCTTTATAAATTGTTGGGCATTCAGGCAGAGGTAGATAGCTTTAATTGGTTATTAGAGAATTTTGAAGGGGATAAAAAATTAAAATTAAGTAATATTTATTGGAATTTTAAAAGAAACGAAGCTATTCGCGAAGGAATTATTACGGATAAGGACAGATTTAGTATTCCATTTCCATCAGAAATGGTAATGAGAGAGGAATTATTATCAAAAAAGAAAGAATTCTACAATACGGTTTTTAAAATAACCTATGATAAATACATAGGAGAGCATTCAGAAAGATGTTTGGTCTTAATGAGAAATTTAATCATTGCTGAAAGTTTGTTAGACGAAGGGTTGGTGCGACAGCTTCAGTCAGAACAGATAGATGAAAAAATTGAAGCGTTTAAGAGTTTTTACGAAGATTACAAAAGACATCTTCCGATGGCTGCCATAGGGGTAAAGGTAGAGAGCATTAAAGGTCTTACGGAGAGTTTCGAACAATTATCAGCCGATGTATATGAGGAGATAGCTAAAGTCAAAGTGATCAAGGTCAAAGGTGGGGAGGGTTATTCGCTGGTTCCACAAGGATTTTTGGGTGTATTCAGAGGGAGAGCTGGAATTATGGATTGTTCTTTTGATATGGATAGGGATAAGGGGTATGCATTTACCAGGGCCATGCACGAAGATACGATGTATTATTTTGTTTATAAGGGTAAAGAATTAAAGGGCTATGTTGGTTTGATGAAAGGAGAGACAAAGGATGGTAAAAAAGTATTAGTAGTAGATACGATTCAATCTGCTTCTTTAGATGGAGAGGAATTGTTGACAAATCTTCTTAAAGGGTTAAATGAGTTAGCAGGAAACTTAGGATTGGAGGGGGTGGTTTTACCTCGGGATTTAGATGGAGCTTTTAATTTTGACAATGACAAGACTGTCAAAAAGCTTCCAGTTTATGTTAATGGTACAAAGGTCAAAGTTCATCCTCAACATATGGATTCTTGGGGGAAATTTACAGCTATGTTTGGGGAGGATCAATATAACAGTATTGAGGATGAGAAGTTTGTGTTGTTAAAATTTGATACAGCGATGCATACTACTATACCTATGCATCAAATGGAGGAATCAAGCACAGGTGGTATCGACTTAACCCCTGCCAACATGCATTTGCAGACGCAGAATAACGGCGGCGAAATCAAATTCCACATTGATCCCGCTATGCTTGCACAACTTCGAAACGCCCCGGGCTTTGTGCCGGTGATTATTAGTATAAAGCCGATGACAGATCTTAAGGGATTTCTTGGGATAACAACTGCAGTTTAAGTCTCTTCCCGTCCGCGGGTAATAAGCACTTTTCCGGTGCGTACCATTTCCAGGACGCCGTATTTTTTGATTAAGCTCTCGAACTCGTCGAGTTCAAGGGTGGTGCCGGTCTGTTCGATGATATAGCAGCCTTCAGAGGCGTCATCGATACGGACGTGGAATTTATGGGCGTTCTTGGTGACAAACGCTTTGACTGCAGGGGAAGCCTTGGTTTTAAGCAGGGCTAATTCTTTTTCTACCGTGTTAGCAGGATGTTCTTCGCAATGAATGACATCAATGAGTTTATTGACGTTTTTAATGATCTGTTCCAATGTTTCCAGATCACCTTTGGCGGTGATGGTCATGCGTGAATATTTAGGATTGATGGTGGGTGAGACCACCAGCGAATTAATATTATAGCCGCGACGGGCGAATACTAATGCAATGCGCACCAGCACGCCTGGTTTATTAGCCACTAAAACACTGATTGTATGTAAAGGAAGTTTATCCATATTATGTCGATCCTGACGGTTTTTCCATTTTTGTAGTAGGTTTTTCTATGATCATATGAAAGGCTGATTTACCAGCAGGTATCATAGGAAACACATTATCTTCCTTGATAACTTCTGCGTGGATCAGGCAAGGGCCTTTATAAGCCATGGCCTCTTTCATCACCTTTTCGCAATTCTCAGGTTTATCCATATGAAAACCCTTGATACTATAGGCTTCAGCTAATTTCACGAAATCAGGATTTCCTTCTAAATCCACACCAGAGAGACGATTATCGAAGAATAATTCCTGCCATTGGCGCACCATACCTAAATATTTATTATCAATGATCAGGATTTTAACCGGCAATTTATGAATAAAAATCGTCGATAATTCATAGGCAGTCATCTGAAATCCACCGTCGCCCACTATGGCAACGACCAAGTCCTTGGGAGCGGCAAATTGAGCCCCAATAGCTGCGGGGAAACCATAACCCATGGTCCCGGCGCCACCTGAAGATAACCAGTAATTGCCTTTGTCAGAAAGATAGAACTGGGCCGCCCACATTTGATGCTGGCCCACGTCAGTGCTGACAATAGCTTTACCTTTGGTGACTTTATAACAGGTATCAATAACCTGTTGGGCGGTCAAACCATTGGTTTTGCTATATTTGAGTGGAAATTGTGTTTTATAATATTCCAATTCTTTAAGCCATTCCTTGGTATCCAGGGGTTGTACTAGCTTGACTAATGCTTCCACCACTTCCTTGGCATTACCCAAGACCCAAGCATCAGGTTTGACGATCTTATTGATCTCTGAAAAATCCACATCGATATGAAGTTTTTTAGCGCCTACGCAAAATTCATTATTGTTGCCGTTAATGCGGTCATCCCAGCGTGAGCCGATAGAAAGGATCAAATCGCAGTTGACCAAAGCTTTATTGGCATAAGCGGTGCCGTGCATTCCCAACATGCCTAAAGACAGGGGATGGGTTTCAGGAAATTCACCTTTGCCCAAAAGGGTGTTGGTCACAGGGGCGCCTAATTTTTCGGCTAATTTTTTAATCGCGGCACCTGCACAGGAAAGCACGGCGCCATGTCCCACCAGCAGCAATGGCTTTTTACTGCCTTTAAAAAGCTTGGCCATTTTGACAATATCTGCTTTATGGGGTGAGGGAGTGTCTTTTTTATAACCCGGAATATCCATCTCCGGATCAAGGCTCTCTCCGCTAAAAGGGGCAGAGGTAATATCTTTAGGTAAATCAATCAGTACAGGACCAGGCCGGCCGGTCTGGGTAATATGCCAGGCTTCTTTAATAATACGAGGGATATCGTTGGTATTTTTGACCAAGTAGCTGTGCTTGACCACAGGCATGGTGATACCCGAAATGTCAGCTTCCTGAAAAGCGTCTTTACCTAACATCGAGGTGATGGTCTGACCCGTGAGCACAATCATGGGTACTGAATCCATCATGGCAGTTAGAATACCAGTGACGGTATTGGTGGCACCTGGGCCTGAGGTCACTAATACCACACCAGGTTTGCCGGTCACGCGGGCATAGCCATCAGCCATGTGGGTGGCACCTTGTTCGTGGCGGGTCAAAATGAGTTTGATCTTGGAGCCGACCAAGGCATCGAAAATAGGGATAGCGGCACCGCCGGATAAGCCCCAGATGTATTCGACACCAAAGTTCTCCAAACACTTGATCAGAGCTTCCGCTCCGTTGATAGTTTTTTTAGTGAGTATTTTTGCAGATTCTTTAGTCAAGATTCCCTGTTCCTTTGTTGTCATAAGTTATTGAAATGCGATAGCTCGCAGTAAAGCGGATATAATAGCACAAAGCTTATTCTTATTCAATGTCATTCCCGCGAAAGCGGGAATCCAGAAATACATGACTGGATCCCCGACAGAAGCATTCGGGGATGACATGCGGACTTATGAGTTACGTTCCGTAACTCATGTCCTTATGTCATTTGAGCAGTTGGGCTAACTCACCGTTTTCATGCATTTCGGCGAGGATATCAGCGCCGCCTACGAATTCCCCGTTAATGAAAATTTGGGGGATGGTAGGCCAGTTGGTGAATTCTTTAATGCCTTGGCGCAGTTCTTCTGAAGCTAGGACATTATGGCCTTTGACAGCCACACCGTAAGACTGCAGGGTTTGTACGGCCCGTCCGGAAAATCCGCATTGGGGTTGATCGACGGTGCCTTTCATAAAAATCACTACTTTGTTGTTTTTGATATCTTTTTCGATTTCCTGGCGTAATTGATCAGTTAACATTATTTCACTCCTATTTTAAAAACCGTATTGAATTTTGACTTCACTCCATTTAGCTGGAGTAAAAGTTTTCAAACCTAAGGCATGGACTATTTGAAAAATATCTTTAATGGCATCCATGACCATGCGTTGTTGTTTGAACACGGGCATGCCCTCAAAAGCAGGCGAGATAACAAAAGCCTGCAAATGCGCCCCATCGTTCATGGGATCAAGTACGTAGGCATTAGATCCGGGGATGGCTGTTTCGATGCGTTGTTTAATTTCGTCAGTCGTCATTTTTTGTAATTCTTTTTAAACCATTCGATGATATCTAAAGATTCATAAAGCGCTTTACCGTCGATAACAAGGCATGGGACTTGAGGCTTGCCGCCAATTTTAATCAGTTCTTCCTGATATGCCGGGTTTACATGAGTGTCCTTCATCGGCACACTAATTCCTTCCTTATTTAAGAAGTCACGGACTCTGGCACAGTAAGGACAAGCTTCAAAATGGTATAAGGTTAAGTTTGGCATAGCAATGAGAAATTGGGGATTTAATGCGAGTGTTTATGTTTTTTGTCGCGATTTTGAAGCCATATGGCATATATACCGAAAGATGCTAATATGAGGCATGTGATGAGTTCAACCATAGTTATTTATCTCCTTCTAAATTATTTAATATTATAACAGCTATAATGAAGAATACAAGAGCCATAGCGCCAGATATAATCCTTAACGGCAATGGTAATTCTTTGAAAAAGTAACTGGCAATGCCTACGGTTATGATAGCTTTGCTCAAATCTCCAAAGTATTTTGCTAGAAAATCCCATACTTCTTTTTTAGGTTTGTTTGACACAAAAATTCCTTTCGCGTTTTTCCGTTGGCGAAAGTAGTTGGGGGAACTACGGTAGATAGAACGGATGAATTAATAAAATGATAGGGGGGTAAACAGTTTTATTTTATCATTTTTTCTACAAAAGCAATGACTTTTTCTTCCAGTTGTACATTGTACAAGCGGTTCATTTCCTGAAGGCAGGTTGGCGAGGTAACATTGACTTCGATTAAATAATCTCCCAGGATATCGATCCCTACGAAATAAAGGCCAAGCTTTTGCAGATGAGGTTTGAGAAGAGCGATGATTTTTTTATCATTGGTAGTGATAATAGTAGGCATGGGTTTTCCGCCGGCATAGAAATTATTGCGATGTTCACCTTCTTCGTGCACGCGCAGCACAGCTCCGAGGATGTTCCCGTTTAAAAGCAGGATGCGTTTATCACCATTTTTAGATTCAGGAATATATTTTTGGACCACAATGGCCCTGTTATAACTTTCGGTTAGAGTTTCCAGGATAACCTTGGTGTTGGTGCATTCTTTTTTAATATGGAATACACTTTTGCCCCCAAACCCATTGGTGGGCTTGGCGATAACATTTTTATGTCGGGCAATGAAATCTAATAAATCCCCTTTGTTAGCAGAAATGATGGTAGGGGGCGTGATATTTTTGAATTGGTTGACCCATACTTTTTCATTAACAGTACGTATGCCTGAAGGGCTATTAATGACTGCAATATGTTTGGGTAAATGGTCCAAAAGTAAGGTGTTCATTAAATATTGTTCATCCACCGGTGGGTCAGGGCGGACGAAGACGGCGTGAATATCATCCTGGTTTAAATGCGCGGTGTTTTCTTCTTTAAACGGCATATGAGCGATGGCTTGGGGAATGACCTTGATGGCGTGAAAATATACTTTTCCTTCGATGAGGCTAATACCGTCTTCAGGAAGAAAATAGACTTCATGCCCTCGGGTATGTGCCCCTAACATCAACATGAAGGTGGTGTCTTTTTCGTAAATGACTGTTTCCAGAGGATCCATCAAAAATAAGAATTTCATAGTTGTCCTTTATATTCTACTACTTGTCATTCCCGCGAAAGCGGGAATCCAATTCCATAATTTCTTTTCCAGCAGCTGCACCCGCAATACGTCCCAGGATACGGTAAATAGAAAAAATATTCAAATTGTGTTCAGTGCCGCAGTCTTTACCGTATTTGTCCAAATGCGGGCACATTTTTTGGAAGGTCATGCCTCCAGGAGAATTAAGATTTTCACGTGAACTTTTGTTGGTGTGATACCGATAAAATCCACCGACGAAATTATTGTCAATTTGATACAAACATACCTCGCAGGGGTTTTCCTCAAGACGATGGATGGTAGGTACACCTTCCTGTAGAAGAAAATGCGTGATGGTTTGCGCGTCTTTGCCGCGTAAAAGATCATTGCGTTTTTTACGGTTTAATTCCAGGATTTGCTCTGGACTTTCGATGGGAACAACACCCATGCCGTAGGTTCCGGAATCAGATTTGATAAAAATGAAAGGTTTACTATCAACATTATGTTCACGGTATTTGTTTTGGATCTCTTCAAAGAGTTTGACCGCTGCTGCATATAGGCGTTGCTGATCAGATTCGTTATTAACATCCACATGTTCAACGACTTCATACAGGCAGGAAAATTGCCAGGGGTCGAGACCAACGATATAGGCGAATTCTTTCATCAGGGCATTGGCGTGGCGGAAGTGTTCAGACTTAAGCCGTGCATGCCAGCCTGCATGGATTGATGGAACAATCGGGATTTGGATCTGTTTTAATTCTTCCGGGATTCCAGCAGAGAGATCATTGTTCATAATGATAAGGTCAAAATCCGCGTCATTCTGTCGAATTTTCTCCAGGACGCGTTTGAAGCAATAGACTTTTACTGTTTGGCCGGTAGCCGTTTCTAATTCAACAGCGCCGGAACCTAATTCGCACAAACTTGTGTCGTGGGAAAAAAAAGTAGCAATTTTGTTATTAAATCCGGCTTTGGTGATAATTTCTTGCAGGATGCGGACATTTTCCAGATACCAGGTGTTGCGTGTATGTTCTTCGGCAACGATTAAAATATTGGAGGCATTAGGCACGCGTGAAAGAATAGCTTTTTTAACGAAAAGCTCTGCATCAGCTAAACCATGTTCGCAAAGATTATTAAAACCCGCGGGAAAAAGATTGGTATCAACGACGGCGATTTTAAAGCCGGCATCACGGATATCAACCGATGTATAAAAGGGAGTATATACCTTTTCATGGGATAAGAGCCATTGATTGATTTCAGCCTGCTGGCGCTGGATGCAGGGAACACAGATCGCTTGCGAGAAATTTTGATTAACCGTAAGTTTCATAGAAAACATAGTATAATACTAAAATATGATTAAAGCAAAGATTGAACATATCCTTACTGAAGTTTTTACGCCAGATTTTCTTGAGGTCATTGATGAGAGTCATAAACACACCGGGCATGCAGGAGCGTCCCAAGGCGGGCATTATCGAGTCACGATTGTGTCAAAGGATTTTGAAGGCAAGAAATTATTAGAAAGCCATCGTATGATTTATAAAGCCCTTGAGTCTATTAAATCATTCATCCATGCTTTGGCCATAACAACTAAATCTTCAATTTAGAGTTACGTCCTAAGTTTATATCCAATTTTAAACAAATAAACCGTTGCCAGGAAAATAGTCCCTGCCATCCCCAGAGCAACGATGGCACAGGTCATGGCCGGCGTGTCGGTAACATTGGTCATGCTGTAGCGAATGCCGGAAACCAGATAATAGATAGGATTAAAATGGGAGATGATTTGTAAAGCAGGCGGCAGCATGAACAAGGGGTGAAAGACTCCACCCAGCAAAGCCAGAGGTATGATGACGTAGGTATTCCACATCGAGAGCATGCCAAAATCTTCAGCCCACAAAGCACCCATCATCCCTGCACAGGAAAATATTACTGAGACCATCAGCATAAAATAAAGTAAGGCGATGGGGTGTGCAATGATACTAGGGGTAAAGAATAATGAGATCAGCCAAACCCCCATACAGACAAGAATACCGCGGGCAACGCCTCCGGCAAGCAGGCCTAAAACCATTTCAATATAAGAAAGGGGTGCTAACAGGATTTCCTGGATATGATTGTGCCAGCGGCCTATAAACAGGGATGATGAAGTGTTTTCGTAAGAACTGGAAATCAAATGCATGGCCATAAGCCCAGGTGTGATGAATTGCAAATAGGTCAATCCTGTGGCAGAGAAATTCACACGGCTTCCGATCGCCACACCAAAAATATACATAAAAAGAGCAGAAGACACTAGCGGCGGAAAAATAGTTTGATTAGCCACCGAAAAGAAACGGTGTATTTCCCGTTTAGCAAGGGCGAGAACACCTATAGGGTTAGTGACTAAATGTAGCATATGCTGAAAAAGGGGACACTTTAAAGTGTCCCCTTTGATTTTTATTCAATTCCGGTTATTTCAAGAAATACGTCTTGTAAGGATTTATCCTGCAAAATTTGTTTTTTATCGCCGATACGGACGATTTTGCCGTTGTTGATAATACCGATGGTCTTGCAGAGTTTTTCTGCTTCTTCCATATAATGGGTGGTGAGAAAAATGGTTTTACCTTCTTTATTAAGCTGGGTTAAGTAATCCCAAATCAGGAATTTTAATTCCAGGTCACATCCGGAAGTAGGTTCATCCAGGATGAGAATTTCCGGGTCGTGGATAAGAGCGCGGCAGAGCAATAATCGTTTTTTCATACCGCCGGAAAGGGCGCGGTGCTTGCAATTACGCTTGTCAGCGAGCCCAAAGCGTTCAAGCAATTCATTAGCGCGGCGTTTGGCTTCCCAAGGGGTGACGCCAAAATATTCTGCTTGATAAACTAATAGTTGATAGATGGTCAGAAAGGGATCAAAGTTAGACTCTTGGGCGCAAAGGCCGATAAGCCGGCGGCTGCTGAGATATTCCGAAGTGACATCATGACCAAAAACCCGCACATCACCGCTTTGATAATTAGAAAGTCCTGTTAGGACATTAATCGTGGTAGTCTTTCCAGCTCCGTTAGGTCCTAAAAAAGCAAAAAAATCTCCGCGTTTGATTTCGAATGAGATTTTATCCAATGCTTGAAAATCTTTATAGAATTTGGTGAGGCCTTTGATGGATATGGCGAGTTCTGAATTGCGCATATGATGTCATTATACCCTGACAAGGTTTTTATCTAAAGCAGTTTTTGCTTTTCTGGCGGCGTTACGAACAATTTCTGGTAAAGCCGGGTGAATATAAATCGTTCGCAGCATATCATCAAGGGTGGCGTTCATGTTCATGTAGGCAATGATCATGTGGATCATATCAGAAGCTTCAGGCCCTATGATATGGCCGCCTAATATTTTACGGGTTTTACGATCAACTAAAATTTTACAGAAACCATGATCAGACAGTAAAGCCATGCCCATGGCTGAGCTTTTGTAAGGGTTAAGTCCAACGACATAATCGATTTTTTGATTTTTTAATTCATCTTCACTCGCGCCTACACCTGCTACTTGCGGATGGGTGAAAACCGCGTGGGGCATAGGGGGATAATGGATGGGTGTTTGGGTTTTTCCACCAAACACATAATCAAAAAGATATTCGCCTTCAAAATTAACGCTGTGACGGAAGAAATATTTTCCGATACAGTCACCTAAAGAATATACGTCAGCAACGCTCGTTTCTAAATATTCATTAACTTTAATGAAGTTGCCTGATTGTATTTCAATGTCCGTATTGATCAGGTCAAGCGTATCCACATTAGAGCTTATTCCGGTGGCTATAAGCAGGGTTTCTGCACTAACAGAAGAGTTTTTTGTATCCTGAGTATAATGCACGGTAAAGGTATTATTGTTGTATTCAACCTTTGTTGGGACTGAGCCCAGACGCACGTCATGATAACGGCTAAAAACTTTTTGAAATTCTTCTGCGATTTCTGTGTCTTGGGAGCGCAAGAGTTTTGAGCGCACTAAAAAGGTGGTTTTAGTGCCTAAGGCTCCGTAAGCATGTCCCAATTCACAACCAATGTATCCACCACCGATGATAATCATTGATGAGGGCAAGGTGGTATTACGCAAAGCTTCGGTGGATGTCATGTATGGTGTGCCGGCTAACCCTGGAATATTAGGGATGGTGGGACGTGTACCTACAGCAATGAATATTTTATCCGCCGTGATCTGTTCGCCATTGATTTCAATAATCTTGTTCTCGATAAATTTAGCAGTACCGCGATAAAGGGTTATATTAGGATGATTGCTATAACTTGTTACGATTTTATTTGAATCGCTATCAACTGTTGAAGAAATACGTTCAACGAGTTTTTTAAAATCGACGCTGAACTGAGGATTATTATGGATATCAAAACGATGCGCTTCTTTGATTTCAATGGCCACGTCCGCTGGATGAATGAGCATCTTGGAAGGGATACAGCCACGGTTGAGACAGGTGCCCCCTAAGCTGTCTTTTTCAATGACAGCAACCTTAAGCCCCATGGAAGCTGCAGGGGATGAGATTTTAGCTCCGCCGCCAGAACCAATCGTTATACAATCAAATTTTTTCACAGACACTTTCATTCAAATATTTTTGTAATCGTTCAATCACAGGTTCCATCATCACCATCTGCATCAATTCACTTCTGACTGGAGCAATGTTGGGTAATCCTTTTAGATATCCGACATAATGTTTACGGAAGGTTTTTACTCCGTATTCTTCGCCTTTATATTGCACATTTAAATTTAAATGATCAATACAAGTGTTGATTTTTTCTTCGATGCTTGGTTCTGGCATATGCTCGCCAGTCCTAAGATAATGTTTGGTTTCTCTAAATATCCAGGGATTGGCAATGGCGCCGCGTCCGATCATGACCCCGTCGCAGTCTGTTTCTAACATCGCTTTGACATCTTCAGGGCAGGTGATATCTCCATTGCCGATGACAGGTATGCTGATTGTCTTTTTAATTTTTTCAAGCCACGACCAATCCGCAAAGCCGCTGTGCGCTTGCGAACGCGTACGGCAGTGTAGGGTCAAGGCTTTGGCACCGGCCGCTTCAACCATTTTAGCAACGTCCAATATCACAATGCTTTGATCATCCCAGCCCAGGCGGGTTTTGACGGTCACAGGTAATTTAGTGCCTTTGACGGTCGCTTTGACGATTTTTTCAAATAAGGGAAGGTCGCGTAAAAGTCCGGCACCTTCATTGCGGGCCACATGATTTTTGACCCAGCAGCCGCAATTGACATCAATAAAGTCTGGCTTTAATTTTTCAATAACCTCAGCAGCACCAGCCATGGCTTCGGGCCTGCCTCCAAAAATTTGGATAGAAACAGGACGTTCATCCTCAGATATTTGGATTTTCTCCATGATACGTGGAATATCACGGATAATACCTTCGGAAGATGTAAATTCCGTATACACGATATCAGCCCCTAGACGTTTACAAATCAAACGAAAAGGCAGTTCCGTGACGTCTTCCATGGGTGCTAAGCAAAGTGGCTTTTCTATATCAACCGATCCGATTTTCATAAGCGCCCATTATACCGGAATTACTTCAAGATGCAAATATGCCTTTTTATTGCCTTGCTTGCCAGGCAAAGCTGTTTTATGATGAGGGTCTTATGGCCATTGTTTTAGACCCCAACGAAGCTGCCATTAACCGTGGCATCAAGACTGTCGGCATCGGAAAAAAAGGCAGTAAATCGCTGACGCCCCAACTCGCATTAGAAATTGTGAATGATTTAAAGTCAGGAAAGGTCTCCGATGCTGCCAAGGGAGCTTTTTTTGCAGGCCTTTGTGCCAAAGGCATAGAACCCGATGAAGAAATCCTGGAACAGGCCTTTGCTCCAGGCATTTTGAAAGAACCTTCTAAATTACTCAATGCTATTACCGCTGATGCACCGCCATTTGTTCAATGGATAGGCCAACAACTATTAGCAGGTCACACGCTTGATAAGCCTACGGCGTATGATTTGGGAAAATTTTTGTTTTCTGATGAGAAGGGTGACGCGGCCCGAGGATGGATGGCAAGTTTCTTGCGGGTGCGTTATGAAACTGACGACGAATATGAAGGTCTGTTGCAGGCGATGGAGGATACCCTTGGGGCCGCTTTTAAAACACCAACTCCTCCAGGTGAACCCATTATCCAAATCGCCGAGCCTTTTGATGGGGTGGATCATTCCTATATGATAACACCTTTGCTGGGGGCTAATTTGCAGGCACAGGGTTATCGCGTGGTGCATCAGGTGGGGCGTAACAGTGGACCTAAATCATATATGAATTTATGGGATATTGCTCAAGGTTTAGGGCAGAAGGCTGCCAAGGGCAATGCAGATTTATCGTCGGATAAGCCTGGTTTTGGCTGGCTTTTTCATCAGTCTGTGATGTCTTCATCTTTAGATCGCTGGGTGGATCTGCGGCATCAAACGATCAAGCGTCCATTCTTAGCCACCCTTGAAAGATTTATCAATCCGCTTAAAGCGGATATTTTGATCGCTTCTGCATTTCATCCGCCCTATGGTGAAAAAATGATGACCATTGCCGAGCGGGTTGGTTTTAAGGGGATTATCATTGTGCGTAATGGCATTGAAGGAACAGTCGCTTTTCCATTGTTGCGAGGTGTTAAGATTTTGTTATCTGCCAGACAACAAGATGGTAGTTTTCAGCGGCATGAAATGAACATTGAAAATGCTCTTCTTGTTGATGTGGAAGAAATGATTGATAAACCTAAAGCTGCAGATAATGCTGGTCTAATTGAAGGTTATGTTAAAAAAGGTGCATCTGGGAGTAAGCATTTTGATTTACGTGTTAAAATGACTTGTAAAGGGATAGGTCAAGCAATACTTTGGTTGAAAGATAATGGATTCCCGCTTTCGCGGGAATGACAAAGCACATAATTATGAAACGAATATCTTTTTATACATTTGGTTGTCGCTTAAACCAGTCGGAAACAGCTTCTATCCAGAATGCTTTCGAGCATAGTGGTTACAAGCTAGTGGGTTTTGATCAGCCTTCGGATATAGTGGTCATCAATACCTGTACCGTGACCGAAGGCGGTGATGCAGATACCCGTCATTTGGTGCATAAGGTCAATCGGCAAAATCCTGCAGCGCGTATTGCCTTAGTTGGTTGTCAGGCGCAAATACAAAAAGAGCAATTGTCTAATCTGCCTAATGTCCGTTGGATCGTTGGTAATGGCCGCAAAATGGATTTAGTGTCCGTGTTTAATGAATACCCTAAGCCAGAGACAGCGCAACTGGTGATGCCAAGTATTGAACGTGAACCATTTAGTGTGCAGATAGCTTCTATTGATCACGACCATACACGGGCCAATATAAAAATCCAGGATGGTTGTGATTTTTTCTGTTCATTTTGTGAAATCCCTTATGCCCGCGGCCGGGCCCGCAGCCGGGTGTTTGAAGATATTTTTAAAGAAGCCACAGCGCTTGTCGCTGCTGGTCATAAAGAGTTGATATTAACTGGTATTAATATCGGCACCTATTCTTATCAGGATAAAACGCTCATGGATGTTATCAAGGCCATGAATGCTCTGGAAGGATTGGAGCGGGTGCGTATTTCATCGATTGAACCCACGACCATTGCGAGAGATATATTTACTTACATGAGTGCTGGGCATAAGCTTTGCCGTTATCTGCATATTCCTTTACAAAGTGGTGATGATGAAATTTTACAAGAAATGAAGCGCAAATATACCGTTGATGAATTCAGCGATTTTGTCCGTCAGGCCCAGGTGCAGGTGCCGCAAATATGCATTGGGACTGATGTGATCGTTGGATTTCCCGGTGAGACTGACGCGCATTTTGAGAGGACTACAGAACTCCTAAGAGAATTACCTATCCATTATTTTCATGTGTTTAGTTATTCACCGCGGCATATGGCCAAAAGTCGTTTGATGGAAACCCTGCCTGTAGAGATGATCCAATGGCGCAGTCAAATTTTGCGTGATTTAAGCCAGCGTAAACGTCGTCTATTTCAGGAATCATTGCTTGGGACCATTCAAACTGTTTTATTTGAGAATCCTAAAGGTGATGGATGGCAGAATGGCCTGACGGATCATTATGTGCGTGTTAAAATTAAAGATTCACGGAATTTATTTAACGAAATCCTGCCTGTACGTTTTAAGAGTATTGACGGTCAGGTGGTGGTAGGAGAATTGGTAACTTAATGAAATATTTTTTATTCATGGTCGTGGTTTTGGCAGGGTTCTCGTCAGTGGTATTAGCTGACTCATCTCAGGATAAGCCCTTTGCTGTTGTCGAACTCTTTAGTTCAGAGGGATGCTCTAGTTGTCCTTCTGCTGATCTTCTTATCAGGAAATTAACAGCTTGGGCCAGACAAAATAATGAGCCTGTTTATCCCTTGGTTTTTCATGTGGATTATTGGAATAATTTAGGGTGGCGGGATGTTTTTAGCCGGGCAGAATTTACGCAAAGGCAAAACACCTATGCTCAGATCTTTAAAGATCAGGGTGTGTATACGCCCCAGATGATCGTTAATGGCAGTGATGCTTTCATTGGCTCTAATCAGGAGCAATTACAAAAAGACCTGAATCAGGAGCTGTCCATACCAGCCTCTCTTGTTTTGCATATTAGCCTTACAAAACAAGAGGGTCAAATCACTGTTAAATATGATGCGGAAGGATTTTCAAATGGCGATGTCGTTAATATTGCCTTGGTAGAACGCGGGTTAAGCACGGAGGTAACAGCGGGTGAAAATGCCGGCCGTACGCTTCGCCATGACAATGTAGTTAAAGAATTTCGGACCATGCCTTTAACATCAGCTGTTTCTCAGGTAACAATTCCATTGCACAAAATTGTTGACGTCACACAGGCATCGGTCATCGTTTATGTGCAAAATCCGCAGACCATGCTGATTGAAGATGCCAAACAATTGGATTTGGAGAATGACTAAGATTGTCTCACGTAGCACGTATTGGGCGTATATGGTACAGTGTAAGTATGGTACTTATTATGCTGGTTGGACCAATGATATAAAAAAGAGGATTACCGCTCACAACAACGGTACTGGTGCCAAATACCTGAGGGGCAAAGGGCCGGTTAAGTTGGTGTATAAAAAGAAATTCTTAACCGTTCAAGAAGCGCAAGCCCAAGAAAGATTGATCAAAAGGCTTACCAGAAAAGAGAAAGAAGCATTGGTAAAATGAATAAACGTTTAGAGTGGCTCATCCTGATTATTTTGGCAGCGGGCGGTGTTTTTTTATGGTGCCGGTTAGCACTTCCACGCTATCAATCCATTGACCTATCCATCAGCCAGGCAAAAGCTGTTGAAATTTCCAAAACATTTCTGCAGGTTCAGCGTGGGATTGATATTAAGGGGTATAAAATAGCCGTGTTGTTTAATGCGGATGACGGGGCTGACCGGTATTTGCAAAAAACTTTAGGAATTGTCGGCTCCCAGCATTTTATCCATCGCTTGCATTATGATTTATTTTGCTGGGTAGTCCGTTTCTTTAAAGAAAAACAAAAGGAAGAATACAAGGTCATTATCAGTTCTGCAACTGGCGAGATCATCGGTTTTAATCATTATATCGAAGACACCGCGTTTAGACCCTTAGTGGATAAGGAAAAATCCCGTTTATCAGCTTTTAATTTCTTGAAGACAACTTATGGTTTTAGTTCTTCCCAATACATTACTCATGGTGAGGATGTCCATAAATATGATAATCGACAGGAATACGCTTTTAGCTGGCAAGACAAGGATGTGAATATCCCCTGGGATAAAAGCAGTGAGAAGGGATATGCCAAGCTTTTGACGAGTGTGACCATGTCCGGTCAAGAAATTCTTAGTTTTAATAAACAGTATTTTGAAATTCCCGACGGATTTAACCGCTATGTGGATAATTTAAAGCAAACCGGGCAAAATTTGACCCTGGTGTTCCGTATATTTTATCTGGCACTGATGACCTTTGCTATCGTGGTTGTTGTCAACCGTAAACATCAGGTGGTTGCCCGTAGTGTAAAGCGATTTTATATCGGGGTTGGGGTCGTGATGTTTGTTTTGATGGGGCTGGATCTTTTAAACAGTTATCAGGATGTTCTGTTTGGTTATCCGACCACTCAGTCATTAGGGGATTATATTCTCAGGCAATTTATTGAGGGCGTCATTGGGCCGTTTTTTATAGCTGTTGGTTTTGTTTTACCGGCGTTGGCGGGTGAGTCCTTACGTTACGAAGTTTCTCCGGATAAGAAAAACAGGGGTTTTTTAAGTGCGCTTTTATCTTCTTTTTGTTCAGTCAATATTGCGCGTCAAATTTTTATTGGCTATATCGCGGCAGCCGTGATTTTAGGAGTACAGGCCTTTATTTTTAATTTAGGCTTTAAGTATTGCGGAGTTTGGGATGAACTATCGTGGTTGACCCAGGCTTCAACAACCCTGGTGCCGGCGCTTTCAGCGTTGGTGATCGGTTTTCAGGCTTCTTTTTCAGAAGAATCCATGTTTCGTTTATTTGCCATTAATTTGTTCAAGAAATATGGTTTCCCGACGATCTTCGCCGTATTTTTAAGTGCTGCAATGTGGGGGTTTGGCCATACGGGATATGAAATTTATCCTATGTGGTTTAGGGGGATCGAAGTTACCTGTATCGGGATTATCATGGGGACCTTTTATTTGCGTTTTGGCATTGTATGTGTGATTGCCGCGCACTTTTTGATTGATTCATTCTTGTCCAGCATGCCTTATTTATTAAATCCACGCGCGTCTTTTGATTTTTATTCTTCTTTAACAGTCGTTGCGTTACCATTAATATTGGCGCTGATCGCTTTGATTTTTAATAGAGGCACTCCAGAGAAGCCCTTAAGCATACGTTTTAATACCCAACAGCAATTCAATTATAATTTACTGCAGGAATTATGTGCCTCTAAAACTCCCGAAGAATTGATGGTTTTAAAAAAAGAGCTCCAGCGTCATGGTTGGGATGCCGCCATCATCGATCGGGTTTTTGATAAATAATTATTTAGGAGATAAGAGTTGAAGTGGCACACCTTTAAAGTGGCATTAGTTTTTATAGGCATATTGTTCTTCAATATTCCTTCTGTTTTTGCAAAAACAGCTGGGGAGTGTTTACAAGATGGCAATGACTTTTTAAGAGAGGGTTATTTTGATGAGGCTATTATTCAATATACCAGGGCGCTTGATATTAATCCTAACCTTGCCAAAGCCTATAACAATCGCGGGGTTGCCTATGCCCATGAAGGCAGTTTATCTCGAGCGATCGCTGATTTTACCATGGCCCTTGCCAATAATTTTAAGGATGCAGAAGCTTTCAATAACCGCGGGCAGGCTTATGCGAGCACAGGTAATTTTACTCAAGCCCTTGCTGACTATACCCAGGCCATCAGAAATAATGCGTTCTACGTAAAGGCTTATAATAATCGGGAAGTGGTTTATTATCAGTTGAAAGAATATGCTAAAGCCTGGGCTGATGTGCGTACAGTAGAGGCCATAGGAGGTTTTGTTGATCCTCATTTTATTGAAGTATTAAAGAAGGCGTCAGGTCAGCTTTAGAAGATTGGGATATTTGGCGTGGCTTTGGGCGGTTTCTTTGGAGATGATCCCCTGGAGAAAAAGACTGCTGAGGTTTTGTTCGAGGGTGTACATGTCGTCGCGGCCGGTTTCCATTTGGCCCCGGATTTCTGATAAGGAATTGCGGCGGATTAAATTACGGATGGCCATGTTGGGAATGCACATTTCAGTGGCCAAAACCCGTCCAGCCCCATCCTTACGGGGTAAAAGTTGTTGGCTGATAATGGCTGTCAGGTGCTCTGCTAGTTGAACGCGGATTTGGTTTTGCCTGTCTCCTGGGAAAACATCGATGATGCGGTTAATGGCTTCGATTGCATCAGGAGCGTGAAGGGTTGCCATGACCAGATGTCCGGTATCAGCGGTAGTAAGTGCCATGGAAATTGAATCCAAATCCCGCATTTCACCGATGACGACAATATCCGGGTCTTGCCGGAGGGCATGTTTGAGTCCCGAAGCGAATGAAGAGGTATCGTTTCCTACTTCCCGTTGAACAATGAGGCTTAATTTTGATTTATAGATGAATTCGATGGGGTCTTCGATGGTGATGATCCTTGCTGCTCTTTCCCTGTTGATCTGGTCAACCATGTGAGTCATGGTCGTTGTTTTTCCGTGTCCTGCCCGTCCGGCGACCAGAATAAGACCGGAATGTCGCCGTGTTAATTTAGCTGCGATGGGAGGGATTCCTAATTCTGAAAGAGAACGGATAACGCAGGGAATAATACGGATGGAAGCTGAGAGATGTCCTCTCTGCCGGTAAAGATTAGCCCTGAAAGAATGATTTTCATCGAATTGAAAAGCCAGATCAATTTCTGAAGAAGTCTCAAATTGTTTTGCTTGCTTGGGAGACAAGAGGGGTAAAACGATTTCTTCTATTTGCTCGGGTCCAAGGGCTGGCATTGGCTGGGTCACCAGCTGCCCATTAATGCGGTAAACAGGCGCATGCCAGGCGACCAGATGCATATCAGAGGAGTGAAACTTAATGGCCAAATCCAAATAATACTGGACCCCTAGAGGTTTCGTCAATGGGGGAATTTCTGTCATTTGTTCCATCTGCGGCATGTCAAAATTTGTTGTATTCATGTTGTTAAGTATGCCTAATAAATATGAAGGAATTGTAGATTAACTATAAAGTTCTTGTTAAAGTTTCTAGTTGGTGAAATCAAAAAAGAGTTTCTTTACAGTCCCTGATAAATCTGGTATAAAAGATTTTCGCTTTTGTGATTTATCAGGGCCTTTAGCTCATCCGGTAGAGCATCTGACTCTTAATCAGAGGGTGGCTGGTTCGAGTCCAGCAAGGCCCATATTATTGAATTAGGATATGTCTTCTAAAACCATAGATATCGAATCTCTTAAAAAACAAGCGGTGGTTTTTCGTCGTGATATTTTAGAGACTTTAGAAGCTGCAGGTTCCGGTCATCCGGGTGGTTCCTTATCTGCTGTTGAGATTTTCTTGACCCTCTACGGTTATCAGCTTAAACTTAAACCCAATGATCCTCGCTGGGAAGACCGCGATCGCGTGATTGTTTCCAAAGGCCATGTTTCACCGGTGGTTTATACGACGCTGGCGAATTTTGGATATTTCCCCAAAGAAGAATTAAAAACGTTTAGAAAATTTGGGAGCCGGTTGCAGGGGCATGTGCATACCAAGGTTCCTGGTGTAGAACTTAATACAGGTTCTCTTGGACACGGTTTGTCTTTTGCGAATGGCATTGCCTTGGGTGCTCGCATGCGCGGGAAAGATTTTAGAGTTTACTGTATTATGGGTGATGGAGAACTTCAGGAAGGTTCCGTGTGGGAAGCAGCCATGACCGCAGCTCATTTTAAATTAGATCATGTTTGTGCTATCGTGGATTATAATAAGGTACAGGAAAACGGACCCACCAATGAAATTAAGAATTTAGAACCATTAACCCAGAAGTGGGCTGCTTTTGGTTGGCAAGTTCTTGATATCGATGGGCATAATATCGAAGCCCTTAAACTCGCCTTTGATGAATTTAACAACACTAAGGGAAAGCCCACGGTAATTATTGCCAATACTGTTAAAGGTAAAGGTGTTTCTTTTATGGAAGGCAAAAGTGCCTGGCACGGTAAGGCACCGAACAAAGAACAATTAGCCCAAGCGTTGGCGGAGTTAAAATAAATGGAACTTAAACCCACCCCCACCAGAGATGGTTTCGGCGAAGAATTAGTCGCTTTGGGCAAAATCAACCCTAATATTGTTGTGACTTCCGGTGATCTAGAAGATGCTACCCGTGCTGAATATTTTAAAAAAGAATTTCCTGACCGGTTTTTTAATTTGGGTATCACGGAGCAGGATGTGGTTGGTACGGCTGCAGGCTTAAGTACCCAGGGCTATGTGGCTTTTGCCACTTCATTCGCAGTTTTTCTAACCAATCGCGCCTATGACATGATCCGTTTGGATGTCTGTTATAATAATTGCAATGTGAAGGTTGTCTGTTCTCATGGTGGTGTGACCGTCGGTGAAGATGGCGCCAGCGCCCAATGTCTGGAAGATTTTGCCATTATGCGTGTCCTGCCTAATATGAAGGTTATTTGTCCTGCTGATTATATAGAAGCTAAAAAAGCCACTCGTGTCATCGCTAATACCTTTGGTCCATTTTATATGCGTACATCAAGGGCCCCGCTTCCTATCTTGACTCAGGAAGAAGATGCTTTTGTGATTGGCCGTGCCAATGTCTTGAGAGACGGGCATGATGCCACTGTTATCGCCTGCGGGGTCATGGTTGCTGAAGCTTTATCAGCTGCTGACAAGTTAAAAGCCGAAGGCATTAATTTAAAAGTGGTGAATATGCACACCATCAAACCTATTGATGTTGATATGATCGTAAAATCTGCCAAGGAAACCGGTGCCATCGTGACTGCTGAGGAGCATCAGATTATTGGTGGTTTGGGTTCTGCAGTGGCTGAGGTTTTGGCACAGTATTATCCATGTCCTGTGGAAATGGTTGGGGTCAAAGATTCTTTCGGAGAAAGCGGCACCCCAGCCCAGCTTTTAGCGCATTATGGATTGAAAGATGTCGATATAGTGGTCGCTGTAAAGAAAGTTATCCAACGTAAAAAATGATTCATCCGCAGGGAGATTTCATCTATGTCCAAAACAAAATTGCATGAAATAGCAGAGCTTGGCCAGAGTTTATGGATCGACAATATCAGTCGTTCCATGATTGCTGGCGGCCAGCTTAAATCGCTGATTGATCGAGGTTTACGCGGGCAAACATCCAATCCTACTATTTTTAAACAAGCCATATCTCAAAGCAGTGATTACGATGCTAAAATTCAGCAGTTGGCAGAAGCAGGTCGATCTACTTTTGAAATTTATGATGAGTTAACCATCAAGGATGTGCAGGACGCGGCAGATTTATTCCGCGGTGTTTATGAGAGTACAAAAGGGCTGGATGGTTATGTCAGTCTGGAAATCAATCCTAAATTAGGTAATGAACTTGAGTCCCAGTTAAAAGAAGGCATGCGTTTATGGCAAAAACTTAATCGCCCTAATGTGATGATCAAGGTGCCTGCCACCAAGAATGGTTTGGGCGTGGTCGAAGGTTTGATCGCTCAGGGTATTAATGTTAATGTCACGTTGATTTTTTCCGCAGAGCAGTATTCCGAGGTTGTTTGGGCTTATCTTAAAGGTTTGAAGCATTTAGCTCAAAGTGGTGGAGATCTTAAGAAGGTGCATTCAGTGGCTTCCGTTTTTGTCAGCCGCCTTGATAGCAGCATCGACAAGAAATTAGAGGCAAGGGTGGATTTAAAGGGCAGGGCTGCGGTGTCTAACTGCGAGATCATTTATCATAAATTCCAGCAGAATTTTGGCGGCAGTGAATTTAAAGCTTTGGAAAAACAGGGTGCCAATATGCAGCGTGTCCTATGGGCTTCGACAGGCACCAAGGATCCTCAATATAGCGACATCAAATATATCGCTGAATTAATAGCGGCTAACACGGTTAATACGGTGCCGGATAAAACGTTGGAAGCTGTTCTAGATCATGGCATTGTCAAGGTAGCGCTACCTGGTGATGTTGCAGATGCTCAAAAAATAATTGAGCAATTACGTCTTTTGGATATTGATGTTGGCATGGTATGTAATCAATTGCTCGGCGATGGATTAGCGGCATTTGAAAAATCATTTGAAGAATTGACGACGAGCATTGAAGAGAAACAGGCGCGTTTATCGGTAAAATGAAAAATTAGAAAATTTTAATGGTAATTTTCTAATAATTTGCTACATTATATGAAGGTCTACAAAAGATTATTGGCTTTTTGATGTAAGGTATCAATTTTAAGCAAGATGTGTAAAAAGATTTACACACTCTCAACAACGGTAAGAAATTAATTCTTATCACAATCAAGGAGGAGAAGTCATGAACAAGAAATTATTAGTAGCGGCTGCGTTAGTTTTTGGTGCTGCAGGTTTAATGTTAGCCCAAGGAACCGTGAAAGCACAAGATGCAGCTACAGACAACAGCACGATGAACGCTGATAATTCAGCGATGAATGCCGATAACTCAGCAGCTCCAGCAGCTCAATAATTCTCTTTGAGAGAGTGTTGATTATCTAAAAAAGGGGACACTTTAAAGTGTCCCCTTTTTTTTAATCGATTTCACTGGCAAGCTGTCAGCTGATATATTACACTATTAAGTAATGGATTCTTGGGAGAAGATAACATCGTTAACATATAGTCAGATCAAGGAGTTACAGAACCAGCACCTGCATTCTTTTATTAACACCCACGTTTATCCTTTTAGCCCCTATTACCAAAAGCTTTTTGATGACAATAAAATTGACCCCAGGAAAATCCGTACCAGGGAAGATTTAAAACACATCCCTTTTATTAGTAAATCCGATTTAATTTCTAAAGACAATCCGCAAAAATTTAAAGATTTTATCTTGCAGCCCGATCGTGAAAAGATTGGCCGGCATTGGCCTAAATCACAGCTGTTGATACGTGCGGCCCAGTCCATGTTACAGGGTCAGCGTCTGGAAGATGACTTGGCTAAAGAATACCGTCCGATATTTATGACCTTTACCACTGGCACCACCAATGCTCCGGTTGCCTTTATGTACAGCCGCTATGACCTGGATAATCTGTATGTATCCGGTGCTCGCATGGTTGAGCTTTTTGACATCAAAGGGGATGAGCGGATCATGAATCTTTTTCCCTTTGCTCCGCATTTGGCTTTTTGGCAGACTTTTTTTGGTGCTATTGAGGCAGGTGTTTTTGCGCTTTCTACCGGTGGTGGAAAAGTCATGGGTACTGAGGGCAATTTAACAGCTTTAATGAGGATCAAGCCTTCGGCCATTCTGGGTGTGCCAAGCTACATTTATCATTTGATACGTTTCGCCCAGGAAAAAGGGCATGACTTGTCTTTTATAAAGAAAATTGTGCTGGGTGCAGCCAAGGTTACACCAGCTTATAAGCAAAAATTATCAGATATGCTAAGTGCTCAGGGTGCTCAAAATGTATCTATTTTTGGTACCTATGGTTTTACTGAGGCGCGGACTGCTTGGGCTGAATGTCCCGCGGAAAATCATTTATCCAGCGGCTATCATCTTTATCCGGACAAAGAAATTCTTGAAATCATTGATCCTGCGACCGGTGAGGTCAAGAATGAGGGTGAAGACGGCGAATTAGTTTATACGAGTCTGGATTCACGTGCCAGTGTGGTCTTGCGTTATCGTACCGGGGATTTTGTTAAAGGCGGCATTACCCATGAGCCTTGTCCTTATTGCGGGCGCCATACCCTGCGTTTATCTTCGGACATCACGCGTTTGTCTGATAATAAGGATATTCAGCTTTCCAAGGTCAAAGGGACCTTGGTTAATTTAAGTCATTTTGCCGAAGTGCTCAATGAGATACAGCAGGTCGATGAATGGCAGTTGGAGATACGTAAACACAAAAACGATCCGTATGAAGTTGATGAGATGGTGGTGTATGTGACGGCCCAAGCAGCTGCCAATCAAAGCACCCTTGGCCAAGTAATCAAAGACAAATTAACCGGAGCGACTGAAGTTGCACCCAATGAGATCAAGTTTATTACCTTGGATGAGATGGTCAAGCGTCTGGAATTGGAGACGGCTAATAAAGAGAAGCGTATAATAGACATAAGACCGAAGGTATAGAGAGGGGAAATTATGGAAAGAATAGCGATCGTCGATGGTATACGTACCCCGTTTTCCAAAATGGGGGCGAATTTTAATTATCTGAGCGCCCAGGAATTAGGGCGTATTGCCGTGCGTGAATTGATTGAGCGTATGGGTTTGGATGTTAACTTGATTGATGAGGTGATCATCGGATGTGTGGGGCAGCCTGCGGATGCAGCTAATATCGCCCGTGTGGTTGCTTTGCTGGCCGGAATCCCAAAAACCGTACCTGCGGTTACCGTGCATCGCAATTGTGCCTCTGGTATTGAAGCGGTTGTTAATGCAGCCATTAAAATCAGGGCAGGGGAAGGTTCTTGCTATATGACCGGCGGCACCGAGTCCATGAGCAATATCCCATTTTTTTTATCTAAAGAGTATCAGGAAATTTTAACCGGAATTTCACGGGCCAAGACCCTGCCGGAAAAATTGCAGGGTTTTGCCAAAATACGGCCGCATCATTTTTTAGTACCCAAAATAGGGCTGCAGTTAGGGCTGACTGATCCGGTATGCGGCCTGAACATGGGGCAGACAGCTGAGGTATTAGTCAAAGAGTTTGGTATTACCCGCCGGGAACAGGATGAATTTGCTTTGGCCTCTCATCAAAAAGCGATAGCCGCACGGGCGATTTTACGGGAAGAAATTGTACCTGTAATTCCAGGACCTAAATATAAAGAAGCAGTAGTCGATGATAACGGCCCACGTGAGGGACAGACCATAGAAGCGCTGGCCAAATTAAAACCATTTTTCGAACGGGGTACAGGAACAGTGACGGCTGGTAATTCTTCTCAGATTACCGACGGTGCATGTGCCCTTTTAGTTGTCAGCGAATCACGCGCCAAAGAACTTGGTATGAAACCATTAGGGTATATCCGAAGTTTTGCCATGGCCGGGGTTGAGCCTAATCGCATGGGCATTGGACCGGCACACGCCATACCAAAAGCCTTGAAGAAGGCTGGTATGAAGCTTTCTGAATGCCAAGCTATTGAAATCAACGAAGCTTTTGCAGCTCAGATTATCGCCTGCGAGCGTGCATTGGCCTCAGATAAATTCGCTAAAGATTTTGGCTACGAAGGTTATACCGGCCAGATTGATCCAGCCAAGTTAAATGTTCATGGCGGGGCTATTGCTTTAGGACATCCGGTGGGAACGACAGGTGCCAGATTGATTTTAACCATGCTCAAACATTTAAACCGTAATAATCTCAATGCTGGTCTCGTGTCTTTGTGTATCGGCGGTGGTCAGGGTGCTGCAGTGGTTTTAGAAAGATAAAACAGGAGATAATTTATGTCCGTTTTTTATAAAGAAGAAAATAATATTGGTACGATCACCTTTGATCAGCCGGATTCCAAGGTCAATGTTTTAAATTCTGCTACACTTTTGACTTTGGATAAAATGCTTGATGATCTAAAAAATAAAAGCCTTAAAGTTTTAATCATCCAAAGCGCCAAGAAGGATATTTTTATTGCTGGTGCTGATATCAAGGAAATTGAAAATATCACTGAACATGCTGATGGTAAATCAAAAGCCCAGGCTGGTCAGCGGGTCATGGATAAGATAGAAGACTTGCCGTATCCGACGGTAGCTGTGATTGATGGGGTGGCATTAGGAGGCGGATGTGAGTTAGCTTTGGCTTGCCGATATAGGGTTATGACTTTCAATGATCGTATCCGCATTGGTCTTCCCGAAGTTAATTTAGGTTTTGTGCCGGGATTTGGCGGCACCTATCGTTTACCGCGTCTGGTTGGGCTTCAACAGGCATTAAAAATGATTGTTTCTGCGAGTCCTATTAATTCTTCAGCTGCGTTTAAATGCGGCTTGGCTGACAGGCTTTACCCAACGGTTGGCTTATCAGAACGTGTGGCTGAGTTTGTCGAGGAAATTGCCTCTCAACCGAATAAACGTATTTTCAAACTAGTGGCCTTAAAAGGTCTCCCTGCGTTTTTAGAAAAAAATCCTCTGGGGCAGATGGTGGTTTATAAAGAAACAATCAAGTCTATCCAAAAAGCTACCAAAGGTTTTTATCCAGCTCCGCTCAAAGCAGTAGAGGTGATCAGAAAGACCCTGTATTTGCCTCGTGAACATGCCTTAGATATTGAATCCAGCGCGTTTGCGGACCTTGCTATCACGTCGATATCTAAAAATCTGGTGAGTTTATTTTATTTAACAGAGAAATATAAGAAATTGACTGTTCCCGGTGCTGAAAATGTCAAGCCCATGCCCATTGCCAAGGGTGCGGTTATTGGGGCTGGAATTATGGGTGGAGGGATTGCCCAGTTATTTAGTGATCGCGGCGTTTGGGCGCGGCTTAAAGATATCAATCAAGACGCTATTGCCAAGGGTCTTAAGGCTGCTTACGATGTTTACGCGCAGGCCATGAAAAGAAAGAAAGCAAAGCCCTATGATGTGGCTGCCAAAATGGCGATGATTTCAGGGACAGTAGATTATAGCGGTTTTGCGAGCGTTGATATTGCCATTGAGGCTGTTGTTGAGAATATGGATGTTAAGAAAAAGGTTTTTGCAGAAGTCAGCAATGTGTTATCTGATAAGGCTATTTTGGCATCGAATACCTCATCGTTATCAGTGACAGAGATGGCACGTGTTTCTAAAGATCCCTCGAGGGTGATTGGTTTTCACTTTTTTAATCCAGTACACCGCATGCCATTGATTGAAATTATCACGACAGAATACACCTCACAGCAAACCCTGGTCACAACTTTAGATTTTGCCAAGAAACTCGGTAAGACGCCGGTGATTGTCAAAGATGCGCCTGGCTTTTTAGTTAATCGTATTTTATTAGGGTATATCAATGAGGCAGGACGTCTTTTAGATGAAGGCGGCTCTATCACAAGCATTGACCGTTTTGCTACCAACTTTGGCATGCCCATGGGGCCTTTTACCTTATCCGACGAGGTTGGTTTGGATGTAGGGGTCAAGGTGCTTCATATTTTGGAGACGGGCTTAGGCCCGCGTTTTAAGCCGTCAAGAATATTTGACGAGGTGCTTCCTAAGAAACTTCTTGGTAAGAAATCCGGAAAAGGATTTTATATCCATGGTAAAGAACGCGTGGTCAATCCTGAAGTACAGGCCCTCGTGAAAACAGGTGCCGGTGTCTCAGAAGAGGAATCGATCGAACGGATGATGTTTGTCATGATCAATGAGGCTGCTATGATTTTACAGGAGAAAGTGGTTGATGGGCCTGATGCCGTGGATATCGGTATGATCATGGGGACAGGCTTCCCGCCGTTTAGGGGTGGTCTTTTACGTTATGCCGATTCGATGGGTATAGACAAGTTAGTGGAAGCAATGGAAAAATTGGAAGCACGTTTCAAAGATGGCCGTTTTAAACCATGTGCGTATATTTTGGATTTGAAAAATCAGGGTAGGAAATTCTATAATTAGTAATGTCATTCCGGCGTAAGCCGGAATCTTTATATAATGAAAGCTTCTTTCAAAAAGAACATACTTATCGGCATTGCCTCAACAGCTGGCTTTCTTCTTTTAGCTGCGTTGGGATTTTATGTGTATTTTATTTTTCAGTTTAATGTCTACCAAGATGACCAGTATAAATTCTCCATCAAATATCCTAAGACCTGGAAGGTGATCATTCATCCACGGGCAGATGTGGCCGTGGTATTCATGCGTCCCAAAGATACAGCTTTTGATGTGTTGCAGGAAAATTTTAACGTGACTGTTCAGCCGGTGCCAGGCAGTATTTTCAATTTGGCCCAGTACACGACCATCGTTAAAAAGCAAATGACAGCAGTATTCGGAAAAAGTATCAAAATTGTCGAGGACAAAGATCTTCACTGGGGTTGGCGTGAAGGCCATAAGATGGCCATAGACGCGCCCAAGCCTGACCATTTAAAAATGGTCAATGCCTGGGTACTACGCAGCACTCAAGTCTATATCCTGACCTTTTTGGGAGACATGAATAAATACTCCGAGGATGGTTTGTATGTTAACGAAATGATCCGCTCGCTTCAACTGCAGGATTAATTATAGTCCCATCCGCTCAACCAGGAATTCATTAAGATTATTACATTGCAAATAAGGGTTGGTTTGTTTCTGATGGCCTATGGTGTCGGTGGTAGTTTCGCCGTAATTATGTCCTGGATAAACAATCGTTTCATCAGGCAGTTTCATGACGATGTTGTATAAACTGTTGTACATCTCTGTAGGATTACTGCCTGGCAGATCGCATCTTCCGCATCCATCGATAAAAAGAGTATCCCCGCTAATGAGTTGCCCTTGGGCGAGGAAGCATTGACAGCCTGGGGTATGGCCCGGCGTGTGCAGGATATCGAAGCTGATTTTTCCGACCGATAGTTTATCTTTCTCTGTAACATCTACAAGACCTGTCACGCGTGGCCGTAGGGCTAAATATTCATATTTTGAAATATAGACGGGCACTTGATGTATGGATAAAAGTTTATCAAGGCCGTTGACGTGATCAGGGTGAGCATGTGTTAGGAAAATCTTGGTGATTTTGTAACCTAGGCGTTTGGCCTCCTTGCAGAGAAAATCCACATCCCAGGCAGGGTCAACGATGGCCATTTCCTTTGTTTCAGGGTCACCTAAAAGATAAAGAAAATTATTGAGGGGGCCTATTTCATATTGCTGAATCAGTAATCTTGACATAAAGTACCTCGAACTTATAATGGTTAATGTCATGGCTCCTCGCAATGACAGATTAGTTTATATGAAAATTGGAGGTTAATCAAATGGCTCTATTAGAATCTATCAAAATCCCTTTAGGCACCATCATACCGGATTTTGAATTAAAAGACGCGTTCGGTAAATCTTATACATCTGCGGGGCTTTTTGGCGAGCGTGGTTTATTGGTGGTCTTCACCTGCAATCACTGCCCCTATGCCTTGGCTGTCTGGTCCAGAGTTATTCGTTTGGCCCAGTATGGCCGTGGGATGAGGGTTAACAGTGTTGCCATTAATCCTAATATCAATCCTGATTTTCCCGATGATGCTCCTGATAAAATGATCCTGAAGATCAAGGAGTTAGGTATTGATTTTCCATACCTTGTTGACGAAACACAGCAGGTCGCAGATAGCTTTCGGGCCCAATGCACACCAGATATTTATTTGTTTGATAAAAATAAAACTCTCGTCTATCACGGACGCATTGATGATAATTGGAAAGACGAAGAGGCGGTCACCCGTGAAGAATTAAAAGAAGCCATGAACAATATGGCTGCTGGTCGTCCGATTGCTGCTAAGCAAACCCCTTCCATGGGGTGTTCTATCAAGTGGAAGAATTAAGTGTATAAAAAAATAATCATCCCTTTGGATAATTCAGCGACGGATGAAACGATCCTGCTGCATATCCGTAAACTGGCCACATTGACTCATGCCAAGTTGGTCCTGGTTCATGTGGCAGATGGTTTTGCCGCACAGTTGCAAGACCAGCTAAATTTGGCTGATTCTGAAGAAATTAAAAATGATCAAGCATATTTAGACCAAGTAGGTGCCAGCTTGAAAAAGGACGGTTTTAAGGTTCAAGCGATTTTAGTGCAAGGTAAAGAGCCTGTAGACGGTATTTTAGCCGTTGCTCAAGATGAAGGATGTGATCTTATTGCCATGGCCACCCATGGGCATCAGTTTATAGAAGATATGATTTTAGGGTCGGTAGCAGACAAATTGCGTCACCACACCGACATCCCCATTCTCATGATTCGATCTTCTGCAAAATAACTACCACCCTTATTGCAATTGTTCCTCAACATTTTATAATGGACTTATGGAATTCACCAATCGCATCACTGAAGCAAATAATGTGCCTCAAATCATTTCCGAGTTGTTAATGGGAATTGAGGGTGATTTTGACTTAGGGATTTTATATGTTTGTCCCTGGCCGCCCTATGACCCGTTGGAATTATTTCATGCCTTGAAGGCCCAGGGGAAGATGCGTCATTTGATCTGCTGTACCTGTGCCGGTATCATCGGTGCTGAGCGCGAGATTGAAGGTCGTCCGTCGGCATCTTTGATGCTGATGCGCCTGCCGCAGGTAAAAATTACACCCTTTGCATTAACTCAGCCTGTGTTGGAAGCCATAAAGAACAAGGAGGATTGGTATAATTTTTTTGAAGTATATCCGAACGAAAAACCTAACTTTGTCGTATTTGCTGATCCTTTTGCATTTGATGGCAATGCTTTTTTGGCAGGTTTAAATCAAGCGTACCCCGGAATGCCTATCGTGGGAGGTTTAGCTTCTGCAGCTTCCGAACCTGGAGAAAACATATTAATGTTGGATGGGGAAGTGATGCGGGAAGGTCTTGTCGGTGTTTGCCTTACAGGTAATCTGAGGGTGGAAACCGTAGTATCTCAAGGATGCCGGCCCATTGGAGAAACATTCATTGTGACTCGCGCTGAACGCAACATTATTTATGAATTAGCCGGACGGCCTTTTTATAAAGTTTTAGAAGAAGTATTGAATAAAGGCACGGACTATGATCGTCATTTAGCCCACGAAGCTATTTTTATTGGTATCGCCATGGATGAATACAAAGATAAATTTAAACGGGGTGATTTTTTAATCCGCGGCGTGATGGGGGTTGAACCTCAAAGCGGTGCTGGTGCGGTAGGGGATCATATGCACGTGGGGCAGACCATCCAATTTCATGTGCGTGATGCCAAGACAGCACAAGAAGATTTGCATGAATTATTAAAACAATATAAAACTAAAAAGCAAGCTGTTGCTGCTCATGGGGCTTTTGTTTTTTCATGCAATGGGCGCGGTGTTAATTTATTTAAAGAGCGTGACCATGATATCAAGATCATCCAGCATCACCTGGGCCCTGTGCCGGCAGCGGGATTTTTTTGTGCAGGGGAAATCGGCCCGGTAGGGGGCATTAATTTTCTGCACGGGTTTACCAACAGCATGGCCTTATTTTACCCAACATCATGATTTCTTCCGATATTTATTTAGAACGCATGTTATTCTTGGCTCGCGAGGCAGGCGGCATTGCTTTGAATTTGATGGGTAAAAGCGAGCCAGGGTTAAAGCAAGATCACACCATTATAACCTTGGCTGACAAGGCCATTTCAAAGTTAGCCCGCGAGCGGCTCAGTGATTTTTTGCAAGACCCCGGGCATATTCTTATCGATGAGGAAGATCCAGGTATTGCTGAATACTTGGAGCAAAAGCGCCTTGATAAGACTTCATTTATCTGGGCCGTGGACCCTATTGATGGGACACGTCTGTATGCTAATCACATGCCTTTATTTGGCGTTTCTATCGGGTTAATTAAGGATTTAAAGCCGTGGCTGGGCGTTGTGTATTTTCCTATGCTCAATGAACTTTTTTATTGCGATGGTACTGAAGCCTATTTTGTCCAAGATGCTTTTGGCCCTAAAGAAATTAAAACTAAGATCGTTCCTTTAGATGAAGAATTGTCTGCCCAATCCATATTCTTTTGCAATGACACATTTTTTGATAAGTTTTTTTGGAATGATAGAGATTTTCATATCATGATCCATGCTTGCGCAGTGGTTAATCTCTGTTGGCCAACCATTGGCCGGGGGATTGGTTGTTTTTTGCGCTGCCATTTATGGGATTTTGCCGGAAGCTGGCCTATTATCCGTAAGGCAGGGATTGATCTTCGCCGGATTTCAGATGGTAAGGTTTTAGATACTGTTGAAGTTGATCTATTTAATCGTGAACCTGTTAGCTGGCATATGAAAGAATACTATCTTATATCCAGCGAGTGCAACTACAGTCAAATTTTATCAAAAATAGGCAAGCGCATCCCGCAGTAATTTCGCAGACATCCCAACATTAACTTTTTGGCATTCTTATACAATAGATGTTATACTTTGCCTAAATACTTTATTAATAATATTAAGAGCAAAAATGAGTACTATTACATTTAAAAAGACCTCATTATTTCGTTTTATTGTCTCTGTCGTTTTGGTCGCATTCATTGGTTTGCTTCCAGCCCAGCCCAGTTATGCTCAGGTGAGCATTGTCATGCCAGCTCCGGGCCAGATGATTCATATTACCCGTCATTTTGAACCACCACAGATGGTAGGGCTTAAGATCAATCTCAAAGATCCGTTTAATTTTGACTTCATTATGGATCGTGGCGAAACCCCTATGTCGGATAGCGTTGAAAAAGAAGAATTTAATAAAATTATTAAATATTTTTTGGTTGCACTTACCATGCCGAATTCGGATATGTGGGTGAATCTTTCTCCTTATGAGTCCAAGCGTATCATTCCTAAAGTTTTTGGACAAACTGAAATGGGCCGTGATCTTTTGGCTCAAGATTATATCCTCAAACAATTCACAGCATCTTTAATTTATCCGGAAAGCGGATTAGGCAAGAAGTTTTGGAGTGAGGTTTACCAACAGGCCCAAGCCCGTTTTGGCACTACCAATATCAGCGTTAATACTTTTAACAAAGTATGGATCGTTGCTGATAAAGCGGATATTTATCAAAAAGGTGACACAGCATTTTTGGTAGACAGTCATCTGAAGGTCATGCTTGAGCAGGATTATATGGCCATTGATAAAAATAAAGAACAATTCGGTAATATTTCAACTATCCCGGATACCAGTAAAGATGCCAAGACCCAGATGGCTTTAGCAATTGTCCGTGAAATTATTATTCCTGCTATTGAAAAGGAAGTTAATGAGGGCAAGAGTTTTGCTGCGGTCCGTCAAGTGTATAACGCTGAGATCATGGCAACATGGTTTAAAAAGACACTTAAACAAAGTCTTTTAGGGCAAGTTTTCGCCAATAGGTCCCGGATCGCGGGGCAGAAGCTTAGCGACCCGCAAGCGATGGAAAAAATATATAAGCAATATTTAAGGGCGTACAAGAAAGGTGTGTTCAATTATATTAAAGAAGATGCCATTCCCGATGGCCAAACAATACCAAGGAAATATTTTTCAGGTGGGATGAAACAGGTGGTTGAAGAGCAGATTAATACAAGTCCTTTCAAGGCAAGAGTGGCTGTTTTTTTGGGAAATATGAGAAATAATATGCATAGATTTGCATTAGCGACTGTTTTATTGACGGTTTTTGCCAGTCATACGGCCTTTGCTCACCTTACCGATGCGCAGGTTTTGGGCGGGAGGGCAGTTGCTGCAGCAGGTAAGGTTGATGTCGCGGCAGTGGCAGAAGCTCGGGAAGGCACGGGCGAGTCTGTAGACATAAAATTTTTAAAGGCCCAAGAAACATTTAAAGCTGCGAAGGAAAGGCTGGGAGAAGCGCAGGGTCATGATATGGATGGTATTTTGAAAGGCCAATTTCAAAATCTTACCGGTCGAATCAGTGATTTTCAGGTGGGTATTTATAAAGTAAACGATAGGTTAGAGAGGATAAAGGACCAAGCTAAAAGAATTGATTATTTGAAAGCTAAAAGAAAAGCGGATGAAGACGAAAGAAGATCTTATGTTGATGCGATGGGTATCTCGTTATGGGGTCAAGGTTTTCCTTTTAATTTTGATGAATTAACCGGGCTTTTTATAAGAGTAAAGACTCGAAAGCAGATGAAAAAGAATTTAGCAAATATTGAAACCCTGCTAGACGAGAGCAACAGGCAGATTGAGGCGAGTGAAAGGGTTTTACAAACACTAGAGGTTATAGCTCACGAAGAGATTGATCAGCTTGGAATATCAATCCTTCATTTTCAGAGCGAAGTGGATGAATTATTAGCTAAGATTCCCGATGCGCCTCCAGCTGCGCCTACTTCAACTCCTACCCCACCATCAGCTGCGGCTACAACGGGGGCGGTTGATATGTTGAATGCAAGTCTACTAGATGCAGAAAGGGATTTAGATGCTCAGAAAGAACTGAATAGAAGAATGGAGGTAAAAATAGATGCTACCGGAAGACAAATGTTCAAGAATAATTATAAAGCAGGCTATAAAGCAAACATAAGAAATCTTGATATTGAGAAAAATTTAGAGTTAGAGAGGATGTCATTAAAAAGAAGACAAGAGGCGCTTGAAAGTGAATCAAAGAATATGAATTTCGTGAAGAATTTAGGAGCGTTCTTTAGTAGCGCAAGGAGTGCTAGTGATATTCGTCAAGATCAAAAGAATGTTGAAAAAGCATTAGAAGATGTCAATACGGCGATTGCTTGGAAGGAGTCAAAGTATAAGATTAGAGATCTTGAAAAAAGAATTCGTGATTTAAATGATTTGATATTGGCTGCCACAGATGCTTTTTCAAGCCCTAGGGACAGGGCTGCGACGGCTGTGGCTCATCATGAGGCAGATCTTGGTGGTATCAACTTGAGCGATGAAAATTTGACGATGAATATCAAGGTTGATGGTATGGGCATGCCTCTTGCGGCTCAATATCAGGACCGTGCCATGATGAATTTGAATGGATTAACCTCAATCATCCGCAGTATTAAACCTGTAACAACTCAGAATGTCCCGGCGCTGTTAGGAATAATAAAGTAAAATATTTAAGACTTCTCCTTGCTAAAATTCGATTTAGGTGGTATAAATAAAGTAGAACCGACAGAAATCATCCGTTGTGCTAAGGCCCGCTGGATTTTTTCCGGGGCACGCCAGACAAAAAATAAAATAGATGATTGATGTCGGTTTTTTTATGGGTCGACAACCCTGCCATTGATGCTATAATATCCCCCATGCCGGATAGATATTTCCGAATTTATAAGAAATTTTACCTTGATGAGCTTAAAACTCATTTGATGACCTATGGTGCTTTATCAGGCACCTGTGCCAATTGTAAACACATGGATTTAAAAATAGACACTTTAAAATGTCCTGAATGTAATACAGAATTTAAATATATCGCTTTTCAGAATATCAAAGAACATATGCCCAAAATGCTTAAAATCAGCCACGAGCAGCCCCAAATTGTTTTTGTGGATTATGAAGATTTTAAACGTATTGAAGGTGAAGAAAAGGCAAAAGGAATATTAGGATAAAATATTATGATCAATAAAGAACGTTTGATTGCGATTACCACCAAACTTTTGCAAATTAATTCCGTTAATCCACCTGGTAACGAAGTGGCAGTAGCTGATTTTGTTGCCCGTGATTTAAAAGCTATCGGGTTGGATATTAAAATACATTCATTCGCTAAAAATCGTCCAAATGTGATAGCAACGTTTAAGGGTACTTGGCCTCGTGCCAAGGCCGCTCGTGAAGCGCTTTTAATAACACCGCATTATGATACCGTACCTTTTGGTGAAGGCTGGAAATTCGATCCGTTAGGCGCCCAGATACATAAGGGCCGTATTTACGGCCGGGGAGCCAGTGATGATAAGGGCAATTGCGCGGTGGGTATGGAGGCCTTGCATAGTTTGGTCGAAGATGGCGTGCGTCTTCAACGAGATATTGTATTTGCTGCCACTGCTGACGAGGAGACTGGAAGCAAATTAGGTATCATTCCTTTGTTGAAAAAAGGTATTTTGCGTCCCAAGGTTGCCTTGATTACGGATTCTGAAGAATTTGATGCGATTATTGCCCAAAAAGGCCTTTTTCATTGCCGGGTGCAGATTTTTGGGAAAAAAGCGCATGGGGCATATAATTGGCTGGGCATTAATGCTATTGAAATTGCGGCACGGGTGATTAATCGCTTAAAGAAACATCAATTCAAATATAAAAAGCATCCTTTGCTTGTTCCTCCGACGAAGAATATCGGTACGATCCGTGGTGGGGACAAGGTTAACATGGTGGCGGATTTTTGCGAGTTTGCCTTGGATATCCGTTTTATGCCGGGCATGAAGGCTGAAGCGATTTTAAAAGAAGTTAAAAGTATTGTTGCTCAAGAGACTAAGGATTTTAAGGTCATCATTGATGATTCTCAAAAGCCTTACGGGATTGACCCTGAACATCCTTTTGTCAAAACCTATGTGGATACCTGCCGGAAGATGGGATTTAAAGCGAATTTGAAAGGCAGTCAGGGAGCCACGGTGATCACCTTTTTTCAAGATTACGGTATTCCTGCTTTCTCCACTGGTTGGGGCAGTCATGGGGTCATTCATGCTAATGACGAATATGCGGAAATTAAAACATTGCATAATGGAGCCAGGGTTTTAGAGGCGTTCCTTAAGGATTACGATGTTCAATAGAATTTCTTTCATAACAGTATTTTTTCTCTGCTGCGTTTTTTCATTGCCATTGCGGGCAGAGACTATTTATTATTCGATCCGTCAAATGGGATTTGATGGTGAGGCGCGCTTGAAGATGGTTGGCCCTAAAGAGTATAAAGGTCTTCAAACAATTTTGATCGTATTTAAGGCCAATGGCAAGAATTTTTCGGATGAAGAAGATATTTATGTGGATCCATCGACGTATAAACCATTGTTTGTGGAACGTAATTTTAGTTTAAGCATTTTTGGGCAAGGGAAAACCTTGGAAGAGTATATTCCTTCTAAGGGAGAGATCATCATTACTAAGACTGAACGGGGGCGCACTACCCAGCAGATCATTAACAAAGCAGGGGACGTTGACAATATTTATGGCTTTATTTACCGGTATCGCAATCAAGGGTCATTTAAAATAGGAGATGTCCTTAATATGACCTTGCCGACTAAGGATTTAAAGATTGAGTTAGTGAGGCGTGAGGTGCTCAAAATAGGTGATAAATCTTATGATAGTTATTATATGCAAAGCCAACCGACGCGGTACAAAATCTGGTTTGACAGCTCCAAGCATAAATGGCCGCTGCGCATTACCGGTACGATTGGGATTATGAATTCAGTGATGACGATGACGGGGTATGAAAAATAAAGTAATGAAACAATTGCTGCCGGATAAAAATGGTTACTATGGTTCTTTTGGTGGGCGCTTTGCTCCTGAAACCTTGATGGCGGTTTTGGCCCAATTAGAAAAACAGTATCAGGCTATTAAGAAAGATAAGACTTTCAAAAAAGAATTTGAATCTTATCTTAAGGAATATGCCGGAAGACCTACGAATTTATATTTTGCCCGCCGTTTAAGCGCGCATTTAAAAACACTCAAGGTGTATTTAAAACGCGAAGACCTGCTGCATACTGGCGCTCATAAAATCAATAATACCTTAGGACAGATCCTGGTTGCCCGTCGCATGGGCAAGACCCGTATTATTGCCGAGACCGGTGCTGGCCAGCATGGTGTTGCCACAGCCACGGCGGCAGCTTTGTTTGGTTTGAAGTGCATCGTGTACATGGGTGCTGAAGATGTTAAACGCCAATCACTTAATGTGTATCGCATGAAATTAATGGGTGCGCAAGTTATCCCTGTTGAAAGCGGTTCTAAAACGCTTAAAGATGCCATGAATGAGGCGGTGCGGGACTGGGTGACCAATGTGGCAGATACTTTTTATATTATTGGTTCGGTGGCAGGTTTTCATCCGTATCCGGCCATGGTGCGTGATTTTCAGTCAGTGATAGGCCGTGAGGCCCGTCAGCAATTTTTAGCCAAAGAAAATAAATTACCTAATTATCTTTTGGCCTGTGTCGGTGGCGGCAGTAATGCCATGGGTTTGTTTCATGCATTTTATAATGATAAGACAGTAAAGATGATCGGCGTGGAAGCAGCTGGCCATGGGGTTGATACGCATGAACATTCTGCGACGTTAAATAAAGGCGCTGTTGGTGTTTTGCATGGCAGTAAAAGCATGTTACTGCAAGATAATGACGGTCAGATACAAATTGCGCATTCTATTGCCGCGGGATTGGATTACCCTGGCGTTGGTCCTGAGCATGCTTTTTATCATGATAGCAAACGAGCAGAGTATGTCACCATTACAGACAAAGAAGCCATCGAAGGGCTTAAGCTTTTAGCTCGCCTGGAAGGTATCATTCCGGCGTTGGAGACGTCCCATGCCATTGCCTATTTACAAAAATTAGCCAGCCGTGCTAAAAAGAATTCAACAGTGATCGTCTGCCTTTCCGGCCGCGGTGACAAAGACATGAACCAAATTTCACAATTTATTTAACAATATTGTCATTCCCGCGAAAGCGGGAATCCAGTTTCTATGAACCGTATAGATCAAAAATTTAAAGAACTGAAAACTAAGAAGCGTAAAGCCTTTATTGCTTTCATCACCGCAGGTGATCCTGATTTAAAAACAACAGAAGATTTGGTTGTTTCTCTTGAAGGTGTTGGCGTTGATATCATTGAAATAGGTATTCCTTTTTCTGATCCTTTGGCTGACGGTCCTACCATCCAGGCATCTTTCTTTCGTGCTTTAAGCAAGGGGACAACGGTCAAGAAAATTTTAGAGACGGTCAAACGTATTCGTCTAAAGTCATCTATACCGATTGCGTTCATGACATCATATAATCCCATATTACGTTTTGGGGAAGAAAAATTCCTTAAAGCCTGTGTTGATGTAGGGATAGATGGGTTGATCGTTCCTGATTTACCGCCGGAAGAAGCTAAAAATTTATGCAGTTTGGCCGAGGGGTATGATCTCTCAACAATTTTCTTTGTTGCCCCCACGAGCACCGATGAACGCATCAAATCAAATACCAAGGCCTCCAGTGGCTTTGTCTATTATGTTTCTCTAACTGGAATTACAGGAACTCAAAAAGCAGTTGCCCAAACGGTAGTTAAGAAAATTAATCATATTAAACGGTTTACGGATAAACCTGTATGTGTCGGTTTTGGCATTTCAACGCCTGAACAAGTCAAGGTAATCGGACGTGCGGCAGACGGGGTTATCGTGGGTAGTGCTATTGTAAGAGTTATCGAACAAAATAAAGGAAATAAGAATTTAGTGCCTGCAGTCAGCCACTACGTTTCTTCGTTGGTCAAAGCCTTAAGATAAATATGCGTCATATAACTCAACTTTCTAATCAAATACGTATTGTCACCCAGGAATTTAAAGATCGCGAGAGCGCTTCCATTGGTGTTTGGGTGGCGGCCGGCGGCCGTTATGAAACAGGGGATAATAAAGGTGTAGCCCACTTTTTAGAACACATAGCTTTCAAGGGCTCTGCTAAATATACCTGTGATGAAATAAAACAACTGGTCGAAGGTGTTGGCGGCAATCTCAATGCCTTTACCGCAGAAGAAGAGACCTGTTATTATGCCAAGGTGCCTGCATCTCACTGGAAGAAGACTTTTGATATCCTTGCCGACATTACATTTTTTCCTAAAATCACCCCGAAAGATTTAGAAAAAGAACGCGCAGTCATTTTAGAAGAGATCAAAATGTACCATGACCTGCCGCAATATTATGTGGGGGAACTTCTTGAGGAGCTTTTGTGGCCTGATCATCCTTTGGGCCAAAGCCTTGCGGGTACAGCAAAGACAGTAGGTACAATGTCCACAGCTCATTTGAAAGATTTTAAACGGACTCATTATCTTCCTGCTAATACTGTTATCTCTGCCTGTGGTTCGATGAAACATGAAGAGCTGGTGGCTTTGGTGACAGCTAAGTTAGGAAAATTGAGTGGGTCTATAAATTCATCTTATATTCCTGCCCGTCGTACTCAAGAGAAATCTACAGTACATTTATACCACAAACAGACGGAGCAAATGCATTTGGCTCTTGGGTATCTGGCTTATGAGACCAATCATAAAGATTATTATGTTTTGGCACTGTTAAGTATTATCCTGGGCGGCAATATGTCCAGCCGTTTATTTAATGAAGTGCGTGAAAAGCGCGGGCTGGCGTATTCGGTTTCCAGCGGTATCAAAAGTTTGAACGATACCGGTGTTTTTATGATCCGTGCTGGTGTCGACAATTCCAAGATCGTTGCTGCACTAGATTTAATTTTGAAAGTTTTGGCCAAGATTTCAGCTGGTGGTGTTCAAGAAGATGAATTTAAGCGCGCCCAGGAATATTATATGGGGCAGTTTTTATTAGGTTTGGAAGATACCATGGACCAGATGCTTTGGATGGGCAGCGGGGTTATCAGCAACGATAAGGTCAAAAGTATGAGCGATGTTATCAAAAAAATCAAGGCAGTAACCCGTGCTGACATTAAACGGGTTGCCAAAGAAATTCTAAATCCTCAAAGCTTAAACCTCGCCATCATCGGCCCTATGAGCGATGCCCAGCAAAAGCAGCTGAGGTCTTTAGCATCAGTTGATTAAAAAGGCTAACTATGCTATATTCAAATTGTATGGAAACTGATCAAAAACCAATTGTGACTTTAACGGACGCGGCTGCGGCCAAGATCCAGGGGATGATGCTCAAAGAGGGCAAGCAGGGCTATGCCTTGCGTTTTGGCGTTGTTACCGGCGGGTGCGCAGGGCTTTCATATGAAATGAAATTCCAAAAAAATCCTTACGACAATGACCTTCATTTTGCACAAAAGGGGATCACTGTCATTATTAATCAGGAAAGCGTTGAGTTCGTCAATGGTATTGAAATTGATTACGTAGATACCTTGAAAGAATCTGGTTTCAAATACAAAAACCCCAAAGCCAAATCCAGTTGCGGATGCGGTACTTCTTTTAGTTAAGGATTTTCATGACCCCCCAGACATTAAATGCTTTAAAATCGGAACAGTTGCCTGATGCTAATCGTTTATCCTATGAACCTTTGTCCGGATCTAAGAAGGTTTATGTACAAGGATCTTCCCCGGATATTCAGGTACCTTTTCGTGAGATTGAACTTTCTGATACCAAGGACCATAACGGTAAGATAACACCAAATCAGCCAGTCAGGCTTTATGATACCTCTGGTCCATACACTGATCCATCAGTGCAAGTGGATATTACCCAAGGCCTGCCGCAGCTTCGTTTGAAATGGATTTTAGAGCGTGGGGACATTGAATATTTAAGTGATCCTAGTTCTCATTACCGCAAACAACGGGACAATGATGTGGATTTAGCTCCTATCCGTTTTCCTTCGGTGAGGAAACCTTTGCGTTCCAAATCCGGCAGCAACGTGACCCAGATGCATTATGCCCGTCGTGGTGTCATCACGCCGGAGATGGAATTTATTGCGATTCGTGAAAATTGCAAGCCGGAATTCGTGCGCGATGAAGTGGCACGCGGCCGTGCCATTATCCCATCGAATATCAATCATCCTGAAATTGAGCCAATGATCATAGGCCGTAATTTTTTGGTTAAGATCAATGCTAATATCGGTAACTCTGCTGTTTCATCGTCCATTGCCGAAGAAGTCGAGAAAATGGCCTGGTCGATTCGCTGGGGCGGGGATACAGTGATGGATTTATCGACGGGAAAGAATATCCACGAGACCCGTGAATGGATTTTGCGTAATTCGCCTGTGCCTATTGGTACGGTGCCTATCTATCAGGCTTTGGAAAAAGTCAATGGCAAGGCAGAAGATTTGACTTGGGAAATTTACCGCGATACCTTGATTGAACAAGCTGAGCAGGGGGTTGATTATTTTACGATCCATGCGGGTGTTTTATTAAGATACATTCCTTTAACAGCTAAACGCATGACCGGCATTGTTTCCCGCGGCGGTTCTATCCTGGCTAAATGGTGTTTATCCCATCATAAAGAAAATTTCCTTTACACCCATTTTGAAGAAATTTGTGAGATCATGAAAATGTATGATGTCAGCTTTTCGTTAGGCGATGGTTTGCGTCCAGGCAGTATCGCTGATGCTAACGACGCAGCCCAATTTGGTGAATTGGAAACCTTAGGTGAGTTGACTAAAATTGCCTGGAAACATGATGTGCAGGTGATGATCGAGGGGCCGGGACATGTGCCCATGCATTTGATCAAAGAAAATATGGATAAGCAATTATCCATTTGCCATGAAGCGCCATTTTACACCTTGGGGCCTTTGACCACCGACGTGGCTCCAGGATATGACCATATCACCTCAGCTATTGGGGCTGCTATGATCGGTTGGTTTGGAACGGCGATGCTTTGCTATGTGACACCCAAAGAACATTTAGGATTGCCCAATAAAAAAGACGTTAAAGACGGGATCATGGCTTACAAGATCGCAGCCCATGCGGCTGATTTAGCCAAAGGTCATCCTGGTGTTAAAGTCTGGGATGATGCGCTTTCAAAAGCCCGTTTTGAATTCCGCTGGAAAGATCAATTTCACCTCAGTCTCGATCCTGAAACTGCTGAAAGTTTTCATGACGAGACCCTGCCCGCTGAAGGAGCCAAGCTCGCCCATTTTTGTTCCATGTGCGGACCCAATTTTTGCTCTATGAAAATCACCCAAGATGTACGAGAGTTTGCAGAAAAAGGTATGCTGGAAAAGTCCCAGGAATTTAAGGAAAAAGGTGGAGAGATATATAGTTAAACGATAGCTAAGGTCGTTGCTGCAAAAACCGGGGCAAATTCTTCCACCACTGCCATCAAGCGTTGATGGCAAGCTTCCAGATCATTCAGTGTCTTGGTGCGGTATTCAATTGTTTCTTCCGTCATTTGAGGAAATAGTTTGCGGTAATACTCAATGCCATCCAAAAGATTATTTTTAAATTCCGTAAAATATTTAATCTTTTGATCGTTCATGATCCCAAGCGATTTAGTGATATCCTTCTTAAGATAATCCACGTACATGCCTAATTCTTTGATGAACATGTTCGGGCGTGGTGTGTCATTGAGCAAATTAGTGCGGCCGTAAATATGGTCGACCATTTCTTTCAATGTTGAAATTTTAGAAAAGTAAGCAAGATTAGGCCCAGGGCAAACAGCTGTAAACCCAGGAACCCGTGTCTCAATGGCATTGATGGTCACGGCTGGTTGGCCTAAATCATGGCAGATGCAGGCTTTGGTGACGACGGCATCGAAACGTTTCTTGTACTCAGTCTCATCTAAGTTTAAGGTGCCAAGATTTTCGATTTTAAGTTTTTGGTATTGACGGCTGGCTGTACAAATCGGTGTATCCGTAAATTCAGTATTAGACACTAGGTGACCTTTAGGGCAGGCAGAACCTGGGCGGCCTTTCATGACCTTGAGGTCTTTTTCAATATCGCTTAAAGAATCACGCAAACTGTTAAAAGGAACACCTAACGGTGACACATCGCTCAAATACAAATCTTTTTCGCCGGCGTCAGCTAATTTTTTGAGAGTGATAGGATCAACGTTAGTGACTTCAGGACAAAGTAAAAAAGGTGTAGCCCAACCCGTTGCGTTAAGACCATAATGTTCCCGCAGGAAACGGTCTTCATGATAGGTGCCGATACCGCCTTGGGCCGTGACCCGTACTTCATGGGGTTTGGTAAAAGGAACTTTATTTTTAAGTTTTAAAGCTTCATTATATATTTTATATAACTCTGAAACCAATTCCTGGCGTTTGGCACGGAATTCTTCCAGGATTGGGCCCATCAGAAATCCGTCGGTAGCAAAAGCATGGCCGCCGCAATTTAAACCTGATTCAATGCGGTATTCGGAGATCCACAAACCTTTTTTTGCAAAGAATTTTCCCTGCACGATGGAAGAACGGAAATCACTGACCTTTAAAACAATGCGTTTTTTGATATTGCCGGTTGCATCTGCATAAAAATCTTTAAACTGTTCGACATAGGTATACAGGCGGCGGTTAATACCGGCGGAAAATACAATGGCTGACTGCAAATTGCTTTGGGCGTAGCCGCGCAGGGCAGAAAGAGCGTCAGAAAATTCTGCGGGCATTAGGGCACCTTGATTATCATAATTATTACGATCAAGCTTGGTCATGATATTGACGTTGATGTCACCGGGCTTGATAGACTCGCGTAAATTCTTTTGCAGGTCTGCTTTTAATTTAGGATCAGTTTGTACAAGCATATGCCGCCAAGCAGCCTTGAGAACAGAATCATTGGGAAGCATTTCAAAGTATTTAGTGATCTCAGTACCAGGCTCAAAAGCAGAAGCTTTGAGTTCGGCAAATTGGCGCTGGACAATACGGTTGACCAGGTCTAAATACGCAGTAATGCGCCGCGCACGGAAATCTTCGTCATATTTGGTAATGGGGGTATAGGTTTCACCCTCTTTTTCGCTATAAAACTTGCGCATTTGCTCAATAAGGGTGTCATCCACCAGGGAAATAACTGAGTGAATGCCATAGCGCGCCACCTTAACAGGGGTGTCTATGGAGAAAGCGGTGCCCATAACAGGAACATGGAAGGTGTGTATAGGTTTATTCATATGTATTAAGTATATGTCATCCAGCCCAAAAAGCAAATTTTATATTTAAATCTATTGTCAACCAAGAACAATAGAACTGTTGACAATTGCTCATTTTTCTGTGATATTATTTTCTTATGGATCGCTTTTTTTATACAGAATTAGTCCGTCAAAGTCTGGAAGGCCAGGAGTTGGATAATGCTGCGTGCGTGCGGATTTTGTCTGATACATCGCTTGAGATTTTGCCACTATTAGATGCTGCGTATCAGGTGCGTAAAACTTATTTTGGCCAGGAAGTGCGTGTGCATATCCTCAACAATGCCCAAAACGGCTCATGCCCTGAAGATTGCCATTATTGCGCCCAGGCTAAATCATCTAAGGCTGATATTGAAGAATACGGTATGAAATCCGATGAGGAAATGCTTTCGGAGGCGCGCACAGCGTATGCCAAAGGGGCGTCCTGCTATTGCATGGTTTTTGCCGGGCGTCAGGCTTCTCAATCGCGCATTGATCGCCTGAAACGCGTTTTAGCTCAAATCAAATCCGAATTCCCTGGTAAAGAAATTTGTGTTTCTACGGGTTTTGTATCTAATGATGGGGCGGTACAATTAAAACAAGCAGGGCTTGACCGTTTGAACCATAATTTAAATACTTCCGAAGCGCATTACCCGCAGATTTGTACGACGCATACCTATGCTGACCGGCTTAATACCCTTTTGGCTGCCAAAAGTGCAGGCCTTAAGGTATGCTCCGGAATGATTGTTGGTATGGGGGAAGAGCATACGGATATCATTGACGTGGCCCGTCGTCTGCGTTCTTTGAAGGCAGAGTCTATTCCGGTTAATTTATTGGTGCCGATTGAAGGCAATCTCTTGTCACCATCAGAATCAAATTTAAGTCCTGATTTTATTTTAAGGATATTGTGTCTGTTTAGATTTTTAAATCCATCAGCAGAAATCCGGGTGGCTGCTGGACGGGAATTGCATTTACGTTCCATGGAAGTGATGGCTTTATACCCGGCAAATTCTTTATTTTTGCAAGGCTATTTAAATGCTAAAGGGGCAACCAATGCCCGCACCTTGCGCATGATTCAGGATGCAGGTTTTAGCATAAAATCTGAAATTGATTTGGATGATCTTTTAAAAGAGCAACCGCTGCAAGAAGACGCTGTGACCGATGGAAGTAAAGCTTTGTTAAAAAGTTTAAAAGAATTACGTCCTGCGATAAAAAGTAGTTGATTTTTTCTTGCCAAAGCAATTCACAGTGCTATAGTAATTAAAATACGGTATTTTTTATATAACTCCATTATTTTCTTTAGATAGGCCGTTTTTCTAATATGGATTTTAAGGAAACGGCACATATCTTGTATCATTTAAAAAAGTAAAATTAAGGAAGAGGTATTTATGTCACTCGAAAAACGTCCAGTAACCAGATTTGAATTGCTCATGGATGCCGGTACAGGCGCCCAGAAAGCAGGGGATATCCTGCTGGGGGCTTTTGTAGCCATGGGCCAGTATGTTTATGTGGAGCCGATGATCCCTGCGGAAATTTCGCCGCCAGCCCGCAGCCGTCCGGCCCTTTCAGGTGTTATTATCCGTCTTGCGGATTTTGACGTCACCAATATCGGTAATGATACGGATTTGATTTTAGCGGCACATGAAATCGTTTTGGATCGCCGTCTTGATGATAATGAATTCAATGCCAATGCCAAGATTTTATTGGATATGGGGGATCAAGAAGCAAACCCTGATTCTTATGAAATGGTTCTCAAGCGCTGTACTAAATTGGGACTTAGTGTTATTCCTTTTAATGTTGATCCTGAATCCCAAACCATTGTCAAAGAATTAGGTGGCAAGGGACAAAATTTGCATTATTTAGGAATGTTGTCGTATATCTATAATATGGACGAGGAAATGGTCCAAAAAGAGATTGTGAAAACTTTCGGCAAAAAGCTCAAAGAAGATATCATGGCCAAAAACGTTACCCTTTATCATAACGGTTATCAATTGGCCAAGGAAAAGGTATTCTTCCGTTATGAGGTGCAGAGCCATAAACGAGATGGTGAGCAGATACTTATCGACGGTAATACGTCAATGAGCATGGGGATTATTGATGCCGGGATTAAATTGTATTCAGGATATCCTATAACACCAGCGTCTTCCATTATGCATACCTTGGCTAAAAATTTTCCAGCTTATGGCGGGGTTGTACATCAGGCTGAAGATGAGATTGCAGCTATCGGTACGGCGATTGGTTCTTATTATGCTGGCCAGCCTGCAGTGACTGCAACTTCAGGTCCGGGCTTGTCCTTGAAGCAAGAATTTATTGGTTTTGCGACAGCCGCTGAAATTCCTTTGATAGTTATCGATGTGCAGCGTTCAGGTCCATCGACGGGTATGCCGACAAAAACCGAACAGTCAGATGTATTGGCAGCCCTTTGTGGAAGTCATGGCGATTATACCAAGATCATCATCGGTGTTGCCAATATCATTGATTGTTTTTATGCGCCACATTTAGCCCGTTACCTGACGGAAAAATTGCGCGTACCGGTTTTTATCTTAAGTGATTTCCAGACAGCTAACAGTTATAAAGTGTTAGCCAAGTTTCCTTTGGTGCAGATGAAAAATGTGGATGATATTCCAGATTTTGTCTTTGATCGTTTTCATATGAAGCGTTTAACTGGCCCTATTGAAATGGTCAAAACCCAGCAAACCACACCAGGTGCTGAGGGGGGTATGCGCCGTATCACAGGACTTAATACGGATGAGAATGGCAAAATTAGTTATTTCTCTGATAATCATCAGCGTTCTCACGCGGTGCGTAATGAAAAGATCCATCATGTCCGCCGTGCCCTGACAACTCCGGAAATGTTCGGTAAAGATTCGAATGAAGTTTTGATCGTAGGTTGGGGTTCAAGCCGTGGGGCTATTGAAGAAGCTATTTATATGTGCGAAAAGAACGGTGTGCCGGCATCAGGCATGAATTTGCGCGTGGTGTATCCTTTTCCATTGATGCTTAAGGAAATTTTTGCTAAATATAAAAAAGTAATGACGGTGGAGGTTGCTTATGGAGATGCGCTTAAGCCATCACCATTAGCTTTATTATTAAGATCAGAAACTCTAAAGGACATTCATCCGCTGATTGCCGAAGCAACCGGCCGGCCCTTGCGTCCAAGAATCATTATGAAAAAAATTCAGGAGGTCCTCAAATGACGACCGATACATTATCTAAACCGGCCCCAGTGCCGATTACTATTAAAGAGTTGAATACCGAAAATCCACGCTGGTGCGCCGGTTGTGGCGATTTTGGTATTATCATGGGTTTAAAACGTTTTATCGTTGACCGCCAGTTAATACCTTCCCAAACAGTGAATGTTTCAGGGATTGGCTGCTCAGGACGCGCACCGAATTATTTTAATACCTATGGCGTGCATTCCATCCATGGCCGTCCGATACCGATCGCTTTAGGCGTGGCCTTGGCCCGTCCGGATTTGAATTTATTTGTGCATGCCGGAGATGGTGATGCGATGAGCATCGGGGGTAATCATTTGATCCATGGCATCAACAAGAATTTTAAATGTGTGTTTTTGATGTATGACAATGAAATGTACGCGTTGACCAAAAATCAAACGTCACCCACGACACGTCAAAACCATCCAACCAACACTCAGCCGCAGGGTTCGTATTTGAATCCTTTAAATCCTATTACAGTAGCTTTGGGATTGGGCGCGTCTTTCGTGGCGTCAACTGCAGACTGGATTCCAGATCATTTGACTAATACGATGAAAACAGCTTTTGATCATCCGGGTTTTGCTTTTGTGCATATTTCTCAACGTTGTCCGCATTTTGATCCGAATAATTTTGACCATAAGAATTCAAATTGGTTTTCATTCTTAAAACATCCCAATGGTATTGAGCCTGACCGCCGTCTGGCAGATAAGACAGAGGTCCTTGAACATGACCCTTCGAATTTGGCCCAAGCGTTTCAGTACGGGGCAGCAGAGCGTCGGTATTTTGGGTTGTTTTTTCAAAATAAAGAAAAACCCCGTTATGATGTTATCCTGCATAACCTGGTAGACAAAGCTGTTAAAAAAGATCCATCAAAAATTCTGGATAGTTTTTTAGTATAAAAAAATAGGGACGTCTCCCAATTAATAAATGGGAGACGTCCCTATTTTTCTAATCTATGGAAAATTTAATTATTATTGGCTCCGGCCCTGCAGGTCATACTGCAGCTATTTATGCTGCACGTGCTAGATTAAATCCTTTGATGTTTGAAGGGATGTTCGCGGCAGGTGTCGCCGCAGGCGGTCAGTTGACGACCACGACTGACGTAGAAAATTATCCCGGATATTTAGAGATTTCTGGTCCTGCTTTAATGGATAAAATGCGGGCACAATCGCTACATTGCGGTACACGCATCGTCACTGAAACTGTCGAAAAAGTAAATTTATCCCAAAGGCCTTTTAAAGTCTGGGCTGGAGGGCAGGAGTATCAGGCGAATGCCTTGATTGTTTCTACAGGGGCCACTGCCAAACGCATGCATCTGCCCGGCGAAGAAAATTTATGGCAGAAGGGTATTTCTGCCTGTGCTGTTTGTGACGGTGCTTTGCCGTTTTTTCGCAATAAGGTTTTGGCAGTCGTTGGGGGCGGTGATTCAGCTGTAGAAGAGGCAACTTTTCTCACTAAATTTGCCTCCAAGGTCTTGATGATTGTACGCCGTGATGTGTTGCGGGCTTCCAAGGTCATGCAAGAACGTGCTAAAAATAATCTTAAGATTGAAATTATGTTTAATACCATCCCTCTGGAAGTTTTGGGGGATAAAAGTGTCACTGGCTTAAAAATTAAAAATGCCCTCACCAATGTTGAAACTACATTGGACGTAGGCGGTTTATTTTACGCCATAGGGCACTTGCCTAATACCGGATTTTTAGAAGGACAGCTGGAATTAGATGAGACATGTTATATCAAAACTAAACCTGGCAGTACTAAAACCAATGTCGAAGGTGTTTTTGCTGCCGGAGATGTGCAGGATAAAATTTATCGTCAGGCGGTCACCTCCGCCGGAACCGGCTGCATGGCTGCCTTAGATGCAGAACATTTTTTAAGCGCATTAAAATAATTTTGTCATTCCCGCGAAAGCGGGAATCCACAACAAAATGATCCTTATCAAAAAATCAAAAGACCGCGGTCACGCTCAGCATGGATGGCTTGATAGCTATCATTCATTTTCTTTTGGGGATTATTACGATCCTCAATGGATGGGCTTTCGTTCTTTGCGCGTGATTAATGAGGACCGTGTGGCTCCGGGACAGGGATTCGGATCTCACCCGCATAAAGATATGGAAATTATTACCTACGTCCTTTCAGGGCAAGTAAAACATAAAGATAGCATGGGCAATGAAGGCATTATAAAACCTGGTGAAATCCAAAAGATGAGTGCCGGTACAGGGGTGATGCATGGCGAATTTAACGCGTCTTCTAAAGAAGAAGCTCATTTTTTGCAAATTTGGATTACGCCGGACACCAAAAATCTTAAACCTGCTTATGAGCAAAATTTATTGCCGGTGGATCAGCAAAATAGTCTTCTTGCTTTTCCAGTGACGATCCATCAAGATGCAAAGGTTTTTCGAGGAAGGCTTTCTAAAGGTCATGAGCTTGTTCATAAGATCGGTAAAGAACGTGGTGCATGGGTTCAGATGATTTCCGGATCATTATCAATAAACAGTAATAGTTTAGAAGCAGGTGATGCAGCTTCGATTGAGAAAGAGGCTCAAGTGCAATTGACGACCCAAAGTAATTGCGAATTTTTACTATTTGATTTGAAATAAGACGGGCTTTCCGTTAATATAAAACTGCTTCAAAGATTTCCAACTATTTATTTTTCCCCATGACAATTAAT
>JABDGZ010000003.1 GCA_013285735.1 Candidatus Omnitrophota bacterium | reverse complement strand
TCATCCACCAAGTGATTCAATTTAAGCATGTAGATGTAACCAACCGTGACCTTTTGCTCAAAAGGCAGACCTGTATGCCCGTCCATAACAACGGATTTACCATCCTGCGGCAGGCCAGCTTCTTTAAGCAAATCACGAATTTCTTGTTCTGTCGCACCATTGAAAACCGGGGTTTCACAATGGAAACCTAATAATTTGGCAGCCCAGCCCAAATGGGTTTCCAGTAACTGACCGACGTTCATACGAGAAGGAACGCCTAATGGATTTAATACAACGTCGACGGAACGGCCATCTTCCAAGAAAGGCATATCCTCTTCAGGCATGATGCGAGAAACGATACCTTTGTTACCATGGCGGCCGGCCATCTTGTCACCGACTTGCAATTTGCGTTTGGTGGCCACATAAACAACCACGCGCTTGAGGACACCTGCTGGCAACTCATCACCACGACGGATACGCTCGGTTTCTTGAAATTCTTCTTCAGTCAACTCGGCGATCTTATCCAAATAAAAGGACATGACCTCACGGCCTTCTGTACCTTCTTCAATATCATCCAGTGTCAACTTACCGACACGTTTCTTATCAATACCCATGGCCTTGGCCACTTTTTCATCTTTTTCATTGATGATAATATCAATTTCTTGCTTATAGTATTCTTTGATCTTGTTGATGGCAGATGCTTCCTTGGTCTTATCCTGTTTGGATTTGCGTCCACGTTCATTGCGCTGGAACACTTCCACGTTGACAACAAAACCTTCGATACCAGGAGATAATGTCAAAGATGTATCACGCACATCAGCAGCTTTTTCACCGAAGATCGCACGCAATAAACGCTCTTCCGGAGACAATTCTTTTTCACTCTTAGGAGTAACCTTACCAACGAGAATATCGGTTGCCTTGACTTCTGCCCCAACGCGTACAATACCCTCTTCTGTCAAATCCTTTAAGGACTCTTCGGCGACGTTCGGGATGTCACGGGTGATTTCTTCATTACCCAGACGGGTTTCGCGGCATTCGCATTCAAAACGCTCGACGTGAATAGAAGTGAAAACATCTTCACGCACAATGCGTTCGTTGATCAAAATTGCGTCTTCGAAGTTATAACCGCGCCATGGCATGAAGGCAACCAGGGCATTGCGGCCTAAAGCCAAACGGCCATTTTGCGTTCCGATACCATCGGCGATGGTTTGACCAGCTTCAACCTTTTGGCCTAATTTCACCAACGGACGCTGATGCACGCAAGTATTGGCGTTTGAACGTTGAAAATTCTTAAGCGTATATGATGTCTTACCAACGGTAATTTCACGACCGTCAACTTTATTAACAATGCCCGCTTCTTTGGCAATAACAACAACACCGGAATCACGCGCTACTTTTTCTTCCATACCGGTCCCCACCAACGGGACTTCCGGTATCATCAAAGGCACGGATTGACGCTGCATGTTTGAACCCATCAAGGCACGGTTAGCGTCGTCATGTTCCAAAAATGGAATCAAGGCCGCAGCCACCGACACTAATTGTTTGGGAGAAACATCCATGTATTCAACCTTGGAAGGAGCCACTCTTGGAAAATCTCCCTTATAACGGCAAGACACTAAACTTTCAGTGAATTTACCCTCTTCATTGATCGGTGAATTGGCCTGCGCAATATATTTGTTCTGATCGACGTCGGCCGTTAAGAATTCACTCTTCTTTGAAACCTTACCGTCAACAACTCGGCGATAGGGCGTCTCGATAAAACCTAACTCATTGACCCTGGCGCAAGTGGTCAATGAAGCGATTAAACCGATGTTTGGACCTTCAGGCGTTTCAATAGGGCAAACACGGCCATAATGGGTTGGATGCACGTCGCGCACTTCGAAACCAGCACGCTCACGGCTTAAACCACCAGGCCCCAATGCTGACATACGGCGCTTATGGGTCATTTCCGAAAGCGGATTGACTTGATCCATAAACTGTGACAGCTGGCTGCGGGCAAAGAAATCTTGAATTTGATTAGAGAATAAACGGGAATTGATCAAATGATGCACGGTCAAATTCTCAAAAGAACTCATGACAACCAGACGTTCCTTGATGGAACGTTCCAGACGCGCTAAACCGATACGCACTTGATTTTGGACTAATTCACCGACGGACTTGATACGGCGATTACCCAAGTGATCAATATCATCACATTCGCCAACACCTTCACGCAAAGAGATTAAATATTTAATAACCGAAACAACTGTTTCGATATCCAAAACACGATTGTCCATCGACACGTCGGTATTTAATTTACGGTTGACAATGTGACGGCCGACCTTAGAAAGGTCATAGCGTTTGGGATCAAAAAATAAACGGAAGAATAATGTTTCAGCCACTTCCACGGTCGCAGGCTCGGTCGGTCTCATCTTGCGATAGAAATCCAAAAGCGCCTCTTCCTTGGTCGTGGTATGATCCTTCTCGAGGGTGTTTTTTAATTTTTCATAACGATCGCCCAACATTTTTTGCATATCATCGGAATTGGAAAGTCCCATGATGCGCAAAATTTGGGAGGCCGGGAAATTACGGCGGCGATCAACGTAAGCAATCAATACATCGTTGAGATCATATTTGATTTCAAACCAGGCACCACGGGACGGGATAACACGGCCGTAATAAATGCTTTTACCCGTCGGATGGGTTTCTTCTTCAAAAGAAACGCCCGGCGGACGCTGGATTTGGGAAACAACAACACGCTCATCACCGTTAATGATAAAGGTACCGGTATCCGTCATGAGAGGGAAATCACCAAAGTAAACTTCCTGCTCTTTGATGTCAACGGGCGTGATTAAACGTAATTTAACTTTTAAGGGAGCGGCATAGGTCATTCCCCGACGCTGACACTCGAAACGGGAATATTTTTCTTTGCCGATATTGTATCCGATGTACTCCAGGCGAATCTGCGCGTCATAGCTTTCCAAAGGGAAAACTTCGCGGAAGACTTCTTCTAAACCCTGATCCTTGCGCTTATCCGTCGACACATTCCTTTGCAGGAACTCTTCATAAGAAAGGGTTTGAATATCAAGCAAACTAGGCAGCTCGAAATTGTCCTGGAACTTACTAAAATCTTTAACTTTTAGCTTTTCCATATGGTCCCATCAAAATATCCTCTAGATACAGAGGCTTTAGGTTAAAAAGTAAAAGAAAGACGAGGCAGTCTCTTTATAAAGATTGCCACGCCTTAAAACCTGGTCTTGATATAAGTATAATCTTACTTAAGTTCAACTTTTCCACCGGCGGCTTCGATTTTCTTCTTCAAATCTTCAGCTTCTGCCTTAGGAACAGATTCCTTGATGGTCTTAGGAGCTGATTCAACCAATGTTTTGGCTTCAGCAAGACCTAAATTGGTAACTGCGCGAACTTCCTTGATAACACCGATCTTCTTCGCAGGATCAACTTCCTTCAAGATAACGTCGAAGGATGTCTTTTCCTCAACTACTGCAGCAGCGGCAGCAGGACCAGCAGCGGCAGCTGCAGGTGCAGCAGCGGAAATACCTAAACGGCTTTCCATCGCCTTGACTAATTCAGCTAATTCGAGGACAGTCAAAGTTGTGACTTCCTTGTAAATCCCCTCAAGTTTGGGGGCTAATTCTTTAACGGCTGTGTCGGACATCTTACTACCCTCCCTTTTCACTTTTCTGTTTTAAAATTGAAATCAATTCACGAGTCTTACCGTTTAAGCACGACGCAAAACGGGTTAATGGAGCATTCATGGTTCCCATTAATTTTGCCAACAGCACTTCACGAGACGGCAAGTCAGACAGTGTCTTGACTTCATCTTCCGTCAAGAAAGCACCATCAAGCACACCGCCGCGAACGATGAAACCTTCATAGTCTTTGGCAAATTTAACAAGAACTTTAGAAACTTCAGAGGCATCGGCATTACTCAAAATCAACGCCATCTGGCCTTCGATAGTGCCGGCCAAACTTTCGTACTTAGCCTCTTTAAGAGCAATACGCGCCACTGATGTTTTTGAAACCAACACTTCAGCTTTTTTGCGCTTTAAATCCTTACGCAAAACATTCATTTTAGCGGAAGAAATACCGCGATAAGAAACCACAAAGGTACTGGATTTCTTTTCAACGCCTTCCTTGACGGAATTGGCCAATTTTTGACGATAAAGTGTTCCGACTTTAATCATAGGGCCACCTTCACTCCCGGTCCCATGGTCGTTGCCAGGGCCAGACTTTTAATTAAATTACCTTTAACCGCAGAGGGTTTAGCATGATTAACAGCTTCAATGACATACTGGGCATTTTCAACCAGTTTATTTTCAGCAAAGGAACGCTTACCGATACCTAAATGAATGCCGCCTTGCTTATCAGACTTAAACTCAACACGGCCAGCTTTGACTTCCTTAATAGCACGCTCCACATCAGCAGTAACTGTACCTGCCTTTGGTGTCGGCATAAGACCACGAGGCCCCAACACCTTACCTAACTTGCTTAAATCACGCATCATATCCGGACTTGCCACCACCACGTCAAAATCCATAAACCCAGCGATAACCTTCTCAATAAGATCATTGTCGCCGACATAATCTGCACCAGCGGCTTGGGCTTTGGCAGCAGCATCGCCTTTACAAAAAGCAGCAACGCGTACCTTTTTACCAATACCGTGAGGAAGAACAACGGTGCCACGAACACCCTGATCTGAAGCTTTTAAATCCAGATTAAGATTAAAATGCAGTTCAACGGTTTCATCAAATTTTACTTTTGGAGCCTTGGCCAGACGGTTAATAGCTTCCTGTAAAGGAAGAGGATTTTCAATGGCACCGACGGCTTTATGTGCTTCTTTCATTCTTTTACTTAAGTGGGACATAACTTTATCCTTTAACCTCTATACCCATGGAACGGGCTGTACCAGTGATCGTAATGATCGCCTCGTTCATGTCGATAGTATTTAAATCATCCATTTTCATTTTGGCGATTTCTTCGACTTGCTTGACTGTCAAAGAACCAATGACTTCCTTGCCTGCGGTACCGGAAGCTTTTGCTAATTTAGCGCTCTTTTTGATCAATGCTGAAGTCGGGGGTGTTTTGATGATAAAATCAAACGACTTATCTTTGTAAACCGTAATGACAACCGGTAAAGGCAAAGGATCTTTGCCTTTGGTTTTATCATTAAAAGACTTGCAGAACATCATGATGTTAACGCCATGCTGGCCTAACGCAGGACCTACGGGAGGTGCTGGGTTAGCTTGGCCTGCAGGAACATACAATTTAATTTGTGCGACAGCTTCTTTGGCCATAATAAGTTCCTATATTTTTTCTACTTGCCAATACTCGAGCTCCACGAGGGTGGAACGACCGAAAATTGACACGCTTACCTTTAATTTGCCGCGATCCGGATAAACTTCCATCACCGAACCATTGAAATTCGCAAAAGGGCCCTGCCCGATGCGAATGGCCTCACCGACTTCGAAAACGATCTTCGGAGAAGGCTTGGACTCTGTTTCCTGCGTACGCTTGAGGATATTATCAACTTCAATATCAGTCAGGGCTTGAGGCTGTCTCCCTGGTCCGATAAAACCTGTAATTCCCGGTGTTGTCTTGACCAAATACCAACTTTCCTTGGTCATGTTCATCTTGATCAAAATATAACCCGGAAAAAACTTACGGGCGGTGATCCTCTTTTTTCCTCCGCGAACCTCGGACACCTGTTCCGTTGGAACAACTACTTCTTCAACATATTGCTTTAATTCAGTGGTCGCAACGCGGCTTTCGAGGCCTGCCCTTGCGCGCTCTTCAGCGCCTGTTTGCGTGTGAACAACATACCATTTCATAATTACCTAATAATTACCGCTATACCCTTAGAAAAGGCGAAGTCGATAACCCCCACAAATATGCCCAATAAAAAAGAACTTAAAATAACGATCAGCGTTGAATCCACCAGCTCACGGCGGGTGGTCCAGGAGACCTTCTTCATCTCCGCTAAAACTTCGCCGATAAATTTTTGTACGTTCGCAATCATTCTAAAGACTAACCTTCCAAATCAAAACAGGCCTGGCAGGAGTCGAACCTGCAACGCACGGTTTTGGAGACCGTCGCTCTACCAATTGGAGCTACAGGCCTATAAGTCGTTACAGGTTAAAACTCTTTACTTCTTTGTCTCTTTGTGCGGTGTACGTACCCGACAATGAGCGCAAAATTTCTTAATTTCCAGACGCTCTGGATTTTGTTTTTTATCTTTGGTGCTGTTGTAATTGATACGGTTGCACACAGTGCATTGAAAATGAATTGTCTCGCGCATATTTATTTCCGATTCTTGCGCTCCCCCGCTGATGAAACCCACGGAGTCACAGAAGATTTTAGTTTTAAAGAAGCCCCCGAGCGGTTTTGAACCGCTGGCCTCGTCCTTACCAAGGACGTGCTCTACCAACTGAGCTACAGGGGCGAAATACTAGGGCCGCCTGCAGCGATTCGCCGATCGATCAGGCGAAAATAATGAACCGTAAGTATATCCGCGGGAAAAAATATTGTCAAGAATATTTTTTAAGTTTATGTAAGTTTTAAAAAGCGGCGTTTACCGATTTTTAAAACACCTAGCACTAACGGCCAATTCTCGTCGTTAACAGTCTCGCCTTCATGTGTCACGGCTTTTTCTTTGATCAAGCGGCGGGCTTCATTCCTGGAAGCAACCATTTGCGTAAGCACTAATATATCAACAAGTTTCTGTCCGGATTCAATTTTAAATTCAGGAATATTTTCAGGTATTTGATGCTGACTAAATGTATTTTCAAAATGAGCGCGTGCCTTGGCACCTTCATCCACTGGATGAAACATGTCAACAATCAATTGTGCCAACTGCAACTTAGCTTCTTTAGGATGCAATTTTTTAACTTCTTCTAAATTAACTTCGGTCAAAATTTCGTAATAACGCATCATCAGCTCATCACTAATCGACATCACCTTGCCAAAAATATCATTGGGTTCATCATTAATACCGATGGTGTTCCCCAAAGATTTACTCATTTTATTAACGCCATCCGTACCTTCCAGCAAAGGCGTCATCAAAACAACCTGTGGCTTTTGGCCATAGGCTTCTTGCAATTGCCGCCCCATGAGCAAATTAAATTTCTGATCATTGCCGCCTAATTCCACATCAGCTTTCAAATGGACAGAATCATAGCCTTGCAGCAGCGGATAAATAAATTCCAGTAAACTGATTTCTTTGCCTGATTCAAAACGCTTTTTAAAATCTGAACGGGCCAGCATCTGAGCTACCGTCGAGTGAGCAGATAATTCCAGCAAATCCTGAGGTGTAAGTTTATTAAGCCAATGACTGTTAAAAACGACCCGTGTTTTTTTAGGATCAAGAATTTTAAAGACTTGAGCCTTGTAGGTAGCAGCATTCTTCTCAATGTCTTGCATTGACATTTTTTTACGCAGCTCATTGCGTCCGGTAGGATCCCCCACTTGTGCGGTAAAGTCCCCAATGAGAAAAACAATGTCATGCCCCAGGTCCTGAAACTGCTTCATCTTACGCAACAAAACCGTATGCCCCAAATGAATATCCGGAGCTGTGGGGTCAAAGCCAGCTTTGATGACTAATGGACGGCCTTCTTTAAGTTTGGCCTCAAGATCGGCCAAACTTATAATTTCAGTTGTACCACGGGCAAGTTTTTTGAGGGCGTCTTGGGGTGTCATAGTGAATAGGGGTAAAATAAAAAAACCTCTACAACACCCGGTGATGACCATGTCAACACCGGGTGTTGAAGAGGATTATTATAATCTTGCGCTGACGCCGATTTTCATGCCTTCGACATCAACTTTAATAATCTTAACTTGAAGCTTATCTCCGGCCTTAAGAGCGGTAGCCTGAGTTTTATCAATTTCTGAAGAATAAACTAATGCTTCGATATCATCTTCCAATTTCACAAAAACACCGAAATTAGAATTCATGATAACCACTGAATCCACCACCGCACCAACCGGGAACTTATCGGCAATGCTGTTCCATGGATTAGGCTGCAATTGTTTTAACCCCAGCGTGATCTTGCGTGCTTCTGCTTCCACGGCCAGGACCAGGACCTGCACTTCTTGTCCCTTTTGAACAACTTCCTGAGGATGATTGACTTTTTTGGTCCAGGACATGTCAGAGACATGGATCATGCCTTCTAAACCATTGTCCAATTCCACAAAAGCACCATAATCAGTAAATCCGCGGACAATGCCTTTAGCTTGCACACCGACGGTGAACTTAGCCACGGCCGAACTCCACGGATTTTCTTCCAATTGCTTCATGCTCAAGGAAATACGCTTGGCATCCTTGTCCACGTTGATTACCTGCACTTCAATGACATCCCCTAATTTAAACATCTCTTGAGGATTAACCATCTTTTTCTGCCAGGTAATTTCGGAGGAATGCAAAAGACCTTCAATGCCCTTGTCAATCTCAACAAAAACACCATAAGGCATAATATTAACGATCTTACCTTTAATACGGGCACCAGGAGGGAATTTAGCGACCGATTCATCCCAAGGATTAGAGGTAATTTGTTTCAAGCCTAAAGAAACCTTAGAATTAGCCTGATCAAAATCCAGGATCAAAACTTCAAGTTTCTGTCCGACAGCAACGATTTCGGAAGGATGATTAATACGGCTCCAGCTCATATCAGTAATATGAAGAAGACCGTCAACCCCGCCTAAATCAATAAAGGCACCAAAATCGGTAATACCTTTAACGCTACCGCGGCGCTTCTGGCCTTTTTTAAGTTCTGACCAAAGCTTTTCACGCACTTCTTCACGTTCCTTTTGCACCATCTCACGACGGGAAAGGATCAGGTTACGGCGCTGCTTGTTCATCTTGGCCACGACAAATTTATAATTATGCGTGGTGATGTCATGATTAGACAAACCTTTGAAAGCGGATAATGACATCGGCAAAAATGCTTCAATGCCAAAGACATCAACGATATAACCACCCTTGACAGCACGCATGACACGGCCTTCAAGGACGTCACCTTCATTAATATCATCGGAAATTTTCTGCCAACCTTTAAGCCTCTCAGCCTTGGCATACGAGAGGATCAGGCGGCCATGGTCATCCTCGATATTCTCGATTAAGACTTCGATGGACTGGCCAACAGCCAACTCAGCGGGGTTACGAAATTCCTCAATAGCAACGAACCCTTCAGACTTAAAGCCAATGTCGACGATGACCTCTTTGGCGGTAATCGCGGCAATGACCCCCTTTGAAACTTCGCCTTCCTTGATATCTTTCAAGGTTGAAGCGTACAACTCTTCCATTAATGATTTTTCTGCACTCATGGGATTTTGAAACCTTCTTTCTTTTCTCTAGGAATTCTTTGTGATAGCGAGAAACCTGGATGAAGCTTAAGGGATCTTCGGTCACAAAGTCTGGTAATTATGCCAATATTTCTTTAAAAGTCAAATAAAATCTTCTCAGGGGCTCGGCGTGCTTAAAAACCGCCTCACATCCGCCATCGGCTCCATGTCAACAACCACCGGCACAAAACCAGTTGCGCTTTGCAATCGTGCAAGCATGGTAGGGTCAATATGAAACTTAATCCCAATTCCGTTCTGACCAATCATCGCATTGTCATCTCCCCCCACCTTCGTCTGCAAATGCATATTTGCAGGGGTTAAATCAATACCACCAGGTCCAGAAGGCTCCTCCACCTTCAAAGCAAAATCTTTAAATTGAACCCATTTTTCCCTTAATACTTTATGGTTTTTAGGCAAAATACCATCATCAGCTATCAGTTGCTGCTTATCTGTCGGCAAAGTTCCTAAAATTTCATCAAGGCTCTTAGCTTGCAGGATATAGGCCATAATTTTAGCATCATTGTTGTGAAAAAAAAGAGCGTTTATGATAAAGAGGGCGTGATAAAGCTTCCTAATAATTTTTTCTTTTTGTTTATTTTTTCCGCCTAAATAGTGATCTACATAACCAATTAATCTTTGGGCTTCATTTTCAAACCAATTGTCTTCCAATAATCTATCCCTTCCAAAAACCGATATTGTGCTATCTAGGTCAGAATAAATTTCATCTATTAATTTTTGTTCAACCGACTTGTAGGGAAATTCATCAAGATGCATTTCTCGGTATTTGTTATGCCCCTGTTCGTGTCGCAACACATGAAGCGCTTCTGGATCACCCGCTCTAATAAGATTAACTGTTGATAATTTTAAACCTATGTGTCCCGCTAAATTAAATGCCTTACCTTCCATTGTCCCTGTATTAAGAATTGAATACGTTTCCATTACTTCATCAGGAATCACATAAACCCCTAACTCTTCATCGAAATTCTGAAATCCATCTCTAAAATCATCCCCTTCTATCGCCAACATGGTGGACAACATAACAAAAGGCTCATCTTCTTCAAGAAGATCTAAAAGATCTCGTTTAGTAACCATCGCCAGATCCGGCGGTGTAAATAATTTTATAAGATCCTCTATTTCTTGCTGATAACCCATATTAAGCTGGAATGACTCACCGGGCACATGGACCCACTTTGTAGGCCATTTATTTAAATTCATACTTTCGAGTAAAGCGTCACGGACTATTCCAATGGCTGGCCTAAAAACACCCTTGTAACGGTGTAAATTTGGCATCGCAGGATGGTTAGAATCAAAATCAAATATGTACCTGGCCCTTAAAAAATCAGCCAATGCGGCCTCACTATCAAAAACTTGAAAGTCAATACTATCACCTGCTCCAGTCCATTTATTGAATATAGGATCAACGTAAATAATCTTGGTGCCTACATAAATCTTGACATAGGCATGCTCATCAATAAGTGCCGATTGTCCAGGATGATCATAAATACCCGTGTCAATTTCAATATGATCCTGACCTCTGAACTGTTGACCTACATCAAGGTGAATGATATTAGAAAAAACTCTTGAAAGGATAACACTCGCAGGACCACATATAGCCCATCCTTTTCCGGCCTCTTGTCTTTCTCTATCTATTCCTATCCTTTGCCTTAATTCATCTAAAAAATCCTTCTGATTGTCATGAACCCATGCCCCAAGCTGCTGGGCAACATCCATCGCCCGATCCGCAATCTCCTGCAATGCACCTTCATCCTCTTTATTCAAAATTACTGTAACTGTCTCATGCGGATCGTTAATGAATGCCTTCCTTACAGTTGAAATGTCATAACCACCAAGGTTTTCAAAAAAATCATCAATCCTGCTATTTCGATAAATTTCTAAGATGGCATTCGTGAAAGACCCATGATTATGCTCCGTCGCTGCGAGAAAAACATCTCCCCCTAAATAATCTCTCAATCGCACATAATTCTCACCTTGAGCCTCTTGTGGTATTTCATCAAATATCCCCACCTGACTTTTGCCGCCAACAGCTTCCTCAAGCAGTTCACGTAAAGGATCTATTTCTCGACCAGCCCTAGCATGAACCCATTGGACATATTCTCCCAAATGCTCTCGGGCCACCCTTGATTTTATCTCTTGAGGATGTCTTAAAGGAGTTATCGGAAAAGGAAAATTTGGTTCAACGTATTCAAGGCCGCCGCCCAAGGGAGACAACAAAAGCTTATCCTTTTTCAAAGCACCAGGATTAAACACCAAAAGATATAAATTACCTTTTTCCTTATCAACTATTTTGATGCGATAAAACCCGCCCACGTTCACATCAACACTGGCACTTTCAGGCAGGTCTGAAAGCTTATCAGATTCCGGATTCTCTAATATTATCGACGAATTCTTACTGACCTCAACAGACGCATCTATGTATTCTGGCGGGATATACCCCATCTCATCTGTTAATCTAAGCGGAAGTCTGGATTCCTTCGCTTGCCTAATAATATCTTCCCTGAGCAATACAAACTGCGTTCCGTGACCCGTTTTAATCTTCTCTTTCAATGCTTCTAATTCACCCTCTGATAAATTTAAATCATGTATCTCAGAAATATTTAACACAGGAACATCTCCACCATTCTTGATCCTATAAACCACCTCGGGCGCAGCCTGATTCGTCCTCGCCGTCATTGACAAATCTGCTGGGACAACAGCCTGAGCTACCACATTTGAATCAAAAGGATAAATGCTATACTCTTTTGTTTCTGGATTCCAAACATAAACATTGTTACGTTTGGAATCTACTGTTGCCAATAAATCACGGGTTATTGGGATCGTATTCTGGAGCCATTCCAAAGGCTCGTTGGAATGAAAAGGAAAACTCTTAAAATCAAAAATATCAGATAATTCGAAGTGTTCATCAAAAAATAAAACCCTGCCGTTTACGGTATCAGAAACAATAAAACCGTTCTTAAAAGGAACCAACCCATGCGGTTTTTGTAAATCTCGGGCAACAACTTGTATTACCCTGCCGGTACTTCGACTGATAACAACCGCCTGTCCTTGATTATAAAAAGTGGCCAAAATTTGATCAGGATTGTTAGGATTATACCCTACCCAATTGGGACAGGTAACATTCTGCCAATACTCCAATCCCCCGGAAGAACGGATATTATTAAAATCGACAACAGTAAAAAATTTCCCCTGTGGCAGATGAATATTTTTGAACATCATTTCTTCTGCTTCTTTAAAACTTAACTCTTTTGAGCCAGTACCAACAGACTGCCTGTCCTCTGGACTTACTATCCTCAAACCCAATTTATTTTCATTATAACCATTGTTCCAAGGGTTCCATTCCCAAACAATTCTTTCAGTATCTATATTGATTTCAACAATTCTATCGGAGCCAGCAGCGGCAACTAAAATGACGGCGGGGTCTCCTGGTGAGAATTCAATGGAATGGATATTGTATAATTTAGGATTATGGATCACTTTTTCTAATTTACCTGTCTTCTTATCAAAAACCTTAATCCCTTCCCTGGATGCTATCAAAGAATTTCTCTGATTTGCTGCATACGCATAGGGATAATTTTCTTCTTTTTGCCAAATAGGCTCCATCAAATGAGCAAAAGTATTGTCCATTAAACCAGAGGCCACATAACCTGCATCAATGCGTGCAGCTCTCCCTTGAGAGGGAAAATAATACACACCCTCCTTCTCCCTTAATAAACGTGATTTCATATGTTCAGCCATGAGTTTAGCCTGAGCACTATTTTTCACAATCAACACCACCGGCGTTGTACTGCCCAACCCAGAAACTTCCTTAAACTCGTGGTAAACATCAATGTTCTGAGCCATCAACGCCCGATCTTCCCTCAATTCAATTACCGCCGTACTTCCGGTGACTCTATCTTGAAGCGTAAATTGATTATTTCCTATTGATTCAATTTTCTGGAAAGGAAAAGGGAATTCGCTAGATGGGATATAATAATGCACCTTACGATCAATATTGCGACGAACAGCGTGGAGCACTTCGCCTTTCCTGAATTCAAAATATAACCCTTCTTCATCAAACATCCTTTCAAATGGATTAGGTACCCATTCAAAATCACTAATAGCACCTTTCTGTTTTATCCCAACCGCATTAAGCGTCCTGACCCCTTCTTCTAATAAAGTGCCACCGACAAATGACATGTTCCTTTGATCAGATGGATGCTGTAAATTCCAATCTTTTAATATGCGCATAAGCATATTAGTTATCACAACGCCTACCCCCTTGGCATCAGGAGTAATGTAAACTTCACCTCTTGGCATAAATTCAGGATTTTTAAATAAAATCTCCAAGCTTTCATTAAAAATTAAAACACTAAATTGACTATCTCCAACCGTCACATAAGTTTGATTTCGAAAAGCACCATTCTCCATCTTGAATTTATAACCGCTTGGCAATTCCCCTTCCACAAGACCTACGTTACCATGAATATCATATTTCAATCTTTCCATAACATGACCATACCGATCCACAGTCATCAACCAATGCCCTTGTGCATCAAAAAATCTCTTCGTCCCATGTGGTGAAACTTTTACCAACGCATGCGCTTGGGACGATATAAACACATCCCATCCTTCAGCATCTTTTTCATAGTGACCTCCTGGCTGCCTTATTTCCTCTGCCAATGCCGCGGCCTTTGCAGCATCATAGCCATACTTTTCCTCGATCATATTGGCTAAAATAATCGATTGCACATGAGCAGCAAGATGAAGCAATATCCGTGCATTAGCCGGAGCTACCGTCACTGTTTTATCATCACCGCGAATAACAAAATCTTGCAGATCTATCTCTGTATTTACTTTTGATAGCACATCCTCTAAGGGAAACCATCCATGATCACGAACCTCACCCTCATTAGGATTGAATTCTATATCTTTTCCGTCTTTGACCACTGCCACCACCGGAAACATTCGATACGGATTACCTTTTTTTGTATCCACCGGTGACAATACCCCAACAAATTCATAATCTTTGGATAATGGGCCCATTTCTTCTTTAAATTCTCTAAACGCCGCACCTTTTATTCTTTCTTTCTCTTCTTGACCGCCCCCTGGCAGAACCCATGCATTTTTCCAGGATGACATCCCCTCTGCTCTTTGCTCCAATAAAAATTCCCATCTCCCGTTATTTTGCCGCAGAAGAACAACCATCCCCGCATTTTTCCTTCCTTCATCATTACTAAGCATCTTTGGATCAAAATCATTTTCAAGAACATTCCCTAATCTCGTCATTAAATCACTGGGGATATCTTCAGGGTTTCTAATTACCAAGGCATGATCAGCTAACTGATCCCTTGGCGTTACCTCTGAACTCATCTCCATATCAGCTTTGACGTCCCACGGCTTCTGAGTGTTGAAATTAGCTGGCGGATTTTCTGAAATAAGCATGTCAGTATCAATTTGATATAAAGATGCTCCCCCTGAAAAATATTTTCTTGGTATCGGTTGTTGGGTGAGCGGGTCGAGGTCTTCTTTAATGTAATTAAACGCTCCTTTTTTGAAGGCTTGGAGATAGCGTTGGTAGATGGCTTCGGAATTAATTGAATTTTTATAAGCTACCCCTGCCACTTTCTTCCTGTCCTCGTACACTTGCGCCAGGATACTGTCTTTGATTTTCTTTTTGTACCATGCCGCCAAGATGAGGCTGTTGTAGACTTGGCGCAGTTGAGTGAAATTCTTGTCTTCGTTGACTTCTTTAATGAGTTCAGGAATAACGATTTCCTTGACTATTTGAGAACCTAACGCATTCACGTCATTATTTGAAACAGCAATATGCTTTTCTAAAGACAAATAATCCTGCTCCAGCATAACATTTAATTTACTTTCAACCACATACGCCGTCCCTGCCTTGACATTTTCGTAGACCACGGCTTTGTCTGGAATGATCCAAACTTTATTAAAGGTATTCACCGGGATATTGGTGGTGCCGAATTTCTTGTAGGCTTCTTCGTAAATGCGCTTCCAGAATCTTTTACCTGTCTCACCTTCAGGATAAATCAAACTCGCTGTTATTTGCTTGAGCATATAGTCTTCGGCCAAGAGATCACGGCCCATTTCAGTTTGGCCGAATGATGTTGGGACGATGCGATTTTTTTCGTACGGGGACAGATTGACCCAAAGGTCTTTTTCAGGGATGGTGAGGCTGGCTAAAAAATATTTGATTAGGCGGATGGCTTCGGTTTTAAGTTGTTCTTTTTGAACACCATCACCCTGGTCTAAAATAAAATCAAACTTAAATGGATTGTTCGGATGGACCTTGATGCCTTTGAGAATGGGAGGATTGAATTCAGGACTAAGACTGACACGCACACCAGGCGTGGGCAGACTGAATTCATCTGCCTGGGCTTGGGGCACAGGACCAATGGTATTGGCAAAAAATACCAATAGAATAAAAAAAGATGCATAGCTCCGCATAGTGAAAGTATAACACGTGTATTTATATACTGCCAAATGGGAGGATTTTCAAAAAAGGGGACACTTTAAAGTGTCCCCTTTTGGGAAAGGGCGTAGATTTTATCCAGAATGCGCTGGGAAGCTTCTTCGTAGCTGGGGGCATCAGTGACAGAAAAAGGCTCACCAAAGGTGGCCGTCACAGGGCCTCTTTTAAAAAGTTTAGTGCCAGGGGCCATCACTTTATCAGTTCCCTGCACATAGACAGGTATCACGGGGACACCAGATTTCATGGCTAAAAAACCTGCCCCTGCCTGGGCTTTGGATGGCTCATTGCCGATACGCCGGGTCCCTTCGACAAATATTAAAAGCACCCTGCCATTTTTTAAGCGCTTGAGAGCCTCTCTCATCGCTCCAAAATCTGACTCACCCCTTTTGATGGGAAAAGCACCTAATTTAGTTAAAAAAAATCCCAAGGCACCTTTAAACAATTCTATCTTGGCCATAAAATTCAAACGCCTGACAGAACATATCCCTAAAACGACCGGATCCAAATTACTGATATGATTGCTGGCCAAAATAAATCCACCTTGACGAGGGATGTGGCGGGTCTGACGGGCCGTGTAAGGAAAATAAAACCAACTAATGGCCTTGGTTAAAAAATAGGTGATGTAGTAAATCATTATTTATTTGGGATCCACCTGTTGACGGCCGAATTCAAGTATATCTTTAGAACGCTTGAGCGATTTAGCTTCAGCATATATACGAACCAGCGGCTCTGTGCCCGAGGGACGAAACATCAGCCAATCCTCATTCTCACAGATGAGCTTGACCCCGTCGAAATCCTTGACCTCAACGACCTTCTTGCCCAGAACAGAACTAATTGTCTTCAATTTATTTAAATCAACTTTTTTAGCATCCATCGAATAATCCAGGCGTGAATAATAATAACGCCCGAATTCACGTTCCATGTCCTCGACTAATTGCTTAAAATTCCTTTTGTTGTAAACCATCATCTCTAAAAGTAAAAGCCCGGCCAAGGTGCCGTCACGCTCAGGGATATAATTAGGCAGGCCCATGCCTCCAGCTTCTTCTCCGCCGGCAACTATTTTTTCAGAGACCATCAAATCTGAAATATATTTAAAACCAACCGGTGTTTCGTAAAGCTTACGGTCAAGTTTCTTGGCAATATTATCCAGCATGGTTGTCCCGCAAAGGGTCTTAACAATGCCTCCCTCAATCTTACGGTTACGCACCAAATGCAGGATCAAAAGTCCCAAGATTTTTTGGGGAGAAACAAATTCTCCACCGGGCATCACCGCGGCAATGCGGTCAGCATCCCCGTCAAGCACGTGGCCAAAATCAAATTTTTCTTTTTTCATGCGGCCCATCATCACCTGCAAACATTCAGGAATGGGCTCAGGTTTGCTGCCATCAAAACCAGGATTAACATCCTCACGCATCAGGGTTAATTTGATACCCGTACCCTTTAAAATCTGAAGCATCAAATCCCGGCCGCTGCCATGCATGATATCCGCCAACACTTTGAACTTGGCTGTCTTCATTTTCTTTAAATTTATATAACCGCGTAAAAATTTAACGTATTCCTTCTTAAAATCATACACCACGACCAAACCCTGCTTGACCGCTTCGGCATAAATTAAACGCTTCACCGTCGTTTGCCTTAAATAACCTTCGACGGTATTGGTGATATCTTTAGCAGCAGCACCACCCACAGCTGTTTTGATTTTAATGCCGTTGAATTTGGCAGGATTATGCGACGCGGTGATCATAATACCGCAAACATTCTTCAAGCCCACCACTCCAAAACTTAATGCCGGTGTAGGCACAGAGGTATCTGACAAATACGATTTGATGCCATTAGCTGCAAAAACTTCGGCAAAGGCCTGGGCGTACTCAGCAGAAAGAAAACGATTATCAAAACCTATCGATGCTGATTTTTGGGCAAATTGAGAGTTATTCTTATTAACCCAATCAGCCACGGCCTGGGCCACAATACGGACATTTTCAAAGGTAAAGGTATCTGAGATGACCGCACGCCATCCGTCGGTGCCAAATTTGATCTGAGATCTGATGTCGCTCATAATACTCCTTTTTTAGACATACAACCGATAACGCTTAATATAGCGGATAACAGCCTTGGGCGTCAAATACCAGATTGATTTCTTGGTCTTTAGACGCTGGCGAATATCACTGGAAGAAATATCCACCGCCGGCATATTAACTATTAAAAAAGGCCAACGCTTAGGGTAATTTTTGTCAAAACCCGGACGGTTTAATACGACCAAGTTAGCTAATTTTAAAATTCCCTGAGGGTCTTTCCAATGGTGAAAGGTCTTTAAATTATCCGCCCCCATCAACAAATAAAACTTGGACTTAGGGTATTTGGCGTCGAGTTCTTTTAAAGTATCAATGGTATATGATACTTGTCTTCGTCGCAATTCACCGTCGTATATCTTAAAGGCCTTATTGCCTTTGATCGCTTCTTTAACCATTACCAAACGCTTAGACGCCTCGGGCAAGGGATGGGATGTTTTAAAAGGAGAGCAGAATGCCGGCACAAAGAACACCGTATCAAGTTTTAAGGCCTCTGCCGCACTTTGGGCCATCAACAAATGGCCAAAATGAATCGGATCAAAACTGCCGCCTAAAATTCCAATACGTTTCATGTGCGGATCTGCCCGGTGCCGTAAATTTCGTATTTATAACTGGTCAAACCTTCTAATGCCATGGGGCCACGCACATGTAATTTATCCGTGCTGATACCCACCTCTGCCCCAAAACCAAACTCAAACCCGTCGGTAAAACGGGTTGAGGCATTGACATAGACACAGGCTGAATCTACGGCATCCAAAAAACCTTGAGCTTGTTTTTTATTTTTTGTAACAATGGTGTCCGAATGATGTGAGCCATAGGTGTTAACATGTTCAATCGCTTGATTGACATCTTCAACCACCCGTACTGAAAGGATCAGATCCAAATATTCCGTACGCCAGTCTTCTTCAGTAGCTTTTTTGATTCCGTCTTTAACAATGGCGCGTGTGGCTTGGTCTGCCCGAATCTCACAACCAGCTTTTTGTAAATCCGTAATCACCGAAGGCAAAAACTTTTTGGCCACTGCCCGATCAACCAGTAAGGTTTCCATGGCATTGCATACGCCGGGCTTTTGGATCTTGGCGTTCATCACAATGCGATGCGCCATATTTAAATCAGCTTGGGCCTCAACATAAACATGGCAAATTCCTTTAAAATGTTTTATGACCGGAATGCGCGAATTATCAGCCACGAAACGGATCAATTCTTCGCCCCCGCGCGGGACAATCACGTCTAAAAGCTCATCCAGTTTCAAAAGTTCATGCACTGCCTGACGATCCGTTGACTCAATCAATTGCAAAGCATCTACAGGGATCCGTGTTTTCTTTAACTGGTCCTTTAAAATTTTAAAAATCGCTTTATTGGAATAAATAGCTTCACGGCCGCCTTTAAGGATGGCGGCATTACCGGATTTCAGACACAGGGCAGCGCAGTCAGCCGTGACATTAGGCCGTGATTCATAGATAATACCGACGACACCTAAAGGCACACGGATTTTCTTGATCACAAGGCCATTGGGCCGCTTGATCGTTTCCAATAATTGGCCAACAGGGTCTTTAAGCCGGGCGGTCTCACGCAGACCATCTGCCATTGAAGCAATGCGTTTAGGATTAAGCGTCAGACGATCAATGAGGGCTTTAGAATAATTAGCTTTTGCAGCGACAGCCAAATCTTTGGCGTTTTCTTTAATTAAATAGGCTTGATGGGTTTCTAAAGCAGCAGCCATTCGTATCAGCGCGAGGTTTTTCTCCTTCGTACTGACCAAAGCCATTGGGTAGGAAGCTTTTTTAGCGGCCTTTGCTATTTTTAAAATGTGAGCGGATAAATTCATGTTCCGAATCCCCGTCTAATAACTTTTCTTTTTTTTCTATAAAATAAGTGCCGATACGTTCCCCTTTAACCAGACGCACCAAAACATCCTTGATATTCCCAGCAGTGATGACACAAGAAATACGCGCGTGTGTCGCGATCTTGATAGCATCTATCTTGGCCCGCATACCCCCGCGGGCCATGTGGGTATTTTTAGTGCCCCCTGCAACCCCTTCGATCTCCGCGGTGATTTCACGTACCTCTTCGTACACCTTCTTATCAGCGTCATACAAACCTTCTACATCAGAAAGGATCACTAATAAATCAGCATGCAGAAGACTCGCCACCAACGCTGATAATTTATCATTATCCCCGAATTTAATCTCTTCAGTGGACGTGGTGTCATTTTCATTAATGACCGGCACCACCCCTTTTTTCAAAATAGCTTCGAGGGTATGCCTGGCATTTAAAAAGCGGGTACGATTATCGAAATCATCCCAGGTCAAAAGCACCTGCCCGCATTTAAGTCTGACCTTGCGGAACAATTCACTATAAAGCCGCATCAAAGCCGCCTGGCCAATGGCTGCCCGCGCCTGCAACTGGGCTAATTCCGTCGATCGTTTAGTCTCACCCAACTCACCCATGCCCAAAGCAATAGCCCCGGAAGAAACCAAAACCACCTCAACACCTTTTTTATACAATTGACTAATTTGCCTGCACAACGCGGACAACTGTAACGTCCTGGGCCGCATCTTAGAATCAGCAATCTGGCTCGAGCCCAGTTTGACAACAATCCGTTTAATAGGTCTTTGAAAGGTGCGTGTCATAAAATCCCTTGTGTCATTCCCGCGAAAGCGGGAATCCAGAACATACGTGTTGCTATGGCGGGTCCTGTCTCGGTCTTGCTGTTGAGGTTCTCCTAATTGAAACGCGTAAGTCACAGCCTTATAGAACGGTGGTTTCCCTTAACTGGCCCTCGGAACCGTCTCCGTCCGCCCCTCAACATCAACACCGATCCACCCGCCGCATAAATTTCTCATAAAACATTAAAAGGCTGATATCGATATGTTTTCCTGCGTATAAAAATCTGCACCGCTGCCTTCGGCTGAACCTGTCGCGTGACCAAATTATTGGCACCAACGTTTCCAGCGTGAGCGGCAGATTTTAGCAGGAAAATATATCGATGTCAGCCGTCCATTAATTCCACAACGCATTGCCGTTGCTTTTTTGGAAATCAGCTAAAGTCTTTCTTGCCATGGTATAGGCTTTTAGCTTTTTATAGCGACGAGCAGCTTGATATTCTTCAAGCCAGTATTGCACAATAGAAGCTTCCTGCGGGGGCAGTTCGGCGATGGCTTGTTTGATTTCTTGAACTATTGGCATTTAATCTCCTATCCTTAAACCATACAATATAAATGTACCTTAAAGCAAATTATTTTTTTATTATAACAGCAATCTAATAGTTGCCAAAAGCTTATCTAAACCTTCTTTGTCCTTAGCTGAAATGGCAATAATATCACGGGTTACCTTGCGTTTGAACTTTGTCAGGTTCTTTTTGGCATCCGGCATATCCATTTTATTGGCAATCAGGATGCGGTGCTTATGCAAAAGTTCTTCGCTATACAAATCCAGTTCTTCACAGATTTGATAATAATCATCAACAGGATCACGTCCCTCGCTGCCAGACATATCAATGACATGCACCAGGATTTTAGTACGCTCCGCATGTTTGAGGAATTGATAACCCAACCCCTTGCCTTCATGCGCCCCTTCGATCAAACCTGGCAGGTCAGCCACCACAAAATTTTTGTCCTCATCCTCCTCATCCCTGACGATACCTAAGATAGGGGCTCTTGTCGTAAAAGGATAATTAGCGATCTTAGACTTGACCTTTGAAATCGCACAAATAAGCGTTGATTTGCCGGCATTAGGAAATCCGATCAACCCCACATCGGCGATAATCTTTAACTCCAGGCGGATGGTGCGCTTTTCACCTTCATGAGGCGGCAAAACAGTACGGTTATGATTATTCCCACGACCGCCCTCGCCACCCTTGGCCACGATGACAGTATCTCCGTGTACGTTTAGGTCACGGATCAATAAATCCGTATCAAAATCCCACAGCACTGTTCCCACAGGAACACGCAAAATAAGATCTTCACCCCGTTTGCCGGTTTTATTATTACTGCTGGCATGGCCGCCCCGTTCGCCCACATAATGCTGCTGGAAACGGTAATCCAAAAGGGTGTGCAGATTGCGGTCCGCCACAAAAGCAATATTAGCACCGCGCCCGCCATCGCCGCCATTGCAAATGGGAAAGCGCGTGTACTTATCGCTGTAATGGCTCTCGCAGCCCTTACCGCCATTACCTGCCTGAACTTCAATCCGTGCCTGATCAACAAATGCCATAAAATATCCTAAAGAAAAACCCCGGTGCCCCGCCAACCAAGCCGGGAAACCGGGATTTCAAAACTTCAAAAATTATTATGCAGAAATTTTTGCAATTTTAACGGTTGTCAAATCCTGGCGATGGCCGTGGGTACGCGCGGAATCTTTGCGCTTGCGGTACTTATAAGCAATGACCTTAGGGGCGCGCATTTGATTGATGATCTCGGCCTTGACCTCAACATCTTTCAAATAGGGCGTTCCTAATTTAACATTTTTACCGTCGGAATAAAGCAAGACTTTATCCAAAACGATGCTCTGGCCCTTGTCATAATCCAAACGATTGGCCTTGATGAGATCGCCTTCGCTGACTTTAAACTGGCTATTTCCTACCTGAACAACTGCAAACATAATATCCTCCTGATTTCATTCTTAGAAAGTCGGTATTATACAAGGAATCAATGATTAGTCAAAATATTAATTTATCTTGACCTTCCCGCGCCCTTCACAGTAAGGGCAGCTATGGAATTCCAGAGATTCGATAGTTTTGCCGGTACGGGCCCGTGTCATTTCAACCAATCCTAATTGAGAGATACGATTAACCTCGGTCTTGGCATGATCCTTGGCTAAACCATCTCGCAGGGCATTAAGCACCTTGCGTTTGTGTTCCTCACGGTTCATATCAATAAAATCAATGACAATAATGCCGCCCATATCCCTTAAACGCAACTGCCGTGCAATTTCCGGAGCTGCCTCCATGTTAACGGCGAAAGCTGCATCCTCAGGCGTCCCCTTACTTTTAAAGCGGCCGCTGTTAACATCCACGACCGTCACCCCTTCGGTCGGTTCAATCACCACATAGGCACCGGATTTTAGATACACCTTAGCCTCATAAATTTTATCCAACTCGCGCTGCACATTTTTGGCTTCAAACAGCGTCTGAGGTCCTGGGTGATACTGGATTTTTTCTATCACCTCATTACCGATCAAATTCTGCGCAAATTTGCGCATTTTAACGAATTCATCCTTGGAATCGATGATCACTTGCCCCACATCATCCTTAAGCAAATCCCGGATGACCTTCCAGATCAACGAGCCTTCTTCATAAATCAAAGCGGGCGGTTGCTTTTTCTTGGACAGTTCACGGATCTCCTGCCATTTATTGACCAGGAATTTAGAATCACGGAAAATTTCTTTTTCACCCTGCTCCATGGATGCTGTACGGATAATGAATCCTCCGCTTTTAGCAAAGGTGAATGTCTTTAAGATATCCCGCAAGCGCTGACGCTCTTCAGGCTTATCTATTTTTTTAGAGATACCACTATGCTTGTCCACCGGCATATACACCACAAAACGTCCGGCCAAACTGACATGGGTGGTGAGCCTTGCACCCTTGGTGCCAAAGGGATCTTTGACCACCTGCACTAAAACTTCCTGGTCCTTCTTTAAAGGCAATTCATTCTTGTCTTTTTGGGGTGGACGGCTGTGAGCAGCGGCCGGCGCTCCCGGGGCTGCCGGAACAGCTGGCGCCGCAGGCTTGGGGAAAATCATGTTGAGGATTTTTTGGGGACCGCTTGGTTCTTCCTCGATTTTCTCAATATCATTGAGAAAAGGATTATCTGCATCCGTCAAATACAAAAAGCCGTTTTTTTCCTGGCCGATGTTAACAAAAGCCCCGTTGATCGACGGCAAGATTGACTCAACACGACCTTTGTAGATGTTGCCGAGCATGGATTGATGGCGGTCAAGCTCAATATAAAAATCATCCAGCTTGCCATCAACCAACACCGCCACGCGCCTCTCGTCCTGGGCGACTTGAATCAAAATTTCTTTTGGCACAGTTTCCCTCCTTGTACGTGTTTAAATAATACGTTACACGCAGGATGAAAACTATTGGATGGCTGCATTCGCGGCAGAATTTTTTCCAACGGTAATGATGTGCGGTGTCAAGAAGATGATCACTTCTTTTCTAGTCTTCGTGGTATTCGTGTTCGTAAAGAGAAGTTTCCCTATCCAGGGAATATCCCCCAACACAGGGACCTTTGTTACGGTGACAACCTTCTCGTCCGTGATCATACCACCAATGACTAAAGTTTTACCGTCCTCCACCATCACATTGGTTTCAGCTTCTTCATTGGTCGTTTCGGGCAATTGATTGTTATTGACCGTGACCGTTCCCTGAAGCGCTGAAATCTGCGGATGCAAATCCAATGTTACTAATCCTGCGTTGTTCACATGTGGTGTAACCTCAAAATTAACACCAATAGGTAGTTCAGTAAAACCGGTGACTTGCTGCTGTCCCGTACTCGAATTAAATGAATATGTTGCTTCCGGATATTGCAAGCCGATATTGATCTTGGCCTTTTGATTGTCCAATGTCACGATACGGGGGCTCGAAAGGATTTTTGTCGTGGCACGGGTGCTCAAAACTTGAAGGGTGGCAGAAAGCTGGGAGGCATTAAGTGTCCCGTAAGCAAAGCCAGTTGGAGCAGGAGCGGTCGGAACATTCACAACAGTCGGACCGGCGGTAGAAGCGGCGGTAGCCGGTATAAGTGTTGTAATACTGGAGGGAACGAAAGTAAAATTCGAATTCCCCCCGTTTCCAAACCAGTTATTGTTCGTAAATGGAAAGACAGACGGCATTTGAGCACCCGAAGCCGAAAGCTGAAGCACCCAATCAATACCCATATTATCCGCATTATTTAAATCCGTTTCGACAATTTTAACTTCAATCGAAACCTGAGGAGTGACGGTATCAATGGACTCAATGACTCCGGATATCAACTCCAGATCACTTTCCAGATCCCGCACAATGATCGAATTAGTACGCGCATCAAAATTAATGAACCCCCGTTTACTGATCAATTTATCAATGACCTTCATCACATCTTCAGCCTTGGCATAATTAAGAGGGTATGTTTTAGAAACTAAAGGCTCCTGGGCTTGCAGGCTCAAAGAATCCTGACGGTATTTCTTTAAATTCTCAACTGTCATCACCGTGATTATATTGCCCTTGCGGTCAAAGCCATACCCATAGGTGGAAAGAATGACATCCAACGCTTTCTGCCAGGGAACATCTTTTAACTCAATGTTCACAATTCCCGTCACATCCGGTGCGGCCACAATATTCACCCCGCTTTTAAAGGCCAACACCTTCAATACATTCCTGATATCCGCATCCTGAAAATCCAAGCTGACAAGCCCGGCTTCCGGAGATAAATTTGCTGTTACTTCGCCAGGGTCAGCTGACGCAGGTACTAAACTTATCGGCATTAAAGCCGCGAACACTATCAAAACGCTTAAGCTGGATGCCTGCTTAAACATCACATTTCCCCTTTTTTGAGCTTTAAAATAAATCTTTCGGTCCCTTTTAAAAATTCCACATGGTCAACAGCAATTAAATCGACGATATACGGGCCAATTTGATCATGGGTTTTAACGATCTTGCCATTGACAATGGCCACATTATTCCCTGACGCATCTGCCACAATCCCCTCCAGGACTAAATCATTCACGGACAAATCTTCATCATAGGTAACGACCATTCCGGATGAAGATACTAAAGGTACAAAGGGATCTCGTTTTCCATGATCATTATAGATAAAATTCTCTTGCGCATAAACTGAATTCGCAATTAAAAATATTAACACAAAAACAGGTAATCTCATAAGTTTTTAAACCGTGATGTGCGATCCACCAGGATCACTTTAATGGTCAATGAAAATTGGTGCATATGAATATCCGTATCATCGTTTTGAATAATGAAATCTTTCATTATAAAATAAAGGTCTTCGTTTTCTAATTTATTAAGAAAACGCCCAAAATTATGATAGCCACAACGGGCTTTAATCACAATGGGCAAGGCATAATACTTGCCGTACGAAGCTTTTTTTAACGCCTGCTGATGGGCCTTATCCGGGGCCAGCTGATCGATTTTAACATCACATTCATTGGCAATACTGGATATGGTGCCAAGGATGGCTGGGACTTCCTGGATAGGACGCACCTTGCTCTGCAGCCATTTTAATTGCACACGCGCCTCTTGAAGATTTTTCTTCAAGAACACAATCCGCGCACGGTCAGCCAGCACTTCTTGTGTGTCTTGCGATAATTTCTTTATTTGATCATTAACATTGGCAATGCTGTTGATTTGAGGTGAAACCAAAAAGAATAGATCCAGCAAAATAATCAACATAACAACACCTACCAATATGCAGTAACGCACCTGGTCGCTGAGATTATTAAAATGTTCAATAATGTTAGTTAGGTTTATTTTCATTTAATTTTGCCATGACTGTAAAATCAGTGACCTCAACAGTATTATTCTTACTGCGCTGGATAGAGTTGACTTCCAACGATGAAAAACCTTTCATAAAATCATCATTCTGTTTTAAAGCAGATACAAATAAACCCACATTAGTAATTTCATTCTGGGTCTTGGACACCACACTGCCATCCATCGACAAGCCGTCTTTATCCAAAACCATCCGCCGCAACCAAAGCCCCCGGGATAGAGAATCGCTGATAGCATTAAATTTAGGGGACCAGGCCACTGATTTTTGTATCGTCATCCCGGAAATCAGGGTAAATTTATTTTTTAAATCCTTAGACTCACCGTTGATCGCATCTAATATTTTCTTATCCGTCGACAATTTTTGCCATTCTACCTGGCAAACAGACAAGCGCCCAAAACCAAGCAGCCACACGCCCCCCAAAATCAAATGAACCATCACCAACAAAAAAACCAATCCCGCTCCTACGCCTAAAAGAATGTCCTTAGGGATATTGATGGCCAAAGAAGAATTTTCCTTGCCATCTTTTCGAAGAGCCGCTGGAATTAAATTAATATCGATCATTTCTCTACAATCCTAACCCCAAGGCCACGCCAAACTGCGCGGCATAGGTTTTAATGTCCTCGGAAGCTGCCGGAGTTTTCAAACCAGCACTGCCCAAAGGATTCCAGATTTTAACCGGTAATCCTAAATTCTTTTCAAAAACGCCCTCGATACCCTTTAACAATGAACCGCCACCACCCAGAAAAAGCTCATCGACCTGGATGTTCTTTTCTGTCATAAAATAATCTATGGACAAACGGATTTCAGTGATCAAAGTATTGAGCGGCATATCACAAGCTTCAATGACCTGGGCCAATTTCTCACCGGGTTGACGTTTGATCGCTTCAGCCTGTGCCGCATCAACCCCCAAGGCATTGGCAATCTTTTTGGTCAACTCCTGGCTGCCCACAAATATGTCCCTGGCAAAACGCGGGGAAGAATCTTTAAAAATCATGAGACACGACGCTGATCCGCCGATATCCAAGACTGCCTTGGCTTTTCCCGAGGGAGTCACTTGCGGCCCCAGGCGGTTAAATGCATTGGCCATCGCGATCGAATTGATCGTCACACGGTTTAATTCAAGCCCTGCTTCTTTAAACAATTTTAAACGCTCGTCCACCATCTCTTTTTTGACAGCTGCCAGCAATACCAGCATTTTTTTATCTTTGCCTTCCGGGTCTAAAATAGCACAGTCCGTATAAATGCTTTTAGGATCAAAAGGAAAATATTTATCCAGATCAAAAATATAGGATTTACGCAAATCTTCCACGGGCATGCGGGGCAGGTCGATATAACGGATCAATGTACCTTTGCCAAAAACTGAAGAAACCAGGGTCTGATGGTCAAAATGCAGGCGTTCGCCAATTTTCTTGAGGGCAGTTTTGGTGTCATTGCCAACCAACGGCTCAATGGCCCAGTGACGCACTTCAAGCCCTCCAGCAGTTGATCCCAACTCCACTGCCTTAATCGATGAGGTACCAATATCAATACCGATGATCGGAGATGCTGCAGGTTTAGGAATTAAACGATTGACTAATAACACATATTGATCAAATAATTTCTTATAATCCATAGGAAATATTTTAACAGATTCACAGAGGCGGCGTTAGTATTATTCTAATTTTTATGAAGAAAAGCTCCTTGCGCAGGTCACTTTTCTCAGATATACTTTGTCTATAGATAACAAAATTATGAATAAACGCGGCCAATCCATTGTTGAATACGCCTTAATTGCCATCCTTGTTATTTTAGGGATTGTCTTCATGGGTCCCTATGTCTTACGTTCAATTAACGGCCATTTCAAACTATGGGATGAGGGGGTACAGGATTCTTTTGAGGAAAATTTACGGCAAGCCCCTGTTAATGCTGTACCGCCTATCAACACCAACTGCCTATGTACGATGTATTCCACTGGCTGCGGATCTTCCTTAGCAGGTGTCCAATGCGGTAGCAATCAAAAAGAACACTATTGGACCTGTAATTTACAAGGCTGCTATGTTCCGCCCTCCCAATGCATCAATGATCCCAGCTGTTGCGCTGCTCCAGGGAAGGAAAATAAATGCGGGAATTCTCCTATCCCTCCAAACGGCGTTCCTCCTGGAGGCCCCTGTCCAACAGGCTGGCCTACAAATATAAGCTGCATACCACCGCCAGCCAATGACCCTGACAATTGCTATTACGGCGAAGAAATTTGGGGTTACCAATGTGGTAATAATTACTCTATTGAATGCGTCCAAGACAGCGGCTGCCGTATGCCTGAATGTATAGGGTCTATCCAATTTCCACTCAGCACTTATTCTTGCAATACTAATTCCCAAATACCGCTAAACTATTCACCACTAGGTCTGTCCCAAGACACACCGATCACCTATGTCGATTATCCTAATCTAGCTGACTGCCAAAATGGTTGCAGTACGACTTGCAATGGCAGCACTGACCCCAAATGCTTACAGACTTGTCAATCAAATTGCAACACACTTCAATATTGCAATACTACTCCTGGCTTATGCAACGTATACTGCGCATCCCCGTCTATCAAGGTAGGACAAGCTTGCGGGATACAATTTACCGTGGCTTCTGTTCCCCAAAATACTAAAAATGCTCAGCAAACTCTTACACATAATGACACTAGTGCTAATTCATTTTGCGCCAGTTCAACTACAGTGATTACCTCCGTAACCGCGTCAGCTACAGGACAACCGGTCCCCCCTTCTGTAACAGATAGCAATGGAAATATACTAACTCCGGTTGGAGATGGCTGCCAAAATCCAGGCGAACCTACCCAGACATGTAACGTAAATATCAATTAATTTAATGCGGAAATACCCTTAACCCATCATTAATTCATTGTTTTGATAGACGCGCTATTTTTTCGTTGAGTCGCTTATTGACAGGAACATAACTGCAGTGACGGCATTCTGTCCATTTAGAAGAGCAGGCATGAATACCCTGAGAGGCTTCTCGCAAGGTTGCATGAAGAAAATCATTGTCAAACCAAATATCTTTAAACCGACGCTGATTCACATTACCAGCTAAACAAACGCCCACCCCATCACACGGGGCTAACACCTGACCATTTTCATCGATATAGCTATAAAACCAGCCAACCTGGCAATGAACTTTTTCGCCCTTGGTGACATCATAAACTAATAGACGGTCATTATGTGCCAACGTATGGGTGAGCGCTACCACCTCATTGACTCGATGGCCATGAACAATGATATTCTTCAAATTTTCTAAATTATGTTCAAATGTATACTCTGCCGACAAAGCCTGATCAACCATGTCCTGCAATTCTTTCAACGCTTGGGGCGTGAAAACCAACTCCGCCATTTCCTGAGTTGCTTTAAAAAACCGGACATATACGGCATCTACACAACGCTCTTGAGCTAAAGCTAAAAAAGCAGGCAATTGTTTGTAATTATCTTGAAAAACAATAAATGTTAATACAATTTCTGGCTTACCAAATTTACGGCGGGCAAGCAATAAACGATCCAAGTGTTTGAGCAGATTCGCCAAGCTGCCTGATGTCTTACCATGCACATGGCGATAACTTGCTTCATTCATGGCGGAAAGATTCACAATCAAACGATCAGCCAAACATAAATAGCGCAAATGCTTGGAATCAAAATCCAAATGGCTGTAGGCCCTCAAAAGCATCCCAAGTTCCTTGACCTTACGAAAAGCCTTCTCCGCATGCGGGTAAAGGACAATCTCTCCCCCCTCAAGATTAATTTCATTCACACCAATCTCATGGCAATCTTCAATCACACCCTCAAGCACCTGATAATCTAACATGATTCGTTTAGGCGGATTTTTCACCAAGGGCGAGAAGTACCAGCAAAAAGCACATTTGCGATCACAGGCTTGGATCGCATGAATATTCACAGACTGAGGACCGATCAATGGACGCCCCAACAGAGCGCTTTTGGCCCTTAAGGTATCGCGAACATTAAGATCTAAACTCTTTAATGGTTCCGTATTAATCATCTTTATCCTATTGTACTACACCCGCCAATAAAGTAATCTGCCATTTCATTTTTTGCTCGCCACGCTTAATAAAATCAAAGAATTGCATCAACTGTTCCCTGGAGCTTTCTGAATTAAAATCTTCATGATGAGTTAAAATTCCTATTATTGGGCAAGACACAAGGCTTTTCAACAGCTGCCCTTTTATCAAATCTGCCTGCTTGATGAGCTTTTGTCCTCTTACATAATCCGTGAAGGAAATATGGGTAGGACAATTTTTCATACGATGAGACGCTAAACCACCGTAATTAGCTGAGAAAATTTGAAATCCCTTGCCCTCAAGGATTCTTAAAGTTTGTTCATTATAACCATGATAAGGCGGAACAAAGGCAGAAGTCCAGCATTTCCCAAAAGCCTCTTCCATCCGTTGAAGGCCCTGATGAATATCCTCCTCTTGATATTGAGAATGACGCGCTTGGCCAAACTCATATTTAGCGCCCGTTTGAACGGCATGATTGGTATGCATCCAACCATGCTGGACAATGTCAATTAAATCTGGACGTTCTTGTTTATAACGCAATAAAAATGCGACCAACGCCGGGTCCATTTTCCCTGGAATGACAGCATGAACAATCGGGATCTCACGTTCAAAGGCCGCCTTAAAAAAGAATTGAAATCTCGGCTCAAGCGTAGCAACATCATCATTTCTAATAAAAATACGTGCGCTCATTTGATAATTTAGTATACTACTTAGGATTACACGATGCGAATTTTATTTCACTACACCCACAAACAAACCTTAGGTCATACGACCCGAAGCATATCCTTAGCCACTGCTTTTTGTCGTCATAAATCAGATATTTTGATCCTGCAAGGTGGTCAAATTCAACCCTTTATTCGTTTTCCTAAAGGGGCAATTGTCAAAGATATTCCAAGCCCCTTTGATACCAGGGAAAGTTTTCAGAGTCATGTCATACCGCATTCATCTTCTGAGCGCGCCAAATTTATTTTACGGACAGCTGCAGCGTTTAAACCTGATGTCTTCATCACTGAATTCTTCCCTTTTGGCCGCCTAGCTTATGCTGCGGAATTATTGCCCACTTTAAAATTCTTACGCAAGAAAGGGACAAAAATAATTTCAAGTATTGGATATCCCTTAATTATTGATTTAAATAAACTTCAAGATAAATCGTTTGCTGCGATTCATCGGGCCATCTTTGCTTTATATGATGCCTTTTTAATTCACACGCCTCAGGAACTTGAAAACACCTATATCCATCAAAGCATTCAATCCCCTGTCCTGGCTGATATGTATCAAAGAATCATGGATGATCTTAAAGATAAAATTAAATACACCGGCTATGTTTTTCCCGAACAGGTGATGGTTAAACAAAAACCTTTGCCTAAATTTGATAAGAAAGCACCGTTGATCGTTGTTTCTCGTGGGGGTGGAGCTGTTTATCCAAATATCATCACCTGTGCGATTGAAGCTCAACGCCTGATCAAAGATAATATCCATATGATCATTAGCACAGGTCCAGCCACTACAGATGAAGAAAAAGCTCTCTTTCAATCCTGTTTGAAACCCAAAGATTTAGCCCGCATCACCCTCATTGATCAAACAGAACATCTAGATCAATTATTTCAAGACTGCAAAGTCTCGATCAGTTTATGTGGCTATAATACCTCCGTGCAATTGATGCGCTTTGGCACACCTTCTATTTTGGTGCCCTATCAAAATACTCTTTCAAGAAATACACTCCTTAAAACCACCACCAACGATCAGGTGGCACGAGCGCATCTGATGCAAGAACGTTTTCAAGCCCAGGTGATTGAATATGATAAACTCAATGCACAGACCTTGGCCCAAGCGATCAGAAATAAATTGAAAAGCCCTAAACCAAAATCTGCACCTGCAAGTTGGTTTAACGGTGCTGAGACGACTGCACGTTGGGTACTTGAAGATAAGCTAGATTGAATTTCTTTAAGAATCCATGGTAGGCAAAGCATCCAGGACATTGACCTTGAGCTGCATTTTGAGCATGCATTGATCTTACTTCATCCAATGCAGCGGGTAAGGCTCCCTGATTAGATAAAAATCCTGCTGATGACATATATAAGCAAGGAAAAACCTCTCGTCTGGAAGTAATGAACAATGAACGTGCTGGGGTTTCGCAGGCACGGATGCATTGGCGACCTCCTTCTAATAACACCATACTTGCCTCAACCATCTGACGATCTACACCATGATAATCATCCTTGAGCATCTGATTAATTTGGGACTTTACCTGCTTAATTTGATCCTTGGACAATGCAGCTAATGCATCTGTATTGGGCATTTGATGACGGTGGTAATAATCTTTCACTGATGACTCCATGATCTTCGGCGAAAAACGTACATCATAACGACGGGCTAGTTGATAAACATCATACAAATCCGCATAATTAACACTGTTAATCGTAAATTTAAATTCTAAAATAATATGCTTCTTGAAATTTTCCACGATCCAATCAATGGTTTTAAAAGTCTTTTGATAGAAACCTTGGCCTCTTAACACATCATGCGTCTGCGGGTTACCATCGACACTTATCCCCATATGCATCCCCCGCACATAAGGCATATAATTGGTCAAAACCCGACGAACACCCTCAAAGTAAGCCGCATTGCTATACACCCCAAAACCATTAATATCGCGACGTTCTCTTAAAATAGACAAGGCCTTTAAGAGCCGCCCACAATTACGATTTAAAAAAGGCTCACCACCTGTGATAGAGACAAATTTAATCTGATATTTGCCAAGCAGTTCACTGATAGAACGCACAATCATGGCGGCTGTCATTTCATGACGCTCAGGCTCAGCCCAAATCCCACAATGTTGACAATGAAGCTGGCAATGATTGGTTATTTCAATCGTAATATCATCCAGTAATGGCTTCATTACCTTGTCTCCTGGAAAATAACCACGTATTATTCTTTTTCATTTCTATATAGCAAAGACATTTTGTACAGGGAATATCTTCTCTGGATTCTTTTTTCCCAAGCAACATGGCTCGGGCATAATTCATTTTTTCATTATTAAGAATTCCCTTAAGATCCTGCTTAAACGCATTGCCATAATCTCCCCAGTAATTTACGCTGCATCCCAATACCCGCCCATCAGCATTAATCTGGGGCTGAATCCACATTTGGGAGCAAATGCTTTCAGATAAATAAAACTTGCCGTATTTTTTTTGGTATTCATCTCTGTTAAGGATATCTAAACCGGAAAACATCTTTATCATTTCTTTACTTTTAATAGGTGAAAAACCTGCCCCCCATGCCAGTTTCAAATGAAATTTCATATCTAATTTAATAGCCATTTTCTTAGCCTTCAAGATCTCATGCTCATTGTGCCCAAAGGCAATATATTGCCAACGTAATTTAGGTAACGGGGAGTTATATTTAACCTTATATGCGTTAATCTTTTTAATATTAGCTATAACAACCTCAAAATCACCATTCTTTCGATAAATCTTGTAGGTCTCCTGGCTTGCCCCATCAATGGAACACGTGATTACACCAAATCGATATTTGACCAACGCCTCTAACATTTCTTCCCGAATGGTATTGAGATTAACACCGTTGGCAGCATTGAGCATAACGTTTTTTTCAAAGGCATACTTTGCAATCTCCAATAACTCAGGATTCAAAAAAATCTCCCCCCAGTTACTCAACTCAATAGTGCGTATCCATGGATTTGATTCCAACAATTGCTTAAAATGCACAAATTTTAAATGCTTAGATCCCAGCGATTGATCAATAGAACCAAGAGCATTAGAACAAGACGGGCATTTCAACTGGCAAACTGTTGAGGCATCCAGCCTAATTTTAGTCGGGTTTATTTTCATAATGTGATTCCTGACATATCTTGTATTCGCTGAACATTTTCAACGTAAAAAGAACAAGTTTGGCAAGCTTTAAACATTTTTTGGATTTGGCCAAATCCACCCAAAAGTCTCACGTTCATCATATGCTGTGAAAACCAAATCTCTTTTAATGACAATTTATCAATATCACCAAAATGTAGACCATGGATATTGGTACAGGTACTAGCACTGGTCTTTCCATCTAATTTTAAAACTAAATTAAACCAACCACTTAAGCATAAAGAGGGAGTCCTCTTTTCCACAGCATCTGGAGAACCATCAGGTAAGGCGATTTCTCGGTTATAATCACTCACGGCCATTTTTCTAAAATGAACTGCGTTGACACCAAGCTGAGACGCCAATTCCTGCATTTTTTGTTTTTGATTAATGTTAGCGGCATTCACAATATAAGCGATTTCAATAAGAAATCTTGGCTTGTACGCATCGCGCAAGGCGACCAGATGCTTAATATTAGCCACCACATTGTTAAAGAAATCTCCTCCTTGCAAATCATGATACTGTTGTCGATCGACCGTGCTCAAATTAATAACTACATGATCTCCTTTGATCACATCAGAACAATACTCTGAAGGAAATGTCCCATTTGTGAAAAGTTTGACATAGACAGGCTGTTGCTCTAATTTGCGCATCATATGTCGAAACAAAGGGTCAATTGTTGGCTCCCCTGTTCCCATGATAACGATCTGATCAACTTTCAAATCAATACAATCACGAACAATCCCTAAAATTTTTTTCCATCTAAAAACGATATTTTTATTCAAAAAAGCTGAATTAGGAGAAACTTGAGGCCCACAAAAACGACAATTAAGATTACATGAAGTATTAATATTTAAAGTTACAACTTCAGGACCGATGAAAATTTTCTTATCACGGGCCCCAGCAATCCGCTTTAAATATCGCTGTTTCATTTCTATGATATCAATGATCATAAATTTTGACTTCTTAAAAAAGACTGACAACAGGCAACAACATGCTCGATTTTATCCTGGCTCATAAACGAATGTAGTGGAAGATGTAAGGCCGTATCAGCATACCATTCACTGACCGGAAATTTCTTCTTAATCCCTTTCAATGCCGCCATTCGATGTAACGGCAAATATGCCTTTTGGGCCATGACCCCTTGCTTAATCAATTGATCAAATAAAAGATCTCGGGATTGAGCACATATGACAAAATTTTGTGCAACGCTTTCTGTTTGCGCTTGATCTTTAAAGATTGTCAAACCCTTGATACCGCCAAGTTTTTTCTCGTATAAAGCTTTTGCTTGATACCGTGACTTAATAATTTCTTTTAAATGAAAAAATTTAACGCGCAAAGCGATTAAATCCATGAGGGCCATGGGCGCAAACCGCTGCCCTGTTTTTAACAATTCCCCATCATCTTGCCAATCTTGCATCCATCGTCGAATACGTTTAGATTTATTTTCAGAACAGACAACCATGCCCCCTCCGCCGCCACATGATGACAAAGGTTTATAATATGAAAAAGAAAATACGGCCATGTCTCCAAAACTACCCAACATTTGTCCTTTGTAACGGGAACTTTCAGCCTGACAAACATCCTCAATTAAAATAATATTCTTTTTTTGACAAATCATTTTAATCCTATCCATCTGACAAGGACGTCCAAACATATGGGCGGCAATTAACGCTTTTGTTTTCTTACTGATAGCTTTTTCAATTAATTCAGGATTAATTTCTAGGTCTTCTTTCATGGCATCAACAGCTACTGGCTTTGCGCCACAATAACATACCGCTAATGCAACAGCTTGATAGGTCAAATTAGGAACAATAACTTCATCTCCACGACCAACATCAGCCGCCAACAACGCCATTTTTAAAGCATCACTTCCGGAATTAACAGCAACTGCTTCTTTGACACCGATATATTTGGCAAAAACTTTCTCAAATTCACGAATCAACGGTTTAATATCATTTAAACCCGCCATTCCTTTGAGAACAGTATCCAATTCGGATGCGTATTCACGACTTAATGCTTGTTCGACTAATATACTTTCGTACCTGACGCTCGCCATAAGTTTGTTCCCATAATTTTTTGATCAATAGTCTCTATGCGTTCGCAAAGGTCAATATAATTCCTGACCCTTTCTTCAAAACGAGCTCCTGCTGATGTTTTAACCGCCTGCATCGCATTAAAATTACTGATACTTCGATAAGAACATCGAGGATGTTCAGATAAAAATGAATCTAATGCTTTAAAATAACGTTCCCCCTGCGGCAAGAGGTCTCCTGAAGCGTTTTGACTAAAATCCATGACATACAATTCTTCACGAACTTCTTCAGGAAATGAAAGTAAAAGCCAATTCGTCAGAATTTTACCGCTAGGAACAGATAATAAATCCCAGCTTCCTGGGGAAGACTTGCTATAACCACGACCGATTAATCCATGCTTCCCTTCTTTTAATTCCCAAGCGCATATCTGACGATATTGATCCACAAATATATCTGATGATTCTTTATTCCAAACTTCAAGAAAAGCTGGATGCGCTTCAATAGACGTTAATCCCATGGCAGCTAAATATTTTAAATTTTCAAACATTTTCGAGACTCCGGTTGGATGCACAACCATGGTCGTCGTAAAAAACCCTTTAGAACCTAAGACAAGTTCAACGCCACGGACAATATCCTTATAAAAATAAGGACCAATACCTGGCCGGTTGCGTTGCGTTGTTGGTTCATCACCATCAATACCAACCTCCAAATTAACGCCCCGTTCTAAGAAAAACTGCATCAACGCTGCATCCAATAAGGTGGCATTAGTTTGTACGGAAATATACCGGGCGAGATTTTCCTGATCAATAACCTGTATCATTTCTTTAAGCCTGTCGGCATCCATCAAAGGCTCTCCACCAGAAAATACAAATTCCGCTGGAGCTACAGGACGGATAAAATCTACAATGTGCCCAAAAGTCTTTAAAGAAATCACCTGTTGTTGGGTCCTATATTTATAAAAACAATACCCACAGCCCAGGTTACATCGATCCGTAAAGAATAACCAAACGTGATTAATTTGATTAATTAATTTTTCGATAATTAAACTCCTATTCTCTGCCCAATATATTCAAAATAGGGCGTTTCTGGCTCTTTGGGGGGTAAGAAAGAAGGAGCGATTTGAAAATATAATTTTTTAAACTCCCTCAAATGATAATCAAGAATCGTCAATTCTTTGTCAAAATAAACCGACTTAACTTGATTGCTCATACAAAAGAAATATTTCACACTCGAAAAAGGTTCAGCATTTATATAATATTCAAACCATCCCCGCGACATTTCCCATAACGATGAAATACTACAAAATACATCCAGCGTCTGTGGGGCGATCTTTTTATATAAAAAAGTTGGTAACAAAATAAAATCAAAATCTTTAATAAAGTTGCGATCAATCACATCCAGCTTAGCTAATTCTTTATAACTGGCTATTCTAGCTTTGGGGAATGATATTCCCAAATAATAATGCGCTAACGCCAGGGTCTGAGGAAAATCTACTAAAATCTGCGAAGACTTTGGAAATTCCTTTTTAATCAAATAGTTAAAAACTCCGTAATTGCTGCCGACATCCAATAAACAAAAATCAGTCTCCAAGCGTGGTTGCAAATAATGTTTAAACAACAACAAGTGCCAAATGCGGATGATCCATCTTCTTGTATACTGATACCCCTCATAAATAAAAACATTTGGATCTCCCACTCGATTACAGGGATATTGCTTTAAGAGATCCAAAATACCAGTGTCTTGAAAACGCGTTTGTTTAGCTAATTCAAAAAGGCCTACTAATTCAATTAAATCTCGTTTGAATTGTAACGCATTTTCCCCTCGTAAGATTTTTTTTAAAAACAACCGGTCTGTCGGCATATCCGAAAAAAATACCTGGAGATGTTGAAATTTTCGAAGCACCTGGGCATCGACCGAAAAATCTTCATGAATAAAAGTTTTAGACAAATCCTCAATTTGACTTTCCCACACACCACCAAAACGCACTTGTTTATCTTTGGTGGATGGGGCAAAAACATGACGCAGGTCGCTTTCAATTCTTGCTAAAATTTCTTTTTCTCTTTGATCACATTTCATAATTCAAAACCTATCCTGACCAACATAATCAAGCTGCTGACAAATGATCTTGATGTCGAAGATTTTTCTTAACCCATAAACTAAATACAACCAGCCTCAAAGCTTCGTCTTTCTTTCTGGATGAGAAAATAACTGATAAACGAGATTTCCCAACCAGATCGCACAATAAGCGGCTTTGCATGATGCCATTGCCATAGACCTTCAATGTTAAATCCTTTAACTGACCAGGTATCTGCCCCGTCACCTTACTTTTCATTTGTACCGCAAATATTTTATTGAGCGTTGGGGCCAGTGACCTTAATAATTGTTTATCTTTCCTTAATATATTAGGCATTTGTAAGGCAAGACGGACCATTGATGGTTCCAAAAAAGGAAATATCAAGCGCGCCCCTTTCCTAGAACTTAGTCTATAATGCAATCGAACTTCTTGCGGAATCTTTTCCCTTATAAAAAATAACCCAGCCCTTCGATCTAAATTGGCAATAGCCTTATACCTACCGAATACTGAAGAACTAGTTAGGGCCTTTGACGTAACCAATTTTCTCATTTGACCAAAAAGATTACCGATTAATTGATCACTGCCAACTCCATGCAACAAATATTCAATCTTAGCAGGCATTCTTCTAAGGGCTGGATAAATAAAAGCCGTATCCAAATCTAATACAGGCTCATCCATAGCCAACGCTGTCAACGGCAACGAAGATAAATACTCTTCAATGCTTATTTCAATAACTTCATGTTGAGTGCCTAAAATCTTGGCCATTCGTATACCTTGATCTAAGGTCTGTGGATTATAGTCCCAACTCCCAATCGTAAAGGTCCTGACTTGCTTATCATAAGCTTGGGCTATTTGACAAAGAAAGGAAGAATCAAATCCACCACTAAGCATGACTCCTGTTGGCTTTAACAATGTCCTTGCCACACTCGTAACCAAGCTCTCTTTTAATTCTTCTTTTAAAGAAGCAACTCGTCGTCGGATGACCCGAGGAATCTCACTGTAATTCCCTCGATGAATACGTCCCTTTTCAATCGTAAGATACCCCCCAGGTGGTAATTTAAAGATATTTTTGTAGATGGTTCGCTCTCCAGGGACAAAACCACACTCAAGATACATTTGAAATGATTGCCGATCAATCATCGCATCACAAGACAAGTTTAAAGGACTTAGTGAGTCAGAAATTTGAATTCTGTTACCGATGACCTGATAAAAAAAAGTTGTATGCCCGGTATTATCAGAAGCAAATATCACTCTTTGATGATGTCCGTCACAAATAATACAAGCATATCCAAGACATAAATTAGATAATGCCCTAACTCCTTGCTGGGTATAACAATTTAAAACTTCCTGAACATCAACAACTACTGGCAAGCCTCTCAAATCAAAGAATGCGATCCCCACCTTCTCTTGAAATATATCATATTTAAGTTGATCTTTGACTTCGACGGATGGAGATTTAAAATTAATTTCGACAAACATAGTTCATTAACTTCTTTCAAATTAAATTCCTGGCATGTTCATTTTTAATAATTTTCTGTTCTATGAAGAATTTCTTAGATATAGCTTGATGAATTTCCAGAGGAGAAAAGTCCAAACAAAAAGAATTATAGGTACACATTTTGTTATCATATGAAACACCCCGATTAGATCCACACGGACAGTTTTTATAAAAAACTAAGCTATTTGTATTTAACGGTTGGTATTGCTGCGGTGAAGTGGGACCAAACAGGACAGCTACGTTGACGCCCAATGAAGCTGCCATATGAGCAGGTCCTGTGTCATTTGAAACAAGTAGTCGACTCCTTCGCAATAGCTCTATGAGCTGTCCTATCGTTAATTGGTTTGTAAGATCAATGACTTTAAATTTATTTGGGAGCATCTTGATTATTTCTTCTGATAAATTCTCATCTATGTTTTTACCAATGAAAAAAACTGGGATCCGTTGTTGTAAAATAAATTGCAACGTTAAATCTGAGAAAAATCTCTTACTGCATCTTTTACCTTTGAAATTATTACTTGTCCCTGGATGAATGCATATAAATTCATCAACTTCAAAACCTTCCAAAAGTGATTCAACTTTGATCCTATCATTATCTGTACCAGAAAGGTGGGCATAACCAAAACTGCTAGTAATGCCCAAAGGTTCTAAAAGTGATTGAAATTGATGTGATATATGTTGTGAATTCGATGGGATTACCGGATGCGTATAAAATATACCATCATACTTATGCGTACGACCAATTCGTATCGGAGCTTGAATTAGATAAGAAAAAAAAGCTGATACATTATTAATATTCTCAAAATTAATGACTACATCGATCTTTTCATGCCTTAATACTCTCAGCAAAAATATAAACTGCTTTAGCAAATTAAGAATGTTCTTAGAAAAATTTACATATAGTATTTTACTTATGGCCCCATTGTTCTCTAACAGTCCCTTATTTAAATCAAAGGTAATGAATACTATATTTGCCTCTGGATATTTTTCTTTTAATTTTAGAATGAGAGGATAAATGATAGTTAAATTTCCCAATCCCCACAGCTTTATACACAAAATATTCTTAATACGTGGCATTTTACTTCGATCCACCGATCTCAGTAAAAAAAACCATCGGAAAGAATATAGTATTTTGGCAATAAAATGATCTACATGTCTTAGTGTCTTGTACATTTATTTCTTAACTCATTTTTGTTCATTCCAACCATATATTACACCATCAGACACTTTGTATAGTAATTTCAAAGGAAGGATCTTTTTAAGTTCGTCTAATGAAATAATGTTGGGTAAATCTTTATCCTCTCTATACCAATCAGGCATCGAATAAAAATACACTATAAGCCCTTTCTTGTCATACAAATCTTGTGTCATCCTTTTTATAGAATAGCAGTCAGAATATAAACGTAATGTTGACAATGTATTAGACTTTTGCGATAAGCCAACGATTTGAAGCAATCTCCTGTTCCCTCTTACATAAAGTATCCAAGGGTTATTTGTATATATCATCATATTTGATGGAATGTTTTGGATTTCCGTAATAATCTCTGAGCTGTCCCAATCCTGTCCGTCATACTCCATTCCAATATTATACCTATATTCAAACCATGGCACAGCACTCAGAGAATTAATTCCAACAAAGTACAGCAAGAGAAAAAAAACAAAACAAAATTTCAAAGATTTATAGCCTTCTGTCATTGACAAGAATAAATGGACTAGAATAAAAAACAGAATGATCCCAAAAATTTCAAGTGGAAGAAAATACCTGCCTGGTGTTGCTTTATATTGAACAGACATCCCGACAATACCCCAAAAAATAATATAGATGAAGATAAAAATTATAATTGTATGCATGAATGACATCAAAGAAGTTGATGCATCTTCTGCTGCAGAAGTTCTTTTTATCCAAATACGCCAGCCGAGATAAATCAGAATAAAAATCAAGACCAACGCGATATATGTGAAATTGGAATGATTAATTGGCCAAGAGCAATGTAGGCCTTGAAATGAGAATGAATGAAGAGAAACTCCTCTATCTACAGCTACAAAATGACCTATTTCTAGGTAATTCTTTACCATCCACAAAACTAAGGGTGATAAGCTAACAATCATAAAAATGAATGTTGGTGAAAATGAATTCTTTTCATTTTTCTTCTTTTCGAGTAAAAGCATCAGAAGCCCTGTTAAAACTAAAGGTATGCCGGCAAATCGTGTCATACAGGCTAACGCAGCTGCCAACGAAAATCCCAACAAGGAAACGACTCTTCGTGTCGTAAAATAATCTAAAAATAATAACGCCCAAGAAAGCATAAAGGTTATAAATAAAGGTTCTGACATGGCTGCGGTATGAATACTCAAAATATCAATTTTCATTAACATCCATAATGCACCTATAGAGGTTAGATAAGCATCTTTTGTATTCTTATAAATCAATGACCCAAACATAAAAATATTTACGCTAAAAAGAATAGCATTTAAGAAACGTGCACCTAAGATGGGATCTGGGCCACCCAACCAATGGATAGTCGCCAAAGCAAACGGAAATAGAGGAGGGAAATGTTGCCATTCATTAACACTTAGAATTAAATGATTTTTATCACATAGATCCAGACTATTTAAACACCTTGCCATATGTATATAGGTTGGACCATCTGCTGTAATTCCGACACCTCTTTTATAAGTTAAAACATAAATTATAAAGAATCCCATCGCACTGACTGCGCTAAGAATTAATGCGATGTTTGGTCTTTTTATTAATTTACTCATTTCCATTTTCTTTAACTTTTCAAAACACAATCCTGGATTCAACCAAATATTGCGCTTATGAAATATTGACCTGCCCCTATTAGTTATGCCAACTGTTGTGTAGCACTAACTGCTTCTTTACTTAAAAACGCATATGTCGGAGAAAGAAATAGAACTCCGTACTTCCCTTCAAGTTTTTTCATTAAAGAACTCCTTATCCATACAAAAGGACATTATTGAGCTCACGAAGAGAACTTGCATCTTGGACAGGCTTAATCCATTCAGGCGCTTCTTGTAAAAAACGTTTCATTTCCGGCATACAGTCTTTAAGATCTTGATCTTCTTCAAACGTTTGCATGATCCCTTGTATGATCTTTAAACTTTCCCCATTAACGGTCAGATAGTAAAAACTAAAAAAAGGATTAGCAATACAATGACTTAACAAACTCCTAGCATACTTTAACGAAAGCGTCTTTCCTGATGGAACCATGCGTAACAAATAAATTAAACCTATTAAATAATTCGTTTCAGAATCTTGGATCTTTTCCTGACGAAAAAGCATGTAATATCCTAAATACGCTCGAATCCCTTTAATTTTCCTAAGGCGTTTAATAAAATCCAAATTAAGCAGACTGTCGTCAGTGCTTTCATTCTTAAAACCAGTCATAAAAGATAGGCTAAGGATTGTCTTTCGGTCCCAATGCTTCAAGAATTCTGCAAGCTCATGTCTGGAATCTTCACCCTTATTCAAAGAAGAACCAATGCGGCTGACCGCATGTTCAACGCCCATTAATATATATTCACAGCCATTGCTTACCATTTGTTCATAGATCTCTTTATTCTTATTCAACAAATCCAACCTTGCGCTGCAATGCCATGGCGTACGATAAGATTTAACCCGATAGTGGTCAATAAACCCTGCCACACCCGTTGTATCATGAATAAAATTGGGATCAGTAAATTTAAAAAACTTAGCCTCAGAAATTTCAGCAACATCCATTAGCTGCATAATACGATCCATCCTGCGTGGGGAATTGGGGCCGCGCCCTCCCGCGGATTCTCTGGAAAAACAAAACGCACAATGATACCTGCAATCAGGATTCAAGGCCCCAGAAACAATTCTCCCTGAATAGCCATATCTGTTCATGACCGCAACCATTTCTTGAACATATTTTTCTTGATATTCTTCTGGGCTAAAAAAAAGTTCCCGAACCAACTCATTCAACAAACGCTTATGGAAGATAACATGCGCACGCTCAAACGGCAGTTTTTCGAACAATCCAAGGGCAGGCAAACAAACATGCACTTCTTTACCCTGTAACAAATCTATGTGTTTACTTAAAAAAATCAGGGAGCCAACAGCAATAAAATGATTCTCGCTAGAAAAAGAAATCAATATAACTTTCTCTCGAATCCGTAAAAATGTCTTTAATAAAGCAGCCTCCCAATCTGTTTCATTCTCAAGAGCAGGCTCATATAATGAAAAATCAACTCCCTGTCTCTCTAATAATACAATAGCCTCAACCAAGGCCATCGGCGTGGTCTCTTGTTGTCCATCCAAATAAAGAAGCGCTATTGATTGCGGCGAAGACATAAGGATTTTTTTCGTTGCCCGACTAATTTTAATCCAAACAAATCCTGGTAATTCAATAAAATTTCCATAATCGTTGGATTACGGTCAAGCTCATTGAGATCTTCGGTGTTACCCATGACAAGGCCACCAGGTTTTAAACGCAATATTAGCGTATTTAAACGTTCTAAATAGTACGGAATGGCGTTATGTAATGGGATATCTGATAAGTAAATGACATCCAAGGATCCTTTGGCAAACCAATCAGAAATATATAAAACATCTTCACGGATAAAATTCAAATGATGCAACTGCTTTCGGATAGCTGCCATAAATCGCCTGTCTTTTACCCAGTGCAGCGACTGTGGTTTAAAATCGAATAGACCTGAATCGATCTCAAACCCAAATTTTTCCCTGAAATCCTCTTTGAGGTCAATATTCTTGTTCCCTCTCAAATTAACTAATTTTGTGATCTTTTGTACATTTCTGGGTAATTTCCTTATTCTGCCCAAATGCAGCCGACTGATTCTGTCAAATGTAGGGTCAAATACTTTAAGCTTTGTGTCTTCTAAATAAACAGCTTTACATGCCAGTACAAATAATTGTGCCGGGTTCAGGTCAAAGGCATAAACTTCTGTACCCTTCTGACAATGTCCTAAAAATGTCAAAGATTGATCCCCTCCGCCACAGCAAGCCAAAATCTGAAGGGGCTTCTTCGGATCAACATAGGCCACCATGTTTTGCATCAATTCGGTGGTTCCAAAATACCTAACAAAACCACCATAGGCATCTAGCACTTCCTTGATCTTCATGGGCTTTTTATTGACACCAACCATCCTGGCCTCCTCAGGCATCAGAAACTAAACTAAATATAGATTTACCCTGTTTCCGAAAAAAACTTTTCACATGTTTTAACTCATCTTTGGATACCCGCGCACACTCGCTTAACAGCCAATAAACATCTTGCTTTTCATCAATATCCTTAACAACAGGTAAAAATCTTAAACTAAGGTCTGTTTCACGGATATTCGCCAATAATAACTCGAGTATCGAGCTTTTACTCCATGGTATTTTCTCAAGGTATTTAAGTTGATCAAGACGATTTGTTCCAATCAAATATACACCACGATCATGGGAAGGTCCAATCGCGACGACCGGGTGTGGTTCTTGAAGGACGCGGATGGCCTTTTGCAAATAGCATGTTTGCACGGTTGGGGTGTCTGAAACAAGTAGAAGCCCACCCTTATATCCTTTTTCATGCATATCAACAAAACAGTTGATGACTTTCTTAGATAAAAGCTTTCCCCGTTGAGGATAAATAGATTGTCTCCTAACTAATTCCTCAAAAAAGACCTTCTTTATCGAAGGCTCATAACAGATCAACAAATCAGCTTTCGCCCGTTGCATCACATGAAGGGTGTCGTATATCATCGCCTCATGTAGGTCTGCGGCTTGTTGTGGTGTTAAAAATGGCATTAAACGCTTTTTTGTTCTTCCTGGAACTGGAACTCTGGTAAATAATACCTGTGCAATCTTACTCAATGCCCCAACCTTTCAAGCATCAAATATATTTGATCAAAATTATTTTCTATCTTCTTATCTAATAATCTCCTAAAAAAATCCTTTTCAGATTGTTGAACAACCAAAGGAGAAGACTTATAACGGACCAAATTGACACTATCTCCAAAGGAATATAATAACATCGCAACTAAACTTCCTAGGTGAAAATAGTTGATTCTCCATAATAAAGAATCGTTAACAGGTATACCCCTTGCGTACATCTTAATAAATTCATCACGGTCAAATTTTTTAGTCTTGTCTTGTTCATAGATAAACAACCGGGCTAAATCACATGCCGGATCACCATATCTTGCCAGATGCCAATCTACCAAATACATTTCATTGACAGAAGGGATTACCACATCTTGAGCATCCATTTGGATTAAACGCAAAGGCTCTTGGGCAAATAACTGCTTACGTTTCTTATATAAAACTCTCATCTGCTTCAAGGCATCACCAAGCTTATTCATCAGACGAACCCGTTTGGGATTTTCCTTACCCCATATATACTGTAGATCCGAAAGCTCATTTTCCATTCCTAAGATAAATTCAATTGGAAAATTCTTACAAGTTTCATCTTTGTGTTTCAACGCATGGACTTTGGCAAAATTCTCAGCTAATTTTCTAACATTATAATAGCCTGTCTCTTTGATAAAACGCGTCACCAACAAAGCCTTGCCTCCAATTTCAGAATAACTGAGAATTTCAGGAACACACCGCAGGCCTTGAGCCCTCAAAAAGGCCAGGATCTGATACTCATGGGTCACGGCACCTGCTAACGGCCCAACCTTGCAAAAAAGTATCCTATTGGTGGTCAATATATGATAAACACTGCTCCAAGAACTCTCTTTGATCTTATGGATTTCATGAATACCTCTGAAATATTTTCGCAATTCTTTCGAAATCAATATTTTTTCATCTACATCTAGAATCATGATCACTCCATGTCATAATCACCATCCCCTGCGGTTATATGAATTCCCCTAGAAGATTGTTCAAGTTGCTGTAGTAAGATTTTGTCCTTAGCCCAGCAAAACAAATCTATACTCATTTCTTTAACATAGCCGATCTGTGTTAAGGCATCCACAAAGCCAGCATGATTAATAGTAACGACGATGTGATCGACCTCTCGCTCCCTACAGTAGTGGTTTACTTCATCAAACATACCATGGATAAGGTCACGGTTATCCGGATCGCATAAAAGATCAATGATGCTTGCTCTTAATAATGAACCTTCTTTTCTAATACGAAGCACCAAAAAACCTTCGACCGAATCATTTTTATGAACAATTAAAACCTTATACTGATAGGTAGGACATGCATTATAACGCCACCTAAGATACCTCATGTCTCGCTTAGGAAGAAATAAAAATTTCTTACTTAACCTTGAGGATAATTCACCGATTGCCGGATCAAAAAAACCATCTTTCCATGTAAAGGATAAAATATCCTTCATATTTCTAACTGGAGACTTTGATGGGGCTGAAGATTCTGACCGATTCAATAAATATCGGTATCGGGCAAAATCTCCCAGTGGACGCATTCCAATTTTTAAATAAGTACTTCTCACTACATGATTGGGAAAACATAAAAGTATTTGGCGAGAAACATCATTAAATCGAAGCGGCACCCGCATAAGTTTTAAAAAAGCATTTGTGTTTAACCCTCTTTGGTCCTTATCGATCAATGAATCCATCCCCCATCGGCATTCAAGATCACCGCGCCTTGATAAAAGGGTTGTCCGTATATATCCACAGGTTCCTACAACAGTTCTATCTAGACGTTCCACAAAAACACAAGCATAGTCAGGATGGTATTTCCAGGTCAGATGCCGTCTTATATCGGCAGCTGTCATCCCCTTGACATAATCATTTCTGCTCCAAAGGGACGATATCTCATCAATGGTGAGAGCATCCATACCTTCAATCTTCTTCATATATAAAGTATAGAATTGAATGATACTAAAAGCAACTAACAACTACCTCGTCTAAGGTGAGAACAATAAATTGCGAAGTGACATGACATGAATAACATCTTTTAAAAAAGGCGTATAACTAAGCAAACATCCTATTAAAAGCAATGGCGCAAAAGGAACACGGTCTTGATAATCTTTAAAATAATCAAATGTGGTTTTAAGGATCACTGAGCATAGGCAAGATAATGTAATCATTAGTATATAACGTATTATGGATAAAAGAGTTAAAGATTGTGGTGAAAGCCAACAACGCAACAAAACTCCCAATAGGACGGCCACGCATAGCCTAAAGAAAATTCTTTTAAAATATCCGAATATATAATGTTGGGGCACTTTTTTCTTGAACGAATAACTATGATTAAAAATGATATACAAGATGGTGAAAATAATCACTGGATTGACAATTTTGAGTATATTAAATAAGGGGAGTAATATCCAAGAATATATGGTCATTTGCATCATCGATTCAAATAAGGCCTTGCGCTTGGGAAGAGACAATAAATCTGCTTTAAGGTTTCGATAATTAACAATAATATCCTTTAAAAATACAGGCGTTAGGATCATCATCCCCGCGATAAATGAACTAGCAAACAAATAGGCCACACTATTGGCAAAGGGAAGTAAATGATTGGTTGGTGTCGGCATGAGAAAAGCGTAAAGGGTGAATAATTTAGCATCTCCGCCCCTCCACAAATCCCAACGATACATGAGAAACCCAATTAATGCAGCAACTAAAACATTGATCAGATGAACAACAATATCCTCATGCCAAACAATGACTGCATAAGCTAAGGCTAAAAACCCTAACCCATAGCCGATCATCAAATGTTGATTATAAATTTTCTTTTCTCTCAAATCCGTATACGAAGTGAGAAGTCCTATCATCAACATAAGGATGAAAATTATTTTTTCTACCATTGATCAATTCTATTCATCAAATGAATGATTCCGCGATCGCGTAGTTGTTTGCGAATTTTAATATCTTTTTCCGCTAGTTCATTGCCTGAAGGCAAACGCAGCACATGACCTGCATAGCAAACACTACCTTCAATCTTGTGCTTTTTTCTAGTTTTCTTTAGAGAATCACTCCACTGATCCCATACGCCTGATACATTTAATCGCCGCAATAATTCAATCTTACTGTCCTGTCCATATTCAAAAGCTTCATCAAATTTCTCATTCGCATCAAAACGAAACATCAATTGAGGTTCACTCAAAACAGCAGGCTTCCCCTTGATGATGCGAATCATTGCAACCACTCCATATCGACATGCTTGATCACTTTCAATGGCTTGAATAATTTCCTGCCATGCCTGAGATGTCAAAAAACAATTCCCGTCAAAAACCATCGTCCATTCGGCTAATTTCTGCCCCTGACGTAATACTTTATTGCGTGCTTGATTAAGACCAATCAACTCTGCCGTGCGCGATTTTAGGTCATCTACGGGGATGCGCTTAAATTTTCCCAAATTGAATGGGATCACCTCATATTTTTGTTGATATTTGTCTAACAATTTAATAATCTGCGCTTGCACCTCTTGATCTGCGATTCGATTGAGGAGCCATCGCATTTTCAAACCCTTTAAGCCTTCCTCACCCTCAAGGATCCTCCTTAAATTTCTCAAGGTCTGTCCTTTTTGATGACGAAGAGGAATATCATTACCTAGAATCCGGTATAAAAGATACTTACTTGCGAACATATGGTAAAAAATCTAAACTCTGTTAAGATAAAATATATTAACCTGATTAATAAAAAACATGAATCGCCCATCATTACCCATCGAAATTATTCTTGAAGTAACGGGACGCTGTCGTCAAGTATGTCCTTATTGCACTGGCCCAAGAATTCCGGATGTCCCTCTTAAGGATATCATAAAAACCATTGATGATGTCTCACAATCCGGGGTTAAGGCCATTCGTATCACTGGCGGCGAACCACTGCTACATCCTGATATCGGTCAAATTCTAACCTACGTTAAATCAAAAAAATTAGATACTATCATTAATACCACTGCAGAAAATATTTCTCCCGCATTAATGAAAACCATCATTTCAACAGTTGATGTGGCTCACATCTCTGTACAAGGATATAACGAAAAAACTAATGCCGCCTACACACACACTAAATTCCCTTTTCTGGAAAAGATAAGAAATATATTTACACTAAAAGCCCATCTTCCAACCGTGTGGATTGCAACCGTCCTGACGCCAAGCAAGGTAGAATCATTTGAAGATTTTCTGCCTCTCATTACCAAAATTAATCCTTCTGCGTGGCTCTTGCAACGCCCCATCGATCATCCTAATGAAGAGATCAAACAGATGGATCATGAATTCTATCTAAAATTATCGATCAAGATCCTCAAAGCCCAACAACAAGGCATTCGTGTATTTATTTCTAATCCAATCCCGCTATGTGTTACAGGAAATTTAAATGTTGGTCAAAAAATATTTTTAGGCGCTAAACTCGATGAGGGGCATCTACGAATCGTTTACAGTGCCAAAGGATACTACAAACCAAGCTATTTTATTGAAGAAAATTTGGGGAATTCCCTCAAAGCAGCTTGGGAACACCCCTTTGTTCAACGGCTTAACACCACTGATTATCTTCCCTCTCTATGTCAACAATGTCCCGTAATTGAGACCTGTCTTGGAGGCTGTCGAGCCATGTCCTTACGTGCCTACGGCAGCGCCTTTAAAGCTGATCCTTTATTTGACCCTGCGATCGCCCAAAAAGCTCAGTCAGCGCTTGATTCAAGCGGCTTGATGCCCCAAAAAAACCTTTAGATAAAATCTGCTTACTTTCTTTCTGTTGAGCTGCAATCAAGATGGCCTTGAGCAAGTTCTTGGCGTTTAGCTCCTTGATCGATATAACCTGCGCTCCAATCTTTTCTTTAAGCATCGCAGCTCTGGCTTTTTGCTCATAAAAATTGGTTTTATCATAGCCCTCAAAGGGCACCAATACAGCTCTCTTGCGGTACTTCAATAGCATGGCTGAAGTATGATAACCTGAAGTGGCAACACAAACGCTGGCGACTTTAATAAGATCTTCGTAATGGCTCACCACACGTAATAATTTTACATTATTCAAACGCTTTTTATGCATTAAACGATTAAATAATTGCCATTCATCATTCGTGGTTGCAGGACCAGTGACAATCGTCATCTCAAAATATTCGGGCAAATCATCACTGGCGAGAATAGCCTGGGCAATCAATTTAGGATAGACAGCACCTGAACCACGCAGCACCAAGACCTTATGACTAAACTTGGTTTCAGTACTGTTAAATTTAGTAATTTTGTCATGAATCAATTGACCTTGAGGCAAGAAGTATCCTATAAAATTGATTTTTGCTGCATATCGATCAAAGAATTCCTGATGTTCAATTCTCTGTTTTGAATTTGGCATAAACTCACGAAGCCAAATCTTTTCTTCTTGAGGGCAACAAATAAAGATCTTTTCATATAGACCCATGACTTTATTTTTCCAATTCTGGGATTTACCTGTCAACAGAGGATATCCGGCAATGGACCAGATTCTTGAACCACCACGCGCCGCATCTACAAGCGATGGAATCAATTCATAGCGGCAGGCGTCATGCCCCAAAGGAAAGGTTTCCGTAATAAAAAGCTTTGGATTTTGAGAATGAATGATCTTGCTACAAATTTTTGAACGCAACACACTATCAATATTACTAGCATTAAGAGCTTGGCGAAAATGTTGTCTATTCATAAAGGGGTGCGGCAAGGTAAAAACTTGAGACAAATTATCTAACTGAGTATGTTTTTGCGGCAGCCCAGCCTGAATGACAAAAAGATCACTTTGAGGGTATTTTACTTTAATTAGTTCACTAAGAGCCATTACGCGAGTGGTGTGCCCTAGACACTCATAATGGGAAAAATAAATACCAACCTTGGGTTGAAATTTATTCTTCATGAGGTGGGGCTATTGGCGAGGGGGCATCAGCATTGGAGCAAGCACTGCGCATCTCTTCATTGATAATACCAGCGCATTGACCGGTTCCCTGTTCAACCTTATACCAGGCTAAATAATCACTCTTTTCTTGATCTACACTGCGCTGATGAGAAAGGATACGGCATTCAGATAAAATGGCATACCACTGACGGTCCCATTTAGGACCATAGGGCCCCATATAGTCTTTGACTGTTTGCTGGCACGCATCGCCTGATCCGTTCATCGCTGAAATATAGGCTTGAGCTAAAACTAAATTCTCATCCTCAAGTCGATCTTCTGCATCATTCTTTAAATTATTGCGGGTTGCGGCAGATGGGGATTTGACCCAAGCGCAAATATCTGTCGAAATTTTTTCCTTTTGATCCAATCTTAAATCATTAAATTTTTCTGAAACGCAAGCTTCAGATTCCTTAGCAGCATCCTTGCCACAGGCAGTAATAATGCATTCTAAAGTGTTGATTACCTTAATTTTTTTTAGGCAATCTTGATCTTGAGCACAAATCGATGGATCTTTAAGGGCAGCTTGAAAATCATACAAATGAAGTCTGGAAATATAATCTTCCTCGGAAGGCAATGCATACCCTCCTGAAGCCATTGACATAGCCGGGCTGCTATCGTTTTGTTGTGCTTGAACTGGTAAACTTGCTGCAAAGAAAAAAGCTAAAAACAAAACGTAGCGATAATTCATACCCATCCCCACAAGCAAGATTTTCCTTATAGAATTAATATGAAGTGTGTGTCGTAACATTGTGGTGTGTGGCACAGTTTGGCCCATTAGATGGATCAGGAGAAACTGTATTAGAATGCGTTGTGACATCCGTCCCGGAACTAATATCTGTCAAAGCACCGGCTATTCCCAGTGCTGCGACGGTGGATAACCCCACCTTTAAAATAGTTTCCTTGCTGACAAAACCGTCTTCGTCCTTCATCAGTTCACCAAGGGACTTGGTTAGCGGGATCTTTTTTTTAATGACCTTACTTTTTATTTTCTTTTTCATCAGGAACTCCCCTTATAACCAGCGTTGAAAAACTTCCGCATGCTTTTTATCACCCAGCAGATAAGAAAAAACCGTTTTAAACTGATGCTTCAACACCTGTTGCAAACGTGAGCTTCCCTTTAGTATAACATTTTTTTCTACCGCATAATTCACCACAGGATCAACACCAAGCCAGGGGCTATAAACAGAACGGTAATTCCACAAATCAGAACAGCCGGCACTTAAAAGAAAAAACAAATTTTCCTTATTAAGCATTTTATCATAATCTTCATCCTTGATATTCCCCAACCGGAAAATATTATCACCTAACATCCTTGCCTCGTCCGTAGGGTAACATCCTCCATCCGGTGCGTAAGACATCACCGCACGCCCAGCCCCGCAGGGATTCATCATATCAACATAACCTGGGTCTTTCTTGAGCAGGACCTTGGTTAAAATGGTCCTGGCCATCCGCTCGCTGATATAGGTTCCTGATGTATTTAATTTCATAATATACGCCATTGCTTTAGTATAAAATACATTGAATTCTTCGGCTGTATATCCAACATCTTCCCAATTGCCACAGGCATAGCCTATTTTATTGACCGGTCTTAAAGGAATTTCGCTTTGTCCCAGACGCAGGTATTCATCAATGATCCGCTCAGGGTAGGCTAATGAATGCTTGGTTATTGTTGGTAACATATGCACCTTACGTCCGAATTGCTTGGCAAAACGCTCAATTTTTTCGACCAATTGGGCATGTGTCCCGCGCCCTGCAACATCGACCCTCGCTTTGTCATGGATATCTGCTGGACCATCCAAAGACGTACATACCATCACATCATGATCAGCAAAGAAACGCATTTTCTCATCATCCATGAGCAGCATATTGGTCACAATAACAATATTAAGGTTCTTTCCCAGGGTGTTGAACTGACGCGCATGCTCGGTCATGAATTTTACCACCGGCCAATTAAGCAAAGGCTCTCCACCTTGAAACTCAAGTGTCACTGAGTTGCTGCGCACATCAAAAAGATATTGCAAGACGCGGGAGGCTGTCTCAAGGGACATATCCTCAGAAGAAGCTCCACCTTCGGCATGACAATAGGTACAACGCAGATTACAGCGCTTTGTCACAACAGCGATATGAAGACTTGTATCTGTAAAAAGATTCGCGTTTAAATTCCTATACCCGCCAATGACACGGCGTATATTATCTTCATCGACGATCAATCCACGCTCTAATAAACGGTTAAATAACGCCCCTCCCTGCTCAACGCGCAGGCTGTTGAGTTGACGAAATTCACCTTCATTCAAAGCATCCCAACACCCCATCATGTTGGTCACCAAATATTTATCATTAATTTTTTCAGCGTTAAACGGCAAGATAGAAGATTGTGCGGTTTGTGTCATAAGAAAAGTTTTATTATTTTCGCGACTTAGGCGTTGTCTTTGTCTTCGAGCTTGCTTGCTTTTCTTCAGCTTCAAGCTCCTTGATCAAGTTTTCAATCTCTTTTTCTTCTGCTTCTTTAACGATTGATGGAGAAGCTGAAAAAAGGGCCCTTTGTAATAAGACCTTCATATTCTCTGCATTGGCCTTCAAACTGCTAAAATAATGCGCATAATTCAACAATTCATCAGAAAATTCCAAGGCCAGTTTCTGCAAATCATGTTTGTCATTCTTAGGCTTAAGCCAAACAGCTACAACATCCTTCTTTTCTTCCTCAAGCCTGACGTGGGCCCGATCCATAAAGGCATATCCAGAAGAATGAACAGCCTGTAGCGGATAAACCTTCAAATGAACCGGAACCATAATCCAGCCGTCTGCTATTTCAAATTTTGGCTTCATAATAACCTCTAAAATATTAATCTAAATGGGGGTTAAAAATCTTAAACTGTAATTTAAATTTAACACATTCCCTGGTGATTTACAATAATTTTACGAACTGAACCATCTCTTGCAGTAGAAAGATTTCCCCTCCCAATAAAACAAAATCATTTTTCTGAAACTAAATTGATATACCCCGCTAAATCTTGCACACGCACATACCAAAGCTTACCTTTTTTATGTGCTTTCAATTGACCACGGTTAATTAAATTACGCAGATAATCCTGGGAATAATCATACATCCTGGCTAAATCACGAAGCGGCAATATCGCCTCTTTGTTCAAATTAGTTAACCTGCCACCCTCCAGCCGGTTAATAGCTTCTTTCAATAATCCCGAAATCATTAGAGTAAATGGTGTAAACGCCTCTTTTTTAATGACTTTATTGATACCCGTAGAAGTAAATTTCTTATTTTTCTCAATCAAGCGGTGAATTTCATTAAAACAAGGGTCGGATTTTTCTAAAATATTATAATATGCTTCCCGTTCTTGTTTAGAAATCCCTTTGATAGCAACATTAACCAATCCTTGACCGATAAGAATATACGACAAAAGGATTCTACCCACACGCCCATTACCATCACTAAAGGGATGAATTGTTTCAAACCAAACATGTGTCATCGCAGCCAAGGTCACATCATCATAAACTTTCTTCTTTGAATTTTCATTAAACCATTTGATCAGCAACTCCATTGCCTCACGGACATGAAACATATTAATAGGTTTAAATGTCGCTTGAGCAACTTGAATATCATTCTTACGAAAATCACCGACTGTGCCTATAAAAGTCCCCAAATCTTTTTCATAACGCATCAGCAAGGTATGAACCTGTTTAATATCAGCCATACGCAAAATAAATTCATTTTCTTTGAACTGATTATTAGCGTACTCATACATAGCACTGGCGGCCTCAAAATAACCTAAAATGGCAGCTGCTTTTTGCTTATTGGTACGTTTATTATGTTCTAAGACATCCAAGAGTTCTTGCCGATTGGCAAAAACACCTTCAATGGCAATCGAATTACGTATCTCATCTTTAAACAAAGAATACCATTCAGCATTGGTCACGTTGATCAAATTTCCGAACCTGCCCCGTAACCTTTGAACATCCTTTTTAAGACCACTACCTTCAATTAATCGAACTTTCCGAACCATATATGCCTCATTTTATATATAAATATTTCCGAACCACTATTATTGGTTCGGAAATAAATATAGCATTGGATTATCTAAAAGGCAAGTATTTCTCCGAACCATGAGCTTTGGTTCGGAAATCAAGGCAACTGCTGGATCATTGCTTCCAGGTGGGATTTGCGTTTGTCCAAGTCTATCATTTGGGTGCGTAAATCATCTAAACTGGCCCTTAGACCCTCGCTCTGGCGGCTTAAATCATCCATGCTACCCTGTAATTTTTGGCCTTCAACATTCTCACTGACCGTCATCTGGGAACCTTGGACTTTCTTACCCATTTCTTCCATCAAGTTTTTAAGCTGCGCATAATTCCTCTCAAGGACTTTCAACTCCAATTCTAGTTGTCTAAGCTGAGTATTATCCCACTGATTAGCCACCTCTGAATTCCCTAAAGACTTTTCTTGCGGATAGGCCGCTATCTCAGCTTCTAAATCTTTAATCTGTTCTTTTAAATTTTGCTGATGCGCCAAGGCACTGGCCGCGGGCAAGAGGGCCGTATTTTTTTGAAATTCCAAAATTGATTCATGCAGCAATTCCTGCCGCTGCTGGCTGTCATAAACCATTTTCATCAATCTTAACTTTTCTTTTTGGCGGCGGTTCGCGGATGGGGATTCCAAGGGTTGGGCCTTGGGAGCCTCTGGCAAAATATTTGTCATGCCCTTAAGCTGCAAAAGCAATCTTTGATCTTCCTGGTACCCTGCATCCAAAGACTTCTGGATTAATTTAATGCTGGCTTCGGCTTTCTGGGTGCGATTATCAAGATCAAAATTTGTTGCTTCCATCTGAGCGATTTTTCTAGCCCGACGGGTATTCTTATCCTGCAATTTTACTGCCGCTGTATTTAAAACATTGCCTTGGGCCTCAAGCTGGCCTAACTGCGCTTGCAACTGTAAAACCTGCTGTTTGATATAATTATCTTTGGCAGTTAATTGATCATTGTCTAAACTCAATTTTTCGACACTCTGTTTTAAATTAGACAATACCCCCTGCAAGGCAGAGGCAGCTATGCTGACATTTTCCTCTTGAGCCCAAGCGCGGCCATTCAAAAGAATTATACTTAAAATAACAGTAAACAATAAACGCATACGCCTCATTATTTTATTTCATCGCTGATGTCATGTTTAAAATTGGCATGAACAAGGCGATGACGATAAAGCCAACCACGATTCCCAAAAACCCGATAATCAAAGGTTCAATTAATTTAGTTAAACCCTCAACGGCCACATCCACCTGCTCATCATAAAATTCAGCTACCTTGGATAACATTTTATCCAATTGGCCAGACTTCTCCCCGATGGCGATCATCCGGGTGACCATCAGAGGAAAAATAGTACTTTTAGACAAAGGATCAGCAATGCTATTCCCTTCCTTGACGCTGGTCTTGATGTCATCGACCAGAATTTCGATCACCCTGTTACCACAAGTTCTTCCGACAATATCTAAAGATTCTAAAATAGGCACTCCGCTTTGGCTTAAGGTGGAAAAGGTCCGGCAGAAGCGGCTCACCGAAACTTTACAAATCAATTCTCCAAATACGGGCATCCTTAAAAGCAAGGTGTCCACCTGGATATGGCCGGCAGGTGTTTTTTTGTACCAATTAAAAAGAAATACAATAGCGAAACCGCCAGCTACCAGAAATAGCAAATCGTGTTGAAGTAAATTACTAAAATCAATCAGCATCTGGGTCATGGCTGGTAATTTTTGCCCCAGTGATGAATAAATCTGGGCAAAGGTAGGGACAACCTTAACGAGCAATCCAACCGTGATCATGGCGGCCATGCTCACAACCACCGCCGGATAAATCAGGGCTCCCTGCACCTTCTGACGGAGTCGCTCGCTTTTTTCCAAATACGAAGCCACCCGCTCAAGAATATCCGTGAGCATGCCACCGCTTTCACCGACCCGAATCATATTTACATACAACTGATCAAATATCTTAGAATGCTTTTCAAATGCGTCAGAAAGGCTGCTGCCTGTCTGTATATCTTCGCGGATGGTAACAAGGGCTGCTTTAAAATTGGGATTAGCGGTTTGTTCGCTCAACGCTTCCAAAGATTGTAAAATAGGTATCCCCGCATCAACCATGGTGGCAAACTGACGGGTAAAAATAACCAAATCTTCGGGTTTGACTTTTTTGGTAGCTTTAGGCTTAGTGCTTGATTTCTTAAAAACCGATTCTTTTTCTTCCGCAATGCTTAAAATAATCAGGTCACGTTTACGCAGTTCAGCAACGATCATTGCTTCATTGTCCGCGGAAATCCTGCCATCAACACTTTTGCCTTCCTGGTCGCGGGCGGTATATTTATAGGTGGGCATGGATCCTTTTAATAATTACGCGCAATGGCTTCTTCAATTTCTGATTTAGTCGAAATAAAGGTAGCGATACGGCATTTGGTCAGTGATTCTAAATAAGATTTCTTGTCATCCGTCAAAGGATTAATCATCACCACACTTAAAATCTCGCCGATGCGGTCTAAAGCAATTACTTTTTCTTTTTGGGCAACTTCCTTAGGGATCAAACGCACGATCTCGGGGTCAATGGTGTATTTATTGACGGCGATGTATGGCAAACCGCACTGCACGACTAAGGCCACGACAATATCCCGTTCATCCAAAAGCCCTAAGTTAACAAGGATTTCACCAAGAAATCCGCCTTTTTCCTTCTGAGTACTCAAAGCTGCGTCCAGCTGCTCGCGGGTAATTTTTTTACGTTGAATTAAAATTTCTCCTAACAAAACTTTATAAGCATCCATGTCAATTCTCCTTGAGCTAAGCTATTCATCTTCAGAAGCCACGCGAAAGACTTCTGTCAGTGTAGTCTCTCCTGCAATCATTTTATCAACGACATCATCAAAAAGCAATTTCATCCCTTGATTTTTCTGGGCGTAGCGGGTTATGTCCATGGACGTTTTTCTTTTAAGAAGCATATCACGGATATTATCGTCTATTTGCAGGACTTCCGTCACACCCACACGGCCTTTATACCCAGTGCCCCGGCAACGCTCACAACCCTTGCCTTCATATAAAACCGTACCGGGTTTAAGCCTATGCTGTATCTTTTGCAACATGTCCGGATTGATATCCATCGGTTTTTTGCAAGAATCACAAATGCGCCGGCACAACCGCTGGGCACAAACTAAAACGAGGCTGGAGGCCACTAAAAAAGGCTCAAGGCCCATGTCCACCAAACGGGTCACCGCACCTGCCGCGCTATTCGTATGCAAGGTTGAAAGGACCAACTGACCTGTCAGGGAAGCTTTAATCGCAATGTCCGCCGTTTCCGCGTCCCGGATTTCGCCCACCATCACCACATCCGGTGACTGACGCAAAACTGCACGTAAGCCCGTCGCAAAATTAAGCCCGATATCTGATTTTACTTCAATTTGAGTCAGGCCATCCACTAAATATTCCACTGGTTCTTCAATGGTGATGATGTTCCGCTCCGGTGTATTTAATTTACTGATCAAAGAATACAAGGTTGTTGATTTACCGCTGCCGGTGGGGCCTGTCACCAGGATCATCCCGTAAGGTTTATAAATAGACGCTTCTAAAACAGTCATCGCCTCTTTGGAAAACCCTAACTTGGATAAGCCCACTGAAAGATTATTCTTATCAAGCACACGCATGACGATTTTCTGGCCAAAGGTCGTCGGCAGCATCGATACCCGGAAATCCACTTCCTGTTTTCCCACCTTCATTTTAAAACGGCCGTCCTGCGGGGTCTGGGTGTTAGTGATATCCAAATTTGCCATGAGCTTAATGCGCACGCCAACGGCATTTTTACTTTCCTTGGGGATGGTTAATATATCCTGCAATATACCGTCGATACGAAACCGCACACGCATCCCCAACTCTTGCGGTTCAATATGAATGTCAGACGCCCTTTGACGCAATGCTTCCTTGATAACCAAATTAACAATGCGGATAACCGGCGCTTCTTCCACGGCCAACGCCTCATCCTGTTCAGTTTGCACATTCGAACCAAAATCAGCCAGGCCCGTAGAAGATGAATTGTAAAATTGGTCAATACCACGCAGGATCTGACTTTCGGTCGCAATCACCATCTCAATGTCCTTACCTGTCAGATTACGCAAATCATCCAGGATAAATACATTTAAGGGATCAGCCATCGCTATTGTCAGGGTTTGCCCTAGCATTGATAAGGGCATTACCAGATACTGGCGCGCCGTCTTTTCTCCAATAATGCTTTTAAGACGTTCATCAAAACGGTATTGGGTCAGGTCAATGGAAGGCACGTGCAACTCACGCATCAAAAGAACCAACAAATCCTGCTCGGAGATGATCCCCTGCTTGAGCAAGGCCCTGACTAAATTGACATTTTTATCTTGCTGGGCCTCTATCAATGCATCCACATCCACCGGATTGATGTTCGGCAGAGTTTTGAGAGTTTTTAAAATGCGTTGCTGGGTCGTATCCATAAATTAATCAGGTGCTGTTAAACGGATCACTTCTTCGAGTGTCGTCAATCCCTGGGAAGCTTTGATCACAGCATCTTCGCGCATCGTTTTCATGCCGTCCGCACGTGCCGCATTCTTGATCTGGGCCTCAGAACTTGAAATTAAGATCAATTCTTTAATTTTATTGCTCAAGACCAAGGTTTCGGTAATTCCAACCCGTCCCTTATAGCCGGTATTCAAACATTTATCGCAGCCTTTGGGTTTATAGAACTGCCACTTTTGATCAGGTATTAATTCGTTAAGATGAAATTCTTTGATAACATCGTCAGAAACTGTATACGGCTCACGGCACTTCTGACACACCCGCCTCACCAGGCGCTGGGCCACAATAACCACCACTGAGGAAGTGATTAGAAATGGTTCTACCCCCATGTTAATCATCCGGGTAATAGAGCCTGGCCCCGTCGTAGTGTGCAAAGAAGAAACCACTAAATGCCCGGTCAGGGCGGCCTTGACCGCAATATCCAGGGTCTCAGAATCCCGCACCTCACCGATCAAAATCACATCCGGGTCTTGACGCAATATAGAACGCAAAGCCGCAGGAAAGGACAAGCCAAACTCCGTGCGGATATTAACCTGATTAAAATCTTTCATTTGAAATTCCACCGGATCTTCAACGGTCACGATATTGCGTCCCGGAGAATTGATATATTTTAGGATCGCATATAAGGTCGTAGTTTTTCCGCTTCCCGTCGGACCACAGGCCAAAATCATGCCGTGAGGTTTCTGGCAGCACTCTTTTAATCGGCTCAAGGAATCAGGTTCAAAGCCCAACTTATCAATATCCGCCATTTCCTGGTTCTTATCCAAAATACGCAAAACAATTTTTTCCCCCATGGCCGTGGGCAGCACATTGACGCGAAAATCCACCTCTTTGTTATCATCGGTCACGATCCGGAATCTCCCATCTTGAGGAAGACGGTGTTCAGCAATATCCAAACTTGAAATAACTTTAACACGGGAGATCAGGGGAAAATGCAGATCCTTGGACATGCGGTCGATTTCCCGGATAAAACCATCGACGCGATAACGGATGCGCAGGCAATTTTCCATAGGCTCGATGAATATATCACTGGCCTTGGCCGCCACCGCTTGTTGGATAATCGTATTTGTCAATGTGATGATCGGAGCTTCTTCACTGAGATTCTCAACCACCCGTTTATTAGGCTGAGATTGATCTTTGACCAGCTCGAGGCGTTCTGCCTCTTTCGTTTCTTTAATATCCTGAAAAATCTCCTCGAGGTCCGAAGAATTATTGTTTGCGTAACTGCGCTCAAGGGCAGCGCGCATTTCGCGGGGACGCGCTAAAATAACACTGACCGACATGGAAGTCATGGCTTTGATATTGTCGATCGTCAATATATCCAAAGGATCAACCATGGCAATGGTCAGCTGATCATTGAGCTTGGAAATGGGGATCAATAACGATTTTTCGGCTGTTTCTTTAGGGATTAATTTTAAAAGCGAGGGATCAATCCGGAACAAATTTAAATTAATCAGAGGCAATTGCAGAGCTTCGCTTAAAACAACGCTCAACTGATCTTCCGCAATCAACTTAAGCCTCAAAAGAATACGGCTTAATTCCCCGCCGGACCGCTCCTGTTCTTGAATGGCCCGGTTGAGATCTTCAGGGGTTATCAGGTGGTCCCGCAGAAGGATTTCTTTAAGAGTTTCTTGAGTGGGCAGCATCAGCGCGTTTCGTAATAACGATTGATGGCACTGTTAATTTCGGTTGCAGTACTGACAAATGCCTGCACGGAACAGTCGGTAACCTTCTCGACATCTTCCAAGGCCTGGACATTTAAAGGATTAGCCATGGCCAAGGTCAAACTGCGCCCAATTTTATCAATAGGAACCAGGCAATACTGCTTGCATACCTTCACAGGAACAGTCGCGACCACGTCTGGGCCAATTTCATAATTAGCTAAAGGAAGATAGGGAAATCCATACTGACAAGTCAACGCCTGTACCACGTCCTCTTCAGTGGCTAATTTCATCTGGACTAATGCTTCGCCAAATAAAACACCTTTTTCCTTTTGAAAAACAAGGACTTCTTCCAGTTTAGCCTTTGAAAGAACACCTCGCTCAACTAAAATTTCACCTATTTGCTTATTCACTGTTTTACGGAAATGCTTCATACCAAATACTATACCGATTGCACAGAAAAAAGTCCAGAGGTGGTTTTAAAAAATGGTTCGTTTTTTACTCAAATTCAATAAAAACCCAATCAATATTGCAAAAACCATAAAAGAGGTGCGGCCATAGCTGATTAACGGTAAGGTAATTCCAACCACCGGCAAAAGCCCCATGACCATGCCGATGTTGATCACCACCTGCATGGCCAAAATACTGACGATACCAACAGCCACCAATTGCCCAAAAGGATCTTTGTTATGCCGGGCAATTTTAAAACCGCAGTAAATGATAACGCCATAACAATAGACCAACACAATCCCGCCCAAAAGGCCCCATTCCTCACCAATGACAGAAAAAATAAAATCAGTATGCCTTTCCGGTAAAAAATTTAATTGATTTTGTGTACCGGAAAGCCAGCCCTTGCCAAAAAGCTCGCCAGAACCCACGGCGATCTTTGATTGAGTAATCGTATACCCTGCCCCCAAAGGATCAAGGCTGGGATCAAGAAAAACTAAAAGCCGATCTTTTTGATACGTCTTTAAAAAGTGCCATGCCACAGGCATCAATAAAGCCAAAACTCCAAGCAGCGCCCAAAAAAACCTCAAGGCCAGACCGCTGGCAAAAAGCATAATTAAAAAAATACCCATCACTAAAATAGCAGTACCCAAATCCGGTTGTTTAAAAATAAGGGCCATTGAAATACCTATCAATATCAGGGGCCAAATCAAATCAGCCCAAAGATCACGCAGGGAACTGGAAAAATCAAAAGATAATTTAGGAGCACGCTGTGAGAAATAACGGCCTAAAAAAAAGATAATGGCCAGCTTGCTGAATTCAGAAGGCTGGAAACTTACACCAGCGACTGAAAACCATCGTGTGGCACCTAAGGCTTGACGCCCCATGACAAGCACCAAAATTAAAAAAACCACGCTAATACCATAAACAATATATGCCACGTCAAAAAATTTGCGGTAATCCCCGTTACTTAATAACAGCATCAACAAAATCCCAAGCCCGGCGCAAAAAAGCTGATCATAAAATACGGAAAGGCCAACCACATCATTATTGAATGAAGCGCTATAAAGAGCAAGAAGCCCGATAGCTATAATCACAATGGTGTGGATCCAAATCACTCTGGGGATATTCGATGCGGAAATCATAAATGACACTTTCCATCGGCACAGGAATGAAAAACAGGAAATAAATAACGGTTATGGGCCACCCATCGATAAACAAAAGGCCCTAAAATCCCTGCGCCTGGAAAATAAACGATTGGTATCATCGGATAAAGCATGGGGCAAAGCCATGCAAGCTGTCGGAAAGCAAAGAAACCTCCAAAAGTTTTTCCGTCCGGAAAATTAAGACGCATCTCACTCATGCCCTTGGGGCCTGGCAGATACTCAAGCTTATCCCACAAATCCATCACTTGTACGACCCTGACACTGGAACGGCAAAACCCACACTCCCCATCGTAGATGATGATCGCCCGAGGACTGTTCGCATTAATGCGACGACGGGCGACAATCCAGCCTATAATTTTTTGCGGATGGATAAACAGGAGCATCTGTGCCGGGAACAAAAATATAAAGATCGTAGGGACATCCAGGGTCAAAACCAGCAGAATCTGCCAACACAATCCAAGAATAATCGCTGCACGCCGGGTCTTAGGAATAAAAAGCAGAAACGGCATCGTTAACTCTGTCGCCACAATCATGAGGCCAGTCACATAACAAAAAGTGGGGTGTACGGCCATCCATTCTTTCAGCAGAAAATGCTTGGTCACCCCTTCTGAAGGATAATTCATCAAATAGTAGATGGGATTACCAGTGATCCAATTGCCATCCCCGGTAATCTTATAAAGGCCGGTGAAAAAAAACGTGGATGCTGTTTGTAGCTGTAATAACCGCTGGATAAAAAACGGACGCGTTCGCCGCCAGGCATCCGTATCTCCTCGGCGCAAAGCATCAAGAGAAAAATAATCCCCATGATACGGTGTCACGCACATCAAAAAAAGCGTCACCAACAAAATATCCCATGAAAGGGTGCCGATATGAAAACAATTAAGCGCGTAAAAATAATAACAACAAACTGTCATTAAAATACAGCTGATCTGCGAAAACAATCCGATGAGAAAACAAAACCAGGTAATGACAAAAGCCCAAACGAAAAAAATAACCAAAACGTCCGGGCTCTGCTGCACCCAATTAACAAAGGCCTGCGGAAAGAAATCAGTATTAAATGTCTTAAACGCCGTGGAGAGATAATTATCATCCAAATGAAAAAACGACGGAATCACATGCAGCCCGACAGTCAAGGCCACAAAAATCCTAAAAAACGACAACCCAATAGACGGCCGTTCTTCCAAAAACAATGTATTCCAAATATTTTTCATAATATGTTTTGTATGTCATTCCCGCGAAAGAAGGCACTTGGGATTTTACCGCCAAAACTATTAACGATCTAGGTAAAAATATCCTCAGCATTGGTTTTGCCAGCTACTTCTTCAAAGAGCTATTCTTGCCACTACGTATTTTTATTGGTATACTGGGCATAGCCTTAATTTTATGGAGCATTTATCTTATAGATAAAAAAGGAGTCCGCTAATGGAACTCATCATAATGACAGCTGTAGTTTTCTTCGGCCTTGGGATATGGATGCTTTGGTCACAAAAACACCAAAATCAACACCCCCAAAAACATTAATACTTATTCCCCGCATGCGTAAACAACTGTCTGTGTTCGCTCCAGAGGCTGTTCGGTCAGATGTGGATACTCGACGTAGGTGACTAAAAACTTTTCAAAATAAGGAAATCTGCGTTTTAAAAATGGACAAAATGAATCCGACATGCCTGGCGAAAGCACCGTGATTAAGGCGTTACGGTTTATATTATCATAGCCGATGGCACGGGTCTGTAAGATTTGATGGGGATCAATGAGTTGGGGATTACCGTTTTTAACACCATACACTTCCGTATACCCGAAATTATCCCCAATGTTGTAAAACATGATCCAGCCCGCCGGTGGGAAAAGGAATTTCATCCTGGGCAATTCACGATTGAACAATGGCTGTAGGTAGTAATAGCAGGTTGATTCATAATAAAAAATAACCAGCCACAGGATGACGAAGATAGAAATTAACTTATTACGAAGTTGAATATTCATTGATGTATTGTGGATTCCCGCTTTCGCGGGAATGACATTTCCTCATTATTCTTATTTTTCCGCAAAAACATCGGCGGTGAAGACGTATAGGGCGACCTTGGGGTCTTTCCAGGCGTCCGGCGGCAAGCCGGCTTTTTGACTGCATAGTTGCGACAGAAATTCTTCCTTGCCCCATCCGGTTTCATCTGCCACTTGAGGCAAGAAAATACCCTGATGTTGTCCATCGCTGACAATCACCCCATGCTTTCCTAATTGGATCTCTGAAGCGTCTTTGACACGGCGTGGTTTGGATAAAACAGAAATTTCAATGTCGATACTGTTTAATTCCGCCACGGTCAAGGGAGTAAAACGCGGGTCTTGGGAAGCTGCAGCCACGGCCATGTCGCGCACGGTTTCATATAAAGGCTCCTGACCAATAATATTACCAATACAACCGCGTAACGCCCCCTGTTTGCGGATGGTCACAAAGGCCCCCTCATATTCATTGAGCCTCGTATCCTTAACGGCAATATCCGGTATCTTGCCGGTTTTAACAAAGGTTTCAATGCTATGGCGGGCGATTTTCAAAAGCTCTTTTTTTTCTGCTGAGTTTAACGCCTTCACTTGACTTTCTTGAGATTCTGGCTGGCCTAAAAGATCATTATAAAAAATCACCGACGAATAACCCACCACTCTACTTTTGTCCCCTGATGTATCCCCGGAATTAGCATGCTTTAAGACTTCCACGTGTCGAATCCCCCGCAAACGGGCATAGATCAATGCGGTGGTCACGGGGACAAATCCGCACATTTCCATTTTACGACTTACATTGCCTTCAAAAAATTTCTCAGGATCAATCGCCTGGATGGCTTGCAGGGTCAAAGCATCCATGCGGTTAGCCACATCGTAAGTATAATAATGCGACATATCCGAAGAGATCAAAATCAAAACATCATCACGCTGACCAATGAGCTTGTCTAACGCTACAGCCAAATCCCTGCAAACCTGAGGGTCAGGGTCCCCCATCAGAATAGGCACAATCGACACGCTCCCAAAGGTCTTTTGTAAAAATGGCAACTCAACCTCAATGGCATGCTCACGCTCATAGACCTGGGGCAAAAATTTAAAACTAGGGCTCTCTTTCAAAAGTGCCTGGGCAAAATCTTCGTCGACAGGGACTATTCCTAACGGCGTTTTAAATCCACCCTTGGGCCAAACAGAAATACCTTCAAAAGGAAAAAAATGACTGGGACCAATGATCACGATCGTCTTGTAATGGTTATGTGCAATGGCCTTGTACGTATAAGCGGCAACAGGTCCCGAGTAAGGATACCCGGCATGCGGGGCAATGGCTATCTCCACCTTCCGGTCCGTCGGTACTGGGCCGGTTGACTGTTCAAGATAATCGATCGAATCAGAAAGTTCTTTAGGATCAGCACTATAAAAACCGCCGGCCACATTCGGTTCCTTGATCATATCCCCACCCCAGGATTGAATGGAAAAAACCATCAGCAAAACCAATAAAAGAAAAATTTGTTTCATGTTTGATCAAAACGAGAATCCAAACTGAATTTTTGGACAGATGAAAGGTTGCGCAACAATACCAAGGTCAGCAAAAGACTTAAACTGTCCATGACGATGACCGTCTGCGGTTTTAAATGGATCCACTCACCGAAACAGCCGCAATTCTCGAGTGGTAAACCCCGTATCAGCGCCTGTCCCACCACCACCACGAAAATACCGAATAAAATCCCTGCCCCTCTTAAACTCCAAGATGTCCACAAGCCTAAAGCAACAAAAACTCCGACGATCAATTCTAGCCACGGAAAAATCTGGGCGACTAAAACCTCAGCCCATGAAGGTAATAACTGATAGGCCTGGATCACATACAAGAAATTCTGATACGGGGCCAGAAGCTTGCCTAACCCCGAGACTATGAAAACACTGCCGATGATGATACGAAGAAGAAACAACATAAGGATTAACCTTAAGATTAATTGGGGAAATAATTCTTTAGTTCATCCTGCATCGATTTAGCGCCCACCACCATTTTACCATTGATAAAATACGTCGGTGTAGAAGAAATCCCCATGGACTGCCCCAGGGATTTTTCGTCATTAATGACTTTACGCGCGTCATCTGAGGCCAAGCAGGCGTTTAACTGAGTCATGTCCATCCCCACCTGTCCTGCCATCGACTGAAAAACAGGATCGGGGTTGATCAATTGCGCCCACTGGCTTTGTTGAGGTATCATCAGATCATCCAATTCCCAGAATTTTCCCTGGCGAGAGGCACATTCGCTGTAAAGAGCGCTGAGCATGGCATGATGATGCATATTGGTTAAAGGAAAATACCTTACCTGCAGATAAAGATCATTAGGATGTTGTTCAAAAAATGTCTTTAGAAAATTTATACCATAGGCGCAAGCCGGGCATTGAAAATCAATAAATTCCACAATTTTAACACGGGCCTGCGGATTGCCTTTGGCACGGGCCGACTGTAAATTGATTTCAACTTTTTTAGGCGCAAAATAAATCTTCGCACCAACGATAGCTCCGATTAAAATCAACACAATGACCAAGGTTGATTGCAGTTTATTCATTCACCCTCCCTGTTTTTTTCGTGATACGGGCAATTTTCTTGCTTAATTTCGATGTCAACGCTTTTGCCTTTAGCCGCCATTGCCAATTATTGACCTTGGTGGCTGGCGTATTCATACGCCCATCTTCCTTTAAACCTAAAAAATCAGGCATTGGGATAATGACTGTTTCAGCCCGAGACTTCATCAATACTTCAATCATTGTCCAATGCAAATTCCCAGGTGTAAATTTTACGCCCAACACTTGATGCAAGTTAGCTTTTTCATGCGGCTTGGCCTCCCGGCGATACCATCCCTGGATAGTATTATTATCATGGGTGCCGCTATAGGCGACACAATGTACCGGATAATTAGCAGGCACATGCGGATTGGTACTAATATCTCCATTAAAAGCAAACAATAATACCCTCATGCCTGGAAAACCAAATTTTTCCATAAGCTCAATGACATCCGGCGTGATTTCTCCCAGATCTTCGGCAATAATAGGAAGATGCTTAAAACGACGGGACAGCACCTTAAAAAAGGATGCCCCTGGCCCCATGACCCATCGGCCGAAAACAGCTAATTTTTCATGTGCAGGTATTTGCCAAAAACCGGCAAATCCCCGGAAATGGTCAATGCGCAAGTAATCAAACAACTGCAAATCATGCGCGATGCGCTCGACCCACCAGCTGTATTTGACCTTTTTCAATTGCGCCCAGTTATATACCGGATTCCCCCAGCGTTGGCCGGTCCTGGAAAAATAATCAGGAGGCACACCGCTGATAAATTTCATATGCCCTTCGCTATCAAGTTTAAAATAAGATGGGTGCCGCCAAACCTCCACACTATCATAATTAACATAAATGGGGATATCTCCGATGATAGCTATACCTTTATTGTTAGCATAATTCTTGAGTTTATGCCATTGACGGAAAAATAAATACTGGATAAACTTAACCTTCTCTAGAGCTAAAGAATTCTTTTGGGCGAATTCTTCCAATGCCCGAGGCTGACGGTTCTTTAAATCCTTGGGCCAATCATTCCAGCCCAACCCGCCATGGACAGATTTTATAACGGTGTATAAAGCAAAATCTTCAAGCCAATAATGCTGGGCACGGACAAAATCATTAAAATCATGACGGTCCGTCCTTTTTTGAAAACGACGAAAAGCAATATTAAAAAGCTTCTCTTTAAAAGGTGCCACCTTGGCATACTCCACACGTTGGTCAAGAAAAGGAATTGGAACATTAAGATCTGAAGCCTGTAAAAAATTCTCAATGACCATCATCTCAGGGCTTATGAGTAACGGATTTCCGGCAAAAGCTGAAGAACAGCTATACGGTGAGTTACCGTTAATACCATCTGTAGGATTGATAGGCAGTATCTGCCAATACTTTTGGCCACTGGAATTTAAAAAATCGACAAACGCATAGGCAAAAGATCCCATGTCCCCTATGCCATATTTGGAGGGTAAGGAGGTGATATGCAATAAAATACCGCTTCTGTTTTTATGCATGCGACTCAAATGACCTTATGATTTACCAGCTAAAAGTGGTGAGGTGACCTTCACTTGAAGAATATCGCCTAAGTGTTCAAAGTGTTTCACCCAGCGTGCTGCCAGCTCATCAGTCCCTGCCTGAGAAACAATGTCCGGATAAATTTTACGTCCCATGGCAAAATAGGTATTTTGGGTTTTCCAAAGGTCCAAGTCCAGGCTCAACGGTGTCAAGAGTTCCAGGATAATAATGATTTTTTCCATCAGTTGAATATTTTCGGGATTATCAGAAAAACGTTTCATCAGGCTGCTGATCCGCTGGGACGCCAAAAAGGAAAAATTAGCCTGGTCACGCTTAAAAGACCAGCGTTTCATCTCTTCGATTAATTGCCTAAAACGGTTAATGTCCACATCTTCAGCCTCGAGAACAACGCTGATATCACGGTTAAGGACAAATTCCACGACCGTCATCAGCATGCGCGGCAGGGGCAAACTGATTTCATTTTTGATCTGCATTAAAGGATAATGATGATCATAAATCTGACGGAAACTCGTTTCAATATCATCCATCGTTGATCCTAGAACCTGATTAAGGATTTTTTGCTGCTCCTCTTTAAACAGGTGCCAGAGCGAGTAATTATGATATTTAAAATAATCTTTAATGACCCCGATGACACTGGGAATATCACTCTCTAAAAAAGCGTTCGTCATGAGGGTACGCATCTTGGCAAACTCATCGGCATTTAAATAATCCACCCCACCGATAAAATTATGGTCGCCTAAATGCAGCACCGCGAAACAAACAGTGGCCTGCTCCCAGGTGTCTTTTGAGCGCACCATCGCACGGCCTACGGCCAAACGCAGGCGCCCGGCCTCTTTAAGATCATACTGCTCGCTTTTAACGGTATAACTATACATATTTGTTTTAGACGTATACTGCTCAAATAAAGATGTCATGGCGTAATGAGCACCCACGCGCAAAAGATCGACGACAGAAGGCTTGACCATGGTGCGGTAAATCTGGGCACCGTCTTTTAATTCAGGCACATTGCTGATCACATTATTCAAACGAAAGATAAAACCTTCTTCCAAATCAACAGCAGCGACATCCTTGGCCAATTGGATCGCACGTGCCGCGTATTTCAGGATCTGCACCGTCTCAAGACCGGAAACCTCATTAAAAAACCAGCCGCAGGAGGTGTACATCAACATGGCATTCGTCTGTATTTCCAAAAGCTTGAGGATTTTAATTTTCTCCTCTTCCTTGAGAGGCCGTCCAGTGACGTTTTGTAAAAAAAGCCCCATATTCTCTTCACTGCGATCTAAAATAACTTCGATATATTTATCCCGCACACCCCATGGGTCATTAGTAAAGCTTTTCATTTGAACTTCATATAAAGGAGCCAACTGATCACGCAGCCAATCCAAAGACTCTCTTAGGGGAGCACGCCACTTTTGATTCCATCCAGGTTGACCGCCGGTTGAACAGCCGCAATCCGAACGCCAGCGCTCGATGCCATGCACGCAGCTCCAGGACGAATCCTCAACAATCTCCACCTCTTGCGTCGGAGGGAATTTTTGCAAAAATTCGCCATAGATGGTCAATTGGGCCAACTGATTACTTTCAATAAAATGCAGGCAATAGGCCAGGGCCATGTCACCAAACTTATGGTGATGGCCGTAAGTCTCTCCATCCGTCGCGATATTAACGACTTGAGCATTAGGATTGGTCGCACTAAAACTGTCCGTCAGCCGTCGGGCAAACATTTCACCATTATTCAGCAAACCTTCAAAAGCAACGCCCTGCGCAATGGGCCCATCATAAAAGAAAATAGAAATTTGTCGTCCAGAAGGCAGGTAACAAAGATACGGCACGCGAGGGTCAACCTTGGCCACAGACACGTCACGCCATAGCATTTCCTGGTGGCTTTGCTTGATACGTTTGGCTTGATGGGGTGCTAACACGGTAAACTTAATCCCCTGCTCTGCCATCAAATCCAAGGTTTCTAAATCAACAGCTGTTTCAGCCAGCCACATGCCTTCAGGTTTTCGCTTAAACCGTGACTCAAAATCTTTAATCCCCCAGATAATTTGCGTCCGCTTGTCTCTGGTATTAGCCAGAGGCATGATGATATGATTATAAACTTGGGCCATCGCAGAGCCGTGTCCGGAAAAATTCTTCTGACTTAACCGGTCCGCTTCTAAAACAGCCGCGTAAATTTCAGGGTCTTTAATTTCCATCCACGATAAAAGGGTAGGTCCAAAATTAAAACTGATCTTGGAATAATTATTAACGATATCAACAATGCGGCGATTATCATCTAAAATACGTGCAGCTGCGTTACGGGCATAGCATTCCGCCGTCACCCGCTCATTCCAATCATGATAAGGATAAGCAGTATCTTGTACTTCTACTTCATCCAGCCACGGATTCTCTCGCGGAGGCTGGTAAAAATGTCCATGAATACAAACGAATCTGTTCAAAGTCAGCTCCCCTTAACCTTCCCATGCATATTGTAAACAGCCGTGTTAAAAGCACGTAATTCCCCTTCTACCAAAGAAACAAAGGTGCGGCGGTTCTTAACGGTATAGTCGATTTTATCCTCGCGGGCCAGCCAACCTACCGCCTGAAGAACCACTTCATCCTTCTCTTTAAGCGCCTTGGCCAATTGGGCAACATTTGTTTGCCCGTTCTGCCCTAAAAATCGCCATGCCTTTCCTGCTGTTTCAATAACTTTTTCTTTCATCATATCTCCTCCAGTATATTCTGACTAATATTCTAATCTCAAGAGCAAGCATCGTCAACTCTGGACTTAGTTATAAGATTAATGGCAGCCTATATTTTCAAAAATATAATGCCCAAAGGTGGGATGGTCAGAGAGATGGAATACGGCCGGCCGTGAAAGGGTTTAGCCTCAGCCTGCTTACCGCCTAAATTGCCCTGGCCGCTGCCGCCATAAATAGCAGCGTCACTATTAATCAACTCCCTCCACAACCCTTGGTTTGGAACTCCAATAGTATAATTATGCCAGGTCATCGGTGTAAAATTGCAAACAGCCACGATTTTACTCTTGCCATCCGCGGACTTGCGTAAAAAACTAATAACTCCTTGATTATAATCATTAAGGTCAATCCACTCAAAACCATCGGGCGTAAAGTCACGTTGAAAAAGTGCCGGCTCATTACGGTAAAGCTTATTCAAATCTTTGACCCATTGATGAATACCCTGATGAGGGCCGTATTGTAAAAGATGCCAATCAATGCTTTGATCATGCTTCCATTCGCTCCACTGGGCCATTTCAATGCCCATAAAAATCAGCTTTTTACCAGGATGCGCGAACATATACCCTAAGAGTAAACGCAGATTAGCAAATTTCTGCCAATCATCCCCTGGCATTTTAGCGGCCAGGGCGCCCTTGCCATGCACGACCTCATCATGAGAAAGTGACAGCACAAAATTCTCGGTGAACGCGTAATAAAAACTAAACGTTAAATCATTGTGATGATATTTGCGGTAAACAGGATCTTTGGACATGTACAGCAAGGTGTCATGCATCCAGCCCATGTTCCATTTCATGCCAAAGCCAAGACCGCCGGTATGCACCGGCCTTGATACTCCGGCCCAGGCAGTTGATTCTTCAGCGATCATTTGAATATCCGGATGTTCTTTGTAGGCGGTTTCATTAAGCCTACGCAAAAAATGAATAGCTTCCACATTTTCCCGGCCGCCGCTGTTATTGGGAATCCACTCATTGTCCTTACGGGAATAGTCCAGATACAGCATGGACGCGACCGCGTCGACACGCAGGGCATCAATATGGAATTTTTCCAGCCAAAACATGGCACTCGAAATCAAAAATGCCCGCACTTCATTGCGGCCATAATTATAAATATAACTTTTCCAGTCCGGATGAAATCCTTTACGCGGATCATCATGCTCAAATAAATGCGTGCCGTCAAAATACGCCAAGCCATGCTCGTCGGAAGGAAAATGTGACGGCACCCAGTCTAAAATGACCCCGATGCCATTTTGATGCAGAGCATCCACCAGAAACATAAAATCCTGCGGGTTCCCGTAACGGCTAGTCGGTGAAAAATACCCCAAGGTCTGATACCCCCAGGAACCGTAAAAAGGATGTTCCATCACCGGTAAAAACTGGACATGGGTAAATCCTAATTCTTTTATATACTTGGGTAATTCTTGGGCCAGTTCCCGATAAGTCATCGGCCGGTTTTTCTCTTCAACCACCCTCTTCCATGAGCCTAAATGCATTTCGTAAATGGACATTGGGGCATCAAGGCTGTTATACTTGTGACGCTCCTTCATCCAGGTACTATCCTGCCAGGAATAATCCAAATCCCAGATAATCGATGCTGTCTTAGGTGCCACTTCATTGAATATCGCAAAGGGATCTTGCTTTTCAACTTGATAATAATTGTGATTAGAAACGATGTAAAACTTATACAACTCACCACGGCCCACCTGAGGAATAAAGCCCTGCCAAATCCCAGATGAGTCCCAGCGAGGGGCCAATGGATGCTGGTTCCTGTCCCAATGATTAAAATTACCAATCACAGAAACTTGCTTGGCATTGGGTGCCCAGACAGCAAAATGCGTACCTGCCACACCCTCGACAATACCCGGATGGGCGCCTAACTTTTCATACAGTTTAAAATGATTGCCTTCTTTGAAAAGATACGTGTCGTGGTCAGTGATCAGGGAAGCGGAGAGGACATTACCTTTGGGATCAATCGATTGAGCCATCCTGGCATTATAGCCATTGCTAACTACGGCTTCAATACAAATGATACTTTTAATGGCGGGATATTTTCTTACCAAGCATGGACGGCTGACATCGATATCAGCCTTCGCAAGGTTTACATGCGATTGAGGAATATAAGGATATATTTTTGATAAAGCTCCTGCGGCGGGTGGCTCTGAAAAATTCCCTGTTTTTTGGTTATCGCACAGTTGAGGAAGTAATGCCGAGCAAGAAATAGGGAATATGGGGCGGACGGTAACGGTTCTCTGGGCTAATTAAGGGAAACCACCGTTCTATAAGGCTGTGACGTCCGCGTTTCAATTAGGAGCACCTTAACATCAATGAAGAGACAGGACCCGCTATAGCGAGTAATAAATCTTTTCCTTACAATACTTCTACGGCTGTTGCGCTAGACGGGCGGCGCCTAGGATGACGGCGTCGTCGCCAAGTTTGGAAGGTAGAATGCGGCAGGTGTTGAATTTTTTGAAAAAGGGATCAGCTTTAAGTTCTTTAGTGACAATAGGCAGGATAAAATCCCCGCAAGCTTTGATCACTCCCCCGCCAAAAATAATGGCTTGGGGATTAAAGGTGTGATTTAACGAAACAGCTGTCTTGCCTAAAACCATGGCCGCTTTGGATACGACTGATTTGACCACTGTGTCATTCTTAATCAGGGCTTCTTTTAAAATCCGGCTTTTAATCATATCTAATTTGCCATCATTAAGTTTTGTGACAATGGTGCTTTTTCCGGCTTTAACCGCCAAACGAATGTCTCTCTCAATGGCCCAGCGGCTGGTCAATGCCTCCAGGCAACCACGATTACCGCAATGGCACAACGGACCATCCAATTTCACGATCACATGGCCTAATTCCGTCGCCGCACCCTGGGCGCCTAAAAGTAATTTACCGTCACTGATAACTGCCCCACCAACACCTGTCCCAGGGAAAATACCCACCACATGTGATAGTCCTTTGGCCGCACCTAGCCATGCTTCACCGAGCAAACCAGCATTAACATCATTGGTCATGACCACCCGCATATGGAATTTCCTTTTTAAAGAAGCACTTAAAGGAAAACCGGTAAGCGCGATATTCGGGGCTGCTAAAATATGGTGATTACGGGTATCCACAATACCAGGAACCCCCACCCCAATACCTTTAATAAGGCTAAGTTTAATGCCGCCCGCGTGGATCAACTCTTCAACGGAATCGGTTATGGAAGCGTAAATATCTTTTGGATTCACCCTTTTGGGTGTGGATGTTTTGGTACGGGTCAAAATCCTGCCAGAGGCTGAAACTAAAGCCCCAGCAATTTTAGTACCGCCTATGTCGAGACCAATGTAATAATTCATAAAATTTACTGTCATTCTGAGCGTAGCGAAGAATCTTAAAAAACTTTAAGATCCTTCACTTCGTTCAGGATGACGAACACTACCTAGTGTAATGATTGATAAAATATTCCTGCACGTCAAAAGTTTCGCCTTCTTTTTTGATGCGGCCGTAACTGCGATCGCTCCGTAAAAGCCTGGCTTTGCGCGTGTCTTTTAAATAATTATCCAGTATAAATTGGATATGGCTTTTAAGTTCAGGCTTGGTGATTTCAAACAAAAGCTCTATGCGACGGTCTAAATTACGCGTCATCCAGTCTGCCGAGGACAAAAATACACGGCCATTACCATTATTGTTGAAATAAAAAATACGTGAGTGCTCCAGGAAACGGCCGACGATACTACGCACTTCAATATTCTCGCTTAAACCCGCGACCCCCGGCACTAATGAACATACGCCACGCACAATTAATCTGATTTTAACACCGGCCTGGGAGGCCACATACAATTTTTCAATCATTTGTGTATCTTCCAAGGCATTCATTTTGGCAATGATCAGGCCGTTCTTGTGTTCCTGCTGGGCAGCTATTTCCTTATCAATCAATTCAAAAAAATATTTACGCAAATCATGCGGGGATGAAATAACCCTCTTCCAGGGGCTGGGCAATGAATAACCGGTGATAACATTAAACACGTCGGCAATATCCCGGGCAAAATCATCATTCGCCGTAAAAAATCCTATATCAGTATAAACAGTGGCTGTTTTTTCATTATAATTACCCGTTGCTAAATGCACATAGCGGCGGATGCGGCCTTCTTCCTTGCGCACAATCAAGGTCATCTTGGAATGGATCTTAAGTCCGGCAATCCCGTAAATCACATGACAGCCTGCCTGCTCCAGTTCACGTGACCACTGAATATTTTTCTCTTCTTCAAATCGCGCCTTGATCTCAACGACCACGGTCACCTGCTTGCGATTTTTGGCCGCCTCCATCAACGCTTTGATAATGGCTGAATCTTCATTGGTGCGGTAAAGCGTCATTTTAATAGCCAAAACATCCGGGTCTTTAGCTGCCGCAGCGATGAGTTCGCAGGTTGGTAAAAAAGATTGGAAAGGCACGTGGATGATAAAATCTTCATCTTTAATTTTATCAAAAATATTTTCATGAGTAGATTTACGAGAGGTGAAACTGGCATAGCGTAACTGTGGTTTATCCGTCCAGGAATACAAATCAAAAAGAAAGGTCAAATCTAAATTAGATGAAGTGAAAACCACCTCTTCTTTAGGAAAATCAATCCCGCTGCACAGAACTTCCAGAAGTTCAGGGGTAGTCCCCTTTTCCATTTGCAAATACACAGCCTTGGCACTTGAACGTTTTTTTAGTTCTTTCTCGAGTGCTTTAAGCAAGTCGGGAGAATAACTTTCATCAACTTCCAGCTCACTATCACGTAAAACCCTAAAGAGTGACGCATCCTTGATCTTATAACCTTTAAAAAATTGCTCTAAATTGTCCTTAATCAGATAATCAATCAACACATACACTGATTCCTCTCCTTCCGCCGGGACTTTCAATAAGCGGGGTACGGATTTGGGGATAGGGATGATCGCCAGATGATTTTTTTCAGAACGGATGATGTTGACCGCAAAGGCAATGGTGCGCGAAGGCAAGACCGGAAAAGGATGTCCGCCATCGACGGCCATGGGTGTTATGATGGGATAAAGCGTTGTATCAAAAAAACGCTGTACGTATTTTTTTTGTTCTGGATTCAAGTCGAGGGTTTTCTTAATGAAAATCTTCTCGCCTTCCAGGGCATCCCGCACAGAACCCTGATAAACCTCATAAAAACGTTTTACCAATTCGTCGGTACGTGTTTTGATTTCTGTGAAAAGCTCTTGGGGATAAAACCCGAATTGATCACGTTTATTATAGCCTGAGTCTACAAGCTTTTTAGCCCCTGACATGCGGACCATGAAGAATTCGTCGAGATTGCTGGTAAAAATAGCCAGGAACTTAATGCGCTCCAACAGCGGATTGCGCTCATCCGCCGCTTCTTCCAAAACCCGGCGGTTGAATTCCAGCCAACTCAAATCCCTATGAATAAATTTCTCTTTAATTTCCATTAGTCCTGCGTCCTTACCGTCAGCGTCAATTTGTTACCCGTAATTTCTTCGAATAATTCTTTCTTTTCCAGAAAATTCTCTTTTTCCAACAAGAAATTAGCGTGCGTATACGCCACGATAGTCGCATCTCCGGCAGCATTAAACTTAACTTCCAGCTTTTTAACCTTCTGCTTGTGCGAACGGTCCAAGGAATTGGCAATGCGCAAAAGAGCACTTAATTTCTGGACCAAAATTTGCTCTGCCGACGCCAATGAATTATACAATAAATGGGTCTTTAACGGAGCTGAACGCCTATGATAGCGGGCAATGCAAGCGATGATATTGATTTCATGCTCGGTCAACCTAAATAAATTTAAGGAACTGATAATGTACTCGCTGTGCTTGTGGTGTGAGCGATTATTGACAAATGACCCAATATCATGCAGATAAGAAGCCAAGAGAAGATATAAACGGTCTTTTTCTTCCAGGCCTAAAATGCCCTTGAACTCGCTAAAAAGTTGGTCCGTCATCGACGCCACATGTTTAAGATGGTCTAGATCCATCCCGTACTTACGGCAAAGAAAATGTGCCACCGAGACCAGTTGGCTTAACTTATTATCACCTTCCTTAACATCAAATTTAAAAAGCAAATGGGCCAGGATCGCTTCGGACAAAGAAGCCTCAAGAATATAAACATGCTCGCTTTTATTAAGCTTGAACATGGTATTAAGAATGATGGCATACCCTGTGATGGTAGAAGCAATATCCGCGGGCACATTATAGGTATTAGCAATTTCCTCGACGTTCATCTGTTTTAAACGTGCCAATAATTCCTGGGCTTCAGCAGCTTTAAATTTAAAGAAATCTGAATCGCGGCGTTTGTTAGGCAATACATTTTGGATAAAAACTGAATAATTTTCATCAATGAGGATAATATCGTCAATGTTCAGATTATTATTATTTTTCCTGAGGGAAAAAACTTCATTCTCGATATACTCTTCGGTGGCCTCATGCACTTCTTGCATGGATCCATCCAGGGTTTCCATAAATTGCGACAGGCGTAAGGTACCGATGGGAAAACCAATATTCATTAAAGTAAGGCCCTTTTCCATGACTGAGATATCCAAAGAGCCTGCACCTAATTCCGCAATCAAAAGATTCTTTTTGTCCACCGGGTAGGTTGTTTTTAATTTATGGCTAAGAAAATAATCGATGTAATAAACCACGTCCCCTGCGTTTAATACATCGATCTTAAAGCCGGTCTTACGAAGGACTGTGTCGAGAAAAATATCGCGGTTACGCGACTCGCGTACAGCGGTCGTGGCAATGACCATAACATTTTCGACATCGTACTCTTTGAGGGAATCTTTATATTTTTGCAATACGGCAGCAGTTTGATTTATAATAGTTTGCGGGATACGACCTTTGAGAAATACGTGCTTGCCTAAAGGAATAACATTCTTAAGCGATTCAATGATCTTAACATCATCCCCATGGCTTTCCGCAATCAAAAGCTTGATGGAAGAAGAGCCTATATCTATAACAGCAGCACGCATGAGTTTTTAGTCTAATTCAACCTTATGAAGATACAATTAAACTTCCGTGAAATTCCAAAGAGTATAACACAATGAACCCTGAGTTTGAACCAAAATTAGTCACTGTCCTTAAAGAAGGCTACACCGCTAAAATATTCGGACAAGACCTGTGGGCCGGCATTATTGTTGGTATCGTAGCCCTTCCTTTGTCCATTGCTTTTGCCATTGCTTCCGGTGTCAAACCCGAACAAGGCCTGATCACCGCTGTCATCGCAGGACTCTTGATATCTGCTTTCTCGGGAAGCCGGGTGCAGATCGGGGGGCCTACAGGCGCCTTTATCGTCATTATTTTCGGCATTGTCCAGAAATACGGCTATGACGGTCTGGCCTTAGCTACTGTCATGGCTGGAGTTATGCTTATCTTGATGGGTGTTGCCAAAATGGGGGACGTCATTAAATATATCCCCTTTCCGGTCACTATCGGTTTTACCAGCGGTATTGCTGTCATTATCTTTACATCGCAAATCCCTGATTTCTTTGGAATCCATTTAGCTCACACACCCGAAAGATTTTTAGATAAATGGTTAGCTTATGCACAAAATATACCTGCCTTCGATATTTATGCCGTTTCGACCAGCATCCTCACTGTTCTGATTATCCTGTTTTGGCGCAAGGTCACTGACCGCCTGCCAGGACCATTGATCGCGATTTTGGTGACAACCGCCATCGTGCATATTTTTCATTGGCCGATTCAAACCATCGGTACGCGTTTTGGAAACGTTCCCCACTCTTTTCCAATGCCCCACATCCCTTACATAAACTGGGATCTCATTATCAAAATGTCACCATCAGCCTTGACCATTGCCTTATTAGCCGGCATTGAATCCTTGCTTTCCGCCGTTGTTGCCGACGGGATGACTGGCCGGCGCCACCGATCTAACATGGAATTGATCGCCCAGGGAATTGCCAATCTTGCCTGTCCATTGTTTAACGGCATTCCAGCAACAGGGGCCATCGCGCGTACCGCAACAAATATCAAAAACGGCGGACAAACGCCTATTTCAGGAATAGTGCACGCTTTAACGGTGCTGTTTATGTTTCTATTTTTAGGTCAATGGGCAGCATTAATCCCCATGGCAACATTGGCCGGCATCTTGGTACTGGTTGCCTATAACATGGGCGAATGGTCCATGTTTGCAAAATTATTCCGCAGCCCCAAAAGCGATATCATGGTCTTACTGACGACCTTTCTCCTAACAGTGTTGGTAGATTTGACTGTCGCCATCGAAGTCGGGATCGTTTTAGCATCTTTTTTATTTATGAAACGTATGATCGAGGTTTCCGAAGTCAAATATCTCAACGAAGGCAGCGTTAATGACGAGTGGATCCTTGACCCGGAAATGTTGGATGCCATCAATATTCCATCGGGGATAGAAATTTTTGAAATCAGCGGTCCATTTTTCTTCGGTGCTGCAGACAAATTCAGGGATACCATCAGTCAAATGAAACGCCGGCCCCAAGTCTTGATCCTGCGCATGCGTTTTGTTCCTGCCATGGATGCCACGGGTCTCAGCGCCCTAGAAGATTTGCTGCGTAAGGCCAAAAAGAGCAAGATGGAAGTCATTTTTTCAGGCGTACATGCCCAACCATTCAAAGTGATGAAAGAAGCTGGAATTATAGAAATGATTGGCGAAGATCATTTTTATTGGGATATCAAAAGCTGTATCGCTTTTGCCAAAAAGAAAATAGCAGCGAACTAATTTATTGATACATGTGTACTGTAAAGCGTTGCCTCCGCACCTAAATCTCCTCTTATAAACACGTCCCAGGCAATCCCCAACGAAATAAATATTAAATATCCCGCGAAAATAATCTTTAAAATGGTGCCCCAAACCTTATTGCGTTCACGTATAAAATCCATAACCATCATTGTCATTAATAAAAGCAATGGAGCAAAAAATAATGACATCCGCGGCACTGCAAAGGGATATGCCTGTACCACGGCCAATACCAGCTGTAACAAAAACATAGCAAAAGAAATTGAGATGATCGAACGCAGCACAAAACGATCTTTCTTATACTGATTCCAGAATGCCAGTAACATATACCCAACCCCCATCCCAATAAATATCCGGGATGGCACCTTAATCCATCGGGGATTTTCGGCAAATTGACGCGCAATTAAACTATTCATACCCTTTCCGAACGTATTAAGAAAATTTTTCCATGAATCAAAAGAAATAAAATAGTCGTGCCAGTACACGGCCAATAGATGCTGCACGCTGACACGCAAATCAAACCAATACACCAAACCCAATACAAAAGCATAGCCAAACAAATAAAATGATAATTCCACAAGCCAACGGCGTTTATTAATGCAGTCCACGATCAAATTGTACAGTGGGAAAAGAAGAAGGAAATTGGCAGGATAAGACCATAAGCCCAGCAAGGGTAAAAATAATAATATTGTCCGGTAATCCTTAGAATTATGTTGGATCTTATTTTGGTCTAATAAAAATAAAACTATGACGCCAGAGATCAAAACATCCATGCTGTACGGTTTTAATTCCGCCGCATAATAGACCAATGGTATAGAACCGCACCAACAGCCAATGAACAATATCAAATCCCACGAATTACGTAACACCCGACGGGAAATACCGAACCAAACAAAAAATGCCCCTATCATGGCCAATAAAGAAAAAGCCCTCAAGGATAAAAGACTTTGATTAAAGGGCTTAGAAAATTGCTGAATGACCCACAAATATAAACGGGGAAATGCCTGATCATTTAATAAAGGCTGGGTAAACAATTGGGCCGGTTTTAAATCAATGATGCTATTTAAAACACACCATTCATCATTCCACAGGGGGCGCTGATTGAAATAATGTCCCAGGGCTAAAATCAAATACCACCCGACAACAATGAGGATGAACACGCGCTGATACCGCATTAAAAATTCGATGCCCTTAACATCACTAAGGTACAGTTTTCAATTGTAGTGATGCCCTGTGCTTTGGCTTTTTGAGCAAGGTCTGGATTTTCTGCGCCGGGATTAAATATAATGCGTCGGGGTTTTGCGCCAAGGATATCTGCAGCAATACTTGAAGAAATATCCGCAGCTACGTACAAGGTTACGGTATCAATAGGCTGGGTGATCTCTTTGATGGAAGGATAAACCGTCATCCCATCAATGGATTTAAGACGTTGATGGACAGGAAAAACCTGATGACCTTTTTGTTTTAATAAACCAAGTGCCTGATAGGAAAACCGCTCAGGCTTATCCGATGCACCGATCACAGCAACGTTCATAAAAATATTCCATTAATGGTGACAACCGCCCGCCCCATGCACATGCCCATGAGCTAACTCTTCTGCAGTAGCTACTCTTTTTTCGACAAGTTCAACAGCAAAGGTCAGGTCTTCTCCAGCCAATGGATGATTACCATCTAAAGTAATTTCATCACCGTTGATGGCCGTGATGGTGACCGGAGAAAAACGATCCCCTTCGCCGACTTCAAACATATCCCCCACATTAATCTCCTGGGCAGGTAATTTAGAGCGGTCAACCTTATAGATCAAACTTGCATCATAAGTCCCATAAGCCTCTTTGGCTTCGATGGTCACTGTTTTCTTCTGCGCTGGTTCCATGGCCAACAAAATAGTTTCAAGTCCCGGGATGATCTGGCCTAAACCAGAGATAAATATCAAAGGTTTTCCCTTAGCTGACGCATCAATAACCTTGCCACCCTTAGCTGTCAAAACATAATCAAAAGAAACCACCTGAATATTCCCTGTTCCTTGCTTTGCGGAAGGTTCGTTTTTAGCCATAGTTGTTTGTCCTTTTTTTAATTTTTATCATTATAACCAAGGCCATAAATCCGTCAAGGTTACAATTTGACAAAACGTGCTTACTTGCTACAATTTATTTATTACAGGTGTTCCCCCAAAACACCGTTACAATCAACCTATCATCCGTTCCATCTGTCGTAGTTTCCCCCAAACTACTTTCGCCTACGGATTCAATCGAAAGGAATTTTACGTGAAATTCATTATCGACCAAAATGTAGTTGAATTTATCGCCAAAATCATCTGCGATATGGGAAAGCCATTCTTACAGTGGGATTTGCCAGTTATTTTTTTGAAAAACTAATCCTACCATTAAGAGTAGGGTTCGTCGCCATTGGGATTGCTTTGCTTGGGTTAAGTGTTATACTGATGATGTATAGAATTAAAAAAGGAGACAACTAATGATAGCCATTATTGGAACTTTAATTTTTGTAGTTTTTGCCCTAACCATCGTTTATTTGGGTGCAAGAAAACCACCTGCTCCGAAGCATTAGCATGCCTTCTCAGAATCCTAAACTTCAAAACCGTTTTGACCGTGGTGTCAGCACTGTACTGGTTGGGCTTTCATCTAATGTGCTTCTGGCAGCTATCAAAATCGTCACTGGTATTTTAGGGAATTCTTACGCTTTGTTGGCAGACGGCATTGAATCTACCCTGGATATCTTTTCATCGGTGGTTGTTTTAGGCGGCATTAAGATATCTTCCCTGCCCGCGGATGAAAACCATCCTTACGGCCACGGCAAAGCAGAATCATTAGCTGCCATGACCGCATCCCTAGTCCTTGTCATGGTAGGCATTGGCATTGCTATCAAAAGCTCTCTTGATATTGTGCAGCCTCACCACACCCCGGCATTATTTACCCTAATCATCCTCATCATAGTCATCATCGTCAAAGAAACTCTCTTTAGATTTCTATTTTCCGTTGGCGAATCGGTCGATAGCCTGTCTCTTAAAACGGAGGCTTGGCATCACCGTTCGGACGCTTTGACATCCATCGCTGCCTTTATCGGTATATCCATTGCTATCATCGGAGGCAAGGGTTATGAAAGTGCTGATGATTGGGCGGCCCTTGCCGCCAGCGGGATCATCATTTTTAATGGTATCCATATGCTCCGGCATGCCGTCAAAGAAATTATGGATTACGCCCCCAACCCTGAGACCGAGGAAACCATCCGCAGCATAGCCGGACGAGTCCCCGGGGTCGCAGCTATTGAAAAATGCCGGGTGCGCAAAAGCGGACTTAATTTATTTGTCGATATTCACGTGGAAGTCAATGGTGATATGCAAGTCTACAACGCCCATGTTATCGCCCATGAAGTCAAAGACGCCCTCATCAAATCATCTCTAGGCATAGCCGATGTGCTGGTTCATATTGAACCGGCACAACATTCCTAAACTATTTGTTCATAGGAGCGCTAAAGGGGCAATAATTTTGACCTGAATGGCAATGAGATTTTGCAAACCACATGCCAGAAGCAAAAATAAATGCGCCAACTAATAACATAACAAGTATTTTGAAACCTTTCCCACAACCACATCCACACCCTTTAGATGAACAGCAACTGCCTTCATTTTTTTCTTCTGTCATAATATTCTCCTGGTTTTAAATTAAAAGATAATTGTTCGGCCGCGCTAAAACCACTTGCGTCACGGCGATGTTACGCATCCTAAAAGCAGCTTCGCAATAGGATAAATAATAATTCCATTTACGGATAAACGGTTCGTCAAAGCCTAAAGCAACAACCTTGGCATAATTTCGATTGAATTCTTCACGCCACATTTTTAAGGTAGCCGCATAACTTAAAGATATATCCTCATAATCAAAGACACACAAAATCCCACTGCTATGAATGGACTTCTGAATCGCCCTTAAAGAGGGCAAAAGACTTCCTGGAAAAACATGTTTTTGAATAAAATCCACGTTCTTACGAAAACTGTCATAACGATGGTCCGGAGATAAAATCATTTGCAAGCCCACCACTCCATCCTTTTTAAGTAAATGATGAATTTTCTTAAAGTACACCGGCAAGAATTTATGGCCCACGGCTTCAACCATCTCTATCGATATAATCTTATCATATAATCCATCCACATGCCTATAATCTACAAATTGCACATTGATCCTGTCTTGCAAACCCTCCCTGGCAATCAATTCCTGGACATAGGCGTATTGCTCTTTAGAAATCGTGATACAGGTCATGTGACAGCCGTAGTTACGGACCGCGTGCACGGCAAAGCCGCCCCAGCCGCATCCGATCTCCAAGACCCTGTCAGAAGGCTTAAGCCTTAACTTTTTACACCAAATATCAAATTTGGCTACTTGCGCATGATGCAAGGACTGTGTTGGGTTGGTGAAATATGCCGAGGAATACGCCATTGACGCATCCAAAAACGTCTTAAAAAAATCATTCCCTAAATCGTAATGTGCAGAAATATTCTGACGAGCGCCCATGAGCGTGTTATCGCGTAATTTATGCGCCAGGGTATTAAAAAGCCTGAACCAATTGACCTGGCTATTGCGCGGTGCATCTGCCATCAAAGTCGGATGATGCTCAACATTTAAGATCATCCATTCAATAACTGCTGTCAAATCCGGCGTATCCCAATCCCCGTCGACATAAGCTTCGCCAAATCCCACGTCCCCATAAAGCAGACATTTTCTAAAAAAATCATGACGACGTACGATGATTTTAGCTGTGATCCCATCCGGTTCATGGCCATAAATCTTTTGGGTGCCATCCGGCCATTGAATAGTCAATTGACCTAGCTTCAAAGGACTAAACACCCTATCAATCACCCGTTCGGAAAAGGTCATGTCAATTTTTGTTCCAGGCACGAAAAACCTCTCTTTGTAATGAAGGATTATCTTCTTTGGCATGATGCGGCACCTTTTTGATAAAATGCAGCATAGCCGCATGCCAGTGGATCAAAAAAACCACCTTGAGTGTCACCCAGGGATACTTAATCGTATACCCTATCAAATTTACAGTCGTTAATGGTTTACGCGGCCCTGTCATTGATGACCAGAAGAATTTCTCCCCATTCTTTAAAGTATCAATAGTAATATTCAACCGATCGTCGGGAATCTGTATATTAAAATCCATTTGATTGTCCAGATCAGTAAACGGTGAAATATAATAATATTTGACCTGCCGGTCATTAAATGACTTAGTACTTTTTTTATCGGGCCCCAAATAAAAATATTTTAATTCGCCAAAGGTATTGCCGATCTCGCTAACAACACAAACAGGATTCTCCTGGGCATCAAAACAAAAATAAAAAGACACCGGGTTAAAAATATACCCAAAGGTGCGTACGTTGGTCAACAATTGAATGCGGTGTATCTTTTGCTCAATCCCTTGAGTTTTTAAAAAGCTACGGATATTTTCTTTGACCGATGTAAAACCAGCAGAGATATGATCCTTGTCCCTAAAATCATATACCCTGCGTTGATTGTACCCTAAAAGCCAACTAAAACCCGACACTTGAGGAAGCTCGTCTAAATCAAAATAAAACATAAAGATTTTGTGAACAAATTTATACCGTCGAGGACTTTGCCTGTCGTGCATGATCGTACATTCATAAAGGCAAGAATTCATGACCACACCTCACGACCCGCGACAGCCCTGGCCGCCTCAACGCCTGACATAAGCCCATCCTCATGAAAACCATAACGGAAATACGCCCCGCAAAAATATGTCACTCCATTTCGATTAAGCTCTGACAAACGAAGCTGGGCCTCTTGACCATCCACCGTGTATAAAGGATGCGTGTAATTCTTTTCCCACAAAATTCTTGCAGGATCAATCAGCCCTGGATCATTGATGGAAATAAAATAACTCTTACTTTTAGAAACCCCCTGCAAACTGTTCATCCAATAAATAGTTGATGTCTTTGCTTGTCCGTCAGAACCGTTTTCAATCCGGTTATTCCATGAGGACCACACACTCTTGAGCTTGGGCATAACACGAGCATCTGTGTGCAAGGTGGTTTTATTAGACAGATAAGGAAACTTACTTAATAAAGACGATTCTAAAGCAGTCGGATCAATTAATAAACCCAACGCTTCGTCAGCATGACAAGCCACAATGACCTTATCATAAATTAAAACCTGACCTGTTGAATCCGTAACAGCCACCTTGCCTGCCTCACGCCTGATCTTGACTACAGCACGCTGTGTCCATACACGATCACCAAATGCCGTGATGATTTTTTCCCGATATTGACGGCTGCCTCCCACACAAGTACGCCAGGACAATTGCCCATCTAAACTTAAAAAACGGTGATTATTGAAAAAACGAACCAGTGTTTGCACGGGGAATTCCAGCATCGTATTAGCCGGAGTTGACCATACCGCTGAACTCATAGGAATCAAAAATTTCTGCAAGAAATCCTCACTATAACCCTTACTGCGCATGTACTGTGCAAGGGTACAGGATACATACGAAGGATTATCTAAAACCTCATCAGCTTCACGGCGGAATCGGTCTATCTCTAAAAGCATTTTGACATAACGAGGATTAAAAATATTCCGGCGTTGGGCAAAAAGACCATTGTAACCCGTGCCGCAATACTCCAAGCCTGAGGGCAGATGCTGGACGCTAAAAGACATGGACGTCGGCTTAGTTTCTATTTTTAATTCTTTGAATAACCGGGTCAGTAAGGGATAGGTTGGCTCGTTATAGACCATAAAGGCAGAATCAATATAAATATCCTGATTGCCTTCTTTGATCGTCAAAGTATTGGTATGGCCTCCGGCATAATCTTCTTTCTCGTAGAAAGTGATATCAAATTTATCGCGCAAAAAATACCCTGCGCTCATACCGGAAATACCTGTCCCTATGATGGCTATTGTTTGCATCTGTGTAAATTACCTTTTCTTAAGACGATAATGACTAACGATCCATTCAGTACCGTTTTTGTATCCCCAAAGTTCGGCGCAGGAGAGATAAAAAACACGCCAGTAATACCACCATTTTAAAGCGTCTTTAGCGCCATAGGTATTACGCAGGATAGGCATAATATCTAGCTTGTGGGCATCCATATTCTTTAGCCAACACTCGGCGGTCTTAGAATAATGATTACCCGACACCTGCCAGTGGTCTTCCAATAAAAAATGTTCCTGAAAATACAAAAGCAAATTATCTGAAGGCATGATGCCACCAGTAAAAAAATACTGACCTATAAAATCGCCTTCATCTTGAGCATCATAAAGGTAGGCAAATCGGCGATGAGTAAAAATATGGATAAATAATTTACCATCTGATTTTAAAAACGAAGATGCCTTTTCCAAAAGCTTGGGCCAGCCGCGCATGTGCTCAAACATTTCCACCGAAACGATGCGATCAAATCTTTCGTGAATATTGAATGTGTTCATATCACAGGTGATGACGGTCAAATTCTTGATCCCCTGCTTCTGGATTTCATCGTCGATAAATGCTTTCTGTGTACTGGAATTTGAAACAGCAGTAATACGCGCATGCGGGAACCGGGCCGCCATGAACAAAGACAAACTACCCCATCCGCAGCCTAATTCTAAAACATGCTGGCCGTCAGACAAATCCGCACGTTCACAGGTAATGGTCAACATATCAACTTCAGCCTGATCCAGAGTCTCGTTACCGTGACGGAAATAGCACGAACTATATTTAAGATGTTTGCCTAAACAATATTCAAAGAATTTGGTGGGTAGTTCATAATGCTGTTCATTGGCTTCCTGGGTATGAACGGCAATGGGGGCAGCGTACATATGATCAATTAACTTCATGAACCTTGCTTGACCCGCTTCAATTCCGCCCTTGGACTCGTCCAACAATTTCTGCCGCAAAAGCCCACGTATCCCTTCACGTAAAACCACATCCGGCAAAAGCCCGCGCTCGATCAATTGCGTTGATAAAGGAACTAAAAATTTCATATGCCCCCCTCTGGTAGCCAATGTAGTTTTTGTAATTGAGTTTTAATATACCCATACCAGAGGGCATATCCTTCTGCGTTCAGATGTAAATAATCCTTGGCATAACCACGACTTAAATCTTTACCTTTATTAAGCGTATAGATATCAACGTAGGAAACCCTATCATTTTGACCGGCCAAATACATTGCCCTGACTTTTATGGAACGCCAGGTATAAATCCAAGTCAATGGCCAAATCAGTAAGGGGGCTTGGCCAATATCACCGGAATGCAGGATAATAATTCTTGAAGCAATATGCTTGGTTAAATTTAAAACACGACGCTGATCATCCTGGATTTCAGTCATCGGCGTAAAATCCAGAATATCATTGGCACCAATCTGAAGAACAGCCAAGTCAAATTTCTTATCTTGAATAGTCATTAAAATATCCACCAAACCTCTTAAGCGAAGGCCATTGCGGCTATAATTTTCCACATCTGCTTGAGGAAAATCCCGGCTGAACAACCCTGATGTACTTTGGGAATTATCGTTAAGTCCTGTTCCAACCGCCGTACTGTCACCAGCAAAGAGCACCTTGAAACTTGCCTCAGGTTTAATTTGCTGCCAGGGGGCCAGGTTATAATTAACTTGCTTGGTGCAAAAGTAAATTTTAGTTAATTGAATGCCCACCATAATCATGGCAACAACAAAAACCGCAAGTATAATTTTAATCAATAAAGCCTCTTTTGAGATATCACTCTCTAACCGGCATTGGAAAAAATACGCTTGTAACCGACTGATACCTTCTATATTCATCGCCCCGACTTTTTAATGATTGTTCTTCTGCCATCGGGACCCCGCTGACATGCATTAAAAAATAATACATCAAAACAACTGAAACAAGGGCAATCCATCCCCCTAGGCTGGCTAATGCAAACACTGCATAAGCTACCCACATCAGCCATTCAAAAAAATAATTAGGATGGCGCGAATACTTCCACAACCCTTCCTGGCAGGTCTTGCCTCGATTTGAAAGCTTGGATTTAAAACTTTTAAGCTGATGATCAGCAATGGATTCTCCCAGAAAACCTATTACCCAGAGCAAAACACCAACTATCTCTAAAAAATGCAAGGATGGTTGAGCATTACGCATGGAAGGTAGCCAACAGGTGGACAAGATAACTATCAACAATGCCTGGAATTGAAAAAAGAAGAAGAACTTAAAATCCTGATTGGTTTTCCAATCAGCGCGAATTTTCTGATAACGCCTGTCTTCATGGCCTTCCGTAACAAAACGTACACGTAAATGATTGACCAGCCGCAGGGCCCACAAACTCACTGCCAATGCCAGTAGCCAGTGACGAAGGGCCAACCCATCGGTTGAGAACGTATAAAACCAAACGCACATCGCCAAGCCTAATGCCCAACCCACATCTACCCAGCCAGCATTCCTGGACTTGACCGCTATCAACCAAAAGACCAGCATTAAAACCGCGGCCAATCCCCAGGCCTGGAACATCAACGCGACGAACGGCGGCATAAAACTTCCTCGATGCTCTGACCTTCTCTAAGACCGTTCAATTGTAAAAACACGTAGAGACCTGTTGCAATACTTCCTAATAAAATAAAAGCCACAATCCAAGGCACAGACTTAAATAAATTATTCTCTTTATAAACCACCCAAGCAGAAATAATGGTGATATTAAAATAAAAATCCACCAGGGTCGCACGAAACCATGGTTCATTGACCACCACCGCTGGAAGATGAAACATATCACTTTGCATGGAGGTACGTGTAGCTAAATAAATCATGAACACCGACATACCCAAAAATAAATATTTGAATTTAGACATACATGTCCTTTCTATTACGCCATTCTTTTTGAAAAACGCCGGATGCTAAAAACAATGACTACCACCGCCATGAGCAGCAAGGGCCAGACCTGGTCGAGCAGATCATAGAAGCTCATGCCTTTAAGGATAATGCCCCTGACAATTTTCAAAAAATACGTCATAGGAATAACGCAACTGATATCCCGGACCAATAGAGGCATGGATTCTCTGGGAAAAATAAACCCCGAAAGTAAAATGGACGGCATGGCCAGCAGCATGACTAATTGTGCAGCTTGCTGCTGATTGTCTGCCACGGTCGAAGCCCACAATCCTATGCCTAAGCATACGATCAAATAAAGCAAGGTGAGAAAAAACAGGGTCACAATACTGCCCTTGATAGGCACAACGAAAAGATAATGCATCGTCGCAATAATACTGATAGAAATAACTGCACCAATAAACAAATAAGGGATTATTTTCCCTAAAATCAATTCATAAGGTTTGATCGGGGTCACTAAAAGCTGCTCGATATTACCACTTTCCTTCTCCCTCACAATGGCTGAGGCTGTGATCATAGGAACCAAAAACTGTAAAACCAAAGCAATCAATCCAGGAAGCATAAAATACGTGCTTTTAAGGTCAGGGTTATACCAAAGACGTGGACGAAAATCGATAGGCAATACCTGAATGGGGATCAATCCTTCATTTTGCATAAACGCATTAACAATCGCCTGACTGGAATTAAGCGCTACCGTCGCAGGTGTTGAATCCGTACCATCAATGATCATCTGCACCTGGGCCCCTTTTTTCTTTAATAGATCTCCGGTGAAATTTGGCGGAATGATCAATACCGACTGGGCTGCCCCACTATCCAAAGCTTTATAGGCCTGTTGCAAAGAGGTCGCCTGTACTTTAACTGCAAAATAATCGCTTTGAGTAAAGGCATCGACCAGGCGCCGGCTTAAATAGGTCTTATCCTGGTCGTAAAGATAGACAGGCAGATGCTTAACATCGGTGTTGATGCCATAACCATAGATCATCAGCTGCATCATGGGCATAAGGATAAGCAGGCCCAGCGTGCGGCGATCCCGTATCACGTGGATAAATTCTTTACAAGCAATGGCCCAAATGTTACGCATCGGTACTTCCTTTTTTTGTATCTAAATCTGAAAACACGTCTTCTAACGAAGCGGCGATGGGTTTAATAGAACTGATTGTAATCCCTTCACGACCCGCGGTTTCCTTCACCCGTGCCTCAACAGCTTTCTCATCAGTCACATTTAAATTTAAAGTAGTTCCGTACACGGTAACCCCGCGAACACCCTCTAATGTTAAAAAAAGATGGGACGCTTTCATCAAAGGTTGGCAAGTCACTTCCAGAATCTGTCCACGAAGTTCTTGGCGCAAAGCTGTTGGCTGGCCAATTTTCAGCAACTTCCCATCGCTAATAAAAGCAATGGTGTTACAACGCTCCGCCTCTTCCATATAATGCGTGGTCACAAATAAGGAGGTGCCTCCTTCAGCCAACTGATATAAAAGTTCCCATATCGCCCGTCGGGATAAAGGATCCAAACCAGCCGTAGGCTCATCTAAGAAAATAATCTTAGGCTTATGCAATATAGCATTAGCTATAGCCAATTTTTGTTTCCATCCGCCTGAGAGTTCACCGGAAAGACGCTGCGGGAAACGATCCAAACCCGTCAACTTCAAAACCTCTTTGATCCGATTGTGCAGAAGAGCTCCCTCAAGGCCGTAAATCTGGCCGTAAAAAGTCAAATTTTCAACGACATTTAAATCTGAATAAAGGCTGAAACGCTGGGAAACGTATCCGATGACAGTTTTTATTTGCTCAGGTTGAGTCTGCACGTCAAAGCCGCCGACCTTTCCGTTACCACTGGTAGGCGCTAAAATACCACAGAGCATGCGGATGGTAGTACTTTTGCCAGCGCCATTGGCTCCCAAAAACCCAAAAATAGAACCGTAAGGGATTTCAAATGAGATCTCATCAACCGCAGTAAATTTTCCAAACCTTTTAGTCAATTTATCGGTGCTGATGGCGATATCGGACATTTATAAACCTTTATGAATTAAACTTCACATCCGCAGCGACACCTGCGTGGAGATTGGCATCCGCGTCATCGACGGCAATTTTAATGGCGAATGTTTGGGTGACGCGCTCTTCAGGGGTCTGCACGTTACGCGGAGTAAATTCAGCTTTATCAGCAATGAAACTCACGTGGCCTTTGTATGTTCTATCATCTCCATCCACTGATATCGTCGCTGTTTGGTTGATACTCAATTGATGCATCAGGTCTTCAGAAACAAAAATTTTGACCCACTGATCCGTGGGGTCTCCGATTACCACCACCCCGCCTCCGGCAGGGATGATCTCCCCTGTCTCAGCGCTTTTGACTAAAACCGTACCATCTAAAGGAGAGATCACTTCCTGGTCTTCCATCGCTAATTGGGCATTTTCCAAGGACTGCCGGTTGGCCCCGCCATTCTTAAAAAGAACAGCGACACGCGCATAATCTTTCTTATTTTGTTCAAAGCGATCAAAAGTAGCCAATAACTGCCCTTTCTTGACGGTATCACCCTCTGTAACACTGAGCGTTGTCAGCCGTCCAGCTGCCTTGACACCCAACACGTGCTCGGTCATCTCCATGGTCCCGGAGAAGGTCATATGTTTAAAATCTTTTTTCCCGGAGCAGCCGCAAACTAAAACAGCCGCTAATAAAATTATTAAAACTCTCACGTATAATCTCCATTCTTGGTCAACGCCCTTAATTTTCCCTCTGCATGAAGCAAGTCAATGTGCGCCATGATCCAGGTAACCTGAGCTTCATTGTATTCATCTTCAGCTACGGCTAAATCCGCCTTAGCCTGCATTAATTCTAGCACGGTGCCGCTACCAATTTCCTGGGCGTGAAAAGCAATACGCAAAGACCTTTGAGCTGTCTTTTTTTCTTGTGCCTTGGCTTCTCTTAGATATTCAGCTTCTTTAATAGCAACCCGGGCCTTGGCAATATTAACTTCTTCCTGTTGGCTGACATCCTGAAGATTCTCCTCTGCTTCTTTAATCTCTCCCTTAACTTCCTTAAGATGTGCTTGCTGTGCACCGCCTTCCCAAAGAGGAACAGTAGCCTGCAAACCAACAAAATAAGTATTACTGCCATGATCCGGAGATTCACCAGAACGACCATAGTCAGCACTACCTGATACCTTCGGTAAAAAATCTGCGATAGCGGTTTTTTGATCCGCCTTACTCGCCTCTACCTGGGAGGCTGCCAATACCATATCAGCATTATCGACGTTATTGAAATTAATGTCCGCGTTATTTTCCAATATCTTCATCAGAACATTATCATCAAGAAATAGCAAAGGTTCTCCCAAAGGCATCTGCAAGGCTGCTTCCAAATCCAAAAGAGCATCCTGGGCCTGGAATTGAGCCTGATTGTATAAATAACGGGTTTGATCTAAATCCGATTTAAATTTATTGGTATCCAGTAAGGTTCCAGTCCCCTCGACATACCCGTCTTGACTTAATTGATAAGCCATTTGATCACGGTCCAAAAGGGTTTTCAAGAGCTTGACAGTTTGCTGCTTACGCTGGGCATCCACATAAAGCTCTGCAACCAGGGCCAAAACATCTTCACGTGTTTTCTCCAATTCTGCCTGGGACAGATTTTCACCCTTTTTAGCCGCCTGGAATCTTTCAAAAGCTGAAGGGTCAAAAAGGGCAATGGTCACGCGGCCACGCGCATCGAAATTATTATACGGTCCTATATGCGTTCCAATGCCAGGAAATTGGATGCCTTCGGCACGCAAATCACTCGTCTGGCGTCCGCCGCTGGCAACACCCTCAAGGTGGGGCAATAGATCCGACTGCGCTTGTGCTATGCGGGCGATGGCCTGCTCAAGTCTGGCATTGGCCATCATCACTTGGAGATTAAGGGTACTTGCTTTTTGTAAAGCATCCCCCAAGGTCAAACAAGAAGAAGCTTGGGCTTTCAGTGCCATCTTAGGCAGCCCCAAACCGATACATACCCCGATCAAAATAATAATCCTAATAAAACTCACTGTTCACTGCCCTTTAAAGAATGAATTTTAGAGGTCACCTTTTCCACCGCATTAAGTGAGCCGGGAATAATATTAAACACCACCGGAAAAGCAAATAAAACAAAACTCAAAGATGGACTAAAAAGACTGACCACAATCCCCAACAAAGAAAAACCCGGCGGCAAAAGCAATCGGATTGTAGTCTGCTGAATAGTTTTAGGATCAATATCTTCATGCCGGATGGTATTGTCATTCACTGCCCAATGAAACATCAGGTATTGTACCATCCCAATCAAAATAACATTCCCCCCATAAACTGATACTGCCAAGACATTAAATGGGTACTCACCGACTAAATGGGCGGAAAAAGGAATCAATGCAATAAAAGACAGAAATACAATATTGATATAGGTCAACGGACGGTTAGCATGCTTGACAAACATATGGAATAAAGCATGATGAGTGATCCAATACATACCTAAAATGGCAAAACTAAAATAATAACTTCGAAATAGCGGCCACAAAATCGACAAACACCCCCATAATTCCTGAAGGCTATTGGAATTGATCATATGTGGAACCTTGATGTCAATGACCAGCAGGGTCATGACAATAGCAAAAACACCATCGCTTAGCGCTTCAATCCTGGCTTTATTCATGTGGTCTATTCTAACGCCTTGAAACACACAATTCAACATGTTATGATACGGCATGCTTTTGTGTAGAAAAATTATTTTCTATATTTTCGCCCTTATCTACCTGATTTTATGCCCCTTGATCGTGGCCCGCATGTTGGGCTTTGTGTTCAATCCTCTGACGTACCGTTTAGAAAAAACCGGCCTGGTCTATATTTCCACTAATCCACCGGATGCAACCGTTTATATAGATGGCCGCCAGGCCCATCAAACAACTCCAACAGTGCTCAGAGACTTGACTCCTGGGGAACATTTTATACGCGTTGAGCTTAGCGGTTACAATGATTGGGAAAGAAAAATCCCCATCCGAGCCAAAAAAGCCACTGTCCTGGCTAATACCCTGCTTATACCTGAACAATGGCCTATTAAACAGATTTCTAATCAACATTATCAAAATATCATCCCTGCTGCTGACGACATTTTGATCGCAACGAACGCCGTGCTTAAAAATATTGATGTCTTCCACACCACTCAGGGGCTTGAAGAAAATTTCAAAGAAGAAAACACCTATGAAAAAACTCCCATATTCTCTGTAAACTCCATTTACGCCGATGGGCAGCTTGTGCGCCTGTTTAGCGCGCCTAAAAGCCCCTATATTTTACTGGAGGCAATGATCAAAAATACGCATAAATTCTTATGGGTCAACTTGAAAGAAAATCCACCCCTCATCGAAGACATCAGTGATCTTTTTGTCGAAACACCCTCCCGCATAGCCTGGGATAATTCTGATAATGAAAACATCTTTGCTTTCTACCCTCAAAACATATACCGCATCAATATTAAGGACAAGGCGATCTTCCTTCAGGATGCTGCCCGCCTGCCTAACAATATAGTCCAACAACTCCCCTCCAAACCCCAAGAACAATTTCTGATTAATGACAGCAATGACCTGTTGATCCGGGAAGGAAGATGGATACGGATTTACCCTAAAGAAAATTTTAATGCCCCCCAAGTTTATGATATAGCTAAATCAAGACCGTCGACAAATATGTACTTCGAAGAAAAAAACGGAGAGCTTTTTTATTTGGATTATGACACCGCTTGTTTATTCACGGCCCAAATTTTACCGTATCATCCTATGCTGAACATTCCAATACCCGATGCGCTGAGGATTAAATAAATTGAAATTTCATTACTCTAAAGAAAATTTAAAACCCGCCCAAGCCCGTCTGCAAAGATTCCTGGAGATACTGCCTGGTGCCTGCAGCTGGAGTGTCTTGCTGGGGCTCATATTCCTTTCCATTTTCTTTCCCTTTGGCGCAGCTATCCTGATTGTAGCTTTTTATTTGTCCTGGATCATGCGTGTATTGTATTCTACTTTCTTTCTGGTACTTTCCTACCTGCAGCTGAGCATTGAAAGTAATACCGACTGGATGCGTCGTATTCAGGGCATCGATCATTTACCTGTTTATTTAAAAGAAAGCACACCCAAAAAATTTAGCAACAACTGGCATCAAGGCATTTCGCATAAAATTCACCTTCGCCAACTGGATGGGCTTCAAACAAGTAAAAACTTACCTCCAAAATCCAAAGAAATTTACCATTTAGTCATATTTCCCGTCATCAAAGAAGGCCGTGACATCCTGGAACCTGCTATTGAAGCCATCAGCCGTCAATATTTTCCTCCTCAACAGATGGTTATTGTCTTTGCCCTGGAAGAACGTGCCCTGCCGCCGGTTCAAAACGCCGTGAACGAACTACAAAAGAAATATAAAAAAATATTCTTCGAATGCATCACCGTCGTTCATCCGGCTATAGTCCTGGGCGAGGCTAGGGTTAAAGGGGCCAACGCCACTTGTGCGGCCCGGCAAGCCGCAGCATTCTTTCAAGACAAAAAGATACCTTTTGAAAATGTAATCATTTCCTGTTTTGACGCGGACACCGTTGTCAGCCCTAATTATTTTGCCTGCCTGACCTATCACTTTATGGTGTGCCCGGATCGTCAGCGTGCCAGTTTCCAACCCATTCCGGTTTATCACAACAATATATGGAACGTTCCTGGATTCGCCCGTGTGGTGGAAACAGGTTCTTCATTCTATCAATTGATCGAATCGACCAATCCCGAGAAATTAGTCACCTTCTCCAGCCACAGCATGAGCTTTAAGGCCCTGGTCGACGTGGATTATTGGCCTGTGGATATGATCTCGGATGACTCGGCTATTTTCTGGAAAGCGTACATTCACTACGACGGTCAATACCAGGTGATCCCGATGTATGTCACCCTGTCCATGGACGTCGCTTCCGCGAATAACTGGTGGCAGACAGCTAAAAGCGTCTATAAACAAAAACAACGTTGGGCCTGGGGAGTGGAAAACTTTCCGATTGTGATGCGGGCTTTTCTTAAATCAAAAAAGATTCCGTTGTATGAACGATTGCGACTGGGTTTTAAACTTTTTGAAGGGCATCTTTCCTGGGCCACCTCAGGTTTCATCCTATCGATCATCGGCTGGCTTCCGATTATTTTTGCACGCCGGGAATTTGCCGCTTCGGTGGTTTATTACAATGTGCCTAATATTACCAATACGATTTTCGCCCTGGGATTCTTTGCGATATGCATCACCATCATCCTCTCCTTGTCCTTATTGCCCAAGACAAAAATACGCTACCGCTGGCTATTTAAAATAGGCCATGCCTTTGAATGGCTGATGGTGCCCTGCATCCTGGTCCTCTTCAGCGCCCTGCCCGCACTGCACGCCCAAACCCGACTGATGCTAGGCCGATACCTGGAATTCTGGGTCACAGATAAACATCGGGCAAAATAAATTGTATTAGTTTAATCCAAGAACCTGCGGAAGATTAGTCACCGGCCTCATCTGGCGGATGGTAAATTGGACACCTGTCACAAGTGCAGCGTCGATTTGAGTACCATTAAAATTATACTTAAAATCTTCACCTTCTCTTTTAATCTGCATGCTCATCTGCGCAGGGTTTAAATCAATACCACCGCTCGTCTTAACACTCAGCGCAAAATCCCTTCTTAATCTTTTAATAAGATCCGGTTCTTCCTCTAGTTTCGCAGCCCACGGATGGGATGTTTCTTTTAATAGGTCCAGTAAACTTAAGAAATTCCTGATTGATTCATTATTTTTCTGATTTTCAGGCAGGGCCATGGCCTCCTTTAATTGATCATCTGTTATGGTATTTTCCTGACCGGTAATATCGCGGCCTAAAAGTTGACTTGTTAATAATTCGCTTAAACCAAAGAAATCGTCAGAGGAATACCGCGCTAATCCCCCATCTTCTTTAATAAAAGCCCTAGATGTTAAATACAAAGAAAGTGAGCTGCCTTTTTTAGCATCTTCTTGATAAAATAAATCAGGGGCTCTTGAAAGAATTTCTATCGCTTTTATTAACAAATAAAGATGTTCTATTTCCAGGGAGAGCGCTTCCCTGCCCATTATTCCCATTCTCTCGTCTATATTTTCTCCATTATTAACAAAACTAATATTGGAAAGGGCCTGAGGGATATCTTGAGACTCTCCCATCGTCGTGTGCAAGAAAAGTTCCCTTATCGACACAGGCCCCTGCACATGGAACCATCCATTAGACTTCCTTGGTATTTTTAAAACCCGATTAATTTCACCAATAATTTTTTCATCTGAATTAAACTGCCGGTCTATTTTTTCAAATATTTCCTCTTTCAATGGGTGATCAGGATTAAGAAATTCCTTGATCCATTGATCAACAAATTTACTTGTATTATTACGATGAGCCAAATTACGCATGGCTATATTATCCATTAATGCTTGGGCATGCATCGCCGTATCCGGTAAATTGATCGTAAATGTTGCTCCTTGGCCTTCTTTACTTTCAACAGAAAGATAGCCATGATGGGCTTCAACAATCTCGTCAATAATAGCTAATCCGAGACCGGTTCCGCCGTTAGAACCCTTAGTCGTAAAATATCTTTCCCTAATTTTAAGAAGGTTTCCAGCTGGAATACCGGGTCCATTATCCCTAACAATAATCTTAGCCATATTGTCTTCATATCTAATTTCAACAACAATTTTTCCAGGTTCTTTTTGAGAACCTGCGCTTACTGCACTTTCAATGGCTTCCTGGGCATTTGTTATCAAATCAATCACAGCCACCCCTATACTAAACGCGTCAACTGGAACTTTCTGCCCAATATTACCAGCGTCAAAAACTGTGGTGACAGTGATACCTGGCTTATTACCTGCTAACTCAATCGCCCGATTGACAATGACAAGTAAATATTGATTGCTTCTTTGAACATGACTTGAAATCAATTGGCCTTCGGCTAAAACCCGAGGCAAAAAGTCATTTGATAAATGTTCCACCGTTTCATGTAGCCTATGAAACACCGGATCCTCTCTAATCGTTTCGGAATTATCGATCTTATCTAATGATTCCAACACATGTTTTACACGAATATCCAATAAACGGATTTTCAATTTATAATCATCAATTCTTGTTGCGTGAGTTTTAAAATACAAAAAAGCATCCCTCAAAGTAGCAGCCTTTCCCTCCCACATTCTCCTCGCCTCTTCTAATACAGGATATTTCTTTAATGAATCAAAATCTATTTGCACATGGATCAATAAATTTAACAATTGGTGATTAATTTCTTTTATGTGTTCTACCTCACCATTCATCGCCCTATCTTTTAAATAAAATGCATTTAACTCACCCATAAGTTTTGCTGGATGATCATTGGGGGAATAAAAAATGACGGAAATGTCAGGAAAGTTTTGTGCTGCCACAAAATCACGAAATTCTGCACTATTTGTCACTACACAACGCAAATGTGAGGAAGATATAGCGATATTAAATGCATGTTTAGCGGACTCCAATGATGTAATCCTAACCCTATCACCAAGAACAAGGTCATACCCCGAAGGTGCGTCCAAACGTATGGCCATTTGTGCCAGCTTATTTCTTTCTAAAGACGTTTCACTGGAAAAGAACATAATGATCGGTTTTCCGGTAGGATGAAAATCCCCCGGAGCAGTAATCAACGGCATGCTCGAACCTCCTCTTCCCGGCACGGATAGGTCGTCCTGGGCATAAAGGATTCTCCTGGCCAAAGGGCTAAGTTCTTCTTCCCTAAAAACATACCGTATACTCCGATAAACCCACGGCGCCCAATCTAAAAAATAAGGAATTTGAATTTCCCCGCTTAAGTTCATCCGTTTTGCTAAAATATCCAAACGCAAATTTTCCAAAAGCGACAGCCCTGGATCAATTTCTTTGACCCCTGCCTCATGGCCAAGCTGGGTTCGGACAATTAAATGCCTCTCCCATGGCATGCCATGAATAATATCAGGTGTATCTCCATAACGCTGGCTCCATTCTTGAGCCTCTTGATCGATGCGGGCAATCAACACATCCTGAACTTCTTTCTTGCGATAAAGATTACGCAATGCCCATAGAGACGCAAAACGTGCGTTTCGCCTGGCAGTATCAAAGCTAAAAGGTTTTGTCAACAGAGGATTAGATTGCTGATCATGTCGGTATTCAATAGCCGCCTCAACTGCTCCAGCTGGATCCATATAATTTGTTACAAGCTCCGACGCCACCAAAGATTCTGTTCCTGCTTTGGCACTATATATCAATTTTGCAGTCCCCCACCTTGTAAGCGATTTATATGATGCTAATAAAACCAAACGACGCTTCAAAAGCTCGGCCTCCACCTGAAGATCAATGGGTGCTATCGCCGTACCCGTTCTGATAGTTTGACCTATCATGGACATATCACCGTCTATTTCTTCGATAGAACTAAATTGGCTAAAGTCTCTCAATGGAACATTGTTACGGTGCTTAATTTCTAAGGTTTCCTTTCCTACTACCCCGCCTGAAAAATATTTCCTTGGGATTGTCTGGCCAGTTATAGGATTAGAATCTTCTTTGATGTAATTGTAGACACCTTTTTTGAAGGCTTTTAAGTATAGTTGATAGATGTCTTCTACGTTATTGTGAATGGCAAGGCCTTGGGTCTTTTTTCTATCTGAATAAACTTTATTCAGAATACTGTCTTTGATTTTCTTTTTGTACCAGGTTGCCAAGATGAGGGAATAGAAGACTTGGCGCAGTTGAGAGAAGTTTTTACCTTCGTTGACTTCCTTGGTTAAGGCGGGGATGACGATTTCACGGATGATATTAGCCCCTACTGAGGACATGTCGTTGCGTAAGGACCTGTGTTTCAGTAACGATAAATAATCTTGATCCAGCATTACTTTCAAATGATTTTCCAAGACAAAGGCTGTTCCGCCGTTTTCATAGACAACGGCTTTATCAGGAATTATCCAGACTTTATTAAACGTGTTAATCGGTATATTAGTTGTTCCGTATTTAGCCTGTGCTTGGGCGTAGACTTTTGCCCAAAATTCTTTACCCAATTTACTTTCAGGATAGATCAAGGATGCGGTGATTTGTTTTAAGATATAGTCTTCAGCTAATAGGTCGCGGCCCATTTCGGTTTGGCCGAATTCTTGCGGGATGATGCGGTCTTTTTCGTAGGGTGAGAGATTGACCCAAAGGTCATTTTCGGGGATGGTTAATGAGGCTAGGAAATATTTGATTAGTTTGGAGGATTCTATTTTAAGACGTTCTTGTTGAGAGCTGGCGATGACCAGAGTATTGGGCCTTTTGACGCCCAAGGATGACTCATCTCCCGTATCAACAAAAAAGTGAAATCTAAAAGGATTCTGCGGGTCCAGCTTTATTCCTTTAAGTACTACCGGATTAAAAGCTGGACTTACGGCCATCATCTGGCCAGGTGCCGGCAAATAGAATTCTTGAGCTTGGATAGGACAAATAGAGAAGGTATTAAGCAAAAAGGCAAAAACAAGCCCTTGGGCTATATTAGTCCTTGAATTTAGATGCTTTCTCATATAAATCAAAATATATACTATATTGTCTAGTTTAGCAAATTCTTATACTCTGCATAAGCCTTTGATGTCATTACATTTATATATATTAACCAAAAATTAATAATAATAAAAAAAGAACCCCGCAAGATTAAGCAGGGTTCAGGAAGGGAAGATGTGACACTTACGGTTCCTAGGCCATAGTCACGGTCTTCTTGGGAGAAGTTGCTTTAACCTTCCAGTGTAAATTGATCCTCAACGTATGGCAGTAATCAACCTTCATTAGGCGGCGACTGTGGTTTACGTAAAAGTACCCCTTCACCCTGAAAGCAAATTTTTCATCACGGCTGACGCTATCAAAAGACTTCTTAATATGCACCCGCGGGATCGATTCTTTCTCCTCGCTGAGCGCCTCTGTAGCTACATAAATAAAGTTCTTACGAACATCCGTAACACATTCCTTTTCTTCGGCATGTTCGCGCAGGGTTATGACCTTTCCCCTGCCTTGCAAAATGGCTGTCGTTTTATGAAGTATGTCGCGCATAGGCGATTCCTTTGTGTCTCTTAATGCCATTCCGTTAAAATCCATTTTAATATCTCCCTCTATCTTCTCTGTCTATAGCCTCTAAACGAAGTGTACCATGCCAAAGGACAAAAACAAGGGTGTTTGACCGTTTTGCGGAAAGCGGTTTCTTTGGATATCAGCGACGACGAAATAAAAAGAAAAGTTATATTCTATAAAAATTTATAAAAAATTAAAAACTACTAATGATGGACTCCTCCAACTTCAGGAGCGTTTGCGGAAAGGGAATGAAACGCGGTTTTCCTGGCCCTTGATCAGGCGCTTAATATTAGACCTATGGCGAAAAACGATAAAAATACACAATACAATGGACATAATGATCAACGCCAAAGGCTCTAAAAAAGCCACCATCAAGACAGGGAAAACAACAGCTGCGATGATGGAAGCAAAGGACACATACCCAAACAAAAGAAAAAGTACCAGCCATGTTGCTGTCACCAATAGCAAAATAATCCGTAAAACCTGAAATTGAATGGCCAAGCCGATCAGAACACCCAGGCTTGTGGCCATGCCCTTACCGCCTCTAAAGCCTAAAAACACTGTCCAATTATGTCCTGCCACCGCTGCCACTACAATAATGACCAGGGATAAAGCATCTGTAAGCCCAAAAGCATTGGCTAAAAAAGTGACCGGAATGATTCCCTTAATAATATCTAATATCAGTACTATCGTCCCGGGCCCACGGCCAAGCACTCTAAAAGCATTCGTAGCTCCCATATTGCCAGAACCATGCTCACGGATATCAAGTCCTTTAAGCACACGTCCAAAGATATACGCCACGGGAATCGAGCCGATCAGATAAGCAATAACAGCACTAATTATTAGGAATAGTAGATTCATTAAGCGCTTTTATCCCTTCCTTTATATAAATGACACCAGAAATAAAGGTGGCCACCAATGCCACATACCAAAATACAAAGGTAAACTTCAGCTGCAACAAAACTCCCAAAACACAGACAATTTGTAAAAATGCAGTAAATTTACCTGAACGGTTAGCTTCAATTTCCAATTTTCCTGTACTTAACTGAATGATCATGGAACCCATTAATAACATGACATCCCGACTGATGATCGCGACCACAAACCATAAAGGAAAATGAATATCTGCGAAACTTGCTCTTTTGATATACAAACAAATAAAAGCACTGATTAAAAGTATTTTATCTGCCAGGGGATCAAGGATAGCTCCGGCTTTTGTTTTCTGCCCGCGTGTCCTGGCGATGTACCCGTCGATGACATCTGAAATCACCGCTGCCATAAACAGCCCTAAGGCCAGCCAACGGAAATACTCATGTTGGGGAGATATATACATCACCGTCGCGATAAAAAACGGGACGATCAAAATACGTCCGACGGTAACTTTGTTAGCAAAGGTTAACGCCATGTAAAAAACCTTTCCAGTGGCTCACTCTACCCATTCAAGTTTAACTTTATGATCCGGACACCAAATCATATCCGCACTAAAACGCTCTCCATCCTCGGGACAATATTTAACCGTGTATTGAGGGCTTAAAGCTGTATTGATCGAACGGATGGCGGATTGTGCTTGGGGATCCTTTGCTACCTGTACCGCCAAATTTTTTAATTGCGCTTCAGTGATCGGTTTATTCGTTAACCCTTGAGTCATCGTCGTCAACGCTGAAACGGTTTCTGCCTGGGACTGCTTTTGCTGATGCGCTGCTGTCTGGCAACCCATGAAACCAATAATTATAACAAGAAGTATAAAACGCATTTCATTGTAAAATCCGCATGCGGTTCAAAGGCCAAAAAATTATATCTGCCCTGCCGATAATACTCGTCTCAGGAACAAAACCCCAATAACGGCTGTCATAACTGGAGCCGCTATTGTCCCCCATGACAAAGACATAACCTGGAGGCACATGCACAATTTCACCTTCAGCGCCGTAATCACCACGATTGTAGTAATAGGTGCGTTTGATGCGGGGATCAGTAATGATGTTACCGTTGATATAAATCGACCCGTCCTTGATCTGGACAGTCTCACCACCCACGGCAATAAGCCGCTTAATAAAATCCTTGGTCGGATCAACCGGATAAACAAAAACAACAATGTCCCCCCGTTGAGGTTTTCTAAAGCCTGGCAGGCGCATTTTTGTCATGGGCAGCAACGCATCAGGCCATCTGATCGACAGTAACGGGGAACCCTCTTGAAATCCAATATCCCAAAACATGGGTGGTAAAACCTGCGGGCCATAGGTCCATTTATCTACAAAAAGGTGATCTCCCTCGATGAGTGTCATACGCATGGAACCGCTGGGAATTTTAAAAGGCTGAATAAAATAACTGCGGATCAACACCGCTAAAACCAGGGCAATAAGGATAGATTCAACCCATTCGCGGGTTGCAGATTTTGGTTTTCTACTTTTGGACATGATAATCTTCTCCTAAATTTTTAATGCTGCTAAAAAAGCTTCTTGCGGGACTTCGACACGGCCGATCTGTTTTAGTTTCTTTTTACCTTCTTTTTGTTTTTCCCACAATTTACGCTTACGGCTGATATCCCCGCCATAACACTTGGCCGTAACATTTTTTCCAGCTGATTTAATCCTTGCACTAGAAATAATACGTCCGTCGGATTGGGCCTGGATACGTATTTCAAATAATTGCTGCGGGATAAGTTCTTTAAGTTTGCTGACTAATCCCAAACCTTTATCATAAGCACGGTCTTTGTGCACCATGCACGAGAAAGCGTCGCAAGGCTCATCATTAATCAGGATTTCCAGACGGGTGATGGATGATGCCATATACTCCTTAAATTCGTAATCAATGGACCCATACCCGCGGGTGGCTGATTTGATCAAATCATTAAAATCGACGATGACTTCAGAAAGAGGAACATCAAAAATAATTTTCATCCGGTCCCCAATAAATTCACTCTTTTGAAAAACCCCGCGTTTCCTTTTAGTGAGTTCCATCACAGCATCCATATAGGTGACCGGCGTAAAAATAGACACCGCTAAAATCGGCTCTTCGATACGGGCGATGTCAGAACCATTGGGCAAATCGGAAGGATTTTCTAAATTCATCACAGATCCATCGCGCTTGATGATTTTATACCCCACGTTGGGGGTTGTTAAGATTAAATTTAAATCATATTCACGTTCAAGACGTTCCTGCACGATCTCCATGTGCAAAAGTCCTAAGAAACCGCAGCGAAATCCGTATCCAAAAGATTGGGAAGTTTCATGTTCATAAACAAGGCTGGGATCAGAAAGGCGCAATTTATCAATGGCCTCACGCAAAGGCGCATAATCTCCAGCGTTAACCGGATAAACACCGCAAAAAACCAATGGTTTTAGCTGACGATAACCGTCTAAAGGATGCGCTGTTGGACGTGCCAACTCCGTCACCGTGTCACCCACCCGCACTTCTTTAGGGTCATGTAAATTACAGGTGATATACCCAACTTCTCCGGCGGAAAGACCCTTGACCGGCTGGATGCTGGGAGCAAAAATGCCCACTTCCTGCACATCAAAATCTTTATTCTCATTCATAAAACGGATACGCACGCCGGGCTTAATAGCCCCTTCAAAGATACGCACATAAATAATGATGCCCTTGTAAATATCATACTTCATGTCAAAAACCAGAGCTTTCAAAGGCGATTCTGGATCACCTTCGGGCGGAGGAATAAACTTCACTATTTTTTCAAACAGTTCACCGATGTTTAAACCCTGTTTGGCTGACACCAGCTGAATATCTTCTTCTTTGAACTTAAGGATTTCTGTGAATTGACGTTTGGCCTCGTCGATATCCGCGTTGGCAATATCGATCTTGTTAATAACCGGTAAAATTTCCAGGTTATTATCAATGGCCAGATAATAATTGGCAATGGTTTGCGACTCGACTCCTTGGGTGACATCAATCAAAAGCAAGGCCCCCTCGCAGGCGCGCAGGGACTTTTCAACTTCATATGAAAAATCCACGTGGCCCGGTGTATCGATAAGATTAAAAATATACTTCTGTCCGTCAAGAGCCTTATAATCCAGGCGTACGGCTGAGGCTTTGATGGTGATCCCGCGCTCACGCTCAAGATCCATATCATCAAGCATCTGATTATGGAATTTACGCTCGTCAATGGCCCCGGCAAACAATAAAAACCTGTCCGCCAGAGTGGATTTGCCGTGGTCAATATGAGCGATGATGGAAAAATTGCGGATATTGGAATGCTTCTTCATAGCTGGATCAATTTCATGATCTTGGCAACCGTACCTTCTACTGTTAATCCAGTGGAATCAACAGTAATGGCATCCGGCGCTTTTTTCAAAGGGCCTACCGCGCGGTTAAAATCTTTTTGGTCGCGATCCTGCATATCCGTGCGTAACTGATCTAAATCAACTTTCTTACCTGCCGCGATCAATTCTTTATAACGGCGCTGCACGCGTTCTTCCACATCAGCATCCACATAAAATTTATAACGCGCATCTGTGAAAACAACGGTTCCCTGATCGCGTCCGTCGGTCACAATAGAGCGGTCCTGCCCCATGGCCCTTTGCCAGGCAACCATCAACGTCCTTACTCCCGGTGTTTTAGCGGCATAATGAGTATTATTAGTAATCTCCGGGGAACGGATCGCCACCGAAACATCCTCGCCATCCAAGGTGATGTTTAAAGAACCATCAGGCATTTCTTTAAAACCAAGCTTGGTGTTACGGCACAATGTAGTTAAAGCTTCTTCGTCGGATAAATCCATTTTTAAACGAAGGGCTTTTACTGTCAGGGCACGGTACATCGCCCCGGTATCAAGATAGGAAATCCCAAGCTTCGAAGCCAAGGCCTTGGCTACACTACTTTTTCCAGCACCCGCTGGACCGTCTAGGGTAATGACTAAATGTTCAGCTGACATGGCTTTTATCCAATCGTTCTCGTTTTTCTTTAGCTTGTTTAAAAATATCCGATAATCCATCCTGATCACGCGCCACGATGCATTTGCGCATGGCCGCTAAAACTTTAACAGCCTCATCAAGTGCTTTTAAAATCGGCTTATGGTTGGATAAAGCAATATCTTTCCAAACCTGCGGATCAGAAGCCGCGATCCTGGTTGTATCTTTAAGCCCTTGAGTAGCGTGCTCTAAAAAATTATCCGGCATGGCCTTCATCAGGGCAAATGCTGCCAAATGCGGCAGATGACTGATATACGCAAAAACCTGGTCATGTTCCTGAGGCGTCATCAATTTGACCGAGGAACCTAGCTGCGTCCAGAACTGTTTGATTTTCTCACGGGCCAGACGATTAGTCTTATCCGTCGGAGTCATCACGCATGCAGCCCCTTCATAAAGAAGGGCATTGGCATTGGCAGGCCCTTTTTTCTCGGAACCAACCAAAGGATGGGAACCGACAAAAAGGATTGAATGATGCAATACTTTTTCCGCCCGCTCGACGATCACGGTCTTGGTGGAACCTAAATCCGTAATGATGCACCCACGCCGGTGCTCTTTACCTAATATTTCAATGAGATCCAAAATCGTATTCACCGGAGTAGCCAGTACGATCAAATCCGCACCAACGATACCTTTATTAAAATCCAAAGTCCCCTCGTCAATGGCCCCCAAATCAGTCGCTTCTCTTAAAGAAGTTTCATGGCGGCCAATACCAATCACCTCCCGGGCCAGGCCTTTTTTCTTGATAGCAAGCCCCAAAGAAGTCCCCATAAAACCAACACCAACGATCGCAACCCTTCTAAACAATTCTTTTCGATTAAACATATTTTCCTTTTAATTTTAACAACTAAAGATCCCTGTCCACCGCTAAAGCCACCCGTTTGCAGGAGACCATTAATTCCTGGAATTTATCCGGCATCAACGATTGCGCCCCGTCAGAAAAAGCTTCTTCAGGATTTTCATGCACCTCAATCATTAAAGCATCACAACCCGCCGCAATACCGGCACGGGCACCGGCTGCCACATACTCCCATGAACCTGTCCCATGGCTTGGATCAACCACGACGGGCAAATGCGACAGGCGTTTGGCAACGGGTACTGCATTAATATCAAGTGTATTGCGCGTGGCTGTTTCAAAGGTACGGATACCGCGCTCGCAAAGCATGACATCATAATTACCATTAGCGAGTAAGTACTCAGCGGACATCAGCCATTCTTTGATGGTTCCGCTCATCCCGCGTTTGAGCATCACTGGTTTTTTAATAATACCCACTTCTTTCAAAAGTGAAAAATTCTGCATATTACGCGCACCGATTTGCAGGATATCGACATATTTAGCCAATAACTCCACCTGACGCGTATCCATGACTTCAGAGATCGTACATATGCCGACCTCTTTCCCGACGGCCTGCAAAATTTTTAAACCTTCCTCACCCATCCCCTGAAAATCATAAGGAGAAGTGCGCGGCTTAAAAGCGCCGCCCCGTAAAATATTAACACCCAACGCTTTGACTTTCTTGGCAATGGAAAGCATGCCTTCATAAGATTCAACGGAGCAAGGACCAGCCATCACCGCGATTTTAGTGCCACCCACCGTCGTATTGTACGGCAGTTTAATGATGGTATTTTCTTTTTTGAATTCACGAGAAACTAATCTATACGGAGCCAAGACTTGCATGACCTGGTCAACCCCAGGAAAAACTTCCAGAGGGATAGCACGCAAAGCATCTTCAGGACCGATAAAACCGATCACGGTACGCTCTACCCCTCTCGAAATATTTGCCTTAAGACCCAACTTAGCGGTACGCTCAACAATGTGTTGAATATTAGCCTCGGTAGCATCCGGGCGTAAAATAACGATCATATTACTTCTCCTAATGTTTTTATAAAACGTTTGTTTTCCGACGCACTTCCAATAGAAACGCGTATGTAACCTTTTAGACCCCAGGCAGCCATGTCGCGGATAATGACGCCTTTTTTAAGCAGGGAAGATGCCACCTGGGTACTGTCTACACCTACATGGACCAAAATAAAATTCGTAAAACTTTCTACAAAAGGGATCTCCATAGTTTGGAAAGAACGGTAAAGATACTGCCTCTGCTCACTCACCTCTTTGGCAATATTACGGTAATACGCCTCGTCACTCAAAACAGCCACGGCCGCGACTTGGGCAATGCTATTAACGTTAAAAGGTTCGCGTAAACGATTCAAAATATCAATAATTTCACGGCTGGCGATCCCGTAGCCGATACGTAAGCCCGCTAATCCATACATTTTTGAAAAGGTGCGGGTGGTCATCAGGTTCGGGTATTTTTTCATGAGGCTCAAGGTATCCGGATAATCTTTTGCCTGCACGTATTCAAAGTACGCCTCGTCGAAAAATACCAGGGTACTTTTAGGGACTGAACGCAAGAAATTCTCTGCCTGCGCGTGGGTAATGTATGTTCCCGCCGGATTATCAGGATTACCCATAAATATAATTTTGGTACGTGCGCTGACCTTGGATTTCATCGCTTCAAGATCATAGCGAAAATCTTTAAGCGGCACCTGATGCAAACGGGCACCGGATAAGGTCGAAGCAATCTCGTAAATCAGGAATGAAGGTTTGGCAATAATGATATCATCCCCTTTTGCCGCAAAAGCTTTAACTGCCAGGACAATAATTTCATCCGAACCATTGCCAAAAATCAACTGATCATCATCTATACCAAGCTTGCGTGCCAAGGTGCGGCGCAGCAAAAAACAGCCTCCATCCGGATAACGGTTAATTTCGTGGGCTGCCTTGGACATGGCTGCCAAAACCTTAGGTGAAGGCGGATACGGATTCTCGTTGGAAGCCAACTTAATGACACTTTTTAGGCCCAGTTCGCGTCTGACTTCGTCAATAGGTTTTCCCGGAACATAAGGCTTGATCTTATAAATATATGGATTTGCTGCCTGCACAGTCCTCACCTCTATTTTAACTATCTTAAGACAGAGCATTATAAGGGCCGATGAGACTAATGTCAACCGAAGAGAGCGGTTGCCAGGCATAAGCAATCGGGCCTTTTCGGACCTTTTTACAAAACCCATGAGAGGCAAGCAAAACTACTCTAGCGTAATATTATAGATATATGATATAATTCACATTATGGATACTTCAAAGATGGACTATACAAAGGTAATCCCTCTGCTTCACAATGCAATTGGACACAATGCCACTGATATTCATTTAGTGGTGGATAAACCTCCTGTATTTAGAATTCATGGGGAGTTGCACACCTCTGACCTGACACCATTAAAATTCGAAGATATTCAAAATATCCTTTTTGATATGATGACCGAAGCACAACGTAAAACTTTTCTAGAAGTCCAGGACATTGATCTCTCTTATATTGGCGTTAAAAATTTTAATTTTCGTGTCAATGCTCACGTTGAAAAAGGCCGTCCAGCAGCGAATATCCGGATATTACCCACCATCATACCAACAGCACAACAATTAGGATTACCTGCTATCGTAGAAAAATTAGCACGTAAGCGCAAAGGATTTATCATCATCTCCGGTTCTGCCGGGAGCGGGAAAACAACCACCATGAATTATATGGTGGATCTAATTAATAAAGAACGCCCTTTTAAAATCGTGATGATCGAAGACCCTATCGAATACGTGCATGAATCCAAAAAAAGCCTGATTATTCAACGCGAGGTCGGCACCAATACCCGGTCTTTTGCATCTGCCCTTAAGCATGCCTTACGTCAGGATCCGGATGTGGTGGTCGTGGGTGAAATCCGTGATGCTGAATCTATTTCCATGGCACTGACCGCCGCTGAAACAGGACATTTGGTCTTAACAACCCTGCACGCCCCTGACACCGCCGAGTCAATTAACCGTATCCTCGATGTTTATCCTCCGGGAAAACAAAATCAAATCCGTACCCAAATGGCTGAAAATCTTGCCGGCGTTATAAGTCAGGTATTAATACCGCTCCAAGGAAAGGAAGGCAGGGTTTTAGCAACAGAGGTCCTTATCCCAACAATATCCATCCGCAATATTATCCGACGGGGGGCATTGCTTGAAATCCGGGGGCAAATGGTGACTGGTGAAGAAGGAATGTACACCATGGAACAATGTTTAACACAGATGATCAAAGACCGCATCATCACTAAAGATTACGCCAAAGAATTCACCAAATTCCCGAATTATTTATAACTGACTGTTCTCTTTTATCAGGTAAGAAACCCCAACAGCTACTGCCGCGCCTAAAAAAGGTGCTGTGAGATAAATCCATAAAAAGTCCACTTGGCCGCTAACAAGAGCCGGGGCCAATGAACGTGCAGGATTCATGGATGCGCCTGTAATTGGTCCCGCAAATATGGCTTCAAGGGCCACCATCCCTCCGATGGCCACACCCGCCATCAGTCCCTTTTCCTTCGCTCCCTGTGAAACGTGAATAATAACAAACATGAGAAAAAATGTAAGTATGGTCTCAAGGAAAAAATCACCGGTGGCAGAAACAAAATGCGGCATCGTTGTTCCCAAAGTCTTATGAAGTGGAAAAATTACTTTTAAAAATATACTGGCTGTCAACGCTCCTAAAACCTGACTGATCACAAACGGTATCAATTCTCCTGACGGAAGCCTCTTAGCCAACCAAAAACCAAAAGATACGGCTGGATTAAAATGAGCCCCTGAGACTTCTCCTAGAGCGTAAATCATCGTCATAATAATCAAACCAAAAACCAGACCAATACCCAGATGGGTGATCACTCCCCCGCTGATATCATTGATAATGATGGCACCAGTCCCCGCGAAAACCAATCCAAAAGTACCCAGATATTCACTGAAATATTTACTCATCATCTATGCTTTATCCGTTACACAGGCTGAAGAACACCAATTTTCAATTTTTTGCTTTATAGCATCACGGATCGGTCTTATCTGTTGAAGTTTTTCTTTATCGCTTCCAGTCGCTTTAGAAGGATCAGGAAACCCCCAATGCAATCGCTGGGTAATCCCTGGAAAAATGGGACATCGTTCTGCACTGGCCTCATCACAAACAGTAATCACGTAGCTGAATTTTTCACCCCTTTTAAAAAGATCAAAAACAGCCTGTGTCTTTTTATGAGATATGTCTATCCCTTCCTCTTTCATCACTTCAACCACCAACGGATTAAGCACCCCAGGCTCTAAACCAGCACTTTGCGCCTCAAAATGCTCTCCGCAGATATGATTCGCCCAAGCCTCTGCCATCTGGCTACGGGCGGAATTATGAATACAAACAAATAAAATTTTTCTTTTAGACATTTTTATCTCCCCTGATAACTTTACAACAACCACCCTCAATCTTTAAAGGCTTTATACCGACCAATGCTTGGGCGATCTTTTGGCGTGCCGCTGAAATGATGCGGGATACGGTAGAGCGATGAACACGCATCTCTCGGGCGGCTTGTATTTGAGACAGGTGTTCATAATCTAAAAGTCTTACTGCTTCAAATTCATCCAAGGTCAAAACAATAGGCAGCTTGGAACTGTACTTCGCTTGCGGCTTAAAGAACCTTTCAGAAGGACTGCATTTGACCCAGCGTGTTTTCTTTGGCCTCATAATAGTATTATTATGCACATATGTGCATAAACATCAATAAAGAAAGACGTTTGAAATTAATCACAGCTGTCCGGTAAAACTTTTTAGTAGAACTCAAACTGGAATTCATTAGTTTTGAATCGTTCAATATTTTTTTGAGAGGCAGTAAGCAAGTCAATGATGGTTAATGGCGAAAAAAGAGCATCCTGTACAAGTTTATGCAGGTAAAAGAGTGATTTGGGGAACTTGGTTTGGAACTTGATATAAGCTAAAAGCAAAAAATAACACATCGCCACCCAGATTTGAGACAAGACTGCATTTTGATTCGTCCCCAAGAATGTTTTAATCTTTAGGTTTTGTTTGATCCACTTGAAAAAAGCTTCAATTTGCCATCTGGCCTGATAGATTTTGGCGATGGTTGCAGCTGATAGATGAAAATTATTAGTCAAAAATTCAAATACTTCTCCAGACTCATCATCGTAATAGCGCACAAGGCGTAATTCTTTCTGATACTGATCATTAGTCAGTTGAATGATTTCATCAGAGAGTATTCCTTTTTTTAATGCATTGGAATGCTGTCCGGTAACCGTGTATTTCATGGTTTCTTTGGTGCGGGTTACAAAGAAGGCTTTGGCGTTATGTATCCGACGGAATAATGAATAGTCCCAATAACCGCGGTCAAAGCAATAAATGCTGTCCGGTGTAATCTTAAATGACCTTTTAACAACCATGCTCTCATGATTGAACGCA
>JABDGZ010000002.1:146238-146457 GCA_013285735.1 Candidatus Omnitrophota bacterium | reverse complement strand
AGCTTTCTTTACGAAGCTTTTCCAACTCTAAATTTCTTACCCTTAATTTTACCTGCATTCAAACGCTCAACCACATGGGCTACCCGATCATGCGTGATAGCCACATAGCTGTTAACTTCTAAAATATGAATTTTCCTGGTGCGTTTTAAAATACACTGGGGGGTATTAATTCTTTCTCGAGCGTTATAAAAATCTTGGTATAAAAGCGATCTTAAGAAG
>JABDGZ010000002.1:81228-146228 GCA_013285735.1 Candidatus Omnitrophota bacterium | reverse complement strand
GTTTGTATACTCATACAGAGCGTCCGCCGCTAATATAAATGGTAGACATGAACGAACGCAAAACAACACCCTTGAATTTTTCCAACTCGTTTAATTCCATGGTGACGCAATCAGTTTTTAAATAGGCACCAATATTACGCAGCAAGGGACGCTCTGTATGAGTATACAAACTCAACGCTAATCCTTCCTGACCCGCACGTCCTGTACGTCCGATACGATGAACATAAAGCTCATGATCAGAGGGCAAATCATAATTAATAACTACACTGACGTCCTTGATATCAAGACCGCGGGAAGCCAGGTCAGTGAAAAAAGCGGAATTTGGATCTATAAGGATGCGGGCCGTGAAATAGCAGCCCGGGACATTGAAGCGATATTTTTGAAAAAAGGTTGTAAAGGCGGGACAGTAAAAAAAGATAGTTCACGTTTTGTCTATGTTTATAAAATGATCCGCACCAGTAATCGCCCTGTCAAATAATCTAAAATTGATGAAAAGTTAAATTTTAAAATAATTTGTTGATTTATTATTGTAATATATTTGACAAATAATCAATATTATGTTATCATTCATCAAATTTAAAACATCGCGAAACAGGAGAGAAAGTTATGAAAAATATTAAGGTTTTTTCAGTTTTATCAATGTTAATGGTTTTTCTTTCTGGTAATGCTTTTGCAACAACAAGCTCGCAGATTCTGGTAATGTCCAAACAATTATACCAAATCGCCCAAGATCTAACCACAGGGATGTTGCCTACAGCAGTCCTCCTAATTGCCATTGGGATGTGGGGAATTGTGAATGCTTTTGGTAAAGGCATTGGTGATGGGTTGCATCAATTGACAAACATCATTGCGGTAGGGGGCATTGTATTTTTTGCCTCATCCTTACTGGTCAATGCAGCCATGTTTTCAGTGCAAATGTAATCTATGATCAATCGTAAATCAACAACACCTTTATTACAGAGTTTGACCAGACCGATCCTATTATTAGGAGGGGAGCGTGAGAATATTATTCTTTTAGCCTCTCTCTCATTGAGCCTATGTGTCGCCGGACGGGATGTTTTATCCGTCCTTTTGGCGTTATTAATTTGGAGCATTGGGATAATCGCCAGTAAATTGAGCGCCAAAATTGACCCCTGGGCTACAAAAATCTTCTTAAGATCGCTTTTATACCAAGATTTTTATAACGCTCGAGAAAGAATTAATACCCCCCAGTGTATTTTAAAACGCACCAGGAAAATTTAATATGCTTCCAATTAAAGAATTCACCAACGGACCTTCAGGGTTTCCTTCATTGATCAATTATTTCGAATTTGTCGATGAGGGGGTTTTATTTAATCGGGACGGAAGTCTTTTGGGTTGTTTTTATTATTGCGGGCCTGATATGGATTCATCCTTAGGCCTGGAAGAAGACCAGTTGACATCCCAGATCCAGTCTATTTTTCAGAATTTTGGCAATGGCTGGTCGGTCCATGTGGATTTAATCAGGGTACATGCGATTGATTACCCTAAAACACATTATTTTAATAATCCGACTTCTCTATTAATAGAGAAACATAGGCGTGATCGGTATGAGAAAGAAGGCGATCATTTTGAGAATATCTATGCGATCAGTTTTTGCTATCTCCCTTCGGTTGTTGAAAATAAATCCATCAATAGCTTCTTTATTCAAAATTTTCAAAAAGATGAGGGCCCAAGCCTGAATTTTAATATTAATGTTTTTAATCAGAAACTGGATGAATTTCAGGGGAATATTTCAAATAAAATACGTATTAAACGCATGAGTTCTTCGGAGATGATGACTTTTCTTCATCGTTGTATCGCAGGTGTGAGGTCAGAAATGCCAGTACCTCAACCTGCCTGTTATCTGAACCATTATTTGGGAGCGCATGAGTTTATAGGCGGGCATGAACCAATGATTGATGATAATCATATTGGTGTTATTACCCTGACTCAATTTCCTTATGAAAGTTATTCAGGAATCCTCAATGTCCTGTCAACCCTGCCATTTGAGTACAGATTTTCTTCACGATTCTTATTTTATGACCCCATCGATGCTTTGGGGATTGTTGATGAATATCAAGGTAAATACCTGGGGATGAAATATTCCATCGGACAAATGATCATGGGAGCTTTTGGCAAAGATCCGCGCTTAAACCCTGATGCAGCTAACCGTTCGGTCTTAACAAAAATAGAAGAGACTAGAACTGCTCAGGAAGCTATTGAATTGGGCCAAGTCAATTACGGTTACGCCACCTTTGTGGTAGTTATCTTAGACATTAATAAAGCAGAATGTAAAAGGAAAATCGAATTTATAAGAGACCTTCTAAACAATAATTGGTTCCCTTCTATTATAGAGAAGATGAATTCGATAGAGGCTTATCTTGGCAGTTTACCTGGCGAGACTTTGAAAAATATCCGTAAGCCTTTTATTAATACACAAAATTTGGCCAATATGCTGCCGCTTACAGATGTGTGGACAGGCTCTGAGTATAATCCATGTCCGTATTATCCTAAGAATTCACCGCCACTTTTTTATGCGGCCACCAATGGTACAACTCCTTTTAGATTCAATGTTCATGTAGGTGACGTCGGGCATACCTTGATACTTGGGCCCACCGGAGCTGGAAAATCGGTTTTATTGTCGCATATTGCGAATTCAGCTTTGCGTTATACAGGCGCTCAAATTTACATTTTTGATAAGGGCTATAGCCAGTATGTTTTAACGCATGCGGTGGGTGGAGAGTTTTACGACATTATGGGAGATGATGACGAGTTGTCATTTTGTCCTTTAAGTAATTTGGATGATTTGGCAGAGCAGAAGTGGGCTTGCGGTTGGATTGAGAGGATTGTTGCCTTGCAGGGAGTTAGCATGAGTCCTACGATTCGCGCCGCTATTGAAGCAGCTATCCGTGATACCAGTAAATCTCCATCTAAAACCCTGTCAGATTTTTATTTAAATCTTCAGAATGATCAAATCAAGGAAGCATTAAAACCCTTTGTGCAGATAAAGGAGGGTTATATGTCTTCCCTGTTAGATGCCAAGGAAGATGGTTTTAAAAAGGGGAAATTTCAGACTTTCGAAATATCTAATTTAATGGGCCTTGACAATAGATTAAGCACACCTGTTTTGCTTTATTTATTTCATAAGATTCAGTGTTCCCTGGATGGACGACCTACCTTTATTATTATTGATGAAGGCTGGTTGATTATGCTCCATGAAACTTTTATGACCTACTGGATAGAATTTTTAAGGACCATCAGAAAAAATAATGCCTGTGTCCTTTTAGCTACTCAGAGTCTTTCAGACATTGTTAATTCACCGTACGTCAATTTTATTAATGAATCTTGTTTTACAAAGGTATTCTTACCTAATCCAGCGGCGCGGGAAGCTGATAATAAAACATTTTATGAAGCTTTTGGCCTTAATGAGCGGCAAATCGAAATCATTAGTAGCGCTATCCGTAAAAAACATTATTACGTGATCGCTCGAGATGTGGGGCATCGCCTGATTGATTTAGGATTAAAGAATTTAGAATTGGCCTTTTACGGAGCAGGAACAACGCCACAAGAGAGGCAGAAAGTAAAAGAGTTCAGAAAGAATGATGGCGAAAATTGGCCTGCCAAGTGGTTAGAAAGCCGTGGGATGATCCCACAAGCTCAGGAGTGGTTAGAGATCAGAGGTCAGCGATGAAATTTATTCTATCAATAATAGTAGTTACTCTTGCAATTTTCCCATCCACCATCCGAGCTCAAGATATAGCCACTGAACATACCCAACTTTTAAATAATATCGAATTGATTACCGAGAACCTGCGTCAATTGCAAAGTTTGGAAAATCAGATAGAGATGATCAAGAATCAGGTGGAGGGACTTAAATCCGTCGCGACGTATCAAAATAATTTTACAGATGTAGATATCATGAGGAATCAATTAACTGCTATCACAAGCCAGGGCACTGCCTTGTCTGATCAAACTCAGGGGATATTATCCCAAATGCAGCAGGAGATAAATAATTTACCAGCTAATGGTTCAATGACCCAACGGGAGAGTTCCATTGATCAAAGTACGATGAGTATTCTTCAAAATTCTTTAAATAGAGTCACGCAAGAACGGCAGAATTATCAACAGGAAACCAATTCTGTAAATGCCTTATTGGCCAAAAGTGAGGCAGCGGTCGGACAAACACAGGCTTTGCAAACTTCCAATGAACTTGCCGCGCAAAGTATTCAGCAAATGCAATCCACCCGCGAATTATTAAGTGAAAATATTATTGTGCAAGCTACAGCTACCATGAGGGAAATTCAAGAGAGGCAGGACATGATTAACACCATGAATCAGATGATAGGATCCAGCGATAATAGTGATAGCAGTGGTAGCGTGGAGAATTAGTTATGAATTCCACCGTCATGACAATATTTAATCAACTCACCGGACAATATAGCGGTAGTATTGCAGCCATACAGTCTGGAAGCATTGTGCTTGCTAAAGAATTATTCAATGGCATAGCACTTCTTTCCGTTGGTCTAATCGGTATCGATCGTTTATTGAGAAAGAATGTTGATATGGTTGAATCAAACATCGAATTAATCCGGTGGTTGATTTATCTTAATGTTTTTTATCTTTTTATAACTGAATATGACCAGTTTTTACCTTTGATCATTAATTCTTTTCAACAGGCGGGTAGCTATTTGGGGGGACAAGCCAGTAGTTCATATGTCATGCCGACACCCGCCGGTATTATCAGTAATGGTTTTAATGTAGCTCTAAAAATAATGAGTATAGGTTTAAAGCAGACTTTATTTCTTAACATAGCGATGGCCTTGGTCACGGTGGTCTCGGTGGTGGTGATTTTGTATTGTTTCGGAACGATTGCTATTGAGCTTTTATTGATTCAAATAGGCAGCCAGATTATTTTTGCGGGAGGAATTTTTTTATTAGCTTTTTCGGGTTTGCAATGGACAAGGGATTACGCGGAGAGGTATGTGCATACCTTTTTTCATATTGGGGTCAAAATGCTTTTTATGTATGTTTTGATTGGTATCGGGGCAGGATTAACTAATAACTGGGCGCAGGCTTTAAATAACATTAACCCTAACCAGACTTTTCAATACGATTTTGCAATACTCATGGCCACCTATGTTTTTTATATGCTTTGCCAAAAAGTACCAGCTCAAGCTGCAGTTTATTTGACAGGAAGATTATCGATGAGTTTTGATGCAGTGCCATCACTGCCGGATGTTGTTAAAGGTTCAATTGCGATAGCTAAAAAAGCAGGCGCCCTAGCTGCTGGCATGAGTGTCGGGACTCAGGGATATGCCAAAGCCTATGGCGCGGCCAAGCAATCGGCGAGTGCTGATTTTGCAGCTCAAGGTAAAACAGTTAGTTCAGAGGAGATTCAATGGCAAGCCATTAAGACACTGGGAGCAGCTAGGAAGACGGTTAAACAAGCTGAATTAGATAAGGAAGTCGATAGTACAGAGGGCGGTAAAATAGCAAAAAGTATTTTAGACAATATTCCAAAACCAACAGCAGATACTTTGGATTATACAATATGAACTCGAAGATGACTGATCCCTATATCAAAGCCAGAAAAGAGTACGATGAGATTACGCATAATATCAATGCCTCAAAACAAAATTGGCAGCGGATTGCCTTTGTTTTGGGATTTGCATTAATTATCAGTATTGCCAGTAATATTTTTACGATCAACAAGGCACATGTTGTTCCGTACATCGTTCAAGTTGATAATTTAGGCAGGGCCATGGCTATGACTGAAGCCAAAGAGATGCCGTTAAATGATGAACGGATAACCAAAGCTTTTGTGTACCAATACATTGACATGGCGCGTTCCGTAATATCAGATCCGGAAAGTTTAAGGAATGATTTAACCCAGGTTTATCAAGAATCTATTAAATCCGTGCAGAGTAATTTTTTGGATGTTTATTACAAGGAGAACAACCCTTTTGACTACGCGCAGAATAAAGGTACTCGTCATGTCGAGTTTTTGGTTTTTTTGAAAGAAGCTGAAGACACCTACTCTGTTGAGTGGCGGGAAATAGAACGGAACTACGATAACCAGATTTTAGGCGAAACCCATTACAAGGCGTTAATATCGGTGATTCAAATTCCGCATACTAATGAAGACCAATATAGAGAAGACCCGTTAAATCCATTTGGTTTATATGTGACATCATTGTCGTGGGCAAAATTAATGTAAAATTCCCCCTCTTTTTTATAAAGAGGGGGTTAGGGGGAGTTGAATTATGAGAAATAAAATTAATTTATTAATATTCATATGCCTGGGCTTAAGTGGCTGTGCAAGCGTTCCGGATAAACCCGATACGCGAATTGATCAGCCTTTGATTCAAATACCGGGTAGTGACCAAGATTCTCAAATGAATTCAGCGAGTAGTGACAGTATTGGTTTTGAAGATATTAGTTTATCTGCCAAAAGAAGATTACAGGTTCTGACAAATAAAATGGAGATTGATAAACAGACAGACAATTACATCAATAATGGCCAGGCAGATGTGATCACAAGGCCAGATGGAACAATATTATATCCCTATGGTTTGGCTGAAGTTAATTTAACTACTAAACGGATGATGTACAGCAAAATAATCTTGCAAGAAGGTGAAAAAATAATGAGTGCTGCGGCAGGAGATACGACCAGGTGGAATATTTTACCCAATTATATAGGAGATGCTAATAACTATACACCGGTTGTCCTGGTCAAGCCATTCATGGGAGGTCTTCAAACCAGCTTATCTATTATTACCGACAAGCGGGATTACGATATCACCATTCAATCAGTTGATTCAGGTGATTATATGCCGCGCATTGGTTTTTACTACCCGCAGGACAAGGCAGATGCGATTAATGTCGGATTACCGCCGGATAAGATTGAAAACAATGAGAGCCTTCAGCCTAAAATAAATATTGAAAACATTAAATACGATTACCGCATCAGGGGTGATCAAAGTCTAAGTTGGTATCCGACGAGCATTTTTGAGGATGGGAACAAAGTATTTATCAGGATGTCAGATCACGTGGATCACTCACAATTACCGGTTTTTATGAGCATTGATCATAGCGGCCAGACGGAAATGGTTAATTATCGTTATTTCAAGCCCTATTATGTGGTCGATACAATTTTTGACCAGGGAGTGCTTATTTTAGGAACGGATAAATATCGGCAAATAATAAGATTAACAAGGGTTTAAGGGTTTTATATATGTTTAATCTAACACCTCAAAAAATAGTCCAAACCAATCGTCTGCCATTTTTAATCGGGATCATCGTTTTATTGGTCGTGATGGGTACGTTTATGTATAAGACTCAAGTGAACCAAAAAGTAAAAGTAGTTCATAGCATGCCGCAGCAGTCTTTGGATCTTTCTCCAAGATCTGTCGACGAGAGTTGGTTTAATGATGAAAGATTTAAGAATATAAAGATTAGTCCCAATGAATCTTTGGTGCGTAAGCCAACAATTCAGGAGATTGTGACACGGCTCATTTCAAGCCAGGATCTTGATTTAAAAAGACAAGAACTCGAGGATGAATATTCCTCCGAACTTGAAATCAAAAAAATTGAAGATAAAAACAGGATTGAAGAAAAGAAGCTCGAATTAGAGGCAATAAAGTCTTCGTTGAGCATAGAAATCCCAGGCCCTCCAGGGACCCAAGCGGTATCTCCAAAAAAGCAATCCAGTAGAGATGATTTAACAGGTGGTTTAGAAGAAGTCATAGACATGGTCAAATCAGTAACGGGTGCCAAGATTCCATCAATCCCATCGATAGTGGGACAGTTAGGTGTGGACATCAATAATCAGGAGGGGAAAAAGACCTTTTTAAAGAAAGCAGATGCAGATGATGATTATCTTGAGAATTCAAAAAAGAAACCTCGTTCCCCCTATGAAGTCAAAGCAGGGAGTTATATCCCAGCGGCTTTAATAACAGGGATCAATTCAGATTTGCCCGGGAATGTTAATGCTCAGGTTACAGAGAATGTATATGACTCGATAACAGGTAATTATCTTTTGATCCCTCAAGGGGCTAAGCTCGTGGGAGAATATAATAGTAATCTAACTTTTGGTCAGCAGCGGGTACAGGTGGTGTGGAACAGGATTATATTTCCTGACGGTAAGAGTATTGATATTGAAAAAATGCAGGGATCGGACATTGCCGGATTTACAGGATTTCATGACAAGGTGGACAATCATTATTTACGGATTTATGGGAACGCTGTTTTGTTAAGCCTTATGGGGGCAGGGTATGACATTTTAAATCAAAAGGCTGAACAAGATACAGACCCCAGGGAAATAGTGGCAGCCAGCGTCGGACAAAAACTGGCAGATGTTAGCGATCAATCTCTGGAGAAGAACATGGATGTGCAGCCAACGGTAATCATTGATCCAGGGTATAAATTCAAAATCATCGTCATGAAAGACATGGTCTTGGAGAATTTAGAAGATGCTGAGGGAACACTCTCGTACTCAAAATAAACTGCGGCAAGACCTAGGTGAGCTGGTCTTTTCAGCGCTTGCTGATGACGAGATTTATGAAATTTTGCTTAATCCCGATGGGGTTTTGTGGGTTGATGGGTATCAGGGGAAACGTGAATATGGGACGATGTCAGCAACTGCAGCTAAGAATTTAATCAACACGGTCGCGAGTGTATCTGATGAAGTGGTTACACATAAGAATCCCAGTTTTGCAGGTGAACTTTGGGTTGAGATCAACGAGGATTTTAAATTATTTCGATTCCAAGCTTTTATCCCGCCGGTGGTTACTTACCCAGCCTTTGCCATCAGAAAACGCGCAGGGCAGGTCATTCCTCTAGAAGATTATGTTGAAGATGAGATCATCACTCCAGAGCAGGAGCGAGTCATCAAGATTTCCGTTGATCAAAGAAATTCTATTTTGGTTGTAGGTGGAACGCAATCAGGTAAAACCACCTTCTGTAATGCGATATTGGACTGCATTGCCAAAATTCACCCGCAGGATCGAGTTATCATTATTGAAGACACTCAAGAACTTAAATGCAGTGTCAAAGATTCAGTGACGATGCGGGCCTCACCCTCTAAAAGCATCAATGATTTAATTTTTGACTCGATGCGCATCAGGCCTGATAGAATTATTATTGGTGAAGTACGAGGTAAAGAAGCACATTCGTTGATTAAGGCGTGGAATACCGGACATCCCGGTGGGGTGAGCACCATTCACGCTAATTCCGCCCAGAGTGGCCTGTTAAGATTAGAGCAATTGATCATGGAAGCAGGCGTAACCCCTGTTCCTGAAGCTATCGCTGAAGCGGTCAATTTATTGATTTTTATTCAAAAAACTAATAAAGGTAAAAAGGGAAGACAGGTTACTTCGGTTTTAAAATTGAATGGGTATGACAAGAATAAGGGGTACTTAACCGAAGAATTTGTAATTTGTACATGATTTGCTTTTACTCAACAGTTTATGTAAAATAAATGAAAAGCAAACGTTATTAAAGGAGGTAATTATGTCATTATCCATGTATCAGGCTTCAATACCGGTTTTTATTAGTAAGTTGAATAATTTATCAGGGATCCTTAAAAAGGCAGAGGCGCATGCTTTGGCTAAGAAAATTGACCCGGAAGTTTTTATTAATGCCCGTTTAGCTCCGGATATGTTCCCTTTGTCACGCCAAGTACAGATCGTCACAGATGGGGTCAAAGGGTGTGCTGCCAGGCTCGCCAGCGTTGAAATACCCAGTTACCCTGATACGGAAAAAACTTTTCCTGAATTACAGGCACGTATCACCAAGACCATTGAGTTTCTAAAGACTTTTAGTGCGAAGCAGATTGATGGCAGCGAAGAGCGCAAGGTTACCTTAAAGCTCAGGGGCCAGGAAACCTCTTTTTTAGGGCAGCCCTATTTATTAAATTTCGTTTTGCCTAATTTTTATTTTCATATTTCTATGGCCTATGCCATCTTGCGGCACAATGGCGTTGATGTTGGAAAAATGGATTATTTAGCCGACTTAATGGAGTACGTAGTAAAATAGTAACGGTACTTTTCTAGTATCTAATTAATACTTCAGAGGAGAGAGAATGTCTAAATTTAAAGTGATTGCACTTATTTTGTTAACAGCAGTGTTTATATCTGCCAGAGCGTATTGTCAGCAAATAACTAAAGACCAGGTAACAAGTACTGTTACGGGTAAGGTAACCTATGTGGATCCAGAAACGGGAGTTTTGAACGTACAAACAGAATTGGGCAATGTGGTGTTTTATATTGCTGTTGAATCAGAATTATTTCGGGTTACTAAACCTATGTCGTCAATAGAAATTGCCAAAGATGATCCGGTGATTATTAAGTACATTAGTTCTTCTGGTAAGAACAAAATAATTAGTTTAGTGGATAATAAACCATCCAGCTATTGATCTGCTCAGGATAAATTCATGAACATTAAAGCAATGAGAAATATCCACCTGTATTTAGGGTGTTTTTTTGCCCCCTTGTTGATGCTTTTTTTGATCACTGGATGTTGGCAGACATTTGATTTGCACCAAGCCAGTAAAGAAGCTGGCGGCTACAAACCGCCGGAGATCATTAAATCTTTTTCACAAGTCCACATGAATCAGCGATGGACGTCTAATAATATGCGTCCAGAGCCATCGGTTATTTTTCGTTATTTAATTATCTTGATGTCGTTAGGGCTCTTGGTTACAACGGTATTAGGCATTGTGATGGCTTTCAAGTATACCCGCCCTTGGAGGGTCTGGGCTTTTTTATTTCTGGGGGTATTTATCCCCTTTTTTTTATTGTGGATGGCGCGAGGCTTTAAATGAGTCAAAAAATAGCGTATGGCATTTTGGCTATTTTTTTATTTTTAACGATGTCGGTCCGTGCACAGGAAGCTTCAGTTACAGATGAAATAGTCGTTAAAGCAACAGATGCTGTGATGTTTCAAATAACAGCAAATATGAAATTGACTCAGGATCAAATTAATGCCACTCGGCCGATCATAGCAGATAATATTGTTAAAGTTCGGAATCTACAGCTAAGCCTGGAAAATGGGACTATTGATGGCAAGGCCATGTATACCCAAAAGCAGCAGCTAATCAATGATGAGAACCAAGAACTTAGCCATATTTTTACTTCGGATCAAATGAGGGTGTGGTTGAACATAAAAAACGAATAATATTTGGAATATAAGATGCTGCTATATATATATTTACAATAATTCTGCAATTTTTACCTCCTCATGAATTTGACAGCGTCGAAAATGTAGTATATACTTTCAGTAATTAGCCCCGGCGGTGTAGTTGGGGAACAAATTTTGAAGGCAAAGAAGCCATGGGTGAAACAAGATCCATGGCTTTTTATTTCATAATATTGTTAAGATTTGATTAAGATTAATGGAGTGTTTTAGTTATGTTAAAACAGTTACGTATAAGTATTGTTTTAACTGTACTCGTGACCTTTATAGGGTCATCTATCCGTGAGCCTGTTTTTGCCCAGGAATTTAGCTTACCTGCACCCGGGGCTATGGTTCATCTAAGCCCTGAGTTTACCCCTCCCATGCTCAAAGGCATCAAGGTCTACCCTGATAATCCTTTCCTATTTGATTTTATTCTTGATAAAGGAGATAGTGAATTAAGTAGTGAGCAGATCAAGGACGAGTCCAATAAACTCATTAAATATTTCCTAGCTAGTTTGACCACTCCTGAAAAAGATTTATGGGTCAATCTTTCCCCGTATGAAAAAGACAGGATTATTCCTCAATCCTTTGGCTTAACTGAAATGGGGCGTGATTTGTTGGGGGAAGATTACATCCTTAAACAGATTACAGCCTCCTTGGTTTATCCTGAGGAAGAGATTGGTAAGAAATTTTGGAAAAGAGTATATGAAGAGGCCCAAAAAAAGTTTGGTACGACCAATGTCCCAGTTAATACATTTAATAAAGTCTGGATCATTCCAGAGCAAGCGGTTATTTATGAAAATGCGAAAGCAGGAACAGCCTATATAGTAGAAAGCAAACTCAAGGTCATGCTTGAGCAGGATTATTTATCGCTTGAAAAGCATAACGTCACTGCGAGCGCAGCGGAGCAATCTCTCATCACAAACAAGAATAGTATCAACGCCCTAGGCTCTCAAATAGTCCGTGAAATCGTCATCCCCGAACTGACAACAGAAGTTAATGAAAATAAGAATTTTGCCAGGCTTCGTCAGGTATATGACTCATTAATCCTTGCCACATGGTACAAGAATAAGATTAAGGACAGCATTTTGGCACAAGTTTATGTAAATAAAAATAAGGTAGCTGGCGTCAATATTGATGATCCCCAGGAGAAGGAAAAAATTTATCAACAGTATTTACGGGCTTTTAAGAAAGGTGTTTACAACTATATTAAGGAAGAAGTAGATCCTTTGAACCAACAAATTATTCCCAGGAAATATTTTTCAGGTGGTCTTTTGCTAAGGGTGAGCACCAGGACTATTGGTCCAGCACAAGTAGGTACTTTTTTCAATAATCAACCAAAGAGCGAATTAAGGGTGAGGGCTGATGTGTCCATGACAAGTACAGATGAACAAAATGTTGATGCAGCAGCCGTTGCAGATGGTGGCACAGGTACTTTTGATAGTTTAAGAGTAGAAATCAATAAGCTAATCGATGAGGATAAGCCTGAAATATTTTTTCAAGAATTAAGAGAAATGGTTGAGAAAAGTGAAGAAAGTAAGGCCGTAGGGGTCATCCACATATTATCTGAACGGTCTGATCGGTTAAGGTTTTTAAGGATTTTTTTGGTGGGTGCCACAAGTCCGTATCAATCAGTGCAAATGGCCTCTGTAGAGGCTGCGGAAAGAATTAATGACAGCCGTGCTAATGGAATATTGTTGACTGCCGTGAAAGATCGGGATACGGATATTTCGACCAAAGCCAGAGCTCTTGATATTCTAGAGAAATTGGGTAGAGAAGAAGACATCGCAGAATTGTTGCTGATTCAAAGAGAGATTCCCGCATATGATTATCTTAAAGAAAGGGATATGAGGGAAATAAAGGAAAGAATCGGGACAGCCATTTTTTCTATAAAAACCAGATGGTTTGAATTCCGTGAGCAGTACGGGCCGATAGAAATATCTGATACAGATACTTTGGGTCTTATGGAATGGCTCGAGGAAAAGAAACTTGATGATGTTGTGTTTATTGGTGGAACTCCGTGGAATGAACGGACTAAAATAAAAAAAAGCAAAGATTTTGACATAGCGATTGCTATCCCTTTAACGGATGAAGAGTATTTCCAATCTATGTTGTCAAAGGATAAAACGAGTCCGGAGATTGTTGGTAAAGCACAGGCGTCTTTGAGAAAATTGGCTGATGCGCTTGCCGCAGAGGGCATAGAGGTGGATGGTAGGCCTGTGACAGTGGAAGATTTTTATGATTTTAATAAAGAAATACGTTGGAAAGATGGGCGTGTAATACAGTATAAAGGGCCTTACGCAAAGACAGAAGGACGTCGAACTGAGTATTTTAAAAGAGCGCTGGTGGATAAAAACTCTGGGTTCTTTTTTGACGTGCCCCGTGCCTCGCTTACACAAATTGCTTTTAATGCAAAGCGCCGGTTGTTTGGTCATGTAGAAGCCTTCGATGATTTAATTCAAAAAGTACTTCGCATTTCTGGAAACATTAATGATTTGGATAGTGTTGCAACAATTATGCGCATTGTTAAATTACAATGTGAATTGGGTGCGCAATTGACTCCTGACCAAGAAGAGTCAATTCGTGGGGTAGTTGAAAAATGGATGAATCGACCTCAACCTATACATACTACAGTAGAGCATTTTCAAAAGATATTTATTCAAAAATTAAGTGAAATTGGAAAAATAGTTCGAGAAAAACGTTCTTTGATCAATCCTAGAATAGCTTTAGAGAATTTAGGAATGATGAGGTTTATAAAAATTTATAAAATTGATCTTGATGAATATTTTGGCCCTGATCTTTCCATGCTTGCCCAAGTAGAGAATATAATAGGAACCGGTCCAATTTATACAAAAGGGATGGCAGGAGTTGTTTTACGAGGGGCCGCAAAAAATCAGCAGTCTTCGTCGCCGATAACAGCGGAAGATCACCTGGCAACGTATGAAGAAGTTTTGGCCGAGCGGATTAATATTGCGGACGAACAAAGAGCAACTAATGAAAGTGAAGAAAATGTGTTTGAGGCTTTAACAAATCGTGAACGATTAAATGGGGAGGGGTATCGTTTCTATGTGACGGTTGTAAATCATTATGGGGAAGGAACATACTTTGATGTATTACATGAGAAGATTGATCAAAGGCTTTTTAGCGGGATGAGTTCAGATGAAAAAAGAGCAGGATTTTCAAAGACGTATGATTTTATTGGAAAAGATGGTGAAACTAAAACATACGATCAAAAGATTACTGAACTTGAAGGTGTTTTTACAATTATTCATCCCTCTGCAGAATTGATACCAGATATTATGGCACATCTTGGGAATTTATGGGTACTGATACATAATAAAGAAGAAGATATTGAAAAAAGAAAGAAAGCTTTGGCCGAATATGAATGGTGGTTTTTTCAAGCCAATCCTATGGGGAGATCAGGAGCTGCTATCGGGGATGCTATGTCCATTATTGCACAGATTGATATAGGTATTAAACTTCGCGATAGATATGTCCATCAAGATTTTGATGCTCTTTCAAGAACCCTTCAAGATTACATAGAAGAACGGACGAAAGAATTGACCGTTGGGGACATTCAATTGATAAATATAGAAGAATTGCCGAGTCCATCGAGGATGGTTGTGAAAGAGGAAATTCCAGAGTTCCAGAGAGTGGTCAATACAATTTTTAAACGGGTTAATGATCTTTACCGAATCAGAGGTGGAGGTCCATTTACTGTTCAACAATTTGTTCCAGTTAGCTTTACTGATCAAAGAACGTACATGGAATCACCTTTGGATATTCACGGTGGGAATGCGATGTGGTTTGCGTTAAAAGACTTGTTTGAATCAGGAGTCTTAAAGGATTACCCTATTAGCGGTTTACATCCCGAAGGGGTATGGAGTGAAGATGATGTGAGTCCATTAATTGATGGATTGTTGGATCACGAGTTGATCACTCCAGAGGAAAAGGATGAATTGATTAAATACAAACAAGAAATTGATACATTTCTGAGGGGTAATTTTAATTCCTACAAACAAGGGATATCTGTTATTGAACATTTTGCAGTTAGTGGGGACGTGGAAAAAGAGTATGAAAAATATTATCAAAATTCAGAACTCGTGTATAAAGTTTTGACCAGGGTCTTTCAGACGGTTATGGAAAAAGAACTGCCAGCCTCTTATTCGGAAGTCCATCAGATTACCGATGGGGATGGGTTTGAAATTAAAGTGCTTGACCAAGGCTTTTATATTGATTTAGCCAATCAATTTCATTTAAAGATTAAGGGCAAAGGCGAAGCTGTACGTGTCATAGATTTTCCAGAGGAAATTTCACAGGAAAGAATAGAAGAGACTTTTCAAGAAAGACCTGAGCTTATGGTCAAGGTTTTTCAGTTGACAGCTGACAAAGAGGCGACCATTTCAGATAGAGTCCTTCGTGCCATTGCTGCACAGACAACTGCTTTGGAAGAACCAACAGAGGCTATGAAGGAAGCTTTCTATGCATTTATGAAGACACAAAAAAAGATTTCTTTACTACTATTAAAGATGTATCAGGTGCGGCTATTAGGTAAGTTTTTACCTGAATTTGAAACGTTGAGGTATCATTTCGAAGCTCCTGTTCATAGGTTTTCTGTCCCCATGCACTCGATTTATCTTTTGTATTATCTTGAGAATATTATGTTTGGCGATCCCAGATTACATGAAGCCCAAGGGGTGTATAACAATGTATCAAGTGATGGCAACTCATTGGCTGCGTTAAGGTTCGCCATTTTATGCCATGATGCTGAAAAGGAAGTTGGGGGAGCTAGTTGGAACACACCGCATCCAATAGCAGGCTCTATTAAAATGACGCCGCGCTTTTTAAGTCAATTCCCGGATGCGAGCGCCATTTTACCTCTAGTTAAGTGGCTGGTTTGGTATCATCAGGAATGGGGGATGAGGATTAATAATACACGATATGTCGCTGCCAATAATAGGAGTCAGTTTTTCTTCACTGATTTGGTGGATACTCTTAAATTAGCTGAGGGTGTTTTAAATCAGGATTTATTGAATACGTTTTATCTTTTGACCCTGGCAGATGCTCATTCTGTTGATCCGTATGATCCTTCTAATCCCTATCAGTGGACATTTGAAAATGGAAAATATCAAATGACCACGGATTTGTTTGTGGCATTATCAGAATATCTGCGGCAATCACCATTAGAGCAAGACCGTTTGAGGGGCGAATGGAAGCAGGGAGCTATTGATGAAGCAAAGAGAGTACAGGATGAAACAAGGGAGCATTTCAATAAGGACATCATTCAACGTCAACTTCCCAAATTAATTAGCAGTATAGATGGTGTTGATCCTAAATATGTAGAAGATACTACCTGGCTATCAAAAGCTTTTATTGAAGACCCTGACACTCATGAATCTCTTTGGGATGAATTTACAAAAATGTACGACTCTTTTTATTTTCGTTTCACAGACAAGAATTTTTTGATAGAGCAATTTATTTTATTTGTTTTTATGCATGATATCTCAAAGGACCTTTTGGAATCGCATGCCGTGGCTTTAGAAGTCTCCACTCCTTATGGACGTATGTTAAATTTTTTAGTTGGTACTAATAAAGATGAGCAGGGAATCATGTATAAAGCTGCAGGTGCTTTAGCTGCGATGGGATTTAATATTTTAGGTGCCCAGATTAATACATCCCGTGCAGGGATTGTTTTTGATCAAATGAGGGGATGGTTCATTGGGCGTCAAGACTCCAGGCATATCGCTGAAACGCTACTCACAAAACTTCAAGGAGAAAGTCAAAAGAATCAGATACAAATTGCCCAACTTGATGCACTGTTGAAAGATAGAAGGTTTTCTCAAGAAAGGTCCCAAAAGGATGATTTCCCTTGGGAACGGATGCTTGTCCCTTTGCTCCCTATTCTTGTAGATTCAGTCATCAACGGAACAGTAACTGTTGATGAAATTTTTGAACTTAACGGAGCCAGGCAAGATTTTAAAAGATCATCAGGTACTCAAAAAATAAGAACCGAGGTTAATTTTGAAGATGATATTGGTCAAGAGGCGAGTGTATTTAATCTACAGACCGCAGACCGCAATGGCTTGTTATATGTTGTTTCACGCATCCTTTCAGACAGATTTAAATTAAATATTAGAGTTTCTCCTGTTAACACCTATCAAACAGGGGTTGAAGATAGATTTGAAGTAACTAAAGACGGCAAGAGTTTAACTGATGAAGAAAAGAATGAAATTAAAAGAGTTTTTGAGGTATACTTGGAAAAAGAGGTGATTACCCAAGATGACCTTGTTCGAGTAGCCAATGGCGGAGATGTGGCGCAGTTTAGTGAAGATAAAGCAAGCACTGGTGGTATCGATCTATCTCTTACTAATAAAAATTTACAGACCCAAAATGCTGGGGAAGGTATTAAATTTCATATCGACCAAGCCATGTTGCAGAAACTTCAAAACGCCCCGGGCTTTAGGCCTTTTATTATTGATATACAGACAGTCAATCTGAGAAACTTTCTTGGCGTAACGGATAACCAAATCACTGCAGGGACAATTTAAGTAATGAAGAAAACCATATTGTGGACTATCACAGTAATTGGCGTTTTAATTATGTTTTGGGTAGGTAACCTGATTATTGAATCCCAATCCGCATTACAATGGCCACAAGTTAGAGGTCAAGTGGTCTCATCTATGTTGTCTATTAAACATTTACCAAAATTTATAGATTCTAATCCTGGCCTGACGAGATGGTATGGGGCGGATGTTCAATATGAATATGTTGTTAATGATAGGCCATATTTATCAAAAAGGGTGTCATTCCGGGATGGCGAAAGCAGAAATCCCAAAATCGCACTTAAGGTGATGAATAAATATCGTCGTCAAGACGAAGTTATGGTTTATTATGACCCTATTAATCCACAGCAGGCAGTTCTTGAACCTGGGTATATAGGAGATATTTTTATGCCGCTCGCGGCAGGAGGATTATTGTTGATTTTAAGTCTGTTTATTTTTTTCGATCAATCTTTTGAAATCAATATCCATGAGAGAGATAATCATCTTTACTGGGGAAATGCCTATCAAAGAAAAGGAAAATTTGCCGAAGCCCTGAATCAGTTCAATCAAGTTATTTTATTAAGTCCTAATCTCATCCAAGGCTATAAAAGTCGGGGCAACCTTTATCTTCAACAAGGCAAGTGGGACGAGGCAATCGCTGACTTGAGTAAAGCTATTGTGATTGACCCTACAGATGCTGGCGTCTATTTTAACCGGGCCAATGCCTATTTAGGTAAAAAAGAATATTACAGTGCCCAACTAGATATGAAGATGGCCATGGATAAGGGATTTAAAGTCAGTCCTGAAATTTTGCAAGAAATTAAAAAAGGCCTCTAGTCCTGCCCCCAATCCTCCTGAAACTTTCTGATGTTCCGTATTGTCTAATTAAGTGAAGGGCTGCAAGATTTATATGATAGAATAACGCGTTAAGGAGCGTCATATGCGAAATATATTCAAGGTATTGTTTGCTGTTTTTATCGTAAGCCTGTTCATCATGCGACCGGTTTCATCTTATGCGGATGGGCCAGATCATAGTAAGGACGGGCATAATCAGGATAGTGGGCATCACGATAGCGGTTCTCATGACAGCGGGCATAGCCATGACGGGGGGCACCATGACCGTTCTTATGTAGGCATTGGTTTTTCTGTATGGCCTGACAACTACAATTATAGTGCTTCTTATTACCCGCCGGAAGATGCGGTTCTTGTTGCTCCACCCATTTATCAACCAGTTGTCGTTAATGGTATTACATATTATGTAAACGATGGGACATATTATGTGTATAATGGTTATAGTTATCAAGAGGTCGCACCGCCGGTCACGGTTGTTCAACAACCAGTGACCGTTGAACAGCCGCCAACAGTCGTTGATAGTCAAACCACCATTGCACCGGCTGTGGAGGACGATACTTTTACCATTAATATCCCCAATAATAAAGGTGGGTATACGGCAGTTATGCTTAAAAAATCAGGCAATGGGTTTATAGGGCCGCAGGGAGAATTTTATCCGGAATTTCCCAAGGTTTCTCAGCTAGAAGTCATTTATGGAAAATAGATATTATCTGCCTGCCGGCAGGCAGGGATGCAAATGTTATTGAAACTACCCGTTCCCAAAACAAAGATCGTTTGTACCATTGGTCCTTCTTCGTCTTCCCCCTCCAAACTTGAAGAGATGATGGAAAGCGGGATGAACGTGGCTCGCCTTAATCTTTCGCATGGGGAGTTTAAAGAACACGCAGAAAATATCCGCAATATCCGTGAAATTGCTGCTAAAACACGACGCATGGTCAGCATCCTCATCGACCTTCCGGGTGTCAAAATGCGTATCGGCCGCCTTCAAAACGAATCTGTTACGCTCAAAAAAGGCGCACAAACGGTGCTTACAACGCGTAATGTACTAGGTACGCAGGAGCTTATCCCTGTTGAGTATAAACAGCTTCATAAAAGTGTTTCTAGGGATAAGATCATTTTTCTTAATGATGGCTTTATCCAATTAAAAGTAGAAAAAATTGTTGGTCAGGATGTATCGTGCAGGGTTTTGATCGGTGGAAAACTCCTTTCGCATAAAGGGCTTAATTTGCCTGGTGCGAATTTAAATATTAATCCCATTACAAAGAGGGATTTGACAATCGTTGATTTTGGTTTAAAGCATGGCGTTAATATTTTTGGTCTTTCATTTGTTGAGGAACCTAAAGACATCATCAAGGTAAGAGAATTTGCCAGGAAAAAGGGGCATCAAGTCTATTTGATTGCCAAGATTGAACGCCGGGAAGCGATCGATAATTTTGATGGGATTTTGAAAGCTGCAGATGCTGTGATGATTGCTCGAGGGGATTTGGGCGTGGAAATTCCCATTGAAGAGGTGCCGGGTATTCAAAAGCGGTTAATCCAAAAAGCGAATATCCTAGGAAAACCTGTTATTACCGCAACACAAATGTTAGAGTCTATGACTCAAAATGTACGTCCGACACGTGCTGAGGTCAATGATGTGGCCAATGCTATTCTAGATGGGACAGATGCCATCATGCTTTCGCAGGAAACAGCTATTGGTGATTATCCCGTTGAGACGGTAAAAATGATGGCCAAGATCGCTATGACTACTGAATCTCAAAGGGACAGGGGATCATTGCCTAATAGTGGTGGAATGAGCATAAGCAGTAAGGTTTCTCAAGGCGGCTTATTGACGATTACTGATGTCACTTCATTGAATGCGGTGGGGGCAGCTTGGGAATTGGATGCTCATTATATATTGACTCCGACGACCAGCGGCAGTACCGCCCGCCGTATTTCCAGGTTTAAGCCTCCTTGCTGGATATTGTCCTTTAGCGCCTCTTCGCAGGTTTGTGATTTTTTGAATTTTTCTTACGGGGTACAGCCTTTCTTTTTTATTAAGAAAATCACTCATGACCCTAAAGCCATTATCAAGATGCTTGAATCTTCTCATCTCGTTAAGAAAGATGATGTATTAATATTGACCGAACGCAGGCTTTCTCTTCATCCAGGCGACACCGACTCCCTTTGTATAGTGAAATTGTAGGAACGGGCGTCCATGCGCCGATCGATCATCCGTTCGACAAATGAAAACAGGTGTTGATGTACTTTATCTTTCAGGGGAGAATTGTTCCATTGAAAGTTCATTCTGTACACATTTCCGGATAGATCAAATTCAAAAGGCAGCGTCCATGCCCCGCGGACCAAGCCAATGATGTCGCGGCCGATGGGTGATTCACTAAGAAGTTTTTTAGAGAATGATGCTGAAACCTGGCTTGAAACTAAATCGTCATCGTCGAGATGAAAAAATCCGTTTAAATTAAAATTATCGGTGTTCAGTTTTAAATCATCCAGCGTTTTTGACCTTCCGTTGATTTTAAAACGGCATGACAAATCAGCTCCGGACACATGATTTAGCCCGGGCATTTGCAAGATTTTTGCCACCCACTTTTGAAAATCAGAATCATTAAAATTGCCATTATGAAACCCTAAATTACCGGTGATTTCGATGTCTTTTGGCGCTTGAAAATTAAAATTTCCCGAGAAAAGACCATGGCATTGTTTGAAAGAAGAAAAGTCATTGTTTAAGCGGTTTATATCCATACCTTCAAATTTACCTTGACCTTTGATTTGCCACGGTAAGGAGGATGTATTCAAGAAAATATGGCTGTGTAAAGCTCCTGCATACATTTGGGCAGATAAAGAGATGTCTTTCCGGTAGGCGTAAGCAAAGTTAATGCTGGCTAAAACATTCTCAAGAGGCAGGCTATGTTCAGTATCCTGGACTGAAAAGATGCTCTGTAGTCTTTTTATTTTTAATTTAAGTAAATTATCATTGACGATCCGGGCTGTTAAGTCTTCAAATCCTAAATGAATATTTTGTACATCAATCATCCCATTAAATACAATGCCCTGCGGAGAATTCTGAGCATGGAGATGCAAGCTGGTATTTCTTAAAGCAATATTAGCATCGCATTGGAAAGGGTTTGGTGTTAAACAATGCCCTGAGGCCGCAACATCATTCCCGTTAACAGAAAAAGATAATTTTTTAAGGATGATATCATTGTTTTGAATGTTTAAATGCCCGTCGATATCCAGGATATAGAGTTTGTCATAAAAAATAAATCCTTTCCAATCGATGTCATTATCCTGCCAGCTGCCCCATAGATTCATGGAAGACCGGCCGTCTTCCAAGGTGAACTTGTCCATATCAAAACCGGCGTTACGGATAGTGCCGTTGAGTGTGTAATTGAACTTGTCATTGTCTCCTAAAGAACCCATGGCGTTTAGATGGCCCTGGTTAAGGGTGAGATCAGTATTAAAGGCAATAGGGTTTCCTTTGTTATGGCCTGTTGGATAAAATTCTCCGTTAGGTACAACGAGATGAATACCTTTGGGGGGAATGGTTCGGGCCCAGGTACGATTTTTCTTACTATACCGGGTTAAGTAATTCTTTAAGATCGGAAAATCTATCATCAGGCCATCGATGATGATCTTATTAAAAAATCCTACCGTCACCCGAGGCGCTTGCAACATAGGATTTTTACCATCAATCCCAAATATTTTAACGTCTTTCAAGATAATGTGGTCAGGAAAGTGGTAACGGGCTGTCCTAAAGAATATTTTTGTTTGTGATTCTTGACCAATCGTATGAGCAAGGGACAGGGCATACTGAGGAAGCCAGCGATTGATCTGGAAGGAAAAAGTTGCCATCATTGCGGAGAATACAAAGATGATAAGGATGGCGTATTTCCATTTAAAAAGGAACCTCTGTAAATAGTTGGCCATTAACATAAAGATCTACTTTGTTGATGTAATAAACAAGTTTATGTTTACGTTGAAAACCTGAAAGGAATTTATAGAATTTTTTATCATTAAAAATGAAAATAAGCTGGCGAAAAGAGGCTGCTTTTTTACGGTATTCTTTCATGGCATCCGGCTGGTTTTGGATTTGGGCTATTCTAAAAAGATAGGCCAGGGTAATCAGGGCTTCTTCGTGATGGGGATATTTGGTGTAAAAATTCCTAAATTCAGCAGAAGCCATCTGCAGGTTATTTTGTAAGAAGTAATATTCTCCCTGGGCAAATTCCGCGGCCAGGGAATAGCGGGAGTCAGGATGGTTTTCAAGGAGTGTGCGAAAATCCATAAAGGCAAAATCATACTCTCCCTGCTTGGCCGATCCCACAGCGTCCTTCCATTCAAGATCTGCTTCCGAGGCTTTAACACAAGGTGCCCAAAAACAACCCTGCAACAACAATGAAAGAATAATAACGTACAGCTTCATCACTTAAAGTATACCATATTTCAAAGCATGCGGTGGCAGTGTTTAGGGGGCAAAATGCAGTTTTTTGACTGTAAAATAGGTCATCGTGAAGACGCCTGCTTCAATGATCGCAGTTGCCATGGCGGCACCTACATAAGAAAAAGAATATATAAAAGCAATGATCAGGGGCAGGCCGATGGCTGCCATCGTAATGTGTATCCGTGAATAAAAATCGGTTTTGCCGCAAACTAAAAGAAATTGCACACGAAATGCGTTTGAACTGATAAAAAAGACAGAGATGAGCAAAAATCGCAATGATAGTATCGCTGCTGGATAAGTCCCTCCGCAAACAAGTTTCACAATAAATGGTGCCAGGATAAAGGTTAGGGGCAGGAAGATCAAAGAAACAATGATCGTGATCAACTGCACCTGGTTCATGATTTCAAAGGCTTTTATTTTGTTTTTGTGGAATATTTTGCTCAGGCGCGGGAATATGGCCTGGGTAAAAGAGGACAAGGGAAAGGTTTGCACCGCGTTGGCAATTTTCTCGGCAATGGAATAAAACCCGGTTAGCGTATTGTTGGTCAAAAGCCCCACCGCAAAAACACGGGTGGTTGTGTAGGCATTAATAGCAACTACGGAGATGAAAACATTCCATCCGGCCTGCAGTTGCTGCTGTAAATCTTTTAGTTTGGGTAATTGAAAGGATACATCAAAGCGAGTAAAAACAATATATTGTCCCCAAAGGCCGGTGATCAGTGCTGATAGGGAAGTAATGGTGGGTACTAACAGATAATCGTCAGGCTTATGGATCAACAGAAAAATACCAAAGGCGTAGATAAATTCTCCGATAATATTGAGCTTGGCGGTATATTTCATGCTTTCTGTTCCTTGAAAAAACCATGCAGGAAAAAGGGTATTGCCGATCACGACTCCAAAACTTAACGCGTAGACCATCCAATCATCTTTGAATTTTGGAACAAAATAAATGACAACACAAAGTATCAGTAGGCTAAAAAAAGCCAGGAGGGTCTTGATGGTCATGACAGCAGAAACAACATTACAGACCTTGTGTTTATCTTCGTGGCAAAGAGAAATTTCTTTGGTTGCGGAAACGCTAAATCCGTAATCAGTGAGGATCATGAAATATTGAATAAAGGCTTGCGCAAAACAGATCAGCCCGAATTTGTCCGGGCCGATCGTTCTAAATAAATAGGGTAGAATGACGATGGGCAGGACATAGGTGATGAGTTGGAGTCCTGAAAGCGAGGTAACATTGCGTAAAACCCTCGAACTTTCAAGAGGATCAACCATTCTATAGGTTTTTTGGATCAATTTGATTAATGAATCCATAGGGTTAATTTACTCTTTAGTTGAAGGCAAATAAATACATTTTTTAAGGATTTTTATTTAGCGATGATATAATTTTACCATGATTCAGTTTCCGAAAGATTTTTATTGGGGGGCCGCGACATCTTCTTATCAGGTGGAAGGTAATAATACCAACGCGGATTGGTGGTCATGGGAAAAAGAAGCGGGAAAAGAAAAATCCGGCCCAGCCTGCCGCCATTATGAATTTTATGAGAACGATTTTGATATAGTCAAAAGTTTAAATCACAATGCCCACCGTCTTTCCATCGAATGGAGCCGTGTTGAACCTCGCGAAGGGGAGTTTTCCCAGGAAGCTATCCAGCATTATATTAATGTAATCATGACCCTGCGTGTGCGTGGCATAGAGCCGATGGTGACCTTGCATCACTTTACCAATCCAATTTGGTTTAGTGAATCTGACGGTTGGTTGAATCCTCTTTGTGTTAAGCGTTTTTTGCGTTACTGCGATGTTGTGACTAAGGCGTTGGCCCGGCATGTTCACTTTTGGTATACCATCAATGAGCCCAGTGTTTATTTCTCTCATGCATATCTCTGGGGAATTTGGCCACCCCAGGCGAAGTCGTTTTTTAAAATGAAAGCAGTTCATGATAATCTTAACGATGCGCATGTCGAGGCCTACCGGCTGATTCATAAAATTTACCAGGAAATAAACATTGCCCGGCCCATGGTTAGTATCGCCCATCATATGCAGGCCATTGTTGGCTGTGACCAAGGGTTACGGAATCATTGGGCAGTGGCCATGCGGGAATATTTATATAACCTTGAAATTCCTAATTATTTAGTTAAGCATAAAACCCTTGATTTTATTGGAGTTAATTATTATTCAAGGCATTTGGTGGATGTGCATAGCTGGTGGATTGGTAATTTGTTAATGGAAATTTGTAAAGATAATCATCATCCGCTAAAGAAGAATTTTTTGGGTTGGGATATTTATCCTGAAGGATTGACCCAGGTGCTTTTAAGTCTTAAAAAATACAATCTGCCCGTGATCATCTCAGAAAATGGTATCTGTACGACCGACGATAATGAGCGATGGGAATACATTCAGGCTCACCTCAAGAGCGTTCATCTTGCTATGGAACAGGGAGTAAATGTTACAGGATATCTCTACTGGTCATTAATGGATAATTTTGAGTGGGCCCATGGCTATAGCCCCAGATTTGGATTGATTGATGTTGATTACAACACCCAGCAAAGGACTATCAGAGAGAGTGCCAAGAAATTTGCTAACGTCTGCCAAACAGGCATCTTAGAAGCCTAATTTAATCCCGTCGAAAAAAAATCAAATCTCCGTTGACACGCCCGTCAAATGTTATAAAGTGATGATATATGTATTTTAGACGTTTGGAAATTTTTGGATTCAAGTCTTTTGCCCAAAAGACGGTACTTGAATTTCAACCAGGCATCTCTGCGATCGTTGGTCCTAACGGCTGCGGCAAGAGCAATGTTTTTGATGCGATCCGCTGGGTTTTAGGCGAGCAAAGCGTCAAGGAATTGCGCGGCTCATCCATGGAAGATGTTATCTTCAATGGTACGGACCAGAAAGCGCCCTTGGGCTTTGCCGAAGTCAGTCTTACCTTTTCTAATGAATCACGTATTTTACCCCTAGACCACGATGAAGTCATCGTCACCCGCCGTCTTTTTCGTTCCGGTGAAAGTGAATATTTGATCAATAAAAATGTATCGCGTTTGAAGGATATCGTAGAACTTTTTTTAGGCACAGGGGTTGGGGCTGAGGCATATTCCTTGATCCAGCAAGGTAAGGTAGATTTGGTTGTATCCGCCAAGCCGGATGATCGCCGTCAGATTTTTGATGAAGCAGCAGGGATCACTAAGTATAAGAGTAAAAAGAAAGAAGCTTTAAGTAAACTTAAAGATACGGAAGACAATTTATTGCGCATCAATGATATTGTCGTCGAAGTCAAACGTCAGATTGCCACCATTGAACGCCAGGCTAAAAAAGCCCAGCGCTACAAGGAAGAATTTGAGATCCTCAAAAATTATGAATTGATTTTTGCCCGCCATCAGATGAGCAGTTTTGATACGGAGAGCAACACTTTGTCAGCAGCGGTCAGCGCTTTGCAGGCCCAGGAACTTGAATTGACGAAACAATTAGAAGAGTTGAATAACCGTATCGACAATGAAACTCTCCAATTAGAAGAAATTGAAGAGCGTATCAATGAGTTAAAAGCCCAGGATATCCATTTAGAAAATGAAGTGGCCATGAATACGCGTCAGATCTCATTTAATGAAGAGCGCCAGCAGAATATGGATGAGACCTGCCAGCGCCTACAGGCAGATAAGGCTGTGGCCGTGGATCGTTGTGCAACGCATCAGGCCAAGATCGAGGAAATTAAAGGATCGTTGGCGAGTCTGGCTGAGAATTTATTTGAATTACAATCGCGTTTACAGCAAAAACGAAATGATTTGAGCATTTTAATGCATGGCATAGAGCAAGCCCGTGCGTCTATTGAGAATGTGGAAAAAGAAATTTTAGGGTTAAATGGCCAGCAGGTGCGTTTCAAGAATCAATTGACTGAAAATATGAAGCGATCCATGGAAGCTTTGGCACGTAAGGCTCGTCTGGAGCATGAAAATTCTAAAATCCATGACGAAAAAATCCAGGTATATCATCGTTGTGAAGCGATCAATAGTGCCATCACCCAAGTGCAGACACAGCTGCAGGAATTTTGGGCAGATACCAATGCTCGTCGTCAGGGTTTAGAAGCGCTTAAAAGCCAGTTTACCATCCAAGACGCCTTGATCGATGATCTTGAAAGAAATCATGTGTTTCTTTTATCCCAAAAAGAATTTATCCAGAAGATGCAAGTACAGTACCAGGATATTCCTGATCCCGTCGTTGAAGGTCGTTTTTTAGCCATGGTGCGTCCAAGTGACAAGCAAACCGGTATTATTGGCAAGATTAAGGAAGTCAAAGTTATTGCAGCCACTGAAACATCGCCAGAGTTGTATGAAATCACCTACGAGACTAAATATGTGGAATTGGATTTGCAGTATTTGGATGATCGCATTGCTATTATCAATGAAAAATTGGCCCAAGCAGTGGAAGTTAAAAATCAATTAAATCAACAAATTGAAGATCAAAGCAACACTGTTGAGGAAATGCTTAAGAATATTCAACAGCAGGAGAAGAAATTTTCAGTGTTGGAGGCCCAGAAGAATGATATTGAACTTGCTTCGGGCAAGTTGGTCGGTGAATTGGATGTCATTACCTTAGAATTTGCTGAAGTTGAGTCTGCCTTGGCTACCTTAAAAGTTCAAGAAGCGGAGTTCTCGGCAAGCCTGCAAGGCATTAGCGGGCAGGTCGCGCGTTGCCAGGAAGACATTAAATTAAAAGCACAGGATATTGCGCAAAAGGACAATGAGCGTCAGGAGTTGAATATTTCCATTGCTCAATTGGATACTGAACTGTCCTCTTTGTCTGATAAGCGTCAAGGGTTTGAGGATAATTTAGCCCTGCATACCCAAAATCTTGACCGTGACCTAACAGATATTAGCCGTTTTGAGTCGGAAAACCGTGAGTTAGAAGCTAAGAGAATTAAGGTTGGTGAAGATATTATTTTGCTGCAGCAGGCAATCGAAGATTTGCAGCGTAAAAAAGAATCTTTAACGGCTGTGTTAAATGAAGAGTCAGCCAAAAAAGAAGAAATGTCCCGTCGATTAAATTCTTTGCGTAACGGGATCCGCGGTAATGAAGACGGGATCATCCAAATTAAAAGCGATATGCATAATCAGCAGATGCGCCAGCAGGAAGTGCATTTCAATCAACGCGCCCTCAAAGAACGTTTATTACAGGCGTATAAAATAGATTGGGATCAGATTCAAAACGAGCCAGCCGTTGAAATTCCTTTGCCAGTGCCCGAGGGAGAGCCGGCCGCTGAACAAGCACCTGAACCGCAACTTAATATTGACGAATTAACCTTAGAGATCGACAAACTTAAAAAACGTTGCGAGTCCTACGGGGCAGTGAATCTGGTGGCTATCGAAGAATTTGAAGAACTCAAAGGCCGCTATGAATTCTTGACTAAACAGCAAAGCGATTTATTAACCGCCCGTGAACAACTTTTGTCGACGATTCAAAAGATCAATCGTACCACCCGCCAGATGTTCACCGATACTTTCTTTAAAGTAAATGAAGAATTTAAGGTTTATTTCCGGATGTTATTTGGCGGTGGAGAAGCTCAGCTGGTTTTACTTGACCCGGAAAATGCTTTGGAGTGCGGCATTGATATCGTGGCCAGGCCTCCGGGCAAGAAATTACAGAATATCAGCCTTATGTCCGGTGGGGAAAAGACATTAACAGCTATTGCCTTGATTTTTGGGGTATTTAAAATTAATCCCAGTCCTTTCTGCGTCCTGGACGAAATTGATGCGGCCCTGGATGAGTCTAATGTGGGCCGTTTTGCTGGAATGCTCAAGGAATTTGCCAAAATTGCCCAGTTTATCGTTATCACCCACAATAAAACCACCATGTCCGCAGCTGATATCATGTATGGGGTCACCATGCAGGAGCGTGGGGTTTCGCGCATTGTGTCCGTTAAATTTAATGAGTACAAGCCTCAACCTGCCCAGACACCCGTACCAGTTGAGCCTTCGATGGCTGTCCCAGCTACTGTTTAATATTTGCCCCGAGAAAGCGATTTTTAATAATTGGTAAATAATGACATTATTTTGATTCACGTATAACTTAATAATTTCCAGTCAGTTACGTTATATGTAAACAGCTAGCCTTGCTTGACAGCCCACCAGCCGCATGTTATACTCCCCGTTACGCCTGCCTATTGATAGGGAGGTTGTAAATAAAAATTATGTTGACACATTTAGTTAAAAGCGTTAATTGGGTTGATGTAGCTTTAGTTCTTTTTTTTATACGGATGATTTTCATCGGGGTCAAAAACGGTTTTATTTCAGAGATTTCCGAATTTTTTGGGGTTATTGTCGCGGTCTTTGTCAGTCTTCATTTTTATAGTTCTTCAGCTGCGTGGTTGCTGAAGAATAGCCATTTTCATTGGGATTATTGGGATATGGCTTCGTTTGCAGGCCTTTGGTTTTTGGTGGCCTTGTTTTTTAAATTTTACATACAGGGCATCTTGTTCCTTTTTAAAGTAGAGACCAATCATCAAGGCTTTGATAAGTATGCAGCAGGTGTTGTTGCGGTTGCACGCGGCATTTTGGTTTGCAGTTTGACGGTATTTTTGATTTTATTGATGCATATCGGGCCTTTGACACGGATGACCGTGCATTCTTATAGTTATAAGGTAGTCGGGCACGCGGCAGTGGGTACATATACTTTTTTGTATAATCATTTGATTGATAAGTTATTTGCAGGTGCGCATTATAATGCTGCAGCAGCTCGCGTGTTGCACCCTGCAGGTTAGATAAGATATGGGATTGATCCCGAATGATGTTATTAATCAGGTTATTGAACGCAGCGATATTGTTGAGATTATCGGCAACTATACGGCCTTAAAAAAAGCCGGCCGTAATTTTAAAGCTCTTTGTCCGTTTCATCATGAAAAAACATCGTCTTTTGTGGTTAATCCGGATAAGCAGATTTTTCACTGTTTCGGATGCGGGGTTGGCGGTAACGTGATTGGTTTTTTGATGCGCCAGGAAGGATTTCAATTTCCTGAAGCGGTGCGATTTTTAGCCAATAAGCTGGGTGTGGTGATTCCTGAAGATGAGTCAACTGCCTCAAGCCCTTCTCGCCAGTTGCGTGAGGAGATTTTAAAGATTAATGCTTTGGCTGCAGCTTTTTTTCATGAGACGTTGTTAAGCAGCCGTGAACCGGATGTTAATATTGCCCGGGATTATCTTAAAGGCCGGGGTGTTGATCTAGAAACGGTTAAAAAATTTCAATTGGGCATGGCACCCAATGAGTGGGATGCTCTTTTAAAATATTTGAAATCCAAAGGGATAAGCGAAGAGTTGATTTTTAAGGCAGGATTGACCATTGCCCGCGAGGGTAAGGGTGGGTTTTACGATCGCTTTCGTAACCGCATTGTTTTTTCGATCCTTGATATTCAAAGCCGTTGCGTGGCCTTTGGCGCTCGCGCCATGCAGGATTCCGATGGCGCCAAGTATATAAATTCACCGGAAACGCCAGTGTACACCAAAGGTCAGCATATGTTTGGCTTGGCGGTGACCAAGGCAGCGGTTGGAAAGTTGGATCGGATCATCGTGGTGGAAGGGTACATGGATATGATCATGCCTTACATCCACGGGGTAGAAAATATTGCGGCTTCCCTTGGCACGGCCTTGACCACGGACCAAATTAGGTTGATCCGCCGTTATACACCGAATGTGGTGATGCTCTTTGATACAGATACCGCCGGACAATCAGCTATTATTCGCAGTCTTGATTTGTTGATTGACGAAGATATGAATGTTCGTGTGGCAACATTAGCCCAGGATGAAGATCCGGATTCATTCATCCGTCAGCTTGGGGTTGAAGCTTTTAACGCACGCATTGATAGTGCTGAATCGCTGTTAGATTTTAAATTCAATTGGTTGGCTAAGCAATATGACCCTGTGACGGTCGAGGGTAAATCCAAGATAGCCCAAGAATTGCTTAGCACCATCGCACGGTTTAGAAGTGAAGTGGCTAAATATGAATTGACCAAGGGCTTAGCCCAAAAGTTGAACATTCCTGAAAGCGTATTGCTTAAGCAATCAACACAGGTTAAAAATCAACAGGGGTCGTTCAAAGAGCCAGCAGTAGCAATAAAGGTATCAGCTTCAGCATCCGCTGGTCAGGAATTATTGCTGGCCTTATTTTTAAAAGACCCGGCATGGGTTAAGGCCGCAAGGGAGAGTATTAGTCCTCAAGATTTTCCTGACGGGGTTGTGCGTCAAGTGGTGGATGTTATGTGGTCATTAGCGGATGCATCAGATGACTGGTCAACGAATGATCTTTTGTTGCATTTAAATGATGAGTCAGCACAAAGTTTAGTTACAAGGTTCATCAGTGTTGAAGAAGGAAAATTAGGTGACGCAGCACTTGTTTTTCAGGATTGCATCGGAAAAATTCAGAAAGAAAAACAAAAGATAGTCAGAGGCCAATTATTGGAAGCCATACGTCAGGCCGAGACTCTGAAAGATACAGAAAAGTTAGATCAGCTGCGGGAACAATTTAATCAGTTGCTAAAAACTAGCTGTTAAATCGAGGTAAACATGAAAGAACCGATCAAAGAAAAAGAACCAAAAGATCCGAAGGATCTGCAAGGCGATTTGGACAAGTTGGTGACGTTGGGCAAAAAGAAGGGTTTTTTGACCTATGAAGACGTCAACGAAACTTTGTCCGATGCCATCGATTCATCCGAAGACATCGATCAGGTTTTCGATGTGCTCGACGGACAGGACATCAAGGTTGTTGATTCCGGTGAAGAAACACCTGTGATTGCCGAAGAAGCTGTCGAAGAAAGCCGTGAGCAGCAAGTGCGCCGGTTACGTGAGGAGAACAAGGAAGATGATGTTTATTCCGACAAGTTCATTCCTTTAGATGATCCGGTGAAGATGTATTTAAAGCAGATGGGTTCCATCCCGCTTTTGACCCGCGAAGAAGAAATTGCGCTTGCCAAACGTATTGAAGAGGCAGAGATAAGATTCGCGGAATCATTGTTTAAAACTTATTACGCACGTAAAGAAGCGTTGTCCATTATCAATCAGGTTTTAAATGATGAGATCAATGCTGAAGACGTGATCAAGGATGAGTTGGAACGCCGCGGCCGCTTAATGAAGGATTTGGCCAAGATCCTCGAGCATGTGCGCCATACGAGGGTAGGGTCGGATATTTCTGCCAAATCCATCGCGGAATTCAAGCTGACATCGACTATCAATGAGGAAATTGTCATCAAGATTTCTGATTTGATCACCAATATTGAGCGTGTGCAAAAGCATTTGAAGGTCAAGAAATTACCAGCCAATGCTCCTGAGTTTAAGAGACAATTGGTAGCTTTGGAAAAAGAATTAGGCGAGCCTTTGGAAAAAGTCAAAGAGCAGCTGCGCGAGATTAAAACGCGTCAATCGCGTTTTAACAAGGCTAAGAAATTGTTAGTCGAAGCTAACTTACGGTTGGTTGTTTCCATTGCTAAGAAATATATTAATCGTGGTTTGTCTTTCTTGGATCTGATCCAGGAAGGGAATATGGGTTTGATCCGTGCCGTCGAGAAATTCGAATACAAGCGCGGTTACAAATTCTCTACCTATGCGACCTGGTGGATCCGTCAAGCCATCACACGTTCTATCGCGGACCAAGCGCGTACCATCCGTATCCCGGTGCACATGACCGAGACGATCAACAAGATCATCCGTGTCTCGCGCGTGTTCGTGCAGGAATATGGCCGTGAACCTTCTGCCCAGGAAATCGCCAAGGAAATGCGTTTACCTGTCACCAAGGTCAAAGAAATTTTAAAGATTTCCCAAGTGCCGATCTCTTTACAGACGCCTATTGGTGATGAAGGGGACACTCATTTCGGGGATTTTATCGAAGATAAAAAAGCTGTTTCGCCGGCGAATGCCACCTTGCATTCCATGCTCAAGGAAGAAATCACCTCGGTGCTTTCAACCCTGGATGACCGCGAACGCAAGATTTTGGAATTGCGCTTCGGGATCATGGACGGCACTTCACGCACCTTGGAAGAGGTCGGGGCTGAATTTAATGTCACCCGTGAGCGTGTACGCCAAATTGAATCCAAGGCCTTGCGCAAACTACGCCATCCAACACGTTCCCGTCGCATCAAGTCGTTCTTAGACATGGCGGCCAAGGAAGCGGAAGCGACCATATAAAGAAAAGAAGAAAAGGGGACACTTTAAAGTGTCCCCTTTTTAAGGAAATAAGTGAGCAAGCGTATAGCCTTAGTTATTACCGATCAAGAAACCAACGCCCAAATCAAAAGTTTGGGCGTTGGTTTACTTGAACTACGTGTTGATCTGTTTAAGAAATTAGACCCTTCCTATATAATCGATCAAATTAAACATCGTAAACTCTTAAAAACTCCTTTATTATTGACCCTACGCAATCAAAAGAACGAGGGGGCTGTAAAGATTTTTTCTGATGAGAAGAAATTCGAAATTATATCCGCTGCTTGTGCCTTGGTGGATATGATTGATATTGAGTTTAGTTCTCCTTTATTGAAACAAGTGGTGCTTTTAGCCCGGAAGCATGGCAAAAAAGTCATTGTTTCCAGTCATTATTTACAAAGCATGCCACATAATTTGGAATCAATATTCAAAAGGTCGTTAAGCGCTAGGGCTGATATTGTCAAAATCGCAGCCAAAGCAAATTCTTTCGACGACGTGATGACAATGTTGGCCTTTACTCATCGCCATCGCAAGCATAATCTCATTACAATGTCATTAGGCCCAGCGGGAGCAATTTCACGTTTGATTTTGCCGGCAGCAGGAAGTCTGTATACCTATTCCTTCATTAATAAGCCTACAGCTTCAGGCCAAGTGGACGTAGCAACACTTAAGTCCCATTTAAAAGTTTATTACCCCTGACCGATCCCATGTCATTCCCGCGAAAGCGGGAATCCAGTTTATCCATGAATAAAATCGTAGACCCTAAATATTCAATAGAAGAAATACAACGCTGCATCAATCTGCTTGATGACTTGGTTCATAACAGCGTTGAATTAGCCCATTTATCTAAAGAACAAAGGATAGCGATCCTCAAGGCTGCAGGCGAAATTTCCCGTCCTGATCGTGATGAAATCCGCAAAAGAAAAAAAGACAGGATCCGTCTTAAAAAACAGCGGATCGATGATCATGAACGAAAGCTTCGAAAAACAACGGGTATCCGCTCGGCACGTGAGGCAGCTGTATTTATAGCCCCTAAGGCCATCCTGCATGCAGACAAGCAAACAGCTTTTTTAGAAAAAGAATTGATTAATCCTCGAGCGTGTTATATCTGTAAGAGTGAATTCACCAAGGTGCATTTTTTTTATGATGCGATGTGTCCTGCCTGTGCGGAATTTAATTATGCTAAGCGTTTTCAGACAGCATCTATTGAGGGCCAAGTAGCTTTAATCACTGGATCGCGTTTAAAGATTGGTTATCAGGTGTCACTGATGATGTTACGCGCCGGTGCCCATGTTATTGCGACCACCCGCTTTCCCAATGATTCAGCCCTTCGTTACAGTCGAGAAGCTGATTTTAAAGAATGGGCCAATCGATTGGATATCTATGGATTAGACCTGCGGCATACGCCGAGTGTGGAGCTTTTTTGCAATTATGTTGAAAAGAAATATCACCGTTTAGATTTATTAATTAATAATGCCGCGCAAACCGTCCGACGTCCGCCGGGTTTTTATGCACATCTTTTAGCGAACGAAGCACTTTCAATTAAAGAATTACCAGCTAATGCGCAGACTTTCCTTCAATCATTTGAAACTTGTAAAACACAATTAATGCCCTCCAATGAATTATTGTCATTCCCGCGAAAGCGGGAATCCAGAGAAGGAGTCGATTTGGCTTGGAATACAACCATGCCAGGCATTGGCCTCAGCGCTTCTGCTAAACTTTCTCAAATCCCATATACCCATGACCATACCTTAGAAGTTCCCAAAGTTTTTCCTCAAGGAAAACTAGATGCTGATTTACAGCAAGTGGATATGAGGGAAATGAACAGCTGGCGTTTAGGGATAGGGGATATCCCCACCGCAGAGATGATCGAGTTGCAATTAGTTAATGCTATTGCCCCGTTTGTTTTGTGTAATAAACTTGTGCACATGATGAAAAGGGAAAATACCGGACAGAAACATATCGTGAACGTCTCTGCCATGGAAGGAAAATTCCATCGTTTTACCAAAACTGACAAACACCCGCATACTAATATGGCTAAAGCAGCCTTGAATATGCTGACGCATACTTCAGCCCGTGATTTGGTAAAATACGGTATTTATATGAATGCTGTTGATACCGGCTGGGTCACCGACGAGGATCCTATTGCCTTATCCACCCGTAAACAGGAGAATCACGATTTTCAGCCGCCTTTGGACATCGTAGATGGAGCGGCGCGGGTTTGTGACCCATTTTTTCACGGTATTAATACAGGAACACATTGGTGCGGTAAATTTTTAAAAGACTACTTCCCGGTGGATTGGTAATTATTCGTTTTCCCTCTGCACATCCATAGAAATATCCTCTCCACGTATTATCAAGCGTATGACAATAGGCGCACAGCATACCTCGCAATCCACCACAAACTCCTGATGCGCCCCACCGCTGACATCAACCAAAAGCTCATTAGCTTCTCCGCAATAAGGGCAGGAAAAACTCTCAAATTGTTCTAAAGACATGCTGATATAGTAACACTTTTGCCTTGGCTTGAAAAATGGCAAATTTGTTTTTTATAGGGTATACTTGACTGTATTATGCATTCCCCCAAGAAGCATTCGGGAATGACACACGAGAAGGATCATACTTATGAATAACATTTTAAAAGTCATTATTTTAATCATAGTCGCTATTTTTATAGCCTTTGATGTGCTGTTTTATAATTTTTGTGAGAAACAAAAGAATGAATTGAGTTCGATGAAGGATAAGCTTGATGTAGAGGCAGAATTCAACAGTAATAAATTTAAATACCAACAAGATCAAATAGAACGTATTGGCAAAGATTTGGAAGATTCCGAGCAGCAGATCAAAGACCAGAAAGACCAGTTGTCTGCTCAAAATGATGCTTTTCTTCAGGAGGTAGCAAAAAGGCAACAGGTAGAAAATGAGAATAAAGCAGTTCAAACTTCCTTAATAGATATTAAAGCGGAAGCAGATGCCATCAAGCAGGACATGAAAGGATGGCAGAAAGACTACGTTTCTGTTTTAGCAGAACTTGAGAAAAAAATGGATGATTCCCAGGCAGAAACAAAGAATTTTGAGAATGGGTTAACTGCTTTAAATATTCCTGAACTTAAAGAAAATATAAATTCGTTGAAGGCTGAAATTCAAAAAATGATTCCTCCGCCGCCTGTTAACAACGTGCCAGATCCGCTTACGACACCGGATAAAGACGTAACTACTACCAATTCACAATCCCAGCAGCAATAAAGGAAAAAATGAAGATCAATGTTAAAGACTTTCAGGTGATGGAAGGACGTAATGTTGAACTTAAAAAACGTCCAACAACTATCAAATCATTTTACAAGTCTAATGATCAATACAAAGAAATTTTAGAGCGGCATATTGAGGAATTAAGCAGTTTGCAAAATATCCTTTACGCGGATAACCGTTATGCGCTATTGTTGATTTTTCAGGCCATGGATGCTGCTGGTAAAGATGGTGCTATCAAGCATGTGATGTCTGGTGTTAATCCTCAAGGCTGTCAGGTTTTTAGTTTTAAACATCCAAGCCCTGAAGAATTAGATCATGATTTTTTATGGCGTACAACCCGTGATCTACCTCAACGTGGACAGATAGGTATATTCAATCGTTCCTATTACGAAGAAGTCTTGATTGCCCGGGTGCATCCTGAAATTCTTCAGGGAGAGCAGATACCAGAGGATCTTTTAAGTCCGAAGACTATTTGGGAAGAGCGCTATCGCTCTATCAGGGATTTAGAAAAACATCTTAGTTATAATGGGACCAGGGTCATTAAATTTTATCTGCACCTTTCCAAAGAAGAGCAGCGTCAGCGATTTCTTAAACGCATGGATGATCCTTCAAAAAACTGGAAAATCAGCCTTGCCGACATTCAGGAGAGGAAGTTTTGGAAAGATTATATGAAAGCCTATGAGGCTTGCTTAAGTGCCACCAGCACATCTAAATCACCCTGGTATGTTGTCCCTGCTGATGATAAAGAAAACGCGCACCTGGTCATCTCCCAGATCATCGTAGATACCCTTAAAAGTTTAAAAATGTCTTACCCTAAATTAGACCCGCAACGTCAAAAAGAGTTACTGCAGATGCGCAAATCACTTTCACGTTCTAAGTAAGGCCAAGTAGTTTAATTCAATGACAGTTTATTTATTTATGCTATAATGCCAAATTCTTATGTTAAAGCTGTTTTTAAGGCCTATTTTTTAATTTTAAGGAAGGTGCGTTCATGGATCAGTTGTCACGTTCTGGTGAAGATGTAGATCTCTCTAAAGAAGAGATACTTTTAGCCAAAGAAGCTAAATATTGTTCTTGGGGCGACACCGTTCATTACACCAAAGAGTTGAAACTTTTTAGCCGTTCTGAGGGCGTTTATGTTTATGACAGCCATGGGATCCGATACCTTGATCTACAAATGTGGCATTCGGTTGCCAATTTTGGTTATAAGAATGAGTATATAAATAATGTTGTTAAAGACCAGATTGACGCGCTTCCACAATTATCCTGTCAATATTTGCATGAAGAAAAAATCCTGCTTGCCGAAAAAATAGCTAAGAATATTGAAAAAACATTTGGCGAAAAAGGCAGGGTGCATTTTAACATCGGTGGTGCAGCTGCCATCGAGGATGCGATTAAGATCGTCCGTAATTATACCAAAAAGAATTCAGCGTTTGCCTTTATGGGTGGTTATCATGGACGTACGCTGGGAGCAACTGCAATCACTTCCAGCTACCGTTACCGCGAGCATTACGGGCATTTTGCCGACAGGGCCCATTTTGTTCCCTATCCTTACCAATTCCGTTGCCCTTCTAACCGTGGTGCTGATTGCTGCGATATGTCTTGTTTTAAGGATTTTGAGAAACTATTTGAATCAGAATATTATTCGTTGGTTAATCCTAAAACCAAGAATTGTGAATATGGGGCATTTTTTGTCGAGCCGGTGCAGGCGACCGGAGGTTATATTGTTCCTCCGAAGGGATATTTTAAGGAACTAAAAAAATTACTCGACCGTTTTGGTGTTTTATTTGTGTCAGATGAAGTGCACATGGGTTTTTACCGCACAGGTAAAATGTGGGCGATTGAGCATTTTGATGTGGTCCCGGATATTATTGTTTTTGGTAAGGCTTGTACCAATGGTCTTAATCCGCTTTCAGGCATCTGGGCTAAGGAACATTTAATCTCTCCGGAAGTTTTTCCACCTGGCTCAACGCATTCCACCTATTCTTCTAATTCTATAGGTACTGCCGCGGCGTTGGGTGTCATGAATCTTATCGAAAAGTCTGATTTTTCGTCCAGCGTCCCTGAAAAGGGCAAGTATTTACTCGATCGGCTAAAAGAGTTAAAGAAAAAATACCCGCAGATCGGGGATGTGGATGGGTTAGGGTTGGCCCTGCGCATTGAAATTTGTCAGAAAGACGGGCGTACCCCGGATCGTGAATTAACAGACAGGGTCATGAATATCGGTTTAAAAGGGAAATTAATGGCAGGGGGCCGTGAACAGGGTTTGCTTTTGAGTATCGGCGGGTATTTTAAGAATGTTTTTACCCTGGCGCCATCTTTGTATATAACGCACAAAGAAATAGACCTGGCAATCGATCTTTTTGACGAGGCTTTTAGAGAAGGGTTAAAAGGATAGATAATATGAAGAAACTTTTGATCATCGGTTTGTGTCTAAGCATGATCGGTTGTGCGCACGCTAAGGTAATAGTGAAACCTTTTGCTGAGCCGCAATATGGCATGACAAAATTACAGATGATTGATTTATTAGGAACGCCGGATTCAATAGAAATATATAAGAAAACTGACCTGACCAGGGTAGAATTTTATATGTATCATAGAAGCCATGGATCTTCTGATATGAACATTTCTGCGGATCAGGAAAAAGTTCCGGTTTGTTTGATCAATAACAGGATAGTTGGCTGGGGAAAATCCTATTACGAAGATCATGTCAGTGCAGATGATATTAGAATAAAATGAACGAGCCGATGGGTTGGGAAAAACAAGCCAAAGATAATTTTGAGGCGATTTTAGCCAAGATCCCGGTTTTTTTGCGCCCTATCGCGGCAACAAAGGTGTCACAAAAAGCAGAAAAGAACGCTCGTAGTGAGAATCGTCAGTCGGTTTCACAAAAAGATGTGGTCGATGCTTTTTTTATGGAAACACCCTTTGGGTTTCATGGGCCTATGAAAATGGATATGGATGCATTAGGCATTGATTATAAGCAATATGGCTACTCCCAATAAATCAACACTTTCTCAAGATACCATCGAGTCTTTTTGTGATGGGGGTATTGTTGTTTCTCTTTGCGCTTTGATTCTTGTTTTGCCTGTTTCCATTGCATTCCTTGATTCCTTTGCAGCGCTTGCTGTTTTTTTCTATTTTTTTAAAAAAATAAACCGTATTGTTGTCCATTGGCCTACTTCCATCTGTCGAGGGCTGGCCCCGCCTGAAAATGTTCTTAATCTCCCCCTGCAATTTTTAAGTTTAGCTGTTTTTATTTCTGTTCTGTTTAGTCAATACCCGATGCTTAGTTTTTTAGCTTTTTTTGGTAAGTTTCTAAAATCCGTATTTTTATATTTTAGTTTTATAGAAGCTTTTAGAAACGATAAGCGGATTCGGTTATTTTTGAATTTCTTTTTAGCAGCTGCTTTTATAACGGTTTTAGACGGGGTGTTTCAGCATTATGCAGGCAGGGATCTTTTAAAAGGGCATCTTATTGCTGGTGGAAGAGTAAATGCATTTTTTTTCTCGGCCAATGGCTTAGGGGCGTATCTATTGCCTGTTACCGGGCTGGTTACTCATTTGTTATTTACAGCGATTACTCGTCATAGATCTTGGATGTGGCAAGCAGGATTAGCTTTTTTTGTAGTTTTATTATTAGCTTGTTTGTGCTGGACCTATTCCAGGAGTGCTTTTATCGGGTATTTAATTATATTGTTGATGATGGTATTGTTGGATCGACGTAAATTGTTATTTGCTGGAGCGTTATTATTAGTTTTTATTTTTATCTTTTTACCTTCTTTAAATAATGTACGTCATCTTTATTTGATCAATGATAATAATGGCGGGAATGCCCAGAATCAGAGTGTTAATTCTATTTTAGAGGATGGTGGATCAGGGCGCGTTCTCTTTTGGACGAAAGCGGTTTCGATCATTCAATCATCCCCTATCTATGGGACAGGGCTCAACACCTATGGGAGAATCCTTAAACGAAACCCTAATCAAAGAACATGGTGGTATGCCCATAATTGCTATCTTCAGATGACAGCGGAGATCGGATTGCTGGGCTTAAGTTGTTTTTTATGGATGGTATTTGTTGTAGTAGTGCATGGTTTTAATTATTGTAAACAGATAAAGGATTCATGGATGTTGGCTTTGCTGCAGGGAAGTTTGGCTGGTTTATTTGGATTTATGGTGCAAAGTTTTTTTGATAATACTTTTTATACGGTCCAACTTGGGGTGTTTATGTGGTTACTCTTTGGGCTGACAGTGGCGGTGACACGATATGAACAATAAACAAAAGCCTCAAGTATTTGATTTTGATTATAAAACGTGTTCCAAAGAGATCCTTTTTGAGAAATTTCAGACCAACTCTAGCGGACTTTCTGAAGCTGAAGCTCAAAAACGCCTCGATGAATATGGGTTCAATGAAGCTGCCAGAAAGCAGAAAAGAACCTTGGTCCTTCAGTTTATCCTCAAGTTTTTTCATCCACTGGTTGTTTTACTTCTTGTTATAGCAGCTGTCAGTTTTCTTACTGGGGACGCGGTCAGCGGTTCTATTATTGGTGTCATGGCTTTCATGAGCGTTGCTCTTGGTTTTTTTCAGGAATATCGCGCGGGTCAGGAAGCAGATAAATTAAGCGAAATGGTGCACACCACCGCGACAGTATACCGTAACGGCAAGCCTAAAGAAATTTCTATTAGAGAGGTCGTACCTGGCGATATCGTAGATTTATTTGCCGGAGATATGATTCCTGCAGATATCAGGATCATTCAAGCCAAAGATTTGTTTATTAATCAGTCAGCGTTGACTGGTGAATCCATGCCGGTGGAAAAAACACCCCTGACCAATAGCATTGCGTTTATGGGGTCAAGTGTGGTGAGCGGTACCGCTTTAGCAGTAGTTATTAAAACAGGTTTGGCCACCGAATTTGGTGAAATTTCAAAACGGCTTTCATCCATCAACCAGCCGACGAGTTTTGATCGTGGTATTAATAAATTTGTTTGGCTTATGATCCGTGCCATGGTGATCTTGGTCATTGTTATTTGTGCTATCAATTATTTTACTAAGGGTAATTTGATGGAAGCACTTTTGTTCTCGTTAGCCGTGGCCATCGGCTTGACCCCTGAAATGCTTCCCATGCTGGTGACGATCAATTTGTCCAAAGGGGCGATTGCGATGTCTAAAAAAGACGTCATCGTCAAACGTTTAAATTCCATCCAGAATTTTGGCGCGATGGATGTGCTTTGCACGGATAAAACAGGGACCCTGACTTTAGACAGGATCGTTTTGGAGAAATATTGTGATGTGGTCAGAAAAGAAGATCAAGGTGTTTTAAAATTGGCGTATCTGAATAGTTATTATCAAACAGGCCTTAAGAATATTTTAGATAAAGCGGTTTTAAAATATGAAAAATTAGTCGTTAAGCAATATAAAAAAGTTGATGAAATGCCTTTTGATTTCTCCCGAAGGATCATGTCAGTGGTAGTGGACATGGAGGGGAAGCATAAGATTATCGCTAAGGGTGCTCCTGAAGAAATTCTAAAGCGGTGTAAAAAGTATGAATTGGATGGGGAGTTGGAAGATTTAGATCAAATTGTATTGACGGATTTAAAGGAAGAATATGATACTTTAAGTGCGGATGGTTTCAGGGTTTTGGCTGTTGCTTATAAAGACATGGGTGTTAATAAGGAAGTTTATTCCAAGGACGATGAACAAGACCTTGTTTTAAAAGGTTATATAGCCTTTCTTGATCCTCCAAAGCCAACAGCTAAAAAAACGATCGAAGTATTAAGGAAACTCGGTATCGAACTTAAGGTGCTTACCGGGGACAATGATCTAGTTGCCAAGAAAATTTGCAGCGATGTGGGGCTTGATATTAAAGGGCTTTTGACCGGGGTTCAGTTAGAAAAAATTAGTGACGACCAACTTAAAGATTTAGTGAAGACAACCACGGTTTTTGCCAGGCTTTCGCCTTTACAAAAAGAGCGTGTCATCCATGCCCTGCACCGCAATGGTCATACGGTGGGCTTTTTGGGGGATGGTATTAATGACGCACCAGCCTTGAAAGCAGCGGACGTAGGGATTTCCGTTAATAATGCGGTGGATATCGCCAAAGAATCCGCAGATATTATTCTTTTGCAGAAGAATTTAATGGTGTTACGTGATGGTGTTTTGGAAGGAAGAAGGGTGTTTGGTAATATATTCAAATATATTAAAATGGGGGCGAGTTCGAATTTTGGTAATATGTTCAGTATGACAGGGGCGAGTTTTCTTTTGCCGTTTCTGCCTATGTATCCGATACAAATTATTTTGAATAATTTTCTCTATGACATCTCCCAGGTTGCGATCCCTTCTGATGAAGTGGATGAAGAGTATCTTTTAAAATCAAGGTCATGGAATGTTGACTATATTAAAAAATTCATGATGTATTTTGGACCGCTTAGCTCTGTTTTTGATTATTTAACCTTTGGTGTGCTGCTTTTTATCTTTCATGCCGGGCCTGCCTTGTTTGCCACGTGTTGGTTTTTAGAATCCATGTGTACGCAGCTTCTGGTTATTCATATTATCCGTACTGGTAAAATACCATTTGTCGAAAGTTGGCCAAGTCCATTTTTAATATTCACATCCATATACATTATATCGGTAGCCCTGGTCCTTCCGTATACACCGCTTGGGGCTTATTTTAAATTCGTTATGCCGCCTGCCTCGTTCTTTTTATTCCTCATCGCTATTGTAGGATTCTATTTATGGTCTGTTCAGGCCATGAAGGTATGGTTTATCAAAAAGTATGGGTATGAATAAATATTAAATTATTTATTTCATAACATATTGGAAATAATAGTCTTACATAATTTAACCCCTGCCTTCCTTGACAAGCAATAAATTATATGGCACTCTTTATCTAGGAAATGAATTTTTTAGTGGAATGGGAATATGCCCCCATATTTTCTAGATACAAATAAATCTATGCGCAAACAATTACGCGATATTATAGCGTTAACTGTACTCGTGTCCTTTATAGGCTCATCCTTTCAAGCTCCGGTTTACGCCCAATTGGCTTTTGAAAGCCAGATGCCATGGATGCCAAAGCCCGGTGTGCGCTTAAATTTAAGTCCTGATTTTACTCCAGCAGAATTAAAAGGAATTACTATCCATCCTGAAAATCCATTAATGTTTGATTTTATCATTCACAGAGGAGATAAGTTTTTAAATAATGAAGAGAAAAAAGTAGAATATAAAAAACTCATCAAATATTTTTTGGCCTCTTTAGCAATCCCGGATGAAGACCAGTGGGTTAATTTATCTCCTTATGAAAAGGACCGCATTATCAAGGATGATTTTGGTAAAACCCTGATGGGCCGTGATTTGCTGTCACAGGATTATATCCTCAAACAAATCACTGCTTCCCTAATATATCCGGAAGAAGATTTAGGCAAGAAGTTCTGGAATAAAGTATATGCGAAAGCTCAGCAGCAGTACGGGACAACCAATATCCCGGTCAATACCTTCAACAAAGTCTGGATCATCCCGGATGACGCTCTCATCTATGAAAAAGGCAATACAGCTTATGTGTTAAAAAACCATTTAAAAGTGATGTTAGAAGAAGATTACCTGTCTTTACAAAAACATTCAGGTATAACATCTGTCATTCCCGCGAAAGCGGGAATCCAGAACAACATCAACACCCTCGGTTCCCAAGTCGTCCGAGAAATCGTCCTACCCGCCCTTGAACGCGAAGTCAACACGGCCAAGAATTTTGCTCTTTTACGTCAAGTCTATAGCGGCATGCTTTTGGCAGCATGGTTTAAGCGGACGCTAAAGCAATCTATCTTGGGCCAAATTTACGCAGATAAGACTAAGATTAAAGGTATTGATCAAAATCCCCAAAATAATGAAGCCATTTATCAGCGTTATCTGAGGGCGTATAAAAAAGGTGTGTTTAACTATATTAAGGAAGATATAGATAAATACACTAATGAAGCAATCCCTAGGAAATATTTTTCTGGTGGATTAGTGGACGGATATGATCCAGATATATCTGCAAGAGTTCTTGGCCATCCTGCGATGAAAGAAATAAGAAATCTTCCCCCTAGAGATAGCGGCATGTTGGAAGATGGTATTACATATGAAGATGTCGCTCTAGTGGCTATGGGAGAAACAACTCCAGATGTGGCGATGATAAACGAAGCAGAAGCAGAAGGACAAGTGAATCAATTCCTTAGTACTCCTGGGAATGTTCATTTGAAGGATTTAATTAATAACAGCGAGAAAAGACTAAAAATCAAAGAAATCGTTGTGGAATTATTGCGTGAACTTTCTGGAATAGGAGTTGATGACAAAATTTTTGGCACTGATCATAAAAAACGTGAACTCATTGGGCCTTATACAATGTCCCTGAATGGAGGAAAAGAAGTAAATTTAATCTACATGATGCAAGATCCTCAAATAGTAAGTGAGTTTTTTGAAGAGATTGTTATCAATAGAGCATTGAATCCTACCCGACTAAGACCGAATATTGGTGATATGCTTATTAAGGAAGCTTTGGCGGCGCGATTTAGAAAGCCGGTTCAACCGACTGTAGAGGTTCAATCAGCTGATGAGGAGCCTTTATTTGCAGTTGTTGGCCGTGTTAATCCAGACGTAGGACTTCGAAAAATAGAAGGAAGGGTGATGCAAGGTGGAAGAAAGATAGGTGGAGTTCCTGTATCAGTAAGTAAATTTTATGATCCTGAAGATTTTAGTGGGGGTTCAACAAAAATCACTTCTAAGTGGGGAGAAAGTCTTATTCAATATCAAATAACTACCGGATCTTATATACATCCCGTATCAGTAGCATCATGGATAAAGTATGAATATGAGAAGAATTTGAAATTTGCTGGTGGTGAAGAACCTGCTGTAGTATTTCAAAATGCAGTGAATACTGTTCGTCAAACATTGAAAGCTGATCAAATAATTGATAAATCTGAAAATCTTATCGATAAAGATATTCAAGTAACTTTTTTAAGAATAGGTAAAGATGATGAAATTGGAGAAATTAATGGGCGGTATATAGGTCATGACCAGGATACATTGACAATTGCTGTCAAAGGGCAGGTAGAATCTTTTAAGCTTTATAGTAATGGTACAGCAAATATGTTTTTAGGTGCTAAGGTTTTGGGTACGGCTTCGGGTGTTAAAGCATTAGTTAGACTTGCAGATAATAATCCAGAGCCAGAGGAAGATTTAATGTGGGTACGTAAATCTTATGAAAAAAGAATTCCTAATAGCGATATTTTTATTAGGGTAAACAAAGCTCACGAAACCCTAGGAGGGGCCGAAACAAGAGTCTTAACAGATATTAAGATTTTTCGTTCGCGTGATTCAGTAAGTTTCGAGGTACAGCGTAAGTTAACTGAAGATCTCGAAACAACGATAGAAAGGGTAAGTGAAGTCTTGGGTGCCCCTGTTGCAGCTGAACGTGAAGATCCTGTAGATTTGATCAATAGATTGGATGTTCTTCTCTCCGACGAGGCACTTACAATAACAATTGATGGAAGATTTACAATGTCCATTGCATCCCTGGTCTTAGCAATGCAAGCTTTTGGAGTACCTAATGCCTGGAGAAATAATACCCCTTCTTTTGGGCACAAAATTCAACCAGTGGCAGCCAGGGAAATTGCTCCTGATAAAACACCCCTCGGTGGTATCGATTTAAATGCTGCTAATTTGAACATGCAGATCAAGCGTGATGGCAGAGGTGTAGTACTACCATTGGCTAAACAAGATTTAGCCCAGCTAAGTAATATTGCAGGTTTGGAGCCTGATATCCTTTCCATCATACCCGCAAGCCAAACACCTTTACTTTCCCAGTTGCAAGCAAGTCCTTAATGTAATTTTATCCTTTAATACCCTACAGCCCATCCTTTAAGCTATTTTAATACTTTTTTAATACCCTAAAGCCTTCTTTTAATTAGGTAAAATCAGGGTAGGTGGTAAACTATTTTTTAGTGTGTAACTGAAAGGGGAGATATTTATGTTGGATCTTATGTATATCGGTCTCACAATTTTATTTGGGCTTATTTCTTGGGCTTTTATTGTTTTGTGTTCAAAAGTATAGGAAGGAGTATTTATGTTGGCCATTTATTGGATCGGTGGGATTACTGCATTTGTCTTGTTTGTTTATCTTTTAATAGCTTTGCTTAAACCGGAGATATTCTAATGAGCCTCAATGACTTTATTCAAGCTGCTTTTTTTATTGTAGTAGTACTCTTAACGGTGAAACCGTTTGGTGCCTACATGGCCCGTATATATGAGGGAAGCCCCGCGGGTTTAAATGTGTGGTTTGCTCCAGTAGAAAGATTGTTTTATCGCCTTTGCGGTGTAAAACCAGAAGAAGGTATGTCCTGGAAAACCTATGCCTTTGCCATGATCTTATTTAATATTTTAGGAGCTTTGGTCGTTTATGGTTTCCAGCGCTTTCAAGCCAGCCTACCTTTAAATCCCATGGCCATGCCCGCAGTATCTCCGGACTCGTCGTTTAATACAGCGATAAGTTTCGCCTCCAATACCAATTGGCAAGGCTATGGCGGGGAAAGCACCATGTCTTATTTGACTCAAATGGTGGCTTTGGTCGTTCAGAACTTTGTTTCCGCGGCAACAGGGATGGCTATCTTGATCGCATTAACCAGGGGATTTGTTCAAAAGCAGATGAACACCATCGGTAACTTTTGGGTGGATATGGTCAGGACAGTTCTTTATATCTTGCTGCCTTTATCAATTATTTTTGCCGTTCTTTTTGTTTCTCAAGGAATACCTCAGACTTTTAGTAAAAGTGCCGCGGCAACATATCTACAAACGGAGAAGGACAGTAATGGAAAGCCGGTTACTGAACAGGACATTGCTTTAGGACCTGTGGCTTCCCAAATATCTATTAAGCAATTAGGCAGCAACGGTGGCGGATTTTATAATGTCAACTCTGCTCATCCGTTTGAAAATCCAACACCGTTATCTAATTTCTTAGAAATGCTGGCCATTTTTCTAATCCCCATTGGATTGTGCTATACCTTTGGTTATATGGTCAAAGACCGTCGCCAAGGCTGGGCAATTTTAGCAGCCATGTTGATTATTTTTCTCCCCTGTCTTTGGTTTGGTATTCAGATCGAACAACAAGGTAATCCTTTGTTGACTAAAATAGGGGTGGACCAAGGTGCTACTGCTTTCCAACCTGGTGGGAATATGGAAGGTAAAGAGGCTCGTTTTGGTATTGCTAATTCAGCCATTTGGGCTGTTACGACAACAGCTATTGCCAATGGATCGGTCAATTGCATGCATGACTCTTTTATGCCTTTGTCCGGCATGATACCCATGTGGCTTATACAAATAGGAGAAGTTGATTTTGGCGGTGTCGGCTGCGGGCTGTACGGCATGATTGGATTTATCATTGTGGCAGTTTTTATAGCCGGCCTTATGATCGGCCGTACACCGGAATATTTAGGCAAGAAAATTGAGGTCTTTGAAATGAAAATGGCTTCCCTGGTTGCTGTCATTCCGCATATGTTTATTTTGTTACCGACAGCTATTGCCGTACTTACTGTTGCAGGAAAAGCAGGGATTTCTAATCCTGGCCCGCATGGTTTCAGTGAAATTCTTTATGCGTTTTCATCCGCAGCAGGCAATAACGGGAGTGCCTTTGGTGGTATCAGTGCGAACACGGTTTTTTATAATGTAGCTACAGCGATTTCGATGTTTTTTGGCCGCTATTGGCTGGCAATCCCCATGCTGGCTATTGCAGGGTCTTTATCAGCTAAGAAAATTATACCTACAACCCAAGGAACCTTACCGACACATACGCCGTTGTTTGTTTTCTTTTTGGTTATGGTGGTTTTAGTCATAGGAGCCTTGGTATTCTTTCCAGCGTTGGCTTTAGGGCCCATTGTTGAACATTTAATGATGAGGAATATATGAAAAAGACACATAATAAAGTAACATCGCTATTTGAGCCTTCGATATTAGGGCCAGCCATTATTGGCTCATTTCAAAAACTAGATCCCAGGCATCAGATCAAAAATCCTGTGATGTTTGTAGTTTTGGTCGGCAGCGTATTGACGACAGGCTTGTATTTTCAAGCTCTCGTAGGCCATGGTGAGACAGGTGCTGGTTTTATCCTGGCCATTTCATTATGGCTGTGGTTTACGATCGTGTTCGCTAATTTTGCGGAAAGCATGGCTGAAGGACGCGGTAAAGCTCAGGCGGAGAGTTTGCGTAAAGCTCGTAAGGATACGCCAGCTAAAAAAATGTCAAAGCCTGTTTATGGTTCCAATTATGAAACTGTTTCAGCGACAACCTTGCGCAAGGGTGACGTTGTTTTTGTTGAACACGGTGATTATATCCCTATGGATGGCGAGGTCGTTGAAGGAGTTGCCTCTGTCGATGAAAGTGCTATTACAGGGGAAAGTGCTCCGGTTATCCGTGAAAGCGGCGGGGACCGTTCTGCTGTCACCGGCGGAACGCGCGTCCTTTCTGATTGGCTTGTTGTTCGCATTTCAGCTAACCCAGGAGAAACATTCCTGGACCATATGATCGCCATGGTTGAAGGTGCTCGTCGTCAAAAAACGCCTAATGAAATAGCACTTAGCATTTTACTGGTAGTTTTTACGATCATTTTTCTTTTAGTCGTGGTGACCCTTTTACCGTTTTCTATTTTTAGCGTTGCGGCCGCGGGAAAAGGAACTGTCATTACTGTTACAGCTCTAGTTGCCTTGCTGGTTTGCCTTATTCCAACGACGATCGGCGGTTTATTGCCGGCTATTGGAATTGCCGGCATGGACCGTATGATCCAGGCTAATGTCATTGCCACCTCGGGACGCGCTGTTGAAGCTGCAGGGGATGTTGATGTATTGTTACTTGATAAAACAGGTACGATCACCTTGGGGAACAGGCAGGCAGTGGCTTTTATTCCGACAAAAGGAGTCAGTGTTGAGACCCTGGCTGACGCTGCTCAATTATCTTCCCTTTCTGATGAAACACCTGAAGGCCGCAGCATCGTTGTCTTAGCCAAAGAAAAATATGGCATTAGAGAGAGGCAGACCAAGGAATTGGAAGCAAAGTTTATCCCGTTTACTGCGCAAACCAGAATGAGCGGGGTAGATTTGGCAGGAAACCGTCAAATTAGAAAAGGCTCGGTTGATGCTATCGAAGGTTATGTTAGAAAAGCCGGCGGTCTTTTTCCCGACGATCTTAAGTCATCGATTGAGACAATTTCCAAGAGCGGCGGCACACCTTTGGTGGTGGCAGAAGATAAGAATGTTCTAGGGGTCATTCAATTAAAAGATATTGTTAAAGGCGGCATCAAGGAGCGTTTTGCAGAATTACGTCGTATGGGAATTAAAACGATTATGATCACAGGGGATAATCCTTTAACAGCCGCGGCCATTGCTGCGGAAGCAGGGATGGATGATTTTCTAGCACAGGCCACACCTGAAACAAAATTAAAATTGATCCGTGATATGCAAACCGGCGGCCGGCTGGTGGCTATGACCGGCGACGGGACAAATGATGCTCCTGCCTTGGCTCAAGCAGATGTGGCTGTTGCCATGAATACAGGAACACAAGCAGCCAAGGAAGCAGGGAACATGGTGGATTTGGATTCTAATCCCACCAAATTAATTGAGGTGGTCAAGATCGGCAAGCAGCTTTTGATCACAAGAGGTTCTTTGACGACCTTCAGTATTGCTAATGACGTTTCCAAGTATTTTGCGATTATTCCGGCGGCATTTGTAGGGACGTATCCAGCGCTAGGGGCATTAAATATTATGCATTTAGCCACACCGCAAAGTGCAATTCTTTCTGCGGTTATTTTTAATGCGTTGATCATTATCTTTCTTATTCCTTTATCCTTGTTTGGTGTTCCGTATAGACCAATGGCGGCTACACGTCTTTTGCGTGATAATTTATTGATTTATGGCGTTGGAGGTATCATTACTCCGTTTATCGGAATCAAATTGATCGACATGATCTTAGTAGCTTTACATTTAGTATAAAAGGAGATAACAATGTTACTCGCACAAATCAGACCCGCCATCGTTTCGTTTGTTTTATTATCGGCACTCACCGGAGTTCTTTACCCGCTTTTTGTGACCGGCGTTGCTCAGACATTATTCCATAAGCAGGCTGAAGGCAGCTTGATCGTTTCCGGAGATGGCAAGATTTTAGGTTCATCATTGATCGGCCAAAACTTCGATGATCCGAAATACTTCTGGAGCAGAATTTCAGCGACGAGTCCTGCTTACAATGCTTCAGCTTCTTCAGGTTCAAATTTAGGCCCTTCAAATCCTGCTTTATTAGATGAGGTGAAAGGGAGAGTTGCTGCTTTAAAAGCTGCTGATCCAGGTAACAATGATCCAATCCCTGTAGATTTAGTAACTTCCTCAGGCAGTGGTCTAGACCCGCATATCAGCTTAGCAGCCGCACAGTATCAACTAGTCCGTGTTGCACGTGTGCGTGGATTAACAACGGATGTGGTCAAACAAATTGTCAATCAAAACACCCAAGGTCGATTTTTAGGATTTCTTGGAGAACCAGTAGTGAATGTTTTGCAAGTTAACCTCGCCTTAGATCAATATAAAAAATAATGGCAGATGTCTTCAAATGAAGTAAGATAGAAGGCATGGAAAGACCCGATCCGGATGCAATTCTCGCAAGAGTAAAGGCCGAAGACAATCACCGCGGCAAGCTGAAGATTTTTTTTGGTATGGCACCTGGTGTTGGTAAGACCTATGCCATGCTCCAGGAGGCACGCCAGCGTCAGAACGAAGGCTTTAGGGTGTTGGTAGGTGTCGTCTGCACCCATGGCCGTACTGAAACCCAAGCCCTGTTGGAAGGCTTGGAGTTGGTTCCTCTTAAAAAAGTTGATTATCGCGGCATAGCCCTTGAGGAAATGGATATTGATGAAATCCTCAAACGCCGTCCCCAGTTAGTTTTAGTTGATGAACTCGCCCATACCAATGCCCCCGGCAGCCGGCATCCTAAACGTTACCAGGATGTTTTAGAATTACTTTCTGCAGATATTGATGTTTTCACCACCCTTAATGTACAGCATGTGGACAGCCGCCGGGAAGATATTTTAGCGGTGACCCGTGTGGTCGTCGGAGAAACAGTTCCTGATACCATTCTTGATGAAGCCTCTGAAATAACCTTGGTTGATTTATCTCCCCAAGCCTTGCATCAACGCCTCGCAGAAGGCAAGGTGTACGTCCCAGCCCAGGCCCAAGCCGCGACTACTAATTTTTTTAAAACGGAAAATTTAACAGCTTTAAGAGAGATGGCCCTGCGTTTGACCACCGCCCATGTGAACAGGAATTTGCGGTCTCTTATGTTAGCTAAAGGTCTTTCAGGTCCAACCCGAAGCGGTGAACGTATTTTAGTTGCAGTCGGGATAACGCCATTTTCAGAGTCGTTGATCCGTATGACCCGTCGCTGGGCAGGCATGCTGGATGCTTCATGGATCGCCCTGCACGTGGAAGGATCTGCATCACTTTCCGAGGAACATAAAGAACGTTTGATGAAGAATCTGAGCCTTGCCCGTCAGCTGGGGGCAGAGATCATTCATCAGGTGGGGGATGATTTAGCTCAGGTGATTATTGCGGTGGCGCATAAAGAAAATGTCACTCAAATCATTGTTGGAAAATCTGTTGAGAAAAATTGGCAGCGATTCCTGGGAATTCCGACATTGGCGGATCGATTAGTATCTTTAAGCGGGCAGATAGATGTGCACATGGTGCGTATATCGTCGGCAGATAAGAGTTTTCCGGATAAGCCGAAAGAATCTTTATCAAAACTCAGGCCCCATGAATATGGATTAAGTATTTTGATGTTCGCCATAGCTACTATCGTGAACTTATTTCTGTATCAATGGGCTGGATACCACCATACAGGGCTGATGTATTTGCTGACTGTTGTTTTAAGCGGGGTTTTTTTAGGAAGAGGTGCTGCCTTTATGCTGGCAGCATTAAGTGCTTTGGCATGGGATTTCTTATTTATACCCCCGCAATATACTTTTGGTTTTAAAAGTAGTTACGATATGGGCTTATTAGGGATGTTTTTTATAACTGCCCTGATGATGGGGTTTGTCACTTCTAAATTACGTCGTCAAAAAGAAGTTGAACAGAAACAACGGTTGCGTTCGGAATCCTTGTACGAATTAACCCGTGCCTTGGCTCTCAGTACGGATATTTCACAAGCGATGCGGGTAGCCACCCAACAAATCAATTTGCTGGTGCCGGGCAACAGCAGTGTTTTGATGGTTGATGAAAATGAACATCCCCTTTTTGAGAATCCTCTGGGGGACTCTATAGAAATGAATGATAATCAAAAAGGTTTGGTCCAATGGGTGGTTGCTAACAAGAAAGCCGCAGGACGTTTTTCTGATACCTTGTCGCAGCAGCCTTTAATGTATTTGCCATTAATGTCGTCGGGACAGGTCAGGGCTGTGTTGGTCATTAATCTTTCAGATGAAAAACCTTTGGATCTGGCTCAACGGACATTATTAGAATCATTCACAGCGCTCATGACAGTGATGTTAGAAAAAGACCAATTGTTAAAAATGTCGCGTGAAGCCAAAATGAAGGAAGACACGCAAAATTTACAGAGTGCCTTGCTCGATAATTTATCGCATGAATTAAAGACGCCGTTGACGATTATTTCTGGTTATCTGGATGCCTTGGTTTTATTTCATCAATGGCCTAAAGATGCCATGGAGCTTTTGGAAGAATGCCGTTTAGCTTGTTTGCGTTTGACCAGCGGGGTTGACGCGGTGCTGGATTTGACAAAATTAGATACAGGAAATTTGAGCCCTAATTTTGCCTGGTGCGAAGTCAAGGATATCATTAACCAAGCACTCAAGCAGGTTGCTCCTCAGGGAGATGAAAAACGCATTCACCTGGATTGTCCTCAAGGCCCGTTGTACGTGAACGCGGATTTTTATATGATCACACAATCGTTGAAGAATATTATCCATAACGCTTTAGTGCATGGCCCTGAAGGCGAAGAGATCGATATTAATGTCCGTATCATGGATCAAAAAATCAGGATCAGTGTGATCGATCAGGGAGAAGGTATCCCGAAAGAAACGTTGGCCAAGATCTTTGATAAATTTTATCGAGGAGCAAAAACTAAAAAAGGCGGTTTGGGTTTAGGTCTTTCCATCGCCCGTCGCTTTGTGCAATTGAATGAAGGTGATGTGGAAGCAGAAAATTTGTCTCCTAAAGGATTCATGGTAACGATAACCTTACCAATGGCAGAAAAAGAATAGATTCTAATATGTCCAAGGGAATTGTTCTTGTCATTGATGATGAGCCGCAGATCCAGAAGATGTTGGGAGTGATCTTGACTCATGCCGGCTATGAAGTCGTTAGTGCTGCTAGCGGTGAAAAAGGATTAGCCGAGCTCGTCTACAAAAAACCCCAAGCGGTGCTGCTTGACATGGGCTTGCCGGATATGGAAGGCTTTGATGTGCTTGTGCGCATTAGGGAATTTAGCGACGTGGCTGTCATTATGGTTTCTGTCCGAGGGCAAGAAGAAATAAAGGTCAAATGTTTGGAAAGCGGCGCAGACGACTATATCACCAAGCCATTTTCTGCTTCTGAGTTGACCGCACGGCTCGCAGCCGTGTTACGGCGAAAGACGACGCCAGGGCTTATAAATGAGGTTTTTGATAATGCGGGATTACATGTTGAGTTTAATACCCGTACCGTGTTGTTGCATAGTAAAGCGCTTAAGTTGACTGCCATTGAATACGGATTATTAACATCGTTGATTAAAAATGCTGGGCGGGTTTTAACGATGCGGCAAATTTTAAGGGAAGTTTGGGGAACGGAAAACGAAGAGAAAGCTAATTCTGTACGGGTCTATTTAAATCACCTGCGTCAGAAAATCGAAGACAATCCGTCAAGCCCTAAGCGTATCATCAATGAACCTGGTATCGGGTATAGGTTTAACCTACTTTAGAGGATTATATTCCCTCCCCCTGGTGGGGAGGGTTCGGGAGGGGGAATAAATATGTTATTCTTTTTAATTTTTATATTCACAGCAATAGCTAATCCAGTTTTCGCTCAATCTTCTGACTCATCTTTACAATCCACGGTTGTTGCCATTCCTGGTGGTGAAGGGGGCATTGGTTTTGATGATTTGGTATATTCTTCAGAGTTGCATAAAGTGTTAGTCCCTGCGGGGCACACAGGAAAATTATATTTGATCGATCCGGTGAATTTTGCAATGTCGAGTATCGGTGGATTTAGTTCGAGCGCTGAAATGCAAAAGGGGCATGAGGTTGGCATTTCCTCAGCGGATGAGGGGGAAGCTTTTATATTTGTTGCGGATCATGGAAACAAGGAACTTGATGCGGTGGATCTTAAAACAGGATCAATAGTGGCTAACGCGGATTTAGCAGGAGATGCTGATTATGTCCGCTATATCGGTGTCAATCATGAAGTTTGGGTCACTGAGCCGCATAATAAACAGATCGAGGTTTTTAGGTTTACAGGTGGAGAACATCCAATGCTGAAAGCGACGGTGCTTATTCCTGTTCCCAAAGGTCCAGAATCTTTGATGATCGATCATCTCCGAGGGCATGCCTATACGAATCTAGGAGCCAATGCCGCGATGATTGATCTAAAATCTCATATTGTTATTGGTACGTGGCCTAATGAATGTACAAAATCGCGTGGGGATGCTTTGGATGAACAAAAAGGATTTCTTTTTGTTAGTTGTGCTGAGGGCCGTGCCTTGGTTTTTGATTTAAACCATGGTAATAAAGAAATAAGTAATTTAACAACTGATCCTGGGCCTGATGTGATAAGTTATAACCCTAAGCTTGCACACTTGTATTTTACCAGTTCCAAGAATGCCACCCTTTCAGTTTTAGGTGTATCAGCCCAAGGCCAATTGTCTTTGTTGGGCAAAGCCCAAGCGGATATAAAATCTCATTGTGTTGTCAGCGATGATCAAAATAATATTTGGGTCTGTGACCCACCTCGCGGGCAGCTTTTGCGCTATAAAGATTAGTTATAATTATGCGTCCCTATAATTCCTACCGTCAGCCGCATCAACACGCCCGTCCAGCACCGTCGAGGCGTATCGATGAATCTGAAAAGAAATTCTTGGCAGGTATTCCGATTGATCCTTCTCCCCGTATTCGCCTGGAAGCAGGAAGTCAGGAATTGACCATGCGTGCCATGGATTTGATATGTCCCATCGGCATGGGACAGCGCGGGCTTATTGTGGCGCCGCCTGGCTCAGGCAAAACTACTTTTTTAAAACACATTTGTCAGGCTGTTGCCAAAGGGACACCGGATATTAAACTTTACTGCCTGCTCATTGATGAGAGGCCTGAAGAAGTGACGGAATTCAAGAGAACGATTCCGGGTGAGATTCATTATTCTTCTTCAGATCAAAGTTATGAAAACCATATTGAAATCGCAGATAAATTAATGCAGAAGGCCTTTGTTGAGGTCGCGGCAGGCGGTAATGTGATGATCGTGATTGACTCTTTGACGAGGCTGGCACGTGTGCATAACGCGCAAACGCGTTCCAGCGGACGTACCATTTCCGGAGGGGTTGATGCCCGGGCCCTTGAGGTGCCGCGCCGTATTTTTGGCGCCGCGCGCAAAATTGAAAATGGCGGGTCGCTTTCCATTTTAGCTACGGTTTTGATTGAGACCGGGAGCCGTATGGATGAAGTCATTTTTGAGGAATTTAAGGGAACAGGTAATATGGAAGTTGTTCTATCAAGAGAAATTGCCAATCATCGTATTTTTCCAGCCATTGATATTTCTAAAAGTGCTACTCGCAAACAGGAATTACTTTTTGAGGCGAAGGAATATCAACAGATTGAAAGATTAAGGCGCAGTTTGGCCGGGTTTAGTCCTATCGAAGCTGCGCAAACGCTGGTTAAAAAACTCCAACAAATCCCCACCAATAAAGAATTACTCGCCACATTTAGTTAAATTTTAGTTAAATTCTGATTAAAAATGAGTAACCCCTCCAAGTGGCATTATTTATATAAATATGCTAAACTTTCTTCATCATGCGAAGATTGGTATCTATATTAACTCTTCTGTGTTTTTTAGTCACAGGTGAGGTAGGAAATTATTCTGCCTTTGCCGGGGATATTGCTATTTGCCCTGTTGCTTACTCGGCAGAGGGTGGGCTTATCTTGCCAGCTCCCGGCGTTATGGTCAATCTAAGCCCCAGCTATGAGCCGGTTATCATCAAAGGTTTGACCGTACACAAAGACAATCCCTTCTTGTTTGATTTCATCGTAGATGTAGGCCAGGACAAGATGAGTGGAGAGCCTCTTAAAAAAGAAGGTGAAAAGCTTATTAAGTATTTTCTAGCCTCTTTAGCCATCCCAGATAAAGATGTGTGGGTTAATTTATCCCCGTATGAAAAGAACAGAATAATCCCTGAAGCCTTAGGTCAGACAGATATGGGGCGAGACCTTTTGGAACAAGATTACATACTCAAACAAATCACCGCATCCTTGATCTATCCTGAGAAGAAATTAGGTAAAACCTTTTGGGATAAAGTGTATTCCAAAGCTCAAGAGATGTACGGAACGACCCAGGTACCGGTAAATACGTTTAATAAAGTATGGATCATGGCCGACCGGGCAGAAGTATTCGAACACAATCAAACAGCATTTGTGGTAGACAGTCATTTAAAGGTGATGTTAGAAGAAGATTATCTCGCATTAACCAAACACCAAGGCCAACACACTTCACATTCTATTGCTTCCAATATCATCAAACAAATCATCCTCCCCGAACTCGAAAAAGAAGTTAATCAAGGCCAGAACTTTGCTAATCTGCGACAAATCTTTAACTCCATTATTTTAGCAAGTTGGTATAAAAGAAGTCTTAAGGAAGCATTGCTGAATCAAGTGTATGCGAATAAGGACAAGGTTAAGGGAATTAACTTAAATGATCCAACAGTTAAAGAAAGAATATATGAGCAATACCTGAAAGCGTACAAGAAGGGTGTATTTAATTACATTAAAGAAGATATCAATGCAAGCAATGGTGAAACGATGCCGAGGAAATATTTTTCAGGAGGGGTAGAGATAGGAGCAGCGTCTCCTGGGAGGCTAGCTGTAATCACTGATCGTCTTAAAGGTGCTATTGCGATGCTTAAAGATATGGCCAAAAATCATTGGGAAAACAGGATAATAAATTTTTTAACGTTTGCAAATACTACGCCTATTCAGGTTGATGCGTCGATGACAGCTGCAGCAGAGGAAAATCCTCCGATTATTAACGAAGTTTTAGATAGGCTTTCTTCCAATATTTCAAAAGAAGTTGGTGTAGAAGAGGCTCAACGTATCATTGCAGAGTTAAAAAAGGGGTATATATTTTTTTCTTCAAAAGAGTTGGAGCAACGGATAGAGAGGTTGCGGACAATATTGAGAAGGCTTTATAGTCAAAGCGCTCAAAAACTTAATTCCCCCGAATCTGCGTTGTCTAATCTTTTGGTCGGAGTGTTAAGTACGATAGCCACGATCAGTAGTTCACTAATTCCACAAAATAAACCGTTTTATGCTATTGCTTGGAGAGATGTGTCAGAAGTTACTGTAGAAAAAACAGCTACCATGCCAAAGTGTTTCTCGTTCAGGTATCATGGTGATGCCCAATGGCCTATTAGTCTTACAGTTCCCACTGCCTTTTCCCAAGATTCTTCCATTTCTAATTTTGAATCAGAAGATCGTCTATTTGTTGAACGGTTATCTTTTATTTATCACCTTCCCACCTATCTTTTAATGCTTGCAAAGAACGATCCTCGAGCATTGGCACAGATAGAATTTCCTAAAGGATTTAGAATACAAAAAGAGCGTGAGATTTATAAGCGAATGTATGGGTTTACATGGAGTATTGCAGAGCATTACGGGTTAGTGAGTGCGCCAAAGGCAGAGCGTTATCAATCAGCAGAAGCTTTATCAGCATGGATTAAAAATAATATTTTATGGCCAGCTACAGTTCAAGTAGATCAAATAAATATTTTGGGTAACTGGTATACGCGTCATCGGGTTCCTGATTGGTTGGTTACTTTTTTGGCCGTCGCCAGTGAACCAGCTATACGTGGAAAAGATGGACCGGACGAAATATCCAATGCCGCAGAAAGCGCATTGATTCGAATTTATTCCAGCCTTAAAAGCGGGATGAACCAAGAAGGAATGACAGAGCATATTGCTGATTTATCCTGGGATGAAAGGCGAGCGTCAGATCCGGCATACTTTTCTGATCTTTCTCAAAGATTGCATAGTGTCCATGAATTTGGTGATGAATTAGAGGGTAATTCATTTTTTATTGATGAGGCAATGATATCTACTGAAGAAAAAGAAGAAAATAGAAAGTATCGTGTCTTGATCGTTGGGAATGACCCATCAACTGCAGATGAGTTTCATGAAAAGATGGGATTTCAAGTGACTCAAATCACCCCGGAAGCTTTGGAAGGCATGAAGGATGAGGAGGACAAAGCAGGGATTCTTGGGAATGGAAAGTTTGTCTTTGTTTTCCTGGCAAAGATTGATCCTGAACAGGCAAAAATTATACGGGTAGATTTGATCAAAAAGGAAATAGCCCAATCAGAACAAATTCTTTTATATTCAAAGCGGGATTACAGATTACATACATGGAATTGGAGAGATGGTGTTTGGCAATTTGCGGGGAATTTTTATGAAGCGTTCGACAAGGGTGGGGTGTATCATTCCTTTTTAAAGGCATACAGTAGACTTCATCAGTATCAAAAAAGCTTAGAAAGGACTATGGAGGTCTTAATCGTAGAGGACGATCCAGATGCTGTATTTATGTTACGCAGGATAAGAAAGTTATATCCTAAATTAAAATTGAAAGTTGAATATGCTACAAACAGAGCTGATGCTACGAGTAAATTAAATGATCCGCAATATAATTTCGGGTTGGTTATTACAGACAATAAATTTCCTCCTACAGAAGAAGATAATCCAAAAATAGACGAGGGTTTAGGTTTTGCCAAAGAGGTTGTAAGTAAAGGTATTCCGGTTATTCTTACTTCTACAGCATTTGTTGATTTAGAGAATTCATCCCCAGGGATCGTATTTTGTCAAAAAGCATTCATAGAGGAGTTGTATACGTTAATTTTGAAAACTTTACCCGACACGGCGATGAGGGCAGGTAAAAGAGCTAATTCTTCAACAGTCGCCATGGGGATATCTGAACAGAAAATAGAAGATTGGCAAAGAATATTAGGAATAGATAAAAGTAGTTTGATGCAAATTATTACGCGAGCGCCTGGGATAGCAGCTGCAAGTGTCGAAGATAATTTAAAGCCCAAAAGAGATTTACTTGTTCAATTAGGAACTCAGCCTGAAGATATGGTTAATGGGCTTATCTACCTTTATCCCTTTAATATAAGATTGTTACAATTGATTCATGAAGTAGCTTTAGAATTACCGTTAAGTGACAAAGACGGGATCAGTAGAGAGTTTTTAGGTAAGATTTATGCAGATGTAAATAAGAGAGTAAGAAGATTTAAAGGAAATCAATCGGCAGTATATTGGATAGGACTAAATGAGAAAAATATTGCGATATTGAGACCTTTAGTGAAAGAGGTTTTAGAAAAACGTTCTGAGATTAAGGCTTTGCCTTTAGTAGGTAAAGCACGCGTTACCACCGCAGTTGCTAAGGACAGGGTAATGAAGGTGGAGATGTATTTAGTAAGAAAGGGTCGTGCCATATATATTGTACGATCCAAAAAAAGATTATCAACAAGCAAAGAGAGCGATAGGTCGATGACGGTTGATGATGTTGATAAACAATTAGCGGCTACATTTACGACTGCGTTAGGGGCCTTGGCTAATTATAGTAGGGCATCTGAGGCAGTAAGGCGTTTAACGAGAGGATCGGATACTGTGCATGATCGAATAGCTTTATCACAAGCGGAAAGTGCATTGATCGAAAATTTGATAAATCAAAGTGAGGACCCTGAGCAGATAGTAAGAGTTATGCTTGATTTAGCTGGAAGGGATGCTTCGGATTATTATGTTAGTGAGGAATATAGGGAACGGCTTAGAGGGAAGGTAGGCGATGCCCTTAAATTAAAAAGAGGAGATAAAGCTGCATTCGCTGAGGTTTATGGGGGTATTGATTTAACCGCCAGCGGTATGCATTGGAAAGTTCGTCGTGAAGGTCATGGTGTTGAAATGAATGTGGATGCTGCTTTGATGGCGCGCGTCAGGCATGATGGTGTTGATAGTCTTTGGCCGGAGGTTCTTAAGATGATACCGGTTGACAATGTTTGGCCTCTGGTGGGACTTAAAGCGCCAGATATTAGATAGCTAATTTCCATTCTCTGTAGTACACTAATCGACTTATGGCACTTATCAGTTTGCAGGAAATATCGGTGGCCTTTGGTGGGCCACTTTTGTTTGATCACTTAAGTCTTCAGGTGGAGCCTGGTGAGCGCATTGCCTTGCTTGGCCGCAATGGGGTTGGTAAAACGACCTTGATGAAGGTGATGGCAGGCCAAGTTTCCATCGACGATGGAGAGATTGTTTATCAAAAGGGTGTTCAAGTAACACACTTGCCTCAAGAAGTCCCCAATGATATTAAAGGCATTGTCTTTGATATTGTTTTTGCGGGGCTTGGGCCTCGTGCCAAACTTTTAAGTGATTACCATCATGTGGTCCATCGCCTGCATACCGAGCACACTCCTGAATTAATGCGCCAATTAGATAATTTGCAAACCGAATTAGACCGCAGCGGCGGATGGGACATTGATGCTGAGGTAGGCACTGTCTTGTCTCAAATGAAGCTTGATGGCGAGGCAGATTTTGAGACTTTATCCGGCGGGCAAAAGCGCCGTGTGCTTTTAGCCAGGGCCTTGGTTTTAAAGCCCGATGTCCTGCTTTTGGATGAACCTACCAATCATCTGGATATTGACACCATCAATTGGCTGGAAGAATTTTTAAAGACTTATCCAGGTACGCTTTTTTTTGTAACTCACGACCGTATGTTTATGCAGCATTTGGCGACACGCATTGTGGAGCTTGACCGCGGTAAAACTTTTAGCTGGTCGTGTTCTTACCCTATTTTTCTTGAACGCAAAGCCCAAGCTCTTGAAGTTGAAGCTGCCCAGCGTATTGATTTTGACCGCAAATTAGCGGAAGAAGAAGTTTGGATCCGTAAAGGGGTTAAAGCTCGTCGGACACGTAACGAAGGTCGTGTCAAAGCCCTGGAGCGCCTGCGTATCGAGAAGATGAATCAGCGTCATCTCATCGGTCAGGTGAAGATGAAGGCCCAAGAAACTGAAGCCTCAGGGCATTTGGTTATCAAAGCGTCTCATTTGGGATTTGCGTATGGCGAGAGATGTTTAATCAAAGATTTTTCAACACAGATCATGCGCGGCGACAAGATTGGTGTTATCGGCCCCAATGGCTGCGGCAAGACCACACTTTTGCGTATTTTACTTGGGCAGCTGGAGCCTCAGAAAGGCAAGGTGCGTTTAGGTACCAATTTAGAAGTTGCCTATTATGATCAATTGCGCCAGCAGCTTGATGAAGAAAAAACCGTTATTGAAAGTGTTTGCCCCGGTGGTGACACCGTGACCATTAACGGCAGGCCTCGCCATATCATCGGTTATTTGCAGGATTTTTTATTTACGCCGGACCGTGCCCGTACACCGGTCAAGGTCCTTTCCGGTGGCGAACGCAATCGTTTATTTTTAGCCAGGCTTTTTACCAAGCCATCTAATTTTTTGGTTATGGATGAGCCGACTAATGATCTGGATATCGAAACCCAGGAACTTTTGGAAGAATTGTTAATGGAGTATTCCGGGACTTTAATAATAGTCAGTCACGACCGTTCATTTTTAAACAATGTGGCAACATCCACCATGGTTTTGGAAGGCGAAGGCGAGATCGGTGAATTTCCTGGCGGCTATGATGATTGGGTGGCTCAGCGTCAGGTGAAGACGCCCGGTGCTAAAGCTCAAATTACATCTGTTGAAGAGAAGTCAAAACCTTTGAAACCTTTAAATTTAAGAAAGCTTTCTTTTAAAGAAGAACGCGAGTTAGAAAGTCTGCCTGCAAAGATTGAAAAGCTTGAAGTTGAACAGGAAGAAATTTTTGCCTTATTGTCGGATATTAATTTTTATCATAAAGACCCTAAGGAAATTGCCCGCGTTAATTCCCGTTCAGAAACATTGGCCGAAGAACTTTTAGAAGTCTATCAGCGCTGGGAATTTTTGGAAGCCTCACGAAAGGAATACACCGACGGAGCTTAAGTTGAGTTTGGGTGACGAAGCAATAGGGCAAATATTAAATTTGACAAACGCCTTAAAGTAGTGCATACTATCACACGAGTTCGAGTTCCAAGGATTGTGATCTTAGACCGCATGGTGTAGGACAAGCCTGGCGGTTTTTTTATGGGTCATGTAGACGAACTCAAGTATAGATCAAAAGGAGGTTTCAAAGATTATGGTTAAAGGTAAAGTAAAGTGGTTCAACGATCAAAAAGGTTTTGGATTCATTACTCCTGAAAACGGCAAAGACGTATTTGTGCATCACTCTGCCATTCAAGGTGAAGGGTACAGATCACTTGGCGAAGGACAAGATGTTGAGTTCGAAATCGTCAACGGCCCTAAGGGTGAACAAGCTCAAAACGTTGTAAAAATATAAGAATCAAGTTCTTGTATTTCCAAACCCTCTGTGACCCGAAAAGGTCGCAGAGGGTTTTTTATCTTAAATTAAACTTGTCATCCTCGCATACTTTTGTCGGGGATCTAGAACTTGAAAGAACTGGATTCCCGCTTTCGCGGGAATGACAGCGGGGGCAACAGTATGAATAATGATTTAAACTGGCGTTATGCCACCAAGAAATTTGACTCTTCTAAGAAAATTTCTAAGCAGGAGCTTGACGAACTGCTGGAAGTCCTGAGACTTTCTCCTTCTTCTTGTGGCTTGCAGCCGTGGAAATTTGTGGTCGTGCATGATCCCGTTCTGAGAAAAGAATTAAAACCTCACGCCCACAACCAACCTCAGATTACTGACGCAGATACCCTTATTGTTTTTTGTGCCTTAAAAAATATTGATGAAAAATATGTCAAACGCTTCATTGATTCAATTGTCCAAGTTCGAGCTGTGCCGAAAGAATCTTTAGCAGGTTATGAACAGATGATGCTAGATTTGATTAAGGGCAAAGGCCCTGAGGAAATTGTGCAATGGATGAAACAGCAGGTGTATATTGCCCTGGGTTTTTTTCTGGCTGAATGCTCTCATCGAAAGATAGATGCATGTCCTATGGAAGGTTTTGACCCTAAGAAATTTGATGAAATTTTAGAATTGCCTAAAGCAGGTCTTGAATCAGTGGTGCTTTGCACCATAGGCTATCGCGCCAGTGACGATCATTATGCGGCTTTAAAGAAAGTTCGTTTCGATAAAAATGAAGTGTTTATAGATAGGTCATAATGGTGTAGAATAGCGTCTTGCTATGTCGATAAATCACTATGATTTGATTATTATTGGTACAGGTGCAGGTGGAGGCACCTTGGCCCATGCGTTAGCACCCACAGGCAAACGCATTTTGATTCTAGAACGCGGCTCCTACCTTCCCCAAGAAAAAGACAACTGGAATTCCCGCGCTGTCTTTACTGATAATAAATATACGGCTAATGAAACCTGGGCAGATAAAAACGGTCAGCCTTTTCATCCAGGGATTCACTATTATGTCGGCGGTAATACCAAGCTTTACGGGGCAGCGCTTTTACGCATGCGCCCGCAAGATTTTGGTGAACTACGGCATCACGGCGGAATTTCACCAGCGTGGCCGTTAAGTTATGAACAGATGGAACCGTATTACACCAAGGCAGAACATCTTTACGATGTTCATGGTAAGCACGGTTCTGATCCCACCGAAGGGCCAGCTAGCGTTGATTATTTATTTCCCCCGGTCAGTCATGAGCCGCGCATCCAGCAATTAGCTGATGATCTGCAGAAAATAGGCCATCGACCATTTCATTTACCTTTGGGTGTCCGTCTTCTTGAGAAAAATCGTGCTTTTAGCAAATGTATACGCTGTTCGACTTGCGACGGATTTCCTTGCATGGTCCATGCCAAGTCTGATGCTGAAATGATCTGTGTCCGTCCAGCCTTGGAATATCCTAACGTCACTCTTTTGACCGAGAGTTTTGTCACGCGTCTGCAAACCGATGCTTCGGGACGTACAGTTAAAATAGTGCATGTGGAACGAAACGGACAATTAGAGCAATATAGTGCGGATACCGTGGTGGTTTCTTGTGGGGCGATTAATTCCGCAGCATTATTATTGCGTTCTGCTAATGATAAGCATCCTAATGGTTTGGCTAATAGTTCGGATGTGGTGGGGCGTCATTATATGGCACATAATAATTCTGCTTTTATGGCCATCTCTAAGAATCCGAATCCAACGGTATTTCAAAAGACACTGGCATTAAATGATTTTTATTTCGCAGGCAGCGAATGGGAATATCCCATGGGGCATATTCAAATGTTAGGTAAGTCCGATGGAGAAATGCTCAAAGGCGACGCGCCCAAATT
>JABDGZ010000002.1:80430-81218 GCA_013285735.1 Candidatus Omnitrophota bacterium | reverse complement strand
ACATGCGATTGATTTTTGGCTGACTTCCGAAGATTTGCCTGAGCCGGATAATCGTGTGCGTATTGATCGCCAGGGGCAAATATCGCTTCAGTATACGCCTAATAATTTAGAAGGCCATAAACGCCTGACCGCTAAATTAAAAAGTCTTTTAAACCAGATCAATTGCCATGATGTTCTTTTTAGCCGTTCATTATACTTGAATAAAAAAATACCGATTGCAGGCACTGCCCATCAGGTGGGTACGGTGCGTTTTGGCCTTGATCCTAAAACCTCAGCCTTGGATATCAACTGCAAGGCCCATGATCTGGATAATCTTTATGTCATCGACGGCAGCTTTTTCGTCTCCAGCTCCGCTGTCAATCCAGGATTAACCATCATGGCCAATGCCCTGAGGATGGCCGATCATCTAAAGAGAGTGTTGTAATATGCCGGAATTGACTGCGGAAGAAAAACGATTGCAAGAGGATCACCAGAAGACAGCTATTTGGCATCACTGGGGGCCGTATTTGGCGGCGCGTCAGTGGGGGAATGTGCGTGAGGATTATAGTGCGGACGGGGAAGCATGGAAATATTTTACTTTTGATCATGCCCGCATGCGTGCTTATCGGTGGGGTGAAGATAGTATTGCCGGAATTTCAGATCAGCATCAGTTTTTGTGTTTTGCTCCTGTGTTTTGGAATGGCGCTGACCCATTCTTAAAAGAAAGATTATATGGTTTAAGCGGTAAAGAAGGCAATCACGGCGAGGATGTGAAAGAATATTATTTTTATCTCGATAATACGCCTACC
>JABDGZ010000002.1:0-80420 GCA_013285735.1 Candidatus Omnitrophota bacterium | reverse complement strand
ATATGAAGCTTCTTTATAAATATCCCCAAGCGGCTTTTCCGTATCAAAAACTTTTAGATGAAAATTTAAAACGTACTCGAGAAGAATCAGAGTATGAACTTTTAGACACCGGTATTTTTGATGAGAACCGTTATTTTGATATCACGACCGAATATGCCAAGAATTCACCGGAAGATATTTTAGTGAAGATTTCGGTGACCAATCGCGGTCCGCAAGAAGCAAGCATTCATCTTTTGCCCACCTTGTGGTTTCGCAATACTTGGTCTTGGAATAATTCAGCTAGGCCCGCTCTTTCAGTCATGTCACCAGGTCTTATTAAAGCAACCCACTCCGAATTAGGGGAGTATTTCCTTTATTACCAAGGCACCGGCGAATTGCTTTTTACAGACAATGATACAGATACTCAACGGATTTTTAATGTGCCTAATACTTCAGCATATGTTAAAGATGCTATTCACGAATATGTAGTGTCGGGCCGCAAAGAGGCTGTTAATCCTTTACAGACCGGGACGAAAATGTCAGTGCATTATATTTTGAAAATACCGGCGGGAGAGACACAGATCATTTATTTACGGTTGGCTAATGTGAAAGATTTAAAAGAACCATTCGGTATAAGCTTTGATGATATTTTTAATCTCCGGCAAAAAGAAGCTGATGAATTTTATCAGAAGGTTTGTCCTTTTAAATTACCTGATCCCATGCGTTATATTCAGCGTCAGGCGTATTCGTCACTTTTATGGAATAAACAATTTTATCATTATATTGTCGAAGACTGGCTTAACGGAGATCCTGCTCAACCGCCGCCACCGGAGAATCGTAAGACTGGTCGTAACAGCACATGGCAGCACTTGTATAGTGAAGGTATTATTTCTATGCCGGATAAGTGGGAATATCCCTGGTTCGCTTCTTGGGATTTGGCATTTCATACGATACCATTAGCCATCATTGATCCCGAGTTTGCCAAACAGCAATTGATCAAACTCACGCGTGAATGGTATATGCATCCCAACGGCCAGATCCCTGCCTATGAATGGAATTTCAGCGACGTCAATCCGCCGGTGCAGGCATGGGCAGCGCTTCGGGTCTATCGCATTGACAAGCGGATGCACGGAAAAGGCGATAAACTATTTTTAGAGCGCGTCTTTCAGAAATTACTCATGAATTTCACCTGGTGGATCAATCAGGAAGATTCTGACGGGAACAATATTTTTCAGGGCGGTTTTTTAGGCTTTGATAATATCGGCGTTTTTAATAGGACGGAATTACCTACCGGCGGCCGTATAGAGCAAGCAGACAGCACTAGCTGGATGGCCATGTATTGCTTGAATATGCTGGCCATTGCCTTGGAATTAGCCCCGGATGATCCCTCTTATGAGGATATTGCCAGCAAATTTTACGTGCATTTTTTATATATTGCCGCGGCCATGAATCGTATTGGTGCCAATGAGATTGATATGTGGGATGAAACGGATGGGTTCTTTTATGATATTTTGCGTCTGCCTGACGGAGAGCATTTCCCTTTAAAAGTGCGTTCCATGGTCGGTATATTGCCGCTTTTTGCCGTCGAGACCATTGATTCAAAGGTCTGGGATGCCCTGCCTAATTTTAAAGAGCGTGTCGAATGGTTCATGCAGCACCGGCCTGATTTGACGAATAATGTTACTTGTATGGAAAAGTTAGGACGTGAGAACAGGAGGCTTTTGTCGATAGTTGACCGTGATAAATTAAAAAAAGTTTTGCAGAAAGTTTTAGATGAAGCAGAATTCTTAAGCCCTTATGGTGTGCGTTCGCTTTCAAAAGCGTATGATGGAAAACCATATGTTTTTTCTCTGAATGGTCAGACCTATTCAGTAGATTATGAGCCGGCAGAGTCGACCAGCGGATTGTTTGGCGGTAATTCTAATTGGCGCGGGCCTGTGTGGTTTCCGGTCAATTATTTACTCATTGAATCCTTGCAAAAATTTCATTATTATTTTGGTGATGATTTTAAGGTGGAATTTCCAAGTCGTTCTGGTAAGTTTTTAAATTTATGGGAGGTCGCCTCAGAACTTTCTCATCGTCTGATCAATATTTTTGTCCCTGACGACAAAGGTCGTCGGCCGATGTACGGGGCAACTGATAAATTACAAAATGATCCGTATTGGAAAGACTATATTTCCTTTTATGAATATTTTAACGGCAACAATGGCGCAGGCCTTGGCGCTTCGCATCAAGCTGGATGGACCGCGCTAGTCGCCAAACTTATACAGCAGCAAGCAGAATATGGAGGGTTTAATGGTACGTAATATTTATCCCAAGAAGAATTATCCCAAACCATGCATGCCCAAAGTTGAGCATTCTAAAATTCTCAAAGGGCAAAAGGCCTTGGTTACCGGTGCCAGCTCTGGCATTGGTAAAGCAGTTGCCTTAGCTTTAGGCAAGGCCGGTGCATCGGTTCTTATCAACTATGTTACCGACGATGGTACCGTTGAAGAGATGATCAAGGAGATTAAAGGCTATGGCAGCCAAGCCATTGGTTTTCAGGCGGATGTATCAAAAGAGCCTCAAGTGTTAGCTATGTATGAGGCAATGTTTAAAAAATTTGGTACTATTGATATCTTGGTCAATAATGCCGGCATTCAACGGGATTCGCCTTTTGATCAGATGACCCTGGCGCAATGGCAGGCTGTCATTGATGTTAATTTAACGGGGCAATTCCTTTGTGCCCGTGAAGCAGTTAAGGAATTTAAAAGGCGTGGAGTCGTTGAATCTGTTTCCTGTGCCGCCGGTAAAATCATTTGCATGAGCTCGGTGCATGAGGTCATTCCCTGGGGCGGGCATGTCAATTATGCGTCGTCTAAGGGGGGAGTTATGCAATTGATGAAAAGCATAGCTCAGGAAATGGCACCATTTCGCATCCGAGTCAACAGCATCGGGCCTGGGGCTATCAAGACACCTATTAATCATGATGCTTGGGCGACACCGGAAGCCCTTAAATCTCTTTTGACCTTGATCCCTTATCAGCGCATAGGTATTCCTGAGGACATTGCGAATGTGGCCGTGTGGCTGGCTTCTGATTATTCAGACTATGTCACTGGAACAACTATTTTTGCCGACGGGGGAATGACCCTATACCCTGGCTTTTCAACTGGAGGATAAGTGAAAACGCTTTTGCTTTTTTCATTCTTGGCGGGATTCATTACGATTTTAGCACCCTGCATATGGCCGCTTTTGCCTATCGTCTTTTCCGCATCTTCCAGCGGTGGAAAAAGAAAGTCACTCGGTATAACCTTGGGTGTCATGGCAAGTTTTATGATATTTACGCTGGGCATTTCTTATCTCGTTAAAATATTCCCTATCAATCCTAATAGTTTACGTTTGGTTGCAACAATCATTATCGGCTTACTTGGGCTTTCTTTATTGATCCCATCCTTGGGTGCCAGGTTTGAAGTTTTGATCAATAATCTGCTAGGGCCTTTGCAATCGAAGTTTAAAAAAGAAGGAACTGGTTTAGGCGCTGGCCTGGTAACAGGTTTTTCATTAGGCTTGGTTTGGGCACCATGTGCTGGTCCTATTTTAGCGACGATCGTAACCTTATCTGCGACACAATCAGTCAACATTAAGGTCGTAGCCATAACCCTGGCCTATGTTTTGGGTTTGGGTATTCCACTTTATATTTTTTCCTCGTTTAGCGCTGGGTTATTTAAAAAAATGCGTACGGTCAATAAATACACTGGCCTTATTCAGCAAGGCTTTGGACTTATCATGATCATCACAGCCATTTTGATTTATAGTAATTATGCCCAAGTCTTGCAGGCCCGCATCCTTAATGCTTTTCCGGGCTATAGCCGATTTTTAGGACAATTCGAAAATAATAATAAATTACAAAAGGAATTAGATAATTTGGCTGGCCGCAAAGCTCAAAGAATTGCTGAGGACAGTAAAGATTTATTGTCTGAAGGCGGCCCAGCACCGGAATTTGCAGGTATTGCCCAATGGCTGAATGTGCCCCAACCACTGACTTTACAGGCGTTACATGGCAAGGTTGTTTTGGTTGATTTTTGGACCTACAGCTGTATTAATTGTGTGCGTACATTACCGCATTTAACCACCTGGTATGAGCGTTATAAAAATGACGGGTTGGTGATCGTGGGTGTTCATACGCCGGAATTTGCTTTTGAGCGTGAGACCGAAAATGTCCAGAATGCCATTAAGCAGTTTAATATCATGTATCCAGTGGCGCAGGATAATGATTATAAAACTTGGAGCAATTACCAAAATCATTATTGGCCTGCAGAATATTTAATTGATGCCAATGGGCATATTCGACGCACCCATTTTGGTGAGGGCAGTTATGATTATATGGAAGAAGCAATACGCGCTCTTTTAAAAGAAAATGGAAAGACCATCGAAGGGGATTTAAGTTCTGTCAAAGACCAGACCCCTCATTATGACCGCACCCCTGAAACGTATCTTGGTGCACATCGGATGCAGCGTTTTGCGTCACCTGAGAAGATCATGGCAGGTGACCAAACGTATTTATTTCCGACGGAAATATCACTTAACTATTTTGCTTATCAAGGCATTTGGAATGTGCATGAACAGTTCGCCAAGTCAGGTGCTGACGCAGCATTGGAGTTTAAGTTTAAAGCGGGTAAGGTTTTTTTGGTGGCAGGTCCGGCTAATCCAGGTGATAAAATTAAAGTGTTTTTAGATGAGAAACCGATGGACGATATTATTTTGGATAATCAGCGTCTTTATGATGTTATTGATCTCAAAGGCGCTGTTGAAATTCACACCCTGCGTCTGGAATTTCCAGATGAAGGAACATCAGTCTACGCGTTTACTTTTGGTTAACCACAGGAGGAAAATATGTCCACACCCAAAATCCTAGCCTTCGCCGGCAGCACCCGCAAAGAATCTTTTAATAAGAAGCTCGTTAAAATCGCTGCGGACGCAGCCCGTGCCGTGGGCGCACAGGTGACTTATCTGGACTTGAGGGATATTCCCATGCCTCTTTACGATGGAGATTTAGAAGCAGAGCAGGGAATACCGGAAAATGCAAAAAAGTTTAAGACCATGCTGTTAGAGCATGATGGGATTTTGATTTCCGCCCCTGAATATAACAGCAGCATCAGCGGTGTTTTAAAGAACGCCATAGATTGGGCTTCACGTCCAGCTCCGGGCGAAACACCACTAGCTTGTTTTGCAGGCAAGGTAGCTACCTTGATGAGCGCTTCCCCAGGCGCACTAGGCGGCCTGCGCGGGCTGGTCACGGTCCGTTCCTTGCTTTCTAATATCCGGGTGATCGTGCTTCCCGACCAGGTAGCGGTTCCCAAAGCCCACGAAGTCTTTGATCCCGAGGGAAAACTCAAAGACCCCAAACAACAAGCCAGCATCGAGGCCTTAGGCCGTGATCTCGTAACTGTTTTGGCAAAGTTAAAGGGGTAAAATTGCCAATAAAGACTTAACAATAAATTAATACTATCGTTTATAGTTCTTAATAACTGGGTTTTATACTTTGGCATGTTTAAAAGTATAATAATAAGATCCAGTGCAAGTTTCGCAGTTGCTTTAACCTTCCTGATCAATTCTTTTTCTTGTTCCAATACCTTTGCCTGGGAGATGTCCTTACCTGTTCCAGGGGTGATGGTTCATTTAAGTCCACCACTAGATCCTCCTATACTAAAAGGCATCAAAGTCCATCCAGATAACCCATTTAAATTCGATTTTATTTTGGACCTTGGGGATAAAAGTTTATCCCCAAGTGGAGGCGATGAGAATAGCCGTCATCCTCAGCGTAGCGAAGGATCTCAACAAGAACAACTCAAAACCGAAGCCACCAAACTCATCAAATATTTCCTCGCCAGCCTAACCATCCCAGAAAAAGACCTATGGGTAAACTTAAGCCCTTATGAAAAAACCCGTATTATCCCCCATAGCTTTGGCCTAACTGAAATGGGCCGTGACCTGTTGGCAGAAGATTATATGCTCAAACAGATAACAGCCAGCCTGATTTATCCTGAAGATCGAATCGGCAAGAAATTTTGGAAACGCATTTATGAAGAAGCTGTTAAGAAATTTGGTACAACCAATATCCCTGTTAACACCTTTAACAAGGTGTGGATAGTGCCGGAAAAGGCTGTGGTATATGAAAATACGAAAGCAGGAACAGCGTACATTGTTGAAAGCCGATTAAAAGTCATGCTAGAACAAGATTACCTATCATTAGAAAAGCATACAGGTGGTGTCATTCCCGCGAAAGCGGGAATCCAGAATAATAATGACATCAACGCCTTGGGAAGTAATATCGTTCGCGAAATCGTCATCCCAGAACTCACCCGCGAAGTCAACGAAGACAAAAACTTCGCCCAACTCCGTCAAGTATACAACTCATTAATTTTAGCGGCATGGTATAAAAAGAAAATTCGAGATAGTATTTTGGAACAAGTCTATGCGGACAAAAATAAGATTCAAGGTCTTGTCATTCCCGCGAACGCGGGAATCCAGAACAAGAACAACGTGGAATACATTTACCAACGCTACCTCCAAGCCTTCAAAAAAGGCGTCTACAACTATATTAAAGAGGACATCGATCCGGCAACACAAGAGACTGTTCCAAGAAAATATTTTTCAGGAGGCTGTGTTCTTTTTGGTATGGCTAATAAAATTGACAAAGTTGGTGACAGGTCAATGCTCGGTTTTTTAAGAATAAGAAAAAGACTAGGGACGGTTTCTTCAAGAGATGAGATCGTTTCTGCTGGGATTGAACCAGATGTACCTATTGAAACTAATCTAGCCGTAGCACCACAGCCCATGGTGCAAGAAGATAATAAAAAAGAGTATGGAAAAGAGTTGATGAGTCATTTGGAAAAATTTGGACTTATTTATGAAAATGGCAAATGGAAGTATGTTCATGAAAAAAATGTCCATAAAGATGTTTGGACACCAACAACTGCGGAGTCTATGGATACGAGCAAGTTGCCACAAGAAGTAGAAGCATTAGATGTAACACCTATGGAAAATATGCCTAGAATTAAAATTAAATCCATGGTCTTTTATGTTGAATCGCGGCAAGCTTTATTTTTAGCTATGGCTGATATTGATGGACAAGAACAACCTGTATTAGTTAAACGATATATGATCGGCGACACGCCTCATTTTTACGTCATGGAATATTTTTCAGGTGATCCTATAACAGATACTCAAATAACAGAATTAGGTGTGCAGTCTCCATTGAGAGAAGAGCGAAAACAAATAGGGAAGTTTTTGGTCCGAGCAGGTTTTACTCCGCCATTGGAATATATTCATGTAAAGGATCCGACAAAGACAGGGCATATGAGCCATAAACTTTGTCCAGTTGATGCAGCAGAAATATTTCCTGATTATGTTGAAGTACATCCTGAAGAGCCTCAACTAGCAGATCTTTTGCAACGGCTATTTTATGATAGGTTCGGGATAAAGTTTTATTATGGCCTTGCTGATCTGAGCCCAGAGGCCATGGAGGTAGCGGATAAAGCGATGGAAGCAGCAGGGGTCATATACGATCAGCCAAACTCTCAAAGTATTACTCAAAGAATAAGAGCCGCGGCAAAAACAGCGGAAGCTTTTGTATTAGAAAGAAATGGAAATTTAGAAAGTTTAAAAGCAGTAGAGCCCATTGAAAATTCAACCGGAAATGAAATGCATGTTTATGAAATTATTCCAGGAAAACAAGGAGAACCATCGATAAATGTAATAAAAAGAAGATTTAGAGCACTGGATGCATTTAAAGCAACTAAAGCATTATTGGAATCCAATAGGCCAGGATTGATACCGATATCCTTTTTGCCAGGGGACCAGGAGTATTATTATGAGCTTGATTTGAGGCCATTTGGGTATAAGACATTAGATTCTCTTGTTGCTGATCACGGTAAATTGGGTAAGCAATTTGGTAGTCAATTTTTAGAATCCAATCGGCTTAAAATCATTAAAGCAGTTGAGAATACGTTTCGCTTTGATAGTTCCCAATGGTTTCTACATAATGATTTGCGTGCAAGAAGTATATGGCTAAGAATGGATGACTATGGAGAAGTTGAAGATATTAAATTTGATAATAGTGAACGTCTTTCTGTAGTGAAATCTGATGATATGACTTTAACGGGAACGCAAGTTCACAATATACCTTATGAATGGTGGGATTTTAGGGGCCAAGATTTTAGCAGATTGAATTTAAGTAATATGGTTTTTTGGGGTTGTGATTTTTCAGGATCGAAGTTTGTTGAGACTGAGTTGGAAGGGGCAACGTTGAGTTGGTCAAATTTTGAAGGTGTTGATTTTACAGATGCAAATTTGACAAATGTAGTTTTTTTTAGGGCTAATGTCCGAGGGGCTAATTTCCAAGGCATTAGGGCACACCTAGTAATGTTAAAATCAGCACACAGGATTCTTGAAGCGTTGCCAGTTGTTCCTAAAAAGATAGATATGTTAGGAGTTGATGAAGAAAGAGATTTGGTTGTTAGCCAAATTATCAACAAAACTTTTCTTGGTCTTAGAGAAGATCCTGACCAGCGAGTGAAGGTGGCAGGGGATCGGTCAATGGTTGGGCATGACAATCATGGAGCGGATCAGGCGATGGATGCGGTAGTAGGCCCGGGAATGCATAATCCATCAGTGGTCATATACAATCGGTCTGATTCTCAAAGCAATACCCATCTTCCTGAGATTGATTTTCATCAAGATCAAATCCCGTTTACTAAGAGTTCTCTAGCAAGGGCTTTATTTTATCATGCATTGGAACGATGGGACAACAAGACAGTATTTGAGGACACATTAAGAAGAAGTGACCATAAAGTTTTATTATTTTCAGGAATGGTTGCTGGAGGAGTTTGTATCGGAGCTGGTTATGGGATAGGTCATGCTATTGTTGATCAACTTAGTCAAGGAATCCTTCCCCCACTTTCATGGATTATAACTTCTATTTTAGGGTGGAGTTTTGGAGGATTTATGCCGATCATTAGTCTATATCATCGGAAAGAAGCTTTGTACGCCAATATGGTTTATAAAAATACTTTAAGGTTTCTTGATGGGCAATCTAAAGCAAGTGTTGATGATAAACTAATTAGATTAGCAAGAAAATTTTTTGATGAAACCGGTTGGGAAGTACGGTGGTCAGATGATCCATTGATGTTGGCTTATGCAGACAGGCAGAAAAAACAGCTCATTTTAAGTATTGGATGGGTGGTGAAAAGTAAGGATGTAAAAGACGATCGACGTTTAGCCTATTTATCAGATATTTTAACAAGAATTCGTCATGGGATAAAATTAGCGGATCAGGCGATGGATGCGATAGCTGAAGAATTAAGTAAGAAGATGAGAATAAAAAGTAATTCGAGTAAAGCTTCAAACAGGTTGGAAGGAAAAGGAAGCCTTGTTTCAGTCAAAGATGCTTTGGAAGGATTGAGTTCACAAGAGCAAGAAGAATTTTATACGCAAGTTTATAAAATAGGTCACACCGGTCCATGGGATGCCGAGGCTGTCGATCAAGTAAGAGAAAGAGTTCGTGAGAAAGCACTAGAGAAAGATGGTGAGTGGTATGTCTTTGTAACAGGAACTGGTTTAATAGTTGGACAAATGCTGATAGTTTCACCAAGGAAATATCTTCCGTACACTCTTAGTAATATCGAAACTCTTTCTGGTTTTCAAGGTCAAGGGATTGGATCAAAGATGGTAGAGTTTTTTATAAATACAGGAGCACAACGAGGAATTAACCAAGCTGCTATTCCTGCTGAATTGAGAGCTATTCCCTTTTATGAGAAAATATTTGATAGGAGTAGGGGGAGAATTAGACCAACAATTTTACCAAAACCTTATGCAGAGGCTCCTTATGAAAAAACATATTTGATCAATATAGCTCCATTTAAAAAGAAACCATTGGATTTTGCGGAATTAGCGCAAATTTCAAGAATTCCAAATCATCTGAATGCCATTTCCGCTTTGATAAGAACAGCAAATGACAGTGTTCAAATTACTAGAAGTGGTGGTATTGATTTAACACATGCTAATGATTTCTTACAAACGAAAGTGGATTCCCGCTTTCGCGGGAATGACAGTAGTAGATGTGGTAACAACCGAAAAGACAATAATTATGAGTGTACAGATGAGGGGGACAAGGGGATAGAGTTTCATTTGAGTCCTGCTTTACTTGCTCAGCTACAAAATGCTCCTGGCTTTGTGCCGGTGATAATCAGTATCCGGCCGATGACTGATCTCAAGGTGTTTTTAGGGCTGGTCGATAATGCAGCTTAACCTTTTCTTTATATATTCCTAATCCATTATTTATGTAAATGCCCTAATGTGTATTTAAAGTAATCCCCATTGCTTTAAATATTATGCCTTCCAAATTCTTCAATGTTTTAATTATAGTGTCTTTTGTATGTTCTTTGGTTACTCCCATCCCCAAAGCTCATGCTGACAATCTGTTAGGCCTGCCTGAACCAGGAATGATGGTTAACCTAAGCCCTACTTATGAGCCAATACTCATTAAGGGGCTGAAAGTCCATCCTGAAAATCCTTTTCTTTTTGATTTTATTATTGATACCGGCACTGATTCCCTTTCCAAACAACAAAAACAGCTCAAACAAGAATCTTCAAAACTCATCAAATACTTCCTGGCCGCAATGACCATTCCTGAAAAGGATTTATGGGTCAATCTGTCTCCCTATGAGAAAAACAGGATGATTGCTTCAAACTTAGCCCAGACAGAAATGGGCCGCGATATGTTGGCGCAGGATTATATCTTGAAGCAATTAACAGCTTCTTTGATTTATCCTGAGAAAAATTTGGGTAAGACTTTTTGGGATGAGGTTTATTCTAAAGCTCAAGAATTATACGGGACAACACAAGTGCCTGTTAACACCTTTAATAAGGTGTGGATAGTGGCTGACAGGGCGGATGTTTATGAGCGTGGCAACGTCGCCTATGTGGTTGGCGCGCATTTAAAGGTGATGCTGGAAGAGGATTACTTGGCGCGACAGAAACACACGGTTATTCGCAACAATATAGACTCAGTAGGGTCTAATATAGTCCGTTCGATCATTCTTCCCCAAATCGAAAAGGAAGTCAATCAAGGCAGAAATTTTGCCCCTTTACGTCAGATGTTCTATTCGATGATCCTGGCCAGCTGGTATAAAACAGCTCTTAAAAATGCCATCCTTACACAGATTTATGGTAATCAAAGTAAGGTCAAGGTTGGGATAAATCAGGCTGATCTAAAAACCAACGAAGAAATATTCAATCGTTACTTACGGGCGTATAAGAAAGGTGTGTTTAATTATATTAAAGAAGATATTGATAAAATCAGTCAGCAATCTATTCCGAGAAAATATTTCTCAGGTGGGGAAGATATTTGGGAGGGGATAACGCCAAGTGTTGTTGAGAATGTTGATGCTTCAATGTTAGATTCACCGGGGCATGAATTTATTGCGACTGTTGATGCTTTTCCTGCCCGTGTAGATTCAGCATTGATAGGTGGGACGAAAGCAAAGGCAAAAGTTTTAGGAATGTTTAAAGGGTTGAAGACCATTGAGAAGGAAGATGTGTTTGATTTGCGTTTAGAGGGCCTTCGGGGCAGTTTATTTTCTAAATTTTTGAAATGGTATTATTTAGAAAAAGATCGTGAAAGCATATTGGAGGCTATGGCACGTGAAGCTAAAGAAGAATTTGTAGGTCAAGAAAGCACAGCACGTTTACTCGATAAATTGCCGGAATCCTGGCCAAAATCTGTTTCGGAATCTAAAGTTTTAATTAGGAAAATTATCCGTATTTTAGGAAATGGAATCCCCAAGGTCCGTATTTCCTATATTGTTGATACAGACTTGACCAATAAAGAGCAAGGGCAAATTATTGACAGGATAGCTCAAGATCAAAACAAGCATGCCATTGCGCTTACTGAAGAGGCTATAGTCAAAGCTATTAAAGGTAATGGTAAAATCGTTTTAGATAAGACAATGGGATATTTTCATGAGAGTCTTTTAGGTAAAGAAATTGATGTTAGCAAAAATATTGCAGAGTTGTTTGAAAATACCGCTTCAGATTCTCTTAACGAAAATTCTGGAGTTGTCGCAAAACTAGCATTTTCAACCATCTCTCAATCGTCTCAGCCTACCACTCCAACTCCGTCAGCAGATGTAGATCATTTGATAAGGGGGGTATTGTTACAGGGTGGATTTATCGACATCAGAGGTAGAATTTCCAAACAATTCTATAACATGAATAGAGTAGATTTTATAAAGGCCCTTCCCAAAGCTTGGAATTTAAAGATGAAGAGTCAAATTTATGATATTTTGCAAAAGGCTCAATTAAAGAATTTAGAAGAGATTCAAATAAGGATCGGTGTATTTTTCAAAATGTCATTAAAAAAAGATAAACAAAAATGCTATGTACTAGAATTAAGTCAAGAAGATCCAGAAAATTTAGACAGTTTTACTGCCAAGCCTTTTGGAGGGGCTGTTCAGTTTAAGGATCAAGCCATGGATACGCTTGCACCGCCAAGGAAATTTAAAAAAGGATTGGTTTTGAAGTTGGGGGTGCAGGAAGATGGTCCTGAAATAGGTCAAAAAATGAAGATTTATAACAGGCCGCTAATGTTGGATGATTCACCAACACGTACTCAATTAAAAAGACTGTTACGTTGGGCCCATTTAGATGGAGTATATTTTAAGGAAGCTAGGCTCATTTTTACTTCTGAGGGGGGAGATATTCTAAATGCGACCATTGGATTGTTTGTTCGGACTGTTATAAAACAAAAATTTTCAGATGCCCAATGGCAGGAATTGATAAGCAATGGTTACATAGTTCCAATGGTGGTAGTCGAAAATGGTATTAAAGTTGAATATGGCGTAATTCAAGACAAGTTTTATGGTCTTAAAGGAAAAGACGGTTCTAATATGGTTTTACCTACAATGTCAGATGTCGAGAAAAAACAAATGTACCCTATATTATTAGAGGCCCCTTGTAATATGAATTTTCCCGTCGGTATTATTGGTCTTAATAATGGTGAATACATTCTTTGGCGTTTTATATTTATGGCGGCGATATATCATGTTAAAGTGCCTCTATCTGATTCTCTTGAAAGACATGTTAATGTAATTAGGATAATACCTAGAATTAATCTTAGAAATGGAACAGTCGCTATCTTTTTCGATCGAGAATTTAACACAGTGCCCACCACCAGGGTAAAGGACCGTGACTATAGTAGCTCGTATGATGATGAAAAACTTAGTAGAATGGCAGCTCAAAGAAAGAAAGCAGGAAAAGATGGGGCGATGCTAGATCCTGGTGGTATTGATTTCAATTCCCGTAATATGAAAATGAATATTCAAAAAGGTGACAAGGGTATCTCAATGAACTTTGACTCGGCCATGATTGCGCGTATCAAGACTGAGGGTTTTGATGGCCTGGAATTTAAAATTCGATCCATTGTTCCGCTTACCAATCTGCCAGTCTTCTTGAGTCTTGAATCAGATATTCCGTACCATCAAGTGTTGAATTAGGTCCTTGTTTGTGTTAAAAATAAGGTTATGAAGAAATATTTATTGCTGATTTTAGTGTTATTCGGTTTCAGCTTGACCTACAAAGTTCTTGCCGATGAGGTTGCACAAAAGACAGACAGCTCTTTCGTCGGGGACAATAGTTCATTTGTAGGCGAAGATGTTCATCAACAGACAGATAATCAGTTTGTTGGAACGAACACTATACAAGCGGACAATACCTATTTTGCCGGGGATAGTTATCAACAGCAGGTGGGTAACTCAACGGTTGCTCCTTTTGCCGGGGATAATTCTTTTACTGGGAATGATTACGGTAAGTAAACGCGTTCCATGGTGTGAGGATCAAAACGTAACTTACGCAGTTGCGGGGCGATACTTGCCGTCAAGCCCACCACCGCTAAAGTAATAACACCGCCGACGGCAACGCAAGGGATGGCCCCGATCCACGCTGCCATCATGCCGCTTTCAAAAGCCCCTAATTCATTAGAAGAACAGATGAATATCCAACTCACCGCAGAGATCCGTCCGCGCATATCATCAGGTGATAAAAGCCTGACCATGGAGCGCCGTATCACCATGCTGATCCCGTCGAACACACCGCTTAAGGCCAAAGCGAATAGAGACAATAAGAAATTTTTAGAGAAGCCAAAAATAAGTATACTCACGCCAAAACCAGCGACGGTAAAAAGTAAATTGCGTCCAGCCTTGGCAATGGGCGGGTGTTTGGTTGCATAGAGCATAGTGGCCAAAGCCCCTACCGAGGTGGCGGCATTAAGCAAGCCCAGACCTTTGGCGCCGACGTGTAAAATATCGCTGGCATAAATCGGCAAAAGGGCGATCACTCCACCAAAAAGAACGGCAATTAAATCCAGGGTCATGGCACCCCAAAGAGGCTGCTGGCTCAATACAAAGCGCCAGCCTGAAGTAATGCTTTTTAAAATAGGTTCTTTTTGTTGAGGCATGATTTGGGGTTTGGGGCCAATCGCCAGGGTGAAAAACCAGGAGAGAATAAAAAAGGCTGTGATGAGAATGTAGCTGCCATAAGCACCCCAAGCATCAAATACAAAACCAATAATAGCAGGTCCCACGACAGAACATCCAACCCAGACACTGGCAATCCAGGACGCACCATTAACAGTTATTGTCTTAGGCACTATTTGGGCTTCAAAGGCGCTGTTGGCAGGGTCTGCGAAACCGCGGGCGATTCCAGCGGCGAAAACAACAGCGTAAAGACCTATCAGGGAATGAGCATAACTTTGCGCAGACAAGGAGGCTAAGGCTAAAGCACAAATACAAGACGATGCTCTGGTAATTAAAAGGATTTTACGGCGGCTAAAATGATCGGCCACATAACCGCCTATCAAAACCAACGAAAGAGCTGGAATAGCTTCGACGAGGCCTAACCAGCCCAAGCACAAAGCACTATGGGTGATTCTATAAATTTGAAAACCAATGACCACGGCCAAAGCCCGGCTGCCTAAAGTAAAAAATCCAACAGAACCGATCCAAAAACGGATATCAGGATTTTTAAGGGCAGTGGCAAAGTGATGAGTTGAAATTTTGCTTGGCATAAATTAAATAATGTCATTCCCGCATGCTTTAAGCGGGAATCTTTGATATAATTAAAAATTCTATGAACATTAAAACAGTTTTTCGCGCCTTGCGCCATAAAAATTATCGTCTTTTTTTCGCCGGGCAGAGCATTTCGCTTATCGGTACATGGATGCAGATGATTGCGGTTTCCTGGTTGGTCTATAGTATGACTAATTCCGCGTTTTTGTTAGGATTAGTCGGCTTCTCCAGTCAGATATCCACCTTTCTTTTGGCTCCTTTGGCTGGTGTGATTGCTGACCGCCATCATCGCCACCGTCTTTTACTCATCACCCAATCTTTAGCTATGCTGCAGGCATTGGTGCTTTTTGTGCTTTACGTGACGCATACGATTGCGGTCTGGCATATCCTTTGTTTGAGTTTCTTTTTAGGGGCTGTGAATGCCTTTGATATTCCGGTACGCCAGTCTTTTACGGTGGACATGATTAACGAGAGAGAAGATTTAAGTAATGCCATTGCGCTTAATTCTTCCATGGTGAATGCTGCCCGTCTCATCGGCCCGTCCATCGGGGGTATTTTGATTGCCCTCTTCGGGGAAGGCACATGTTTTTTGATCAATGCGTTGAGTTATATCGCGGTGTTGTTTTCTTTAGTGATGATGAAACTACCCCGTTGGGAGCGTTCGAGCCGTCATAAGGAACCAGTTATGCTCCAGCTAAAAGAAGGCTTTTCGTATGCTTTAAATTTTATGCCGATCCGTACTATTTTAATGCTCTTAGCAGTGATTAGTTTTGTTGCCGGGGGCAGCCAGGCCTTGATGCCTGTTTTTGCCAGAGATATTTTTCATGGCGGTTCAAGGACCTTGGGATTATTGATGGCGGCATCGGGTTTAGGGGCATTGACCGGAGCTATTTATTTAGCTGGACGGAAAAATGTTTTGGGTTTAGGTAAGGTTATTGCATGGGCAGCCGGCATTTTTGGTCTAGGGATCATTGTTTTTTCCCGCACATCTGTTTTGATGATTGGCATGCCGATACTTTTATTTTCCGGATTCGGTATGATGGTGCAGATGGCATCTTCCAATATTATTTTGCAAACTATCGTCGAGGAAGACAAGCGGGGGCGCGTGATGAGTTTTTATACAATGGCATTTATGGGCCTGTCGCCTTTTGGTTCTTTATTTTCAGGAGTTTTGGCCGCAAAAATCGGGGCGGATAATACCTTGCTCTGGGGTGGATTATTTTGTATCATAGCTGCCATCGTATACGCTTTACAGCTGAAAACACTAAGAAAGTATATAAGGCCGGTGTATATTCAAAAAGGCATTATCATAGAGCCTGTTCATTAGCGTTTTTAACGGGTCGTCATACCCGACACTCACAGTTGTTCGTCATCCCCGAATGTTTTAATCGGGGATCCATAAGATAGGAGTAAATATGGTTAAAACGAATATTATTTATGAAGGTCAGCTGCGCTGCAGTTTAACCCACGAACCTTCAGGCACTGTTATCCGTACAGATGCTCCCAAGGATAATATGGGCCGTGGAGAAGCTTTTTCTCCAACTGATTTAGTGGCAGCAGCTTTAGGCTCTTGTATGCTCACCATTATGGGCATTGCCGCAGCAAAGCATAATATTGATATTAAAGGGACTAAGGTTGAAGTTAGCAAGGAAATGATCACTGCACCTGTGCGGCGTATTGGCAGTATCAGTGTTATCCTTCATATGGCTCCTGGCATTCCTCAGGATAAGCGCAGCATGCTTGAAGCCGCAGCCCAGAGCTGTCCAGTGCATAAAAGCCTGCATCCGGACGTTCAAACGCCGATTCAGTTTATTTATCCTTAAAAAAGCCCACTCACTTGACAGTGCTTATATAATATGGCACACTTCCCTATATAGCTTGAAAACAGGGAGAAATGGTCCCATGTACCCTAAAAATTGTTAAGATTATGTTAAGAAGAATATATAAAATTACTTCTATAGTTATTTTAGTTGCTTTTATCGTTACTTCGGTTAAAAGCCCGGCCTATGCCCAGTTGTCACAGGATCAGATGCCGCGTTTGCCAATGCCTGGAGTGATGGTGCATTTAAGTCCTGAATTTACACCGGCCTATTTACAGGGCATAACCATTCATCCGGATAATGCTTTGCAGTTTGATTTTTTAATCCATAAAGGCGATCAAGAATTAGATAGTGATCAAAAAAAGCTAGAATATACGAAATTGGTCAAATATTTTCTGGCCTCTTTGACCATTCCTGATGAAGACCAATGGGTCAATCTATCCCCGTATGAACATAATCGTATTATTAAGGACGATTTCGGAAAAACTGAAATGGGCCGGGACCTTTTGGCCCAAGATTATATGCTCAAACAAATCACTTCAAGCCTGATTTATCCCGAAGATGGTTTGGGTAAGAAGTTTTGGGCTAGGATCTATGAACGTGCCTGGAAAGAATACCACACCACCAGTATTCCAGTGAATACGTTTAATAAAGTGTGGATTGTGCCGGATCAAGCCATTGTCTACGAAAGCGGCAACACCGCCTACATTCTCCAAAGCCATTTAAAGGTGATGTTAGAAGAAGACTATCTGTCCTTACAAAAACATTCCGCGATCAATAATGTCATTCCCGCGAAAGCGGGAATCCATAACAAGAACAACACCCATGCGATCGCTTCCCAAGTCATCCGTGAAATCATCCTTCCCGAATTAGAAAAAGAAGTCAATGAAGGTAAGAATTTTGCAAGCTTGCGCCAAATGTACAGCGGCATGGTGCTTGCGACCTGGTATAAGAAAGCCTTGAAGGAGTCACTATTAGGGAAGGTGTATGCCGACAAAGCCAAGGTCAAAGGTGTTGACCAGGACCCCAAAACCAATGAAGCAATCTATGAACGTTATTTGAAGGCGTTCAAAAAAGGTGTCTTTAATTACATCAAGGAAGATGTGGATAAGTACACCAATGAAGCTATTCCGAGGAAGTATTTTTCAGGTGGGTTTAGGAGAAGCCTTGTAAGGATGGGACCTAATGGAATTCCATACCTGGTTCCTAACGTTGCAGTTGTCCATGATTTTGTAACATTGCCAGCAGAAGTTGTGGATCAAATACCTGACGAGTTTGCAGAGGGAAAAGATGAAGTTGTCAAAACCGATATTCATGGAACAGGTGAAAAAGAAAATCTGAACAGCGGTGACGAAGCGATGAATGGTGATCAACGTCCACCGCTATGGAACACCCCTGAAGTGTTTAGAATGTACAATGAATTCAGACAAGATTTTAGACCTGCCACGAGTATGGTTGTTGGAAATACATTAGCGCAATATTTTGGTCATACTACTTCGCCGATTTTAGAGATAGGAAGTGGGGAAGGGGAGCTTTCTCGTCTTGCTCAAGGAATGAGAGGGCGTATTATTCAATCAGATGTCATTGAAGATAATTTGAAACGTAATCAATATGACACGCCCAAGATTGTTGTTAACGTCAATGCGATGCAGTTTCCTAATAATTCAATACCTGGTATTGTCAGCTATGCTGTCCTGGATACATTTTTTGATTTGGATCATGCGACAGCAGAAATGCATCGTGTTTTAAGGGAAGATGGCTTAATGGTTGGGTTTATTGATTTGGCACCATCGGCTGATGTAGTAATGGCATCTCAAGATGCAGTTTTTTTCCCTGCTGTCTCGTTTATGCCTGGAACAAATCAAAAGGTCATGCGGAGTTATTTGAAGGTTAACCGTAGAGCGTTAGCAATGAGTTTTGCGACAAGCCGACATAAAATGCATGACGCAGATGTAAAATTACTGAGTGATTACCTTAAAGATCCGTTAAAATATTTTGTTGAGATTCAAAATTCACCTGCTCAGCTGCAAGAACAGTATGAAGGACTTTTTGCGGACATATTGAGGATTTTAAAGGTAAGGTCTGTTAAGGTGGACGCCGTAGATATGTTTAAAACAGCGCTTGATGCCTCTTTACAGAAAGCAGGTTTTCAATTAATAGAATCTGAAATAAAAGGAGCAACACTCGAAGTTAACCGTATGCAGGTACGGAATATCCCAAGTAACGCAAATGTGATGATTTTTAATACAGGTAATCGGGTTTTTTATCATGACCCGAGTATTCCATCTGGTAAGGTTAAAGTTGAATCAAATGTTTTGGTGGTAGTTGCCAGGAAGATAAGTGCGCCTGGTCAAACGCAAGTAACAATTTCTAGCGAAACCGGACTTTCTGATAAGGTATCTAAAATTGAGGATGCTGCCACGCGCATAAATGCTGTGCCTGGTTTTGATCGTGGAACTGTTTTGGCAATTGCAAGGAGTCTTGAGTACCCTGAATTGAGATCACAACTATGGCAAACCGCGTACGCCGATGAAAAGTTTAGAGGCATACTTCAAGACGCATTACCTGGGATTGAGATACGGCCAGATGAACAGAATTATCCGAAAGACGCTCAAGAAATTGCAGAGTTTCTTATACAAGTAGCCCTTGTTATGCCTGACAATGCAATGACGATAGAAAATAAAAAGGCTAGGGAAGAGATGCGGCTTTTGCCAGAAGGGACAGTTTTAATTAACCCTAAAAGTGGTGAGAGATGGATAATAAAAGATCAATTTTTAACAAAGATTGTAACAGGACATGAAGCTGCTGTTTCTTATCCACTTGCCCCCGTTAGTGATGAAAGATTATATGGAAGTCCTTCTTATCATTGGCATCCAGGTGCCAAAGCGATTGAAGAATTTAAAAGATTAAAAGTGTTAGCTAGGCCACGGGGTGTAGCGGTGGTTCTTTATGATGGTATCGCTAAAGTAGATAGAGAAATCACTCAAGAGGGTGAGTATGCGTACAAGTTGACGGAGTATAGGGCTGGAACTTTTAGTATTGTTGATCAGCAGCAGGGTGTTGTAAAGTTTTTTGGTTTGTCATCATTAATTGCACCGTTAGCCCGGCAATATGAATCAGAAGAAAAAAGTCTTAAAGCTGTTGGGGTGGATGCTCGAGGTGCCGTTGTCTACATTAAGGGTGTGAAGAAAATATATACGGAAAAGGTGAATAAAAATAATCAAGTAGTCATTAGAACTTCTACACATAAAATAACGATCAGTAATGATGGTGTAGAGATTAACACAGTCTTAGATGAGCCGCTACCAGAGAATAATTTTGAAGAATTAACAGCTGAAGAGTTTAAAGCGAAAATTAATGCGGCTAGAGACAGGCTTGAGGCAGAGGTAGAGGAAATTATTAATAGGCCGGTCGAACAAAGGACCTTTCAGAATACTGTCGCTGCATTTGATATTGCCAGGGCAGAATTATTTAATGCTTTGGATTGGCAAATCATTCCTTTTGTTACCCCTGATACAGAATTGCATAATACGGCTGAGGCAATTCGTCTGGCAACAAACCAATTGCTGATGGGGTATATATATTTAGGAACTGTTACAAGGGAGGACATCGGAGCTGATTGGGATGAGGTTTCTAAAAAATTAGTTGAAAATGGATGGGCCTGGCGCATAAGCCCCACCAAGATACGCATAACTGTAAATTTGAATGATAAAAATCTAGTAGCGAAGATGACAGCAGCCATCGGCGATGATTTTGAATCAAGGATTTTGCCAGTTTTAAGAAAATCCCGTACAAGAAGTGAAATTTATGATGCGATTGCAGAATATCAGGCTAAGGGAGAAAAATTAGATGAAACAGACCAGTATCTTTTGGACTGGACACTCGATGATTTTAGAGATCTTGGGATAGGTTTGTCTGGATTAAAATTGACTGACGAGCAGCAGGCAAGAGTCCTTGAAATTAGAGGAGAAATAGGGGGATTAATTAGCCAGTTTCAGGCAAATCTTGGTGGGTATAAAATGAATATTCAGGTGTCTGAGAGTGATCTTGAAGGTATTTTTAAAGGTGATGAACTAAAAAGTTTTTATGATCCACAGACAGAAGGATATGTTATCAATAAGTTCTCTTCTCCCATCCAATATGACAGATTTATGCAGTTGTCTACTAATGCTGCTCTTCGGAAACAAGTTGAATTTGCCTATAATAATCGGGCTGCCGGTGAAGAGGTAGTAACAAAAGATCAATTTGAGAAAGATAAAACTAATGGACTTAGCTGGGATGAAGATTCCCAAATATTGATCGATAACGGTTGGGCAAGGCGCAAAAGTCCTACGGAAATTGTTTTAACATTAAAATTGAGGCAAGATTCTGAACGTATGTCAGCCATCTTTGGGGATAAATTTTCTAGAATTCTTCCTATTTTACAACAGTCTTTAAATAATGTTTCCCTGCTTGAAGAGGTCCTGGGGAGACGTGAGGAGCTTGCTAAGATACTTGGTTATGATACATATGCTGATTATATCATCAAAAGGTATATGTCTAACGATCGTCAAGAGGTGGAAAGTTTTTTAAATCAGTTAAAGACTGGCTTAATGCCGCTTGTAGCGGAAGAAGAAGCTCAGCTTCTTGATATAAAGAAAGAGACAGATCGATCAGCCACGAAAATTGAAAATTGGGAGAGAGCATATTATCAAAATTTATTAAGAGAAAGAATTTTAGGTTTTGATCCAAGTAAATTGAGTGAACTATTTCCTATTGATAGAACAATTAATAATATATTAGATATTTATCAAGAAATCCTGGATGTTACGTTTACAGAAGTGCCTAGAGGCTCAACCAATGCTTGGCATAAAGATGCCAGGCTTTTTTCAGTGAGTGATACAACAACAGGGAATTTTATCGGACAATTTTATTTAGATATAAAGGCGCATGATGGTAAGCAAGGTGGTTTTGCTGTCTTCAACATGCGTCGAGCTTATGAGCATCCGGATGGGACGTATGAGCCTACAGTGGAAGGGATGGTGGCTAATTTCTCAGGAAATAATTTTACATATAAAGAAGTAGCGATATTTATGCATGAATTTGGCCACCTGATGCATGCGGCACTTACAAGAGCTAAATACCCATCACTTTCCGGAATTCATGGGGTAAAGCGTGGTGCTGATGAAGTCCCTTCGCAGATGTTTGAAAACATGGTATATCATCCCGAAATCCTCAGAAGAATTATAGGAAAAAATGGAAGAATTCAAGGAAAGAAAGTTTCGGATGATCTACTTAATAAGATGATAGCTTCAAGCAAGGTGGGGCAAGCGTATACCTGGCTTGAGAGGGTGGCATTATCTCTTGTTGATTTAAGATATCATACGGGCGTGCCTGGCAGCTCAACTGAAGTTTATTTTAACACGATGAATGAGGCAGGAATCTATCCGACAGCAGGGACGCATTATCAAGCTGCATGGCGGCATATTATGGGATCAAATTATGATGCACGTTTTTCTACATATGCCGAATCGCTCGGGGTTGCAGAGGATGACGGCGAACGTTTTATAAAAGCAATGAGGATCGTGGGCGAAGGCGATGATAGGACGGTGGATTTTGATCCTCAAGTGGGAAGAGAATTTCGAACTTTAATTTTAGAGCCAGGTGGAAGCAATCACGAGGCTGAGAATCAAGAGGAATTTTTGGGACATCCTCCCAGCGATAAACCACTGCTTCGTTTTTTAGGCTTGGGAGATCAGTCGATGACAACGGTAATAGATCCAAAAGTACGGGTTGAAGACCAGTTGAAAGCGTGTGAAGAATTGATTAGAGCAGGAGAACGGGATGATGCAAATGCAGAATTAAGCCTTGCCTATTCTAATCTGGTAGCGTTGCATCAACAAATGGGCTTAACAGTGGATCTCGGGAATTTATTTGATGAGTATTTTAGGCTTAAATATGCGGTTGTTTATTACCAAAGGAATGATTTAAATGCGGTAAAAGAAGCCATAGAAGCCATGGAATCTTTGGCTGACTTTGATAGAACAAGTTTTATCGATCAGCTGCCACCATTGGCTAAACTTATTGGTAACAAAATTATAGAAGCATTAATTGCAAATCATGTTTTGATAGAACTTCCTAGTGGAAAACTGTGTATGGTGTTTGCAAAAATGAATTTGCTTGAACGACGTACCAAGGTTTTAGGAGTTGAAACCAGATCAATATTGGAAAAAGTGTATGGTTCAAAGTCTGGGACAGTAGAAACGTATTTAAAATTTAAGAAGGAATATGAGAAAGGGAGTGTCCGTCCCAGCGGTGATAGGGGGCGTTTTGAGACGACGTATGAGGAAAATGGCCCAGTCATTCAAAGATATATGAAAAATGGAACAAAGGCGCTAGATTCAGAGAATTTTGAACAGGCTAAAATTGAATTTGAAAAAGCAAAAGCATTGTTAGAGACACTCGATGTTAAGAGTTTGCGTCCATTTTTTCTATATCAATATGTCGATGATGTGAGGGGATTTAATCGAAGAATTTTGGGATTTGCTTTGGTTAGCCCAATACCGGTGCCAGGAAGCGATTTTGAAAGGTCGAGGGTGGTGTTAAGGTCAGAAAAAATGGTTAAAAGTGCGTTGCTGAAAGAGACAGATGATGCAGTTAGAAATCAAGAATATTGGTATTGGGCTCAACCCAAAGCTATTAGAGAACTGAGCTTCGTGGGAGATTATCAAGTAGCCATTAGCGCTTTTTTCAAGAAATTATTAGGAGAATTAGGCGGTTCTTATTCGGTAGAAGATTTACCAATAATAGTAGATTTAATTTGCGGGTATTTAAGAACAGTTGGAGTTAATAAATTACTTAATGGTGGGGAAACTAGATTTCCAATCGGGATTTATTTAAATTCACGGGGAGAAGCTGTAAACGTAAGAGATGAAGTCAGGGGTTTGCCCATGGTCACTAGCAGAAGAGCAGAAGTAGTGATGCAAATGGTAGACCATATTCTAAGGCAATCGGACGAATTACATAGTCTACTTTTTCAGGATAGAACTATTTTTCCAAAGTTGATTGAAATTTTTAGAGTTATTATGAATCGAGCCTTGGATGTACAGAGCACAGAAATAGCTGTTGAGAGTTTAATTTATTTGTCGCAGAGATCTGCAACTACTACTGAGGATCAGACTGGCAGATTTATGAGTGGAGTAGCTTCAATTATTGACTATGCGTCTCCTTACGAATTAACAAAGATAGCAGAATCATTTGAGAAAAGACCAAGAAGCAGTGTCATCCCACAACATAAAGAATTAATTCTCCGAATGATAAATGAGTTAAGAGAAGCAAGAGAAGGGGTTGTGGTTGGACGATTAAGACGGACATATTACACCCAGATCTCTGGCAGGGAAGGTCCCATAGATCCCAGGCGGATAACTGTCCAGCGTCTGGCTGATATATTAAATGGAAGAAAAAATGGAATCGGTGAAGTGTCGCAAATTGTATCGGCTATGCCTTTGGCAGATTTAGACAATATTATTACAAGCCGTGATAGAGGTGAAATTGAAATAGCAGCTAGTACTATTAATGACACCATTGCTCTCAATGCAGTTTTGGAAGGAGCGGCATCTTTAAAATGGAAGCAATGGCGGGCTGAGGATTTTCCCATAGAAGTAAATCCGATAAAAGCTGGAGCTTCTCTTTCTAATTCTTGTATAGTTGTAGAAAAGATTTTGCAACGGCATCCAGATGAAAAGGTAGTTCTTGTTTGGCCTATCAGTAATTACGCAGAAATCAGAGTTCCAGTGACATATGAAGATGTGTATAAACCAGGAACTGAATTAAATGTGCATGTGGAAGTTTTGTATGAAAGAGCATTAAATCAGTGGGCAGGTACATTTGCAGGAAGACGTTATTTTGAAGAAAATCCTAGAAGGAGATCTGCCTTTGTAGCAAGGGATCTTTTCGCTGATGTGGCGATGACGACCACAGGAGAAAAGGTTGTTGTGGTTGCAGAAGATGAAATATTTATTCAAATGGATATTACAGATGCACTAAGAAGAATGGGGTATGTGGTTTTAGAAGCGCATAATCCAAAACAGCTCGCAAAGATTATGGAAGAACATGGAGAGGAAGTAGACGCCTTGGTGACTGATGTAAGGGGTTGGATACCGACTATTAAAGAGGCTTTAGATAAGGTTGAGCAAGATCACGGTAAGAAAATCCCTGTTTTTGCTACAAGCGGAGATAGTAGCGCAGCAGATTTACGAGCGGCAGGAATTCCTATTGAAGATGGGCATTTCTTTGCTAAGGGGAGATTTAATCTTAGTAGCGAAGTAGGTAAGGCGGTTAAAAAAGTCTTGGATACGGCGATGATTACGACAAGATCAATGGAGGATTTAAAAACATTCTTTACTGGAAAGAATATTTTGATTATTGATGATGAAGAACCTATTACTAAGTCGTTGGGGATGTGGGGAAAAGTGTTGGGTCTTAATGTCACGATTGCTAATAATGGAGAAGAAGCGTTGAAATTGTTGGAAGATCCAGATAAAAAATTTGATGGGATGATTTCTGATATTAATATGCCTGTTATGGATGGTGAAGAGTTGGCTAGAAGAATTAGTATTAGCACTGATCCGAGAGTTTCCAATATGCCGCGAGTATTTTGGAGTGGTAATCATGGGGAATATAGCAAGCCTGGTGAGCATCTTCCATTCAAGAATATGCCTAAAATAATGCGGTTATTGCCAAAGCCAATGTCTACGCCAGAGCTCTTATCTAACTTGGCTGATGTAATGGACAATTCGATGACTGTGAGGCAATTAGCATCATCACTTTCTTTACTAGTAGCTGCTGCATTACCTGCATTTGGTAGTGGAGTTAATGTGGTGTCGCGGCCGACGCATATGGACACGTTTACTTTTTCTGGCATGGCTCCAGCAGTATCTTCTGAAGACTTAGGTGGTATTAATTTTAATTCTTCGAATTTGAATTTAATAATCCGACGCGATGGTCGTGGGGTGCCGCTTCCTATGGCCTTACAAGACATGACCCGGCTTAACAATATCCAAGGCTTTATACCTGAAATCATCGAAATCAGGCCTGCTGTAAATCTGCCAATCTTAAGTGAACTGCAGCATAAGCTGCAGGCTTCGTCTACTTAAACACAAATAAGCAAACATTGTTTGGGTGTTGGGGGGTTTGTGATAAAATAAATTTATGAAGTTTGAATTTGCCCTCATTTTTATTTTGCTTTCTTCTTCCAGTGTTTTAGCCCAGGAAGGTGTTAACTATGAAGCACCATCTCTCATAGGGCATTCCCTGCGCATGATGAAAACAGCTGGTTTTTGGATCAGTCGCCACCCCTCACCCGATGCTGTGATCATGAACCCTGATGCGATTGACCAATTCAATACCAGCCTGCGCACAGATAAAAAATTAACCAAGGATATTTTTACCCTTATTCAGGACTTAAAAACAGAGTCATTGCTGGATGATCTTGAAAAGACTTTGTCGGATATTGTGGCTAAAAACTATTACACCTCTGCCGGTGTGAGGGATGATCAGGATTTTATGGATGATGTTAAACGTAACATGAATTTAAGTGGGGTGGTCATAGGTGTTGCTCCCCGCTATGGTTTGGTGGTGCATTTTGCCTCACAGCGATTTTTACCGACGAATGAAGGCCTATATGAACAAAAAGATGATTATGATTTTGACCAACTGCAAAATAGTGCCCTGGATGTAGGGACGCCGGTTGCGGTGGTGCATACCTCCGCAGATGGGCTTTGGTATTATGTACTGACGGAAATCAGCGATGGGTGGGTTGAGGCTAAAAATATTGCTTTAGGAGATATTGATCAGGTCAAAGAATTTGCTGAAGATAAAGATTTTGCGGTTGTTATCAAGCCAAAGGCGGATATTTTCTTGAATGAACCCATGACTGATTATTATGATTACGTGCGCATGGGCATGCGCCTGCCCTTGACCAGCGTTGACGCCGGGCGTGTGACAATTAATGTTCCGGTGATGGATGCCGATGGTAATTTGGCAGTTAAAGAAGCGTTTATGAATGCAGAAGATGTCAATACCGGGTTTTTACCTTTTACCGCACGGAATATTTATAAGCAAGCCTTGATGATGCTCAATCAACCTTATGGCTGGGGAGATATGTACGGTGAGCAGGATTGTTCCAGATTTTTACAAATGGTTTTTGCGACCGTTGGAATTTCTTTACCGCGTGATTCCAAAGATCAGAAACAGGTCAGCAACAGTGCCGTGGATTTCGACGAAAAGAGTGATGATATGACAAAGATTGCCGCTATTGCCAAATCCCCTGCAGGTAACACTCTTTTAGCCATGAAAGGGCATATCATGCTTTATTTAGGCATGGTCAATGGAAAACCTTACGCCATCCATGACACCACCAGCTATAAACAAATCGTGGACCAGAAAGAGATTTCTTATGCCATTGATCGGGTGATCATCTCGGACCTGTCCTTGGGGCAGGGATCAGAAAGAGGGTCTTTGTTGCGGCGTTTAACAAGGACTGTGACGATTGAATAAACAACAGCTCGTCGTAAAAACTTCCGTTAAATTTTTTCAAGCTCCTTTATTCCAGCCATTTCGTATAGCCACCGGCCAGCACGATCATTTAGAAAATATTTTATTCACTATAGAACTGAAAGACGGCACCAAAGGTTATGGCGAGGCGGCAGTCGCAACGCATATTACCGGTGAAACTATTGACCAGACTTTAAAGAATTTAAAAAGCATCGCCCTTTGGCTCAAGGGGAAATCCATCGATGATTATTTAGATATTTCAGTACAGCTGCATGAACGTCTGCCCCATAATCAAAGTGCAGTGGCTGCGGTTGAGATGGCTATTTTTGATGCGCTGACACGGTATTTGCGTATTCCATTATGGCGTCTGTGGGCTTCGACGCCAAAGCGTGTGCGTACGGATATTACCATTGTTATTGCTGATCTCGAGGAGACCAAGGCAAAAACCAAAGAATTTAAAGCCCAAGGTTTCCGTGCTTTTAAGATTAAAATCGGCCGTGATATGGATATGGATTTTAAACGGGTAGAAGCAGTTTCTAATATTGCTCCACGTGCACAAATCATCCTCGATGCTAATCAAGGGTATTCCGCACGCCAAACCCTGCAGTTTCTAAAATCGTTAAACAAGATTGGGATTGTACCGGATTTGATTGAACAGCCTGTTCCTAAAACTGACTGGGAAGGATTAAAACAAGTTACACGCGAATCCAAGGTATGCGTATGTGCGGATGAAAGCGCCTCCTCACTGTCTGATGCGCTTCGTATCATCAAAGAAAAGGCCGCGGGTGCCATTAATGTCAAACTTATGAAAACTGGATTAGTCCACGCCCTTGAGATCAGCCGTTTTGCTCATGCCGCTGGTGTCAAACTGATGATCGGCGGGATGATGGAATCAAATTTAGCCATGACAACCTCAGCGCATCTAGCCGCAGGCCTGGGCTGTTTTGATTTTATCGATCTGGATACACCGTTTTTTATCAAGGGCGAAGTGGCCCGCAATCCCTATTTATCGACGCAGGGAATGTATGATTTAAGCAAGGTCAAAAGCGGTATTGGTGTAGTCCCCTTAAAATGATCCATCATCATTTACTTCTAATCCTTGTTCTCTTAGCTGTCGAATTTACTATTTTGTTTTTAGCGGGAAACCCGCGTACCAAATTTTTATTTAAATTCCTGCCCTCGATGTTCTGGATTTATTTCTTGCCCATGGTTTTATCCACCTGTGGGCTTATTGATGCTAAAAGTTCCTTATTTCAAGAGATAACCAAATGCCTTTTACCGCCGGCGCTTTTTTTGCTCTTGCTTAATGTGGATTTTAAGGCCATTTCCCGCCTAGGGCCTGCGGCATTGGTGATGTTTTTTGCCGGGTCATTCGGCATCATGCTTGGCATGGTCATTAGTTTTATTATTTTTAAACCTTTGGTTGGCCCGCAATTTTGGGGAGGGTTTGGGGCTTTGTCTGCATCCTGGACCGGGGGAAGTGCCAATATGGTTGCAGTCAAAGAAGCTTTGAATACACCTGACGCTGTTTTTTTGCCGATGGTCATCGTGGATACGATTTTACCGTATGTATGGGTGGGTATTTTAATTTCTTTAGCCGCACGGCAAATAGATTTTGACAAATGGAACCGCGCTGATCGGCGGATCCTGGATGATTTAAGCAGTAGAGTTTCTACAATTGCGGGCGAGGCGAAGCAATCTCTTAACATAGGTAATGCTATTATTATTTTGGTGTTAGCTTTTAGTATCGGCTTGGCGGCTAAAGCCGTATCTATTTATTTACCAACAGGAAAAAATATTCTTACACCTTACGCCTGGACCGTTATTTTGGTCACCACCACGGCCATTATTTTGTCTATGACACCGATAAGCCGTATCCCGCACACAGGTGCTAACAAATTTGGCAAATGGATTTTATATTTTGTGCTAACGAGCATCGGTGCCCGTGCCAGTTTAAGTAATGCTTCTCAGGTGGGGATTTTACTCGCGGCAGGGGTGGTGGTGATTTTAATTCATGTAATGATATTGCTGGTGACTGCCCGCCTGATCCGCGCACCATTATTTTTAGTCGCCACTGCTTCTTTGTCTAATCTTGCAGGATTAGTTTCTGCACCGGTAGTCGCGGAAGTTTATCAGCCAGGCTTTGCATCCGTAGGACTGCTTTTAGCCATTTTGGGCCACACCTTGGGTGCCTATAATGGTATAATTACAGGACAAATATGCCGGTTATTCGCTCACTAGGGAGATAGAATATCAAAACGATAGTATTTGATATATATTCACAACAAATATATAATAAACATACAATATCCCAAAGAACAGGCATTGGGATTTTTTATTGCTTAGGAAAGGATTAGATTATGGGCGCTTTACATTTGGATGAAAAGAATTTTGAAGCCGAAGTCGTGAAATCGCAACTTCCGGTTTTGGTCGATTTTTGGGCTGAATGGTGCGGCCCTTGCAAGATGATAGCTCCTATTATTGACCAATTATCCACGGAATTACAGGGTAAGATGAAAATGACCAAGGTCAACGTGGATGAGGTGCCGGAGTTGGCGGGTAAGTTTAATGTGATGTCTATACCGACGCTGCTGATCTTCAAAGGCGGACAGCCTGTTGACCAAATAGTTGGTGCGATGCCAAAAGATAAGTTATTAGCTAAATTAAACACGCATTTATAAAAGGAATTGTGGATTCCCGCTTTCCTCTTCGAGGGCTTCTTCGAAGTCGCGGGAATGACAATAGTATAAATATGCTTATTGAAGTTTTAAAATCAAAGATAGGACATGCGACCATCACCCAGGCTGAATTGAAATATGAGGGTAGTATCACCATTGATTCGGATATCCTCAAGGCAGTTGGTATGATTCCTGGTGAAAAAGTGCATGTGCTTAATGAAAATACCGGTAACCGTTTAGAAACCTATGTGATCGCAGGCGAACCTGCTTCTGGTGTTATCTGCCTAAACGGCCCTGCAGCCCGTCATGGATATGTGGGAGACCGTTTGATTATTTTAAGTTATGGCTTGTTAGAAGTCGCAGAAGCCCGTCGTCTTCAACCTAAAATCGTTTATCTTGATCCAAAGAACAAAATAAAAAAGATTTAATAAATGGATTCCCGCTTTCGCGGGAATGACGTGTGGTTTATATGATGTTTGGTCCCTTAAAAATCAGGCTTTATGGTGACCCATGCCTGGAAACAAAATCCAAAGCAATCAAGGAAGTCGGTCCGGTTGAGCGCATGCTGATCGCAGCGATGTTCGAGACCATGGTCGCCTGCAGAGGGGTTGGCTTAGCGGCACCTCAAATAGGTATCAATGAACAGATTTTTGTGGTGGATACCGGGAAAGAGATTTTCGCTGCTATTAATCCCAAGATTATCAGGACCGCAGGCGGCGAGGTTATGGAAGAAGGGTGCTTGAGCATTCCTCGCGTGTTGGTCGATGTCAAACGCGCCAAGACCATTTGGGTGGAATTTACCGATCAGGAAAATCACCAGGTGCGGGCCCAGTTAAATGGACTCGTGGCCAAGGTGTTTCAACATGAATATGATCATTTACAAGGGAAATTAATCCTTGATTATTTATCTCCTCGCGATCGTACGCGGATTGTAGCACAGATGAAAAAAGGAACCTACGCCGGCAACGTGCTGGGTGACGACGATGATTACAAAAGAAAAATTTGATTCAGGTCTGGTAAAGCTGCCGAGCTGGTTTAAGCAGGAAATTCCAGATATGAATAAGATCCGGAGCATGAAAGAACTTTTTCGTGGCAGCCGCCTGCATACGGTTTGCGAATCTGCCAATTGCCCGAATATGGGTACTTGCTGGAAAGAGGGTGTGGCAACCTTTATGATTTTAGGGGGCACTTGTACACGCGCCTGCCGCTTTTGTTCTGTTCCGGCCGGACGTCCGGATTTGATTGATATGGAAGAGCCTCAGAATGTGGCGTTGGCTGTTCAACAATTAGGTTTACGTTATGTGGTGGTAACTTCAGTCGCCCGTGATGATATTGAAGATGAGGGAGCTCTCCAGTTTGCCAAAACGATCGAGGCTATCCGACACCTTACCCCGGACGTTAAAATTGAAGTGTTGATCCCGGATTTTTCTGCCAAGGAAGCGTCATTGAAAATATTGAGTGATGCGGCACCCGAGGTGATCAGCCATAATATAGAAACAGTCAGGCGTCTTGCACCCTATATTCGTCCGCAGGCTTTGCATGACCGTTCTTTGAAGGTGCTGCGCCGTTTTCGTGAACTTAATACCCATAGCTTTATAAAATCATCTTTAATGGTCGGTATTGGTGAGACTGACGAGGAAATTGTTGAGGTGATGAATGAGCTTCTTGAGGCTGGCTGCCAGATTTTGACCATTGGCCAATATTTAGCGCCGACTCAACGCAAACGTCACCTGCCGGTCGAACGTTTTCTTGACCCTGAAGAATTTGAAAAGTACCGTCAAAAAGGATTAGCAATGGGTTTTGTGTATGTAGAGAGCGGGCCTTTGGTCCGTAGTTCCTATATTGCAGAACAGGGTTACCAGGCTGCCTTAGGAGTTAAGTCCTGATGGACCCAAAATTGAAGAATATTATTTCTATTGTACTTCCTTGCTTTTTAAGTTTTGTTTTGCTGGCATGGGTTTTTGTCACCATTGATTACAAGCACATATGGCAGGCGATCAAGGGATCAGATATGCGCTATATGAGTGCTGCTGCGATTGTTTTCTTTTTGATTAATTTTTTAATTATTTTGCGGTGGCGGATTTTGATGAAGGCAGTGGGGCTGAAGGCCCGGCGAACTACCTGTGCCTGGTGGTATTTTATAGGACTTTTCTGGAACCTGGCACCGATTTCGACAATTGGCAGTGATTTGATCAGGGGTATGGGATTGGCCAAAGAAACCGGCCATAGGCCTAAGGTATTTGCCTCCATTGTGCTGGATCGTTTAAGCGGATTTGCAGGAATAGTTATTTTAGCGGCAGTGGCTTTTATTTTTGGCCACGGCATCATCGAGAATAGATTGGTCATTGTAGCGATTGCGGCCATGACCATTGTTTCTGGAATCATTGTGATCACTCTTTTTAGTCATCGGATTTTTTCATTTGCTTGTAAGGCCTTTGCGTCATGGCCCAAGGTCAAAGAAAGTTTAATGAAATTGCATTATGATATCGTTCTTTTGAAAGGCCGTCAGAAAAATGGTTGGGAAGCAATCATGATTTCTATCGGGGCACAGATCATTTTGGCGATAGAATTTTATCTGACAGCTAAAGGAATGCATCAAAATATATCACTGGTGTATTTTATTATTTTTTCGCCCATTGTTTGTGTCGTGACTTCCCTGCCTTCCATCGGAGGATTAGGTTTCCGGGAAATCGGCTGGGTTTATCTGCTTCCTTTGGTGGGGGTATCCAAGGAAATGGCGGGGGGTTTAAGTCTTATTAACTCTGCATTTACCATCATTAATGGGCTTTTGGGCGGGCTATTATATGTCACTACATTATCTTCTGGACGGGTACAACATCCTCAAGCAGATGGCAGCCTTCAGAGATCTCCCTCTTGAAGACGGGCGCTTGGGATTTTTGAAATGGATCGCAAACACGCGTCCCCAGGGAAGCGTGAATAACCCGGTGACAGTGGTCTTTGACGGTCATCCAGATTATTTTGGCTCCACCCCTTACGGGGATATACGGGTGATTTTTTCAGATGGATGTTCTGCGGACGATAAGATCAAGCGTATGGTCGAAGAGGACGCGGATCAAAAGAATTGCGTGGTCGTTTCCAATGATAAGGATATTTTTCTTTACGCGCGTTCATTGGGTGCCCGTATCATGAGTGTTGAGGCATTTACAGCTAAATCCAAAGAGTCTCATGTGCGTCAGGACACTGGTGGAAAATATATTTCATTAAGCCATCAGGAAAAGATCAATAAAGAGTTTAGGTCTTTTTGGCTGAAAGAAAAATAATGGTCCCTCGTTTGCTAAAGAATTTTTACGGACACCTGCGTAGTATTGGTGAAGCCATTTTCTTTTTGGGGGACATCATATCATTGATCTTTCGCGGCCGTGTCCGGTGGAACGATGTTTTAGACCAGGTATACGAGCAGGGCGTGCAGTCGATTGTGATCGTGATGTTGACATCATTTGCGACGGGCACAGTGCTGGGTTTACAGGGTTTTACTACCTTGCAGCGTTTTGGGGCCAAAGAATTTATTGCCCGTCTTGTAGTTCTTTCTTTGTTGCGTGAGATGAGCCCTGTATTTACAGCGTTGATTTTTTCCGGTAAGGCAGGGGCAGGGATAACCGCGGAATTAGGTACCATGAATACGCAAGACCAAATTCAGGCGACCCGTGTGATGGGAGTCAACCCTATCGAGTTTTTGGTGGTGCCGCGTTTTTTGGCATGTGTGCTGGTATTGCCAGCGCTGGTGATCATTTCGGAAGTGTTGGGGATGCTGGGCGGGTATATGATCGCGATAACCCAGGCGCATATGCCGGGTGCTTTTTATATCCATCAGACCATGGACGCGGTAGGTTTCGTGGATTTCTTTAGCGGTTTTGTTAAAGTTTTCTTTTTTGCTATTATTGTTGGATGGATTTGCTGTTATCAGGGATTTTTTACTCAGGGCGGGGCCACCGGTGTCGGTCGTTTTACCACCAAGGCTGTAGCGTATTCCTATATCGCGGTGATTGTATCTAATACAGTGTTGACCAAAATTATTTTAACATTCTGGGGGTAAGGTATGAAAACTAAGCAAAGGCTCCTGGGGTTTAGCCTGTGGTTTATGCTTACAGGATTTTTGGGCGGATGCGCGTCTGTCAATTCCGGCAATAATGACGGCCAAATACAAAGTTATCCGGCACCTGTTATTGAGGCTGGATGGATACGTGATGGCGACCCGATTGATTTTGACGGGTCTAAATGGTATCCGGTCAATGATTACGAAGTCTTGCAAGATTCAGAAGTTTATCAAGTTGCTGAATACAAAGGCGTGCAGGTCTTTGTGGAGAAAATAGCCACGAAACCGTATGATCGCATTTATACGAAATTTGATAAAAATAAATTTCGTTATTTTGAGCGTCGGGACGATGATTAAAGTTGAAGGCCTGTATAAAAAATTGGGAGATCAGCCTGTCCTGGAAGACATTACTTTCGATGTCAGCGAGGGAGAGATCATTTCCGTATTGGGTTTAAGCGGGGCTGGTAAAACAGTGCTGTTAAAACATTTGATTGGTTTATTTCGTCCTGATCAGGGACGGGTTATCATTGATGGGGTTGACATTGATTCTTTGAATGAAGAACAATTGTTGAAGGTACGCTGCAATATGGGTTATTTGTTTCAGGAAGGGGCTTTATACGATTTTATGGATGTGTTTGATAATGTGGCTTTTCCTTTGCGGGAACACACCAGCCTTAAACCTGAGGAAATAGCGGGGCGTGTGCGTGAGGTTTTAAAATTGGTAGATTTGGATGGGGTGGAATCTAAATTCCCTGATGAATTAAGCGGCGGGATGAAAAAACGGGTGGGGCTCGCCCGCGCCATTGTCCTGGGCGCCAAGGTTTTGTTGTGTGATGAGCCAACCTCAGGGTTGGATCCGATCCGCAGCCGTGATATATCGGATTTGATCCGTCATGTTTCTCAACAGATAGGTTCAACGACGGTGATGACCTCACATGATGTGAATAATTCTTTTCGTATTGCTTCAAGGCTTATCATCATCAATGATTGCCATATTGCGGCCATGGGAACAGCGGAGCAAATAAAAGCTTCTCAAGTTCCTTTTGTGCGGGAATTTTTGCAGATGTCAACTGTTTGAACATGGTAACATTCCCCCTTTGACGGGGGAGAAGCCTGCCGATAGGCAGGCGCTCAGGTGGGGGTGTAAAAAGATGGAGAATAACGGCGGACATTTTAAGAAAATAGCAGCGGGCCTGTTTTTCATCACGTGCCTGGTTATGATCATAGTCAGCATATTTATTATAGGGATTGACCGCGGGCTGACAGAACCTAAGTTTCAGGTCATTGCTCTTTTTAATCAAGTGGGCGGCCTGGTGCAAGGGGCTCCTATCCGTATTTCCGGTGTTGATGTGGGTGTTGTTGGCTCTGTGGATTTTTTAACAGAGCCCATTGATGGGCGCAGCCTTAAGGTGCGTTTGGATATTTTTAAGAAATATGAGTTCGAGTTTCGTAAATGTTCCAAGATCAGTATCAGGACCGAGGGTGTTCTGGGTCAGAAACTTATTGAAATCAGCGAGGATCATTCTTTAAAAGCCTTTGATCCAACGGCCCCTATCATTGGTGAAGATCCCTTGGATGTGGAAGATATGGCTGCGGTTATTACAAGTACTGCGGTTTCCCTGCAGGCGACCAGCCAGGGCGTGCAGGATGTGCTGCACGAATGGAAATATATTTCTATTAAAACTAAAAAACTTCTTAACAGGGTCGATGAAAAGTTGCTGGACAATAGTTTATTTAAAGTTTTTTAAGAGGAGTATTGCATGTTTATTTTAGGTAATTTTGTAGATGCGTTGGCTTCAGTGGTCGGCATTCTTTTGACCCTCATGTACTGGTTGATTTTGATTCGTGCCCTGATAAGCTGGGTTAATCCTGATCCGTTTAATCCGATCGTGCAATTTCTCATGAAGGTCACTGAACCGGTACTTGAGCCGGTTCGCCGTCTGCTGCCGCCCCTGCCCATTGATATTTCACCTATTATTGTGTTTTTTATTATTATATTTTTGCAAAAGTTCCTGGTAAGCAGTTTATATGATTTATCCATGAGGTTACACTAAGCACTTGCCAAAAGTCTAAAGTTGAGGTATAAAATACTTTCTATAAACTATATATTATTTAATACTTAGGAGCGCGCATGTTAGATCAAGTCAAAAAGCTGATGGAAATGAAAAAGCAGGCGGATATACTCAAGAAAGAATTAGAGTCCACCATCATCGAGGTTTCAGAAACTCGTGGCATCAAGTTGGTAGTTAATGGGGCGCAGATATTTCAATCCATTGATATCGAAGAAGGCCTTTTGAATGCTGGTAATAAGAACCGTGTTCAGATGGATCTTCTAAAGAATATTAATACCGCCATCAAACGTTCTCAGCAGGCGGCGGCCAATAAAATGAAAAATATGCCTGGGTTTAATATGCCGGGATTGTCGTAAATTTTAACCTAAAGAAAGGACAAACAAATGCCTTACGATGCAACGTTAGATGTATCTTCATTTAAAGAGGTTATTGATTTCCAGAACACCCGTATCAGCGTCGGAGTTTATTCTTATAATGGGGCCCCCAAGAAATTGCAGGTTACCCGTGAGAATCAGATCGACGGCACATGGAGTTTTACCAAATTAGGCCGCATGAGCAAAGAAGAATCACAAGGGGTCGTTCCGATCATGATCAAGGCCATCGAGGCGATGTAATATGGGTAATGAAGTTTATTTGACCAGGGCGGGTTTTCACAAACTGCAGGATCAGTTAGAAAGCCTCAAGACAACCGAGCGCCAGAAAATTGCCAAGGCCATCGGTGAGGCCCGTGCCCAGGGGGATATATCTGAGAATGCGGAATATGACGCGGCCAAAGAGGCGCAGGCGCATAATGAGTCGCGTATTTCCGAGCTAGAGGGGAAGCTGGCTAATGTGCGTATTATCGAGAATGAAAATATCCCCTCGGACAAGATTTTCATCGGTGCCATTGTCACCATGCAGGACTTGGACAATGATGAAGAGTTGACGTATATGTTAGTCTCGCCGGAAGAAGCCAGTTATGAAGAAAACAAAATCTCCATTTTTTCGCCCATCGGTAAGGGATTATTAGGTCATAAAGCAGGTGAGACCTTGGAGATCAAGGTCCCTGCCGGGATTTTGAAGTATAAGATCAAAAAGATCAAACGGCCGTAGCGCAATACCCCCTTCCTTGTTTATCTATAAATAATATGGCATACTTTCACTATGCGTAGCTGTGTGTCTTTTATTATCCTATTGGCATTTTTTGTCAACACCATTGGCCCTAATCCAACTGCCAAGGCAGAACCAATGTATAGCGTTGAAGGTGAATTTCACTTACCTGCTCCCGGAATATTGGTGCATTTAAGTTCAACATATACACCTGCACATTTGGTAGGAATGGTCATCCATCCTGACAATGCCCTACAATTTGATTTTCTCATTCATCGCGGGGATGAGCCGTTAAATGAAATTCAGAAACAAGAGCAATATACTAAATTAGTAAAATATTTTTTAGCCTCTTTGACTGTTCCTGATAATGACCAGTGGGTCAATCTCTCTCCGTATGAAAAGAACCGTATTATTAAGGATGATTTTGGCAAGACTGAAATGGGTCGAGACCTTCTCGCACAGGACTACATCTTAAAGCAAATCACCTCGAGTTTGATTTATCCCGAAGATAATTTAGGCAAAAAATTCTGGAATAGAGTCTATGAGCGAGCATTTAAAGAATATGGCGTCACCAATATTCCCGTCAACACATTTAATAAAGTCTGGATCATCCCTGACGAAGCTGCAGTTTATGAAAGCGGTAATACGGTATATGTCTTGCGCAATCATCTTAAAGTGATGCTGGAAGAAGACTATCTTTCTTTACAAAAACATTCTGGAACTACTAATAACATCCATTCCATAGGCTCCCAAGTCATCCGTGAAATCGTCCTTCCCGAACTCGAGCGCGAAGTCAATGAAGGTAAGAATTTTGCTAACCTACGCCAGATTTATAGCGGCATGATTTTAGCCACGTGGTATAAACACGCTCTTAAGGAATCATTATTAGGAAAGGTTTATGCCAACCAAGCCAAGGTGCAGGGAGTTACTGGTTTTACAAGTAATGATCCTGGTGTCATTGCGAGCGAAGCGAAGCAATCTCAACATCAAATCTACCAACAATATCTTAAGGCTTTTAAGAAAGGGGTGTTTAACTACATCAAAGAAGATGTGGACAAATATACCAAGGAAGCAATTCCAAGAAAATATTTTTCCGGTGGGGCAGTTAAATATAGCGGTATTGACAATGGAATGCATGGTTATGGTAGAGGAATATTAGAAATCGTAAATAATAAGGATATGTCTCTTACTATATCCCATAGCATTGACCGTTCTGCTTTGGTAGGAGATATAGATAGGGCAGCTGTTTCGCTTGAAACAGACAAAGAAGCTGACGCGGCGATGAATAGTATTGTGGCAAATTCTACAGCAGAGAATTTGGTCGCAATGTTCAGAAAATATAATGACCTTGAAATATTATTTTTGGGAACAAACACAGCGGCGGGATTGATCAATGAAAAAAGAGGGCAAGTTGAAGCTGTTGATTTGACAGAACGACTGTTTCGGGAATTTTTCAGATGGAGCAAAAAAGATACGCCAGTTGCAACGATAACAGCAGGGAGATTGATAAGAGGAGGGATAGAGGAAAAGAACGCAATCCCAATGACAAAGAATTTAATTTCAGAATATGGTGATATAGGTGCCATATTAATGGCGACAATGATAAGTCAAGGGATGAAAGAAAATGAAGCAAAAGAAATGACAGCTTGGTTATGGGAACAAAAGCAGCTTTCCACTCAAGAACTGATGACAGCATCTATTATGATAGGTGCCAAGATAAGTGAGGCCATAGCCATTAGAACGTCAAGAGACCTGACGTCAGAATTTAGTGATTTGGGTAAGCTAGAAGCAATTGCCGGGACAGAAGCAACAGCGAGAATGATAGCTAAGGGGATAGACCCAAGGGAAGCTATTGGGATGGCAAGGGGCTGGCTTAAAAGGTTTAGTCGTTTAGGTTCTCCCAATGCAACAGCAGCCGCTACAATGGCAGCAGCGATACTGACAGATAAAGCACAAGTTAGTTATGACGCTGCGATGAATAGTAATAAAGCAATATCCACGGCAGAATACTTAGTTGACACGTTTAGAAAGATTGGAAAAGATAATTCAGACATAATATTTTTGGGGACGACAACAGCTGCTAGATTAGTGAATAAAAGAAGGGGACAGCTTAAAGCTGGAATCATGGCAGAACGATTAATATCGGAGTTTTATCATTGGAGGAGAGAAGAGACGCCTTTTGCAACAATAACGGCAGGGAGACTGATCAGTGGTGGTATGGAGGAGAAGGATGCAATTTTATTGGCAAAAAGATTAATTGTAAAAGCTGGTCAAGTTGGAGCTATCATCATGGCGATAATGATAAGTAAAGGGATGGTTGAGAGTAAAGCAAAAGAAATGGTAATTTGGTTTTCAGAATAGAAGCAGCTTACTACTTTTGAAGTGATGATGGCAGCGATGTTGATAGATACAGTGGCGAGTGATGGTACAAAGATTAATGAAAGTAAAGCAATCAGAACGGTAAAAGACCTGTCTTTGGAATTTAGTGAATTGGACAACACAGAAGCGACTGCTGCAACAGAAGCAGCTGTGACAATGATAAGTAAGGGTGAGGATAATCTTAAAGCAATTAACTTGGCAAGGATGTGGCTTAGAAGATTTAAAGATATAGGTTCCCCAAACGCAATAGCTGCTGCAACGATAGCAACAGCGATAATGACAGATAAAGATGGGAGCGTAGACTACCGTGAGGATAGGCTGCCCAAAGTGATAGCATTGGTATTGGTAGTTGTCGCGGCATGGATCGTATATTATTTAACTCAAAATATCAAGCCGCATGCTGGCCAACCACCGAAATTACCAATGCGAACGAATCTCAAACCACCTTCAGACCAAGCTTTGAATGGTGGTATTGATTTTAATTCCGCAAATTTGAATTTACAAATCAAACGCAACGGGCGTGGTGTACCGTTGCCCTTATCTCAGCAAGACATGGCCCAACTAAGCCGTATCCAGGGTTTTATCCCTGAAATTACTGAAATCGAGTCCGTTGTAAATCTTCCCATTTTAATTGAGTTGCGGCAAAGATTACAATAAAGCAACGCCGATCCATAAGGCGATGGTCGGTACTAGTGCGAAGAGAATACGCGAGAGGGTTGTTGACAGCCACCAGCTGATTTCAAAAAAAGTATTAACATCGTAATAAGCCATCACCACTCCCAGATATAGGATTAGACTAAAGCCAATCACTCCAAGGGTGGACTGCCATAATTTCTTTCCCGACAGTAAAATTCCACCAGCGACCAGCAGCCAAAAACAGTTCCATTTACCAGAGATAAATTCAAACCAAGGATAAACTAAAATGATCATTAAACGTGACCAATCGGTGGGCTTGTCCGTCGATGTTAATCCATTGATAAAAGCTTCATTTTTAGGGGCCATGAAAAGTGTAAAGATAATGGTAGGCAAAAGAGCGATTGCAAAAGCTAGAACAAGATTTTTTAATTCTTTTTTGTGAGAGCGTTCGTGCCAAAGAATAAGTAACACCGCAATGCCAGAAACAATCAATCCTTCATTTTTAGTAAAGCTCATCAGTCCTAAAAATACCATGCTTAATATTTTGAGTTTAGGCAGCTTATTTTTTTCTGCCAAGAGCAAACAGATGAAGGCTGATAGTAGATAAAGGCCCAACAGGCTATCGCTATATTGGCTGGTGTATAAGGTTACACCAAAAGGTAAGGCTATCACAATGACAGCGGCGAATAGGGAAGGCAGCAGCATGCCAGTCAATTCCAAAAGTCCGAAAAGTAATATCCCGGCGGTTAACAAGGCAAAAATAATACTGTTAAGCATGGGTACTGTTTGGTCAAAATGACCACCTAAATCCCAAAACCATACATTGATCAGAGGCCAAAGAAGCGGATAATGCGTGTTACTGCGCCAAAGACCGGGATCAAGCATATCCTTCCAGTTTTCCTGTCCTAAAAAAATAAATTTTGCCTTCAGGCTCCAGCAGGACCACGCATCCCATCCACCCAGAGGGTAATGAAGACCACTGACAGCTAATGGAATAGTCAAAACACCTAAGGTCAGCAATCCCCATCCATGGGCTTGCGTAAATGAAAACTTAGGGAAGGATATATTTTTATTATTTAAAAAAAACAGGTAGGTTATAAGAAACAATACGAGTCCGATAGGAATAAATCGATTGGGTTGATTTAAAAGGATATGCGTATAAAAAGCTGCAGTACCATTTATCCCTAAGCCCAGTGCCAAGGCTAATAAAATATGCAGGATAAAATTAAGGCGGCCATCTGTTAACAGGCGTATTAAAAGGAAGCCTGCCGCAAAACTAATAAGGATACCTAAAAAATAGATCATTTTTGACTAACTTCCATTAGGATTAAAGGCCAAAATAATGCCGTGATTTGCTTTCATGGGAGTTAATCCTAGATGCTGTATTGCTTCCATCGCCACCTGTGGACTGGTGCAATCAAATATCACCCAGCGGTATTGGGTATGATTAAGGTCCAAAACAGTTGGTACCAGCATATATTGAGCTTGTTCAAATTGGGCTACGGCTAAGGGGTTATTAAGGTCTTTATCTGTAAAATAACCGACGGTATGGACATGTTTGAAAACATTTTCTAATCCCATGAATTGATATCCCAGGCTATGCAGGGGGATACTTGTATGGTCCTGGAGCTGTGCAATGGCCTGAGCATAGGCTTGATATAGATTAAATACGGACACTAAGGTCAAGCCTATGAAAAAAATATTTTTTAAATTTTTCATGGGTGTTATTCTAATGCAAAGACAACATAATTGGCAACCATTAAATCCCCAAAGAAAGACTTTGGGTTTTAGTTGAGTTTCAGTATAATGGGTTAAAATTTATATTTGTTTATATTTGGAGGAAGTAACAGAATGATCTCAGTTGGCGTTATTGGTTGCGGGCATTGGGGCCCGAATCATATCCGTATTTTTTCCCAGTTGGCTAATTCACGCGTATTGATGTGTGCGGATTTGGATGAAAAGCGCCTGGCCTCTATCTCCGCGCTTTTTCCTGAAATTGTAACCACCAAGAATTACAAAGAAATCTTGAGTAACCCTGCTATCGATGCAGTCGTGGTGGCAGTTCCCACCAATTTTCATTTTAAAATTACCCAGGAAGCGCTGCAGGCAGGTAAACATGTGCTTTGCGAAAAACCTTTAGCCATGAACGCTGATGAGTGCCTGCAGTTAGGTGATATAGCCAAGTCTGTCGGGAAGCTATTGATGACCGGGCATATTTTTGTATTTAATCAAGGCATCGTCAAATTACGTGAATATATTGCTTCTGGTGAAATGGGCAAGATCCATTACGCGCATTCTGAGCGTACCAACCTGGGGCCTTTTCGGTATGATGTTAATGCTCTTTGGGATCTAGCGCCGCATGACATTTCCATTTTTAATTTTCTTTTTAATAGCGCTCCGGTATCAGTTTCAGCACGGGGGCATAAATGTCTGGGTGGTAATTTAGAAGATTTGGGCTTTGCCACCCTTGACTATCCGGATAATATCATGGTCAATGTCCATGTCAGCTGGTTGGACCCTAAAAAGGTGCGTCAAATTACCGTCGTGGGCAGTCAGAAAATGGTGGCATGGGATGATTTGGATGCTGAAGGGCCAATCAAACTTTATGATAAGCATGTTGAAAAAACTTCCGTGTATTATGAAACCTACGGGGAGTTTCAATTGCTTTCTCGTGAGGGGAGTATCACTATCCCTAAAATTGGTTTTAATGAGCCCTTAAAAGCGCAAGCACTGTATTTTCTACAGTGCGTCGAAAAGAATCAACAGCCGCTCTTAGCGGATGCTGCCAAGGCAGCAGATGTGGTACGTACCCTGGCGGCAATCGGGGAATCCATTAACCGCAGAGGCGAGTTAGTTAAGCTATAAAAAGACCTTTGCCAAGAAAGGAACAGGGAATCTTGAGTTTTTTTACGCACGAACGAGCACTGGTACATCCTAAGGCACAAATAGGCAGAGGTACCCGTGTATGGGCCAATGCTAATATCCTGGAAGGGGCCATCATCGGTGAGAATTGTAATATTTGTGACGGGTGTTATGTAGAGCGTGGTGCCGTCATCGGCAATCATGTGACTTTGAAAAATGGCGTGGCGGTTTTTGACGGGGTGACCTTGGAGGATGATGTTTTTGTCGGTGCCGGGGTGGCTTTTATCAATGATCGCAATCCACGCAGTCACCGGGAAGATCCCTGGGTTTTAGAAGAGACCCTTGTAAAAAAAGGTGCTACGATCGGAGCTAATGCCACGGTGATGTGCGGTGTGACCATAGGTGCCTATGCGGTAATCGGGGCAGGTGCCGTGGTTGTCAAAAGTGTTCCTAATTATACGATTGTCGTTGGAAATCCAGCGCGATGGGCAGGGTATGCCTGCCGTTGCGGACGTACGTTAAGTGATGAATTTAAATGCGCCTGTGGCGCTTCTTACCAAATCACTAATAATATGATCGTTGTTTTATGACCCCCAAAGTATTAGTGGTGCCAGTAGCTTTCAATGAAAAGATTAAATTAGGCAGTGTCATCGAACGGTTCCTTAAAAGCCAGATGCCTTCCAAGGCAGATTATTTGATTGTGGATGATGGCTCGGATGACGGCACGACAGAAATGATCGCTTCCTACAAGGACCGCGGGGTCATGAGTGTTAAGCACCAACAGCGGCGAGGAGTTGGTGCGGCCATACGTACGGGTGTTGAATATGCCAGGGGGCATAAGTATGATATCATTGTTATCATGGCAGGTAATGATAAAGATAATCCCCAGGAGATTCCTCAACTACTGGCACCTATTATCAGTGAGCAATATGATTTGATTCAAGGCTCTCGTTATTTGGGACAGGTTGGTTCCGGCGGGCAAATGCCATTTTATCGAAAATTAGCCACCCGGCTTCATCCCTGGGTTTTTACACTTTTTAGCGGCCGGCATGTTACCGATACCACCAATGGGTTTCGTGCTATCCGGCTTAGTATTTTCGATGATGCACGGATCAATTTAAACCAGGAATGGCTCGATACCTATGAGTTGGAACCATACATTTTATGGAAGGTGATTACTTTAGGTTATAAATTTAAAGAGGTCTTTGTGACCAAGATTTACCCGCCCAAGAAGCTCGGCGGCTACACCAAAATGATCCCCATTCTTAGCTGGTGGAGTATTTTGAAACCACTTTTTTATTTGCGATTGGGAATTAAAAAGTAGAGAGGATTAGGGGGTTAACGGTGAAAATATTTTCTTCTTTTTGTTTAACATTAGCTCTTTTTGTCTCAGTTAATTCTTTAGGATTCGCCCAATCAGCTTCGAATTTATCCCAATCAGACAATCAATTTGCTTTTGACCTTTATTCCCGTCTTGCTGCCAATAAAGGCAATATCTTTTTTTCACCGTACAGTCTTTCCAGCGCGCTAGGCATGACCTATGAAGGTGCGCGTGGACAAACTGCCCAAGAGATGCGTACTGTCCTGCATTATAATACTGATGATGTTTCAAGACGGACAGAAACTTCAACTTTCATCCAGCAAATCAATCGCCCTGATAAAGCCTATGAACTTTCCGTGGCAAACGCCCTTTGGGCGCAGAAGGCGTATCCATTTAAAGAGGATTATTTAAGTTTGGTCAAGGGGACATATTCCGCAGAAGCGCGCAATTTGGATTTTGTTGCTAATCCAGAAGGGTCTCGCGGGACAATTAATACGTGGGTTTCTGATAATACCAATAATCGTATCAATAATCTTTTGCCTGCTGGCAGCATCACGCCTAGCACGCGTTTAGTTTTAACTGACGCGGTGTATTTTAAAGGTAAATGGGAGACATTATTTAAGAAAAAGAATACAAAATTGGGCAGTTTTTGGCTTACCCCTGATCAGTCTATACAGACGGATATGATGTCGCTTTTAGGTAAGTCATTTTATTATTTTGATAATGATCAGGTTCAAGTTTTGAAGCTTTTTTATAAAGGTTATGATCTCTCCATGCTTATTATTCTACCGCGTTCAAAAGATAATCAGAGTTTAGAAAAGATTTTAACAATGGATATGCTACAGCAGTGGCAGAAGAGTATGATATCTCAAGAAGTAAATGTCTTTCTTCCAAAATTTAAATTTGAATGGAAAGATGAGATGAGCAATATGCTCATTGGCATGGGAATGAAGCTGGCATTTGATAGAAATGATGCAAATTTTTCAGGAATGGCATATTTAAAATCCGATGAACCTTTTTATATTGGTCAAGTTTATCATAAGGCATGGATTGATACTTCTGAAGAAGGGACTGAAGCCGCTGCTGCAACTGCGGTTGTTATGACTATGGGCGCAGTGGCTATGCCTATCAAGAAGCCTAAAATATTCCGTGTCGATCATCCTTTTATATTTGTGATTCAGGACAATAAAACAGGGCATATTTTATTTATGGGACGGGTGTCAGATCCGAGGGAAAAATGAAACTATACGGTAAGAATCCAGTTATTGAACGTTTGAAATCTAATCCTAAATCGATCCGCCGGCTCATGATCGATGAAGACCATGTGGATTTGATGTATATCCGCAAAAAATGTAATCAGTGGGGCATTAGTGTGCAAACGGTACCGCATTCTAAGATTCAGCGATTGGCTCAAAATTTGAATACTCAGGGCATCATGGCTGATATCGAAGATTTTGCGTATGTGCCAATAGATGATTTACTGCAGAGTGCTTTGGAAAAAAAACGCACGCCGGTTTTTTTGGATAATCTGAATGACCCTCAAAACTTAGGTGGTATAATCCGTACTTGTGGGGCTTTGGGTATTTTTGATATTGTCCTTCCGACAACAGAATCAGTGAGTGTGACCGAATCTGTTTTACGGGTTGCCTGCGGCGGGGAGAATTATTTATCGGTGGCCAAGGTTTCTAATTTGGGTAACGCCATTGAAAAAGCGAAGAAGATGGGCTTTTGGATGGTGGGCACTGTTGTTGAAGATGCCAAAAGTCTTACAGAAGTCACATTACAGTTTCCACTAGGGTTGGTGATGGGTTCTGAGGAAAAAGGTGTTCGGGAGATTAACCTTAAAAAATTGGATGCAAAGGTGATGGTCCCTATGAAAAATCAGCGGATGTCGCTTAATGTCGCTCATGCGACCGCCATGTTGTGTTATGAAATCGTCCGTCAAAAAAACTAAGAAAATTAACCCTCAGGTTGCGGCACTTAATTTTTTTGCCGAGGCCGGGCTTTTGAAACGCGTTAAGCGCAGCGGCTGGTGGGTGGCTGGTATTGAAAATCCCGAGACAGTGGCGGAGCATTGCTTTCGCTGTGCGGTGATTGGCTATTACATTGCCCATTGTGAAGGGGTTGATCCGTTTAAAGTCGTGACCATGACGCTTTTTAATGATATTCATGAAGCACGTATTAATGATCTGCATAAAATGGGCCACTATTATATTGATTTCCGTGAAGCTGAAAAAAAAGCTTTTGCCGACCAGATTGCTTCTTTAGAAAAAAAAGTCAAAGCATCCTTACAAGCGATGCGCGGGGATTATGAGGGACAGAAATCTGTCGAAAGCATTGTAGCCCGTGATGCGGATATTTTAGAGTGTCTGATCCAGGCTAAAGAATATGTAGATAACGGCTATCCCGTGGCACGGACGTTTTTTAAACGCGCCCCGGACTATTTAAAGACGGCCACTGCCCGAAAACTATGGCAACAGGCGCTTTCCTGGGATAGTCATGCCTGGTGGCAGAACGTGGTTAAATTCGAACGATAGAATTTTAATCTGTATTTGGCGCGTTAAACTTTCAGTGGTAACATAATACTATGCTACGTATTGGAATTGCTGCCAGTAAAATGTCTAAGGGTTCTTTATTTAACTACAATCTTTATGTTATTTTGATTGCTTGCCTTTTTTCTTTTTTTATTTTTCTGATCTGCGGTTTTTCTATCCTTGTTATTGTTCTTTTGGTGTCGTTAATCTTGCATGCCCTAAAGCCCGAAGATTTTCACGCGGGATGGGTCCATATGTTCAAAATTTGCCTGACCATTTTGGCCATCGTTGTGGGAGCGCTTAATCTGGTTGCGATCCTTAAAAATATCCAATGTACTAAAAATAAAATATGATCAAACCAAAAGAAATTAATGTCGAAGAACAATTACAAAAGGATAATGCTGAGTCTAGGCAGCTTTTTAAGATTGTTTTTGACCATTCTCCTTCCGCAATCACGGTCACCGACAGCCAGGAACGTATCGTCGCCTGGAACCCTATGGCCGAGAAGATGCTAGGCATGAGCAAGGCAGACTTGTTTAATAAGCCTGTTAGTTCGTTATACCAACCTAAAGAGTGGAAGCGTATACGTTCTATGAACATACGTCATAAAGGCATGCTTTCTAATATCGATACCCAGGTCCTTTGCAAAGACGGTTCTTTGCTTGATGTCAGCGCTTCTATATCTGTTTTGAAAGACACCAAGGGACAGGTGATCGGGTCCATTGGTATTTTGAATGATATCACACGAGAGAAATTGGCCCAGCATCAGATGCGTGAGTCAGAAAATAAATTACGTATCATTTTAGATAACTCCGCCGCAGCGATCACCATGACCGATGAGAAGGAGCAGATTGTTTCCTGGAACAGTTTTGCCCAGAAACTTTTGGGAATGGGGCCTCAAGATCTCCTGTGCAGGCAAGTGAGCAGCTTGTATCCTCCCGAAGAATGGAAGATGATCCGTTCTTTAAACATCCGTCAAAGCGGGTTTATGCATCATATGGAGACCAAGGTCATTCGCAAAGACGGTTCTGTGATAGACGTGGATTTGTCGGTCAATATCCTTAAAGATGATAGGGGCAAGATTGTTGGTTCGGTGGGGATGCTTCAGGACATCACCGAACGCAAACATGCGAATGAATTGATCTTGCAGGCTAAATTGGCTGCGGAAGAAGCTAATAGCGCTAAAAGTGTTTTTTTGGCCAAGATGTCGCACGAGGTACGTACGCCGATGAATGCTATTATCGGCATGATTGACTTGACGCTGGATACGCCATTGAATGAGGAACAAAAAGATAATTTAAAAGTAGCCAAAGACGCAGCGGATAATTTATTGAGCCTGATCAATGATATTCTGGATCTTTCCCGTGCCCAGGCAGGGAAGGTTGTGATCGAAGAAATAGAGATTAATGTTCCGGACGTTGTCAAAAATGTGTGCAAGGGCTTGATGGTTCTGGCGCGTAATAAGGGTGTGGATGTTGTCTGGACTATTGATCCGGAAATTCCGCGGCTATTGACAGGAGATCCTGTCAGGCTGCGTCAGGTTATTGTTAACTTGGTCAATAACGCGATTAAATTCACCCATAAGGGTAAGGTCTTGGTTAATGTCAAAATGAAATCACTGACGAAAAAAGATTGTGAATTGGTGTTTGAGATTGTTGATAGCGGCATTGGTATATCGTCTAAGAATTTACCTCATATTTTTGATGTGTTTACCGACGCGCATAATACCACTGCCCGGCGTTATGGGGGTACTGGCCTGGGATTGGCTATTTGTAAGAAAATCGTTGAGATGATGCGTGGGTCTATTGAGGTTGAGAGTATAGAAGGGACAGGGAGTACTTTTCGTTTTGTTATCATTTTTGGTTATCACCCGGATGCGTTTGGGAATGCAACAGTGGAACAGAAAGCTGGGGCAGAATCTACCCAATCTGCAGTGCCGTCAGAGTTACAAAATTTGCGTATCCTGCTAGCAGAGGATAATACGGTCAATCAACGTATTGCCATCAGGATTTTGGAGAAATTAGGCTGGAAGGTGACGGTCGCTAACAATGGCCAGGAAGTTTTGAATGTTTTAAATGACCAGACCTTTGATGTGATTTTGATGGATGATAATATGCCGCTTCTTAGCGGTATTGAAGCCACCCAAGTTATCCGTCGGGAAGAAAAGCAAACAGGCCTTCATGTCCCTGTTATTGCGATGACAGCCAATGCCATGGCCGGGGACAGGGAACGGTATCTGGCATCAGGGATGGACGGCTATGTATCCAAGCCTATTGACCGTAATTTACTTTATGAAGAAATTGTCAGTCTTGTTACCCAGCGTTTAAAAAATTAACGGAGAGATTATTATGAGCGAAGAAATTATTGATTTAAAAGATGTTTTAGAACGTGTGCAAGATGATAAAGAATTGCTCGCCGAACTTTTTGATATTTATGAGGAAGATTTTATAGTTAAAAGAAAAGCCCTGGGGGAAGCCATTGCGGCTAATGATATCGCCAAGGTTAAGGAAATTGCCCATTCAATGAAAGGCTCTTCGGGAAATATTTCTGCCAAGCCTTTGCATGCGGCTTGCCTTAAATTGGAGATGCTGGCTAAAGAAGGTAAAACCGATGGTATGGCAGAGGTAGCTTCCGATATCGACGGGTATTTTGAACGGATTAAGATTTTTGCCGCAAATTTTAAGAAAGACTTGGCTGGTTGATGTTTCGCAAGGCAGGTTATTTAGCGTTAATTTTTTTTGGATTACTTGCCTTTTTTAATGCTATCCGGCATCCTTTTGTTCACGATGATGTCGTTTTCATCCTCAAAAATCCGCACATTACCGAATTAAATCATTGGACGGAAGCGTTTAAACTACCCGCAGCCTCAGATGGTATCAATACGTATTATCGTCCGGTATTAGAAATTATTTACCGTTTAGAATATCATTTCTTTGGCCCCCATCCTTTTGGATTTCATTTATTCAATATCATCGTCCATATTATTAATGGGCTTTTGCTTTTTTGTCTGCTGTTAAAATTAGATTTGCCCGAGCGTATAGCTTGGGCCGTGTCTTTGTTGTTTTTGATCCATCCGGTGCAGACCGAGGCGGTCGCTTGTATTGCAGGAATCTCAAATCTTTGGATGGCCTTAGGAGTCTTATTGGCTTTAAATGCCTATTTAAGGAAATGGTATGCAGTCAGTTTACTATTTTTTGTGATAGCTTGTCTTAGCAAGGAACAAGCTGTGATGTTTGTGCCTTTGGTGATAGTTATTGATTGTTATAAAAGTGTCATTGCGAGGAGGGCGAAGCCCGACGAAGCAATCTCTTTAAACTTTCCTTCGTGGTTTTGTTGGGTTTTAGTCGCCGGTGTTCTATTATGGCTACGGCATTTTGTCACCGGTGCATCATTGTTAAAAGATATCATGGCGTCTCCCGGTGAATTGTATTTACGCTTGGCCGCGATACCCCGATGTCTAGGGATGGATTTGCGTCTGATATTTTTACCGTATGATTTACATTATTATCGCAGCACAGATATTTTGCAATCTAATGGTATTTCCTGGATTTTGGCTTTGCTATCTATCGCAGGTATTTTTTATATATTTAAACGATGGCCTCAAGCACGGCCAACGATGATTTTGGGATTTGGCTGGTTTCTGGCTGCACTTCTTCCAGTGCTAAACATTGCCCCTTTGATCAATGAGTATTCATTCATCCTTACGGCTGAGCATTTTTTATATTTACCCATCGTAGGTATTTTGATCGTAGTACTCTTTGTGGCAGATCATTTTTTAAAGCATTTTAGAGAATTGCTATTAGGCCTTATCGTGGTTAGCTGTCTTTCATTAACCTGGTATCAAAATACCTCTTGGAGAAGTGAAACAGCCTTATTTGAACGTATGCTGCAGTATGAACCACATTTTGGGCGTGGGCATTTACTTTTGGCTAAGGCATATTATTTTAATGGACGTCCTGATTTGGCAGAGGGGCATTTTAATAAAGCTTTTACAATCATGTCTGCTTATGCGAAGCGGGCAAGCAACGTAACAGCGGAGAAGTTTTACTTGGGATTTGAAAAGGAAATTTTATTCGATTGGGCCCAGAATGAAGCTGCGATGGGGCAGTGGAAATGGAGTTTGGATAAGTACAGGCAGGCGACGGCTATTGATGGCAAAGATGCGTCTTTGTATAATAATATGGCTTTTGTGTATCTTCACTTGGGCGACAAGAAAGATGCCTATCTGAACCTTGAGCGAGCTCTGCAAGTTGACCCATCATTTGTTCAGGCCCGAATCAATTTAAAGAAGTTAGGCGTTCCCTAAACGCCTTTTGCCTTTCGGTGTTTTCTGTGGTATTTTGGTATACTAATTGACGGTATAAATTTATCTTATAGGCAAAGGAAGTGATATGTTTTGGATCATTATTTTTAGTTTTGTCGTTTTAATAGTTTTAGCCATCGTTATTTATTCCTTACCTTCAGATCCGGTAGTCAAGGCTAAAAAGAAAAAAGAAAAAGAAAGAAAGCCTGTTTTGACCCCTGACCCTGCGGGTGTTGATGCTGGCAAAGACTGGAAATCCATCGCCGAACGCTGGGAGAAGCATAATCAATCTTTGCTGGGTGAAATTGAAAAAATGAAAATGGACCAAAGAAGGATCCAGCAGGTGGCTGATGAGCACAAGGCTGAGACAAAAGATTTAGTTGAAAAATTGGCCCTCGAAAAAAGCTGGCGTGAAAAAGAACAAGAGACCCTCGAAAAATTTAAGCACCATGAAAAGGATTTTAAAGACCAGATTTACCGTACGGAAGGTGACTTGGAAAAAGAGCATTCCAATCGCCTGCGCCTGGAACGTGAATTGCAGGAAATAAAAATAAAACATGAACAGCTTGTTGAGGAAAAGCGTCAGTTATCCATCAAAGCTGGCAGCCAGCAAGCTACTCTTGAATCCAATGTCAAAGAAATTCGGGACTTAAAATATGAAAATTCCCAGCTTAAAGAAAAGCGGGAAGATGTTCAATGGGTGACTAAAAGTGAATTTGATGAATTAAAGAAAGCTTTTGCCGCTAAAGAGAAAGAATTAGCCCAGCTTAAACAAAATGGATAAATTTTCTTTCGCCCGTCGAACTAATTGGCAGCAGGAAACTAATGCTTTAAACAAAGCATTCGAAGAGCTTCAGGCGCAGGGTATCCCTGTGATTGATTTAACAGCGTCTAATCCAACGAGCTGCGGTTTTTTATATCCCGAAGGAATGCTTTCAGTTTTAACAAAAGAAGAAAACTTTCATTACCAGCCCGATGCTTGCGGCATGGTCTCAGCCCGCAAGGTGGTGGCTCAACATTACACCTGTCAACAATTACATGTGTCGCCCAGTGATATTGTTTTGACTGCCAGCACTTCAGAAGCGTATTCATTCTTAATGAGATTGTTGGTCAATCCAGGCGAAAAAGTCCTGATTCCGCGCCCAAGCTATCCCTTGTTTCAATTTTTATTGGAAATTAATGATGTGGCTTTTGATTATTACCCGCTCCAATATGAAGGCGGCCGCTGGTGTTTGGATTTGCAGGCACTGGAGCGTTTGGTAGATGCTAAAACCAGGGCCATCATTTTAGTTAATCCCAATAATCCAACAGGCTCCTATATCAGTCGTGCGGAATTAAATTTCCTAAATGAATTTTGTCGTAAACATCAGGTATCCATTATTTCCGACGAAGTTTTCTTTGAATATTCCTTAATCCCAAGTGATGCGGTCTCTTGTGCAGGGAATAAGGCAATATTGACCTTTACATTAGGGGGTTTGTCAAAAACAATAGGCCTTCCACAAATGAAATGTGCCTGGATTTTAGCTTCGGGTCCTCAAGAGGCATTGAAGGAATCATTAGCCCGGCTTGAAACTATTGCGGATACGTATTTGTCTGTTAATACGCCAGTTCAAAATGCATTGAGTGTTTGGCTGGATTATGCTCCAGAGATTCAGGGGCAGATAATCTCCAGGGTCAAAGCCAATTGGCAATGGCTTTCAGATCATTTGAACGAACATGCAGAGTTATTATCTCTCCAAGGGGGATGGTATGCGACCTTACGCATACCTGCGATCAAATCAGAAGAAGAATGGGTATTAGAATTTTTACGGGAAGACCATGTATGGGTTTATCCTGGTTATTTTTTTGATTTTGAAAGGGAAGCTTATATTGTTTTGAGTTTGTTGCCACCGGCACCTGTTTTCCAAAAAGCGGTGGGCTTAATAATGAAAAGGCTGTCTAAAATATAAGCCGAAAAATTTCACAATACAGGCGGAATTTGTTAATATAAGAAAAGGATTATTTATGGCTAAAAGACCTAATTGGGACGAATATTTTTTGAAATTGGCGATGTTGGCCTCTGAACGCGCCACCTGCCCGCGTATGCATTGCGGTGCCGTATTAGTTAAAAATAAGAACGTTATCGCAACAGGATACAATGGTTCCATTCCAGGTGATGAGCATTGCGAGGATATAGGATGTCTTTTGGTAGACAATCACTGCGTGCGTACGGTGCACGCTGAGATGAATGCTATAGTCCAGGCTGCCCGTCGTGGTCATGCTGTTGATGGGGCGACTGCTTATGTGACTAATATGCCCTGTACTACTTGCGCCAAGGCGTTGATAACAGCAGGTATTAAAAGGGTGGTGGTATTCTCCAATTATCATGACACGATGGCAGATAATTTCTTTGCCAAGGCCCAAGTTGTCATTGATCGCATTGATATGCCTGAGAAATTAATTCATTACGATCTTAAGAATTATTCTTCAGCCAGATGAGCAAGCATCCGATCAAAATATTGATAGCAGATGATGAAGAGGCGGTTCTTGGGATTATGGCCAAGAAGATCGCTTCTAAGGGTTATGAAATTATTACAGCGCAGGATGGCCAAGAGGCGTGGTACAAGATTGTTAACGAGCTGCCGGATATCATCCTTTTAGATTTAAAAATGCCTAAAATGGATGGATGGGCGGTGCTGAGCCAGTTACGCCAGAATCCTCCGACTAAAAGATGGCAGCCGGTTATTATCATTTCAGCCATAAAGGATTTGGAAAGTTTAAAAAAAGGCGTGAGTATGCAAGCGGATCACTATTTAACCAAACCTTGCCGAATTGAAGATATCCTAAAAGCCATTCGGCTGATGCTGTCCTTGATTCCCCAACGCAGTTTATAAAAGCCATGCCGATCCTATTAATCAATGTGTTAATGATTGTTGCAGTGGTGCTGGCTGCTTTTTTTGCCTTGGTACGTTATTTAGAAACTGTCGGTGTATTTTTTCCAAGCCGCGACATGGCTGTTAGTCCATTGATCATGGATTTGCCTTGGGAGGATGTGTATTTTAAAGCCAGTGATAATGTCAGGATCAATGGTTGGTTTTTTAAAAATCCTTTTGGTCGTGAATCGACACTTTTCTTTGCCCACGGTAATGCCGGCAACATGAGTGACAGGTTATTGAAGGTTAAATTTTTTTATGATCTGGGTTTAAGTGTATTTATTTTTGATTACCGCGGTTATGGTAAAAGTGAAGGTAAGCCGTCGGAGGCAGGTGTATATTTAGATGCGCAGGCAGCCTATGATTATCTTCAATCACGCGGGGATGTGGAGATGGATAAGATGATTTTTTATGGCGCTTCTTTGGGGGGTGTGGTGGTTGTAGATTTGGCAACACACCGCAAGGCTGCTTTACTGGTTGTAGAGTCATCCATTACAAATGCCGCGGATATGGCCCGGGTCCACTATCCTTTTGTGCCTTCTTTTTTACTTAGCCTTAAATTTGATTCTATTAATAAGGTAAGGGACTTGAAAGTTCCTAAATTATTTATCCATAGTCCCGAAGATGAGGTGGTGCCGTATTGGGTTGGCCAAAAACTTTTTGAAGCTGCCTGTGTACCTAAAGAGTTTTTAAAGATCAATGGCGGGCATAATGACGGATCTATCACCGCAGAGCCCACAGCCGCTGGAGAATTTATAAGAATTCTAAAAGTCAAGGAGTTGATATGAGCAAGGCATTTTTAAAGCGGCATAAAACATCCATCGTTGATGCTAAGGGCGAGCCCATACATCTTAAGGGTGTTAATTTCGGCGGGTGGTTGATGATGGAAGCGTACTTTTTACAGTCACCGCACATGGCTCAGCAAATCTTTGAAAAAAATTTTATTAAACAATGCGGAGCCAAGGCCTTGGCTGAGCTTTTACTGCGATTCAGAGCAAATTTTATTACTGAGGATGATTTTAAACAAGTGGCTTCCTGGGGGATGAATTGTATCCGTCTGTCGTTTCACTACAAAATTGCTGCTGATCCTAAGACCATTACTTATTTAGACCAAGCTATTGCTTGGGCACGCAAGTATAAGATTTACGTAATCCTGGATTTGCATGCGGCCCCTGGAGCGCAGAATCCTGATTGGCATTCTGATAGTGTTGATCGCCGTACTGATTTTTGGACAAAGAAATCTAATCGTCAAATCATCTATGCTTTATGGGAAAAAATAGCTGACCGGTATAAAGATGAAACGATTATCGCAGGATATGATTTGCTTAATGAGTCAGTGTTAGACAATGTTGCCCTGCTCAATGAATTCTACTGTGAAGCCATCAAGGCTATCCGTCGTTCTGATAAGAATCACATGCTTTTTATTGAAGGTGATTTTTGGGCCCAGAAAATTGATGTCCTGGATGATTTTCAAGATGATAATTGGCTTTATAGCATTCATTATTATGAACCGATGGAGTTTGCTTTTAATTTAATACCTTACATGGATTATCCCTGGAAAACTTGCAATAAGGATGCAATCCGTCGTCGGATGGAAGGGTACTTTAAATTTGCACAGAAAAAACAACGGCCAGTGCATGTGGGTGAATTTGGGGTTAATTACCGTAAAGGGTTTTCCCATGAACATGAGTACCTGCGCGATGAACTTAAAGCTTTTAATGATTTTGGTTTTCATTGGAGCTATTGGACGTATAAGGCGGTCAAGAATTTTACCTTTCCTGATGGCGTTTTTAGTTATTACCCCAATGATCCCTGGGTCAATCGCATGGGGCCTGTGACTGGCTGGAATACTTGGGGCTCTTGTTGGCCTAAGTATAAAGAACAAATGACAGAGTCCTGGCTTACCAAGAATTTTACGCTCAATACCCGTGTGGCCGAGCAATTGATCAAGGCCCTATGAAGTTTTTAATTGCCTTTATATTGTTATTCTTTTGTACCAATCCTGCGTGGGCAAATCAAGAAGATGAAGGCTTAAGTTTTTTGATGGCGAATATGCCCCCCCAAGACCGCACAGGCTTATCGCCTGCCTTCCTGGTTGAAAATACGAAGCTTGCCTACCAGGTGATGGATGAGGTTCCTTGGGGTAAGAGTATTCCAAAAAATATTTTTCTCAACGATGTTTTGCCGTATGCTTCTCTTAATGAGCTGCGAGATGATTGGCGCGCAGATTTTCATCAACGCTTTATCAAAATCGCCCAGGAAAGTAAAACCATAGATCAGGCGGTGATAAGATTAAACAAATATGTTTTCGATACCCTGCATGTTTCCTATAGCGCAGATAAACGACCTAAGCCTGATCAAAGTCCGTATGAGTCTATTAAAGCCCATTATGCTTCTTGTACGGGTCTTTCGATTTTGTTGGTCGATGCTCTGCGTTCGGTCGGTATTCCAGCCCGGATTGCGGCAATTCCGATGTGGCCTGACGAAAGTGGTAATCATACCTGGGTTGAGATTTGGGATGGAAGGTGGCATTATACAGGCGCTGCTGAACCAAACATTTTAGATCATGCCTGGTTCACAACTAAAGCCTCACAAGCAGATGCTAGTCATCCTATCTATGCCAGCAGCTTTAAGAAAACTTCTTTAATTTTCCCCATGCGCTGGGCCCCCGAACTTAAATATGTTTCTGCCATAGATGTAACTGCGAATTACAAAAAATAACCACTTCAATACTAGCGGTGAGTATTATTTTTTCTTGACTTGTTTTTTTCTTAATGATACAGTATCTCATATGCTAAAGGTTGATCTACAAATGATTGAGAATGAACGCGCCAAATTTTTGCGTCATTTAGCCAAGGCTGGACGCAGGGTAAGTCACGGCCGGGAGATTATTTTTGATGAGGTTATGCGTTCACATGGGCATTTTACGGCGGAAGAACTCGTCAAAGAATGCTTACAGAAGAAACTAAAAGTCTCCAGGCCAACTGTTTTTCGTGTGCTGAATGACTTATTAGAAGCTGGTATTATCCGTGAAACCGCCTTTGGAGACAAGCACCGCCATTTTGAACATGTTTATGATGAGAAGCCCCATCACCACGCCCAATGTATCCGCTGCCACAATTTTATTGAATTTCCGGATAGGAAGGAAGATAAGATTTATCATCAATATTTGGAAAAACAGGGTTTTAAAATTTTAGGCCATGAAATGCACTTTTATGGAATTTGTAAGGATTGTCAGTTAAAGGAAGTATAAATTTTTTTTGAAATAATTATGAGACAGTATATCAATAATAGGTGGTGGGAATTATGAAGTTGGCATGGAGGCAGGACAGTAAAACAGTAAGTTTATCAGAAGTGCATTCAACCGTCCAGGTGCCAGCAAATGCTAATTGGGGCCGTAAAATGCTGGCATTTTTAGGGCCGGGACTTATCATCGCGGTTGGTTACATGGATCCAGGTAATTGGGCCACGGATTTAGCTGGTGGAGCTCAATATGGTTACATTTTATTGTCCGTGATATTGATTTCCAACTTTTTAGCCATTCTGTTGCAACATTTGTCTCTTAAACTTGGCATTGTTACCGAACGTGATTTGGCCCAAGCCTGCCGTGACCATTACAGTAAACCAGTATCCATCATGTTATGGCTTGGAGCAGAGATAGCCATCGCCTCATGTGATTTGGCTGAAGTCATTGGGTCTGCCATTGCCTTGAATCTGCTTTTTCATCTTCCTATTATTGTAGGTATCTTCCTTACTGCGTTTGACGTTCTTGTTATTTTATTCTTACAGTATAAGGGGTTTCGTATTATTGAAAGTATAGTGGGAGGGTTGATCGTCTTAATTGGAACATGTTTTGCCTATGAGATGGTTGTTTCAAACCCTTCGTTACCGTTGTTCTTGTCGAATTTATTACCCAGACCTGAGATCGTCACTAATCCCAGCATGCTATATATCGCCATTGGGATTTTAGGGGCTACAGTTATGCCACATAATCTGTATCTGCATTCGAGTATTGTGCAAACCCGGGCGTTTGAGCGAAACGAAAAGGGCAAGAAGATGGCCCTCCATTTCGCGGCCATTGACTCAGCTGTTGCTTTAATGCTTGCGTTCTTTATCAATGCCGCGATTTTGGTCCTGGCTGCCGCAGCATTCCATAATAGTGGACATCAGGACGTAGCAGAAATTCAGGATGCATACCATTTATTATCTCCGGTTTTGGGGGCTTCTTTGGCAAGTATAGTGTTTGCGATTGCACTTTTAGCGTCCGGACAGAATGCCACCTTAACAGGGACCTTGGCAGGCCAGATTGTTATGGAAGGATTTCTGAATATCCGCCTGCGTCCATGGGTTAGGCGTATGATAACCCGGTTGATAGCGATTATCCCTGCAGCCATTGTGGCGTCGATGTTTGGAGAAAAGGGAACAAACAATTTATTGATTTTAAGTCAGGTTATTTTATCCCTTCAATTAAGTTTCGCGGTAATCCCACTGGTTATCTTTACCTGCGATAAGAAGAAAATGGGGATCTTTGTTAATGCACCATGGCTTATAGTGCTTTCATGGATATCCGCGGCTGTGATTCTTGTATTAAATGTGTATTTAGTGTGGGTTACTGTTCAAGGTTGGATAAAAGGATAGACCATGAGAAATATATTTTCAATTCTCATTGGGACATCTATCATTTTTTTACCGATTACTCTAACATTTGCAGATGATGGTATTCTTTTTAAAAGCCAGAGAGATTTTTTAGCATCTAAAGGGCTTACCTTTGATCCGTATGTCATTGAAGATTATATCAGTGTTTATAAAGGAGGTCTGATTGACAATAATACATGGCTCGGACGTTTTGATTTTGTTAGTGATCTTGATTTAGAGAAAGCCGGCCTTCTTCAAGGAGGACTCCTTCATTTAGATCTGCTAAATGTTCATGGAGGATTGAAACCAACCGCAGATCATATGGTGGGTGATTTACAAACTGTCAGCGATATCGAGGCCACCCGTTCAACCCGTATTTATGAGGGATGGTACCAGCAAAGTCTTTTTGATAATAAATTTTCCGTCAAATTTGGGTTAGTTGATTTAAATTCGGAATTCTTAGTCAGTGATTCCGGGAATCTTTATATCAATAGTTCTATGAATATCATGTCTTCTTTTTGGGTTGGCAATAATAGCGATGCTATCTACCCTGAGCCTGTTCCAGCCGCAAGGCTTAAATATTCTCCCAACGAAAATTTTGATTTTTTAGCAGGTTTTTTTCAAGGCAATCCTTTAAATAATGATGTTAACGACCACAGCACTCATTTCGGTAACGGAGAAGGCCTTTTAAGTATTGAAGAAGGGCAGTATCATTATAAGCTTCCTGTAGAAGGAGGCTTGGCAGGAACGATTAAAGGTGGGTTTTGGTATAACAGCACCGATGTGGGAAATATTGACGGCGATTATGGGACGTACGCTATGCTTGATCAGAGGATTTATCAAGTTAATGAAACCCAAGGGCTTAATATATTCATTTTTGGTGGGGGATCGCCTGAGGATCGTAACACTGTTGAGGATTCTTTGGCAGGGGGATTAAACTATACCGGCCTTATACCTTTTCGCCCCAAAGACGTGATGGGAATTGCTTGTACTGATTCTTACTTTAGCGATAAACTGCGAGCAGCGGGGCAAGGCAGCAATGAGACAACGTATGAATGGACGTATCAAATTCAAATCCACGATGGAGTATATCTGCAACCGGATATTCAATATGTTCAACATCCAAATGGTGAAGATGCGATTAAAAACGCTAGTGTTTTTATGTTAAGAACAGAAATCCATTTTTAAGATTAACACTCAGATTTCGATCTGCCTGCCAACCTCGATCACAGATTTACGCGGCAAGTTTAAGTACTCATCGATTTGCGCCGAGTTGCGCAGGAGAAAGGCGAAGATTTTTTCTTGCCATAAGGGTAATCCGGTGCCTTGGGTACAGTGCAGGATGGTTTCGTGCGGGACGTAATAAACGATATCACTTAAATCAAGATTACATCCATGTTTTTTTATCTGCTCTAAAAGCAGCGGAATATCTGGTTTCTCCATAAAACCGTAAAACCCAATCACCCGCCAAAAATTGGGGGCAAGGCACTCAACAGTGAATCTTTTGTCCTCTTCAACCCAAGGAGTTTGAGTGGTAACAACCGCGAGCGCAATAACATGCTCATGCAACACCTTGTTAAAAGTGACTTGCCAGACGATAATCGGCGGCGTTTTTTCGGTTGTCTTGGTGATAAATACGGCGGTGCCGGAAATACGGTGTACAGCTGTAGTTTTAAGGTACGTGATAAAATCATTAACAGGTACGGCCAGGGAGTATATCCCTTTTGTCAAGGCAACATAACCCCGTCGCCAGGTCAACATGATTGTATAAATTACGATAGCAAGAACCAGTGGTACCCAACCGCCATCCAGGATTTTTAAGGAATTCGCACTAAAAAAAGCCGCGTCAATGCAGAAAAATGTGCCTGTGACTGCGAGACTGACTAAAAGATTCCATTTCCAGACTTCTCGTGACACCACAAAAAGTAGTGCTGTTGTCAGCAGCATGGTCAAGGACACCGCAATGCCATAGGCAGCAGCCAAACGATCTGAACTGCCGAAAAAACAAGTTATTCCTATCGTGACAATCATCAATATCCAATTCACAGCGCCGATATAGATTTGACCGTAACCTTCCGACGATGTTTGTGTGATCTTCAGGCGTGGGCACTGCCCAAGTTGAATGGCCTGCCGTGTCATGGAATAGGCTCCGGTGATAATCGACTGGCTGGCAATAACAGTGGCTACGGTGGCAAGAATAATTAAGGGTAAAAGCAGAGGTGCAGGGCATAATTGATAGAAAATGTTATCGCTGACCGGGCCGCCGGACATCAGTAAGGCTGCTTGCCCTGTATAATTCAAGATCAAGGAAGGCAAGACTAGTCCATACCACGCCAAACGAATAGGGCTTGCGCCAAAATGCCCCATGTCAGCAAAAAGCGCTTCGGCCCCAGTTACAGCCAGAAAGACACCGCCAAGAACTAAAAAACCTTTTGCCCCATTAGTGAGGAGATAATGGAATCCGCACCAAGGGTTAAAAGCTGCAAGCACAGCCGGATGTTGCACAATACCCCACAGGCCCAAAATGCCAATGACAAGAAACCATACAGTCATCACAGGTCCAAAAACACCCCCAATCCGTGCGGTTCCTTGCGATTGAAAAGCAAACAGAGTAAGAAGAATAGCAATCGAAATTAGTAAAACATAGGGCGTCATCGCCGGGGCTGCTATTTTCAAGCCCTCGATAGCTGATAGTACCGAAATCGCTGGTGTGATGGCGCCATCGCCGTAGATAAGTGCCGCTCCAAAAAGTCCAAGGGCAATGATCACAGGGCGATGATGTTTATGCTGTCTCAGCAAGGACATCAGCGCCATGATGCCGCCTTCGCCGTTATTATCAGCCCGCATCACAAAGGTCACATATTTAAGAGATACAGTGATTAACAGCGTCCAGATAATAAGGGATACAAGCCCCAGCGCAGCTTCGGGTGTTGCCTTTCCGCCGGCAAGATCAAGAACGGTTTTTAAGGTATACAGCGGGCTGGTTCCGATATCACCAAAAACAATTCCAAGGGCTGCAAGAGTAAGGCCAGCATGAGGCAAAGTTTTTTTATCAACAGTCAGTTTAGGCATATATTCTTATAGGTTATCATGTAAAAGTCCCTTTACATATAATTCTTTCCTTAAATCCGATTCTTAGATATAATTCGACGCTCAATAACGGAATGTATATAAGGATGAGGCAGACAAAAAGTTGGTTAGATTATGAATATTAAAGTGATGAGAAGTATACATCTGTATTTAGGAGTTTTTTTCGCCCCATTGCTTCTTTTTTTCATCATCAGCGGATCTTGGCAGACATTTAATTTGAATCACGCTAGCGAAGACGGCAGCTACGAGCCGCCTGCAATTATCAAATCACTTTCACAAGTTCATAAAAATCAGAGATGGGTTGACAGGGCAATGGTTCCTCAGCCATCAGTGCCTTTGCAGTGGTTGATTGTTTTGATGTCAGTGGGAGTATTGGCCACGACCATATTAGGTATTATCATGGCCTTTAAGTATGCCCAAGGATGGATTGTTTGGGGTTGTTTGTTGATGGGGATTATGATCCCTAGTTTTTTATTATGGATAGCACGCCTTTAAATCTGCTTAAGTTTTTTTCTTGACAAAATAAAATAAATTACTAAACTAAGTCGTAAGTCGACTTAGTTACATCATTGGATAAACAGAGGCGTGCGATCTTGCATCCAGAGCCCTTTTCTAAACCAGAAGTAGGGCTTTTTATTTCTTCCGTAGAATATGAAAGAAAAAATTATTACCAGAAACGGGGAGAAGATCACGGAAGTAAGATCCGACGCCGGCAAGCTGCTCTATATTAAGACTAGAGAGGGCTATGAATTAAAATGTCCCCGCAGCAAGCAAATATGCCTGGTGCCGTATGAACAGATGCTTTCGGATTGTTCCAGTTGTTTGGGAGAAGGTTGGAAGAGTAAATTGCCCGTAAGGAAAAAGAAAGGGATTAAATAAGGTAAATAATAACGTATTAGGGTATAAAAAATTTTAATGGATTCCCGCTTTTGCGGGAATGATAAGCTACTTAAGGAGAATGTCATGGTTGTTCGTCTGATTGTTTATTTAGTTTTAGGTGTTTGTGTTTGGTTGCCGGTTTTGTCTTTGGCTGAAACTCAGGCGCCTAATACCATTGTGATTAAGAATCATCAATTTGATCCAGCCCAATTAACGGTCGCTGCTGGCCAAAAGCTTCAGGTAACAGTTGATAATCAAGACCCAACGCCAGAAGAATTTGAAAGTTTTGACTTAGACCGTGAACAGGTCGTAGAAGGCAATAAAAAAATGATTGTTTATCTGGGGCCCTTACAGCCAGGAACGTATAAGTATTGGGCGGATTTTCATAAAAGTTCCACAGGTGTTATTGTTGCTCAATAAATATTTACTACGTTACTTGTCATTCCCTTGATAAGCGGGAATCTTTTACAAATATAAACAGGAGGTCTTAAGTGAAGTTAAAAGTTACGTTAACCACTATTGCTTTTTTATGTGCCATTGGTTTATCTCATCCTGCTTATGCTGAAAAGGACGTTTTTTCGCCTAACGCCGAGGAAGGGGAATGGGAGCTTGAAAGTACAGGATTGTATGATTCTGATCCTCATAAGGATAAGAATGCTGTACAAGAATATCATTACTCGGTGGGTTACGGAGTAAACAGTTTTTGGCATACGGAATTAGAACTTGAAACAGAAACTCAGCCAACAGATGATGCTATTACTAAGTTTCAAGCCACTCATATGGAGTGGGAAAATATTTTTCAACTAGCTCCCAAGGGAGAATATTGGGTGGATCCAGGGATTTATTTGGCTTATGAGGCGCCGCTTATCAATAAACAGGTAGGGCAGTTTGAAGGTAAAATACTGTTGGAAAAAGATTTTCAGAAGATTTCCAATACGCTAAACATTAGTTTTAATAAAGAGGTCGGTGGAGGCGCTGATACGCATACTGATGGCGGGATATCGTGGAGCACTAAATATCGTCTGTTTCAGTATTTCGAACCTGGTTTCGAGTATTGGAACGATTTTAGCGCGATTTCTCACCAGCTTGATTATAATCAACAAAGCCATCAGGTGGGCCCGTGCTTTTACGGTCATTTGTTCGGGCATGTCAATTATGATGTTGGTTACTTATTTGGCATATCTGATGCGGCTCCCCGAGGAGAAATAAAGTGGGTGCTTGAGTACGAATTTTAATTTTGAAATTTTGTCCTGGATAAGTTAGAATGGGAAACTCTTCATACCATGAAAGAAACGATGATAGAAAAAAACGAAGAAGAAATTATTGATTCTGTACTACAGGTCCAGGGCCAGCCGCAAAGCCGGGCCTGGAAAACTGTGATCAATATTTCTTTGGTCATCATGGGTGTTTCCGTACTTGCGGCCCTTATTTGGCAAGGCCTGACGGCATCTGGTAATCCTGACCCAACGAACAATCACTTAAGTAAATTTGCGGTGGTGATGGACACAGGTATCCTGGTCTTCCGTGAAGGGCTGGAAGCAATCCTTGTGCTTGCAGCGTTAACGGCAAGTTTGGTGCGGACTACTCAAGACTATTGGAAGCCGGTTAGTTTGGGCGCAGGGCTTTCATTTTTAGCCAGTGTGGCCACATGGTTTATTGTGGTGGGCATTATCTCTAATATTAATGCTCCTGAATTAGATATTCAAGCAGGTACTGGTTTACTCGCCATCATCGTCCTTTTGGTCATTATGAATTGGTTTTTTCATAAAATTTATTGGACCGGATGGATATCTCACCACAATCAGCGTAAGCAGGATATCGTTAATAGTTCCAAGCCTACTTCAGTTATCTTTAAGGGATTGGTACTTGTCGGATTTACTTCAGTCTACCGTGAAGGCTTTGAAGTTGTCTTATTTTTGCAAAGTTTACGGCTCAAAGCAGGTACGGCCGTGGTACTTGAAGGTGTAGTGATTGGTTTGATACTGACAGCCATGGTGGCTGTCATTACCTTTGTTGCCCACCATAAACTTCCGTATCGCAAGATGCTTGTGCTGACGGGAATTATGCTTGGGATGGTCTTGATCGTCATGGTTGGTGAAAGCGTGCAAGAAATGCAGCAGGCTAATTGGCTTGGGACCACGACCCTTAATATCAATATGCCAGGCTGGCTTAACGTTTGGTTTGCGATTTACCCATCAGCCGAAAGCCTTTTGGCTCAAGTTTTTTCCCTCGTATTAGTGATTGGCTCGTACTTTCTAGCACAATATTTAAGCGTCTGGCGTCCCCAACGACAGGCACAGCGTGGATTGACTTCATAATATTCTGGAATTATATTAAAAAGGCACCGCCAAGATTTATGGCTATGCCTTTTGTTTTAAATGGTGTATTCTTTTGTAATTAAGAAGGGGGTAATAAATGGATAAAGTTCAATATGAAATGAAATCAAAGGTCAGGCCGTTATATCTGGTGGCGTCACCTAATGGTTTGCAGGGTATATTTTTCACGAAGCAGCCAGTAAAATTGGTCAAAATCCTGGATCGAGAGAAACCAGCAGAGAAAATATTAAGCAATGTTGTTAAGCAGCTTGAAGAATATTTTGCAGGAAAAAGAACGACGTTTGATCTTGCCTTTAAATTTTTAGGTACTGATTTTCAGGTGAAGGTGTGGAATGAATTGTCCCGTATCCCTTACGGTAAGACGGTATCTTATAAGGACATTGCTCGGAAGATTAAGAATCCAAAAGCTGTCCGGGCTGTAGGTACAGCGAATGGAAAAAACCCAATCTGTATTATTGTTCCCTGTCATCGGGTTATTGCTTCTGATGGTGCCATTGGTGGGTATGGCGGTGGGATTCCCATGAAACAATACCTTCTTGAGCTTGAACAAAGAACAAGGTAGGGCGCAGGGAGAAGGTCGATGATTCGATTAGAGCATCGCAGTCATGCCAAGGAATGCATCGATGATCCTCAGGTGGATACGGGGACATTGCGACAAACCTATCAACAAATAAAGAGTATCAATGTTTATACTCTTGGTTATTGGCCGACGATGCGTGCGGTTGCGTATTTTTTAAAGCGGTACGGCTCCAATCGTAAAATAAAGATTTTGGACATAGGATGCGGGGATGGTGAAATCCTTAGACGTATTCACGATGATGGGTGTACCAGGAGTTTCTCTTTAGAGTTAACAGGGATTGATCTAAATCCTGATATTATTTCTTCAGCAGTTACAATCAGCCCTCCTGATATTAATTTTATTCATGGTGACATATTCTCCGATCATGGAAATGCGGATTACGATTTAATCATTAATTCGCTGACCATGCATCATCTGACCAATCAGGAAATCGTGAAGTTAACGCAGTGGATGAGTGATCATGCGCGTATTGGGTGGTTTGTTTCTGATCTTCATCGGCATATGATTGCGTACTATTTTATTAAATGTTTTAATAGCCTGTGTAGATTTAACCAGCTGATTTGTCATGATGCGCCATTATCCGTTGCCCGCAGTTTTCGACGTCAAGAGTGGGTTGATCTTCTCACTCAAGCAGGATTTAATTTAGACCATATCAAGATTTCCTGGTATCCTAATTTTCGTTATGGTATCCGCTATGAAAAATCTTTATGAATGTGTAGTGGTCGGTGGGGGAGTGGCCGGGTCAACGGCGGCATACCATCTGATAAATCTTGGATACAAGGTTGCTCTTTTGGAGAAAACCAACGGGCCGCACCATAAGGTTTGTGGGGAGTTTTTAAGTTTTGAGGCTTTGGGGTATCTTAAAGAGATGGGAATCTTTTTAGATGATGATATCCCTGTTATCAAATATTTTCGATTATCTTCACCTCGATCGAAAGTTGAATTCACTTTTCCTTTTCCAGGCCGGGGCATGTCGCGTTATCAACTTGATGAAGAACTTTTGAATAATGCCAGGCATGCGGGGGTGGATGTTTTTAGAAGTATATGCATGAGGAGTTATCATCAAGAAGAGGAAGGTTTGATAAGGATCGAAACAATCACCGATGATTTTTATGCGCGTTATCTGTTTATAGCCACTGGCAAACACGATCATTCCAAAGAGCATAAGCGCGAGGGAAAAGATAATTCTTATGTAGGCTTAAAGACCCATATCCGTTTTAAGGATCAAGGTCATGAATTTAAAGAAACAACCGCGTTATTTTCATTTCCTGGAGGTTATGGAGGGATTTGCCCGGTGGAAGATGAGGCAATGAACTTCTGTTTTCTTATCGACAAAAAGATTTATAAGGCTTTAAACGGAAATTTTGACGCAGTTCTCGCGTATTTACGCCGTTCCAATCGCCAATTAGACGCAGTTTTTCACCAAGCTGATTTTATTGAGCCGGTTTGTGCCATCAGCCACATTCCCTATGGATTCTTGCGTGATCAAAGCAGCCATAGAAATGTATATTTCCTGGGAGATCAGCGTATGGTTATTCCGTCTTTTACGGGTGACGGGATGGCCATTGCTTTAAGTACTGCTAAGAATTGTGCTTATGAATTTGATTGTCGCCAAAAAGATAGAAAGGTTCAAGTTGAACAAATTCAGAAAAGATTGAAGAAACAAATGCATTGGGCATTTATAGCACAGGGCTTCTTAAAATACCCTTGGGCTATAGAATGGTGTATGTCCGTTCCTGTGCTGAGCTTTTTTTTGATAAAAACTATTTTTCAAAAAACAAGGGTTTCAAAGACAGAAGATATTTATCATGACGATCAATCAGTCTTCACAAGCGATTATTCTAGACGTTGAGACAGCTAATCCTGCGCATAGCCTGACACAGCAGGAAGTTTTAGCTGTTTTGACTGAGCAGGTGAAGCTATCAACGCGTGCGTTAGATCTCTATAAGAAATTTTTATTGGATGACGGGATTCATCGTCGGTATTTTGCGTGGAACAATCCACAGATTCTATTGGCTGAATCGCTGGATGAGAAAATGAAACGTTTTGAGCATTGGGCAGTAGATTTATCCGTCGAAGCTGCTCAAAAACTTCTCAAAAAGCGGGACTATCGTCCCCAAGATATTGATGCGATTTTTGTATGCACCTGTACAGGTTATCTTTGTCCTGGCTTAAGTACGTATGTAAGTCAACGCCTTGGTTTGCAGGAAAATATTTATGCCTTGGATTTGGTAGGCTTAGGCTGTACGGGCGCATTACCAGCTTTACGGGCAGCCGACGACTATTTAAATAGATATCCGGATTCTACTGTTTTGGTGATAGCAACAGAGATTTGTTCAGCAGCAACACATTGGGCTGAGAAACCTGAACTTATCTTATCAAATTCTATTTTTTCAGATGGTGCAGCAGCTGTTTTACTCACTAATCAGCCTAAAATGGTAGGTTTGCGTATAAAGAATATCTCATCACTGTTGTGGCCCCAATTTCGTGATGAGTTACGTTTTAAATACCTTGATGCGCGTTTATGTAACGTAATTTCTCCCAAGGTGCCAGAGATCGTGGCCAATGCCATTTATTCCCTATATAAGGACTCTTTGGCGGGGCATGCTCATTATGCCTTTCATTCTGGTGGAAAAAAGGTTTTAGATGCCATCCAACATCGTCTCGGGCTTTCGAATGATGATATGTTACCTTCCCGTCAAGTTTTGAGAGAATATGGCAATATGTCTTCGCCATCGGTTCTATTTGTTTTAAAGAATATTTTAATGGGTCAATTACAAGACCAAGATACTGTCACCTGTTTTTCTTTTGGGGCAGGTTTTTTAGCCTCAATGCTTCAGGCAGAATGGCAATCATGATTATATAGTACAATTTCACGCCCTTTTGGCAAAATAATACAATGACATAAGCATAAAGTTTGGGCAAGCTTCCGGTCGATTCTTTAGTCGGATGGAGGTTTTTTGTTTAGTGAATATTTGTTTAATAATCAAATTAATAGTTGACAAATAAACAATATCAATGTAGCATTGATTTTGTCTTCCCCCCAAGACTATTAAATTAATTCCCCCCACGGAGTCAATTATGAAAATATTCACGCCTATTATTCTTTTCATTTTATTATTTGGGTCAATCGCACACGCGGAAATAAAAGATTATGTATACGATGGCAATGAAATATACGTGCATGTGAAGAAAGATCATATGACTTCCGTGATTTTTCCAGAACCTATCAATGCTGTTATCCGCGGTTTTGGCGCAGACACTTACGTTATTCAAAGGAATGATAAAAAATTAGACACCTTGGAATTAATGCCCACTGACCAGGAAACTGCAGAAATGACGATTAGCGGTATATCTGGAGAAGATTATGTATTGCGTTGTGTGGCTAATGATAATTTTTATACAAAATTAATCATTCATAGGATGACAAGTATTGCAGATAAGAATGAAGATAAAACAATTGCGGTTAAAATGGACATTTTACCTGCATCTATTATAGAGAAGAAAGAATCTGTAAGCCAAACGAAAAGTCAATCCCCGAATCTGCCTTCAGCATTAAATTTGAGAATTACATTAAAGGGTAATGATCTGCCCCTTAAGGTTTACCTTTCTACTATTTCTGAAGTCACGGGGTATAACGTTATTACAACTCCAGATATTGATGTTCAAAAAACATCCATTAATCTTGAAAATATTGAAGTTTGGAGAGCATTGAAAAGTCTTCTCTATAAATTTGGATATGGATTCAAGGTTTCCCAAGAAGATTTGATCATCACAGAAACAGAGACCAGGATATTTAATGTTAGCATGCCTGCTGTTGACCAATCATTTTCTGATGAGACTTCGAATGATTCTTTCGCGGACAATACTAGTAACAATAATAGTGCCGCTCAAACAAATCAACAGAACCAGCAAGTTAAGGTGGGGACAAAGATTTATTACGAAAATAGTTCACCGAAACTTTCACTATGGACAGATTTAGAGAACAACGTGAAATCGATGATAACACCGGAAGTTGGCAGCTACTCTATTAATAAGGTCAGCGGCTCCATTATTGTGACAGATAAGCCTGCGGTATTAGACAAAATTGGGGATCTGGTTTCGACAATCAATGAAAGTTTAGGCCGTCAACAGAGCTTTGAGATCCAAATCATAGAAGTAACCCTGTCGGCTGATCATGAAACCGGTATTGATTGGAATACCATTGCCAAGAAATTTGCAGGGCTTAATAACATTACGGCTTCGACTAATTTTTCTTCAGCAGGATTTTTAAGTGGACAGTTATTAACCTTATCAGCGACTGGTCCGGATTCTGGAAGCGGAACAAGTAATGGCGGGGTATCAATGGTGCTTAAAGCTTTGGATTCCATGGGGGACGTGAATGTTGTCAGCAGGCCTTCGATCACGGTTTCCAACATGTTCCCAGCTGTGATCCAGGAAGTGACCAGTATCCCGTACATTTCAGGGACAGGCCAAACCATCGGTAATAATGTTACGCAATCTAATGTTACTACCTCAGAAGTTTCGGATGGTTTAACAATGAGATTGGAAGCAAAAATGGAAGACAAAAAAACTGTGTTGAATATTTCAGCAGCAGTAAACACCCTTGATTCCATGACTAATGTTCCTGTTGGTAACGGATTGACTATCCAAGAGCCGCAGGTTTCAACTAAAAGTATTACGACTAATGTTGGGGTTGAACCTAATAAGACCTTGATTTTGGGTGGACTTATTAGTAGTACTAAGAATAATTCGGCTCAGGGGATTCCTTACCTGGACAAAATTCCTTTCTTGGGAAATGCTTTTCAATATAAAGCCAGATCAAGTCAAAAGACGGAGTTGGTGATTATTATTACGCCTAAAAGTGTGATTAAGAATATATGAACTATTTATTATTTAATAACGAGATTCTAATTAGCGATGGTGTCAATGTCCGTCGTCTAAACAGAGACAATAATTCTAAAGAAATTCTAGAATCCGTTGAAAAAGTCAATCTTTGTGTTGTTGATGTGGATGTCCTTATCGCTGCTGCAGTGGAAAGTCCCATCGAAAAGAAAGATAGTATCTTGGTGCGTAAGTTCAAAGAACTTTACCAGCATGAAGCCTATATTATTCAGGATGAGCGGATTGATAACAATTTATTTCAAGTCATAGGTATCAAAGAACAGAAGGTAAGAGAGGTATATTCTTTAATACGGCCTCAAAAGGTTGAATCCTTTATTCCTTATGGTATTGCACTTCGCAATACGCTTGTTAATAAAAAAGTCGATCTTCATAAGACGATTGTTTTTGTAGATGATCTTGGTAGGGAAAAATTATTGACAGTCTTTGATGGTTTAAAGTTTAGCCGGACAAGAGTTATTGTCAATAATGGCGAGGATATCTTACCTGAAATCAAGCGTTCTCAAATTGACTTCTTTAAGAAGACAGAGGAATATCTAAGTCGTTTAAGTACGGAATTTCTCATAGTGGTTAATAATCAAGCATTAGCTGCTGAGATTTTAAAGAATGAGGAAAAGTTGCCGGTTGAATATTTAGATGTTACCTATCCTGCGCTAGATGGTTTAAAGGAAATAAATCCTTCCATCAAGTACGTATTGCCAGAGGAAATTCTTAAAAAACGAAGAGCTTTTGAATTAAAGAAAAGTGTCACAACTACTATTTGCTCACTATGTGTAGTTGCGGTTGGTTTATTTTATTTTTTGTTTAATAAAATTGAGTGGGGGCTAATTAGCAAACAATGTGATTGGGACCGGCAAGTCAATGAGCAATTGGATGAAAAATTAAGATTATTAGATAGAGAGACGTATCGGGAGGATCTAAGAAATCATAAATCCCTTAATTATGGGATAGCTTACCTTGCAGTTATTGATTTAATCCCTGCAAGTTACGAAGTAGATTCATTTAAATTTATTAAATCAGACAACTGGAATTTAGAATTATCTCTGTCTGCTGATAATGGCGAACCATTTGATCCTATTCCTAGAGTAAGGATTTTAAAGAATGTGGATATTAAAGACACTTTTGTTAATAACCAACCCGGCAAGCATTTGAGCATAACCCTATGAATAAAATAGTTATTTTTATTTCTTTTATTGTGTCGATTATTTTAGTGAATTTGGGAATGTCTACGGGAGTACAGATCAGCAATTTAAGAGATGAAGAATCACAGTTGGAAGCCAACAGTCTTGATATGAAACAGAAAATCAAAGATAAAGAATCTTTAGTCGAACACGAGCCGGTACTTTTATCAACAGAATATGGGTTGGTTATGAATCAAATCAGGTTATTAGAAAGTTATAGCGGAACAAATATGAATGTTCAGTTAGAAGGGGCTAAAGATGTGAAGGATATTGCCGATCAATATGTTGATACAGCATACAGAGGTGTCAGAGGATTAAAAATTAGGATCGTGGTCGATAATTTCTCAAAAGAGGCCGATATGGGGGCAGTGTTAGACGATATTCATTTATTGGAGAAAAACACAGATTTTTTGGCTTCTGAAATTGACAAAGATACCAATAATTTAATAGTTAAAGGAGAAGTATATGGACTTTAAAAAATTGTCAGTCAAATCAATCATCATTCTTTCCCTGCTGACTGTTTTAATAATTGCAGTGATTTTATGGAAGGTCATTTACAGAACAGATTCATCTATACCTGAAGGTGTTGAGACTTTGCCTGCTTCTCAAATAGGGCCGGATAAAGATACTTCAGTAAAATCGGTTACTCAAAATCAACCCTTGGATGGGACGCTTACAAGGGAGTCAGAATTAGATACTTCTAAAGAAAATGATACCACGCTTCAAGAACAACTTGACAGTGACCGCCAACAACAGAAACAAACTAAATATTTGAAAATGAAACTTGAACAAACCAATCTTGAACTTGAACAGGAAAAAGCCCTTGCTGAGATTAATAAATTAAAGATGGATAATATGGGTGCTTTTAAAGAAACCACGGTTGATGGTAAGAATAGTTTCCCGGAAATTAAGGTTGAGTATATCGGTGGGGATAGCGTCAAAAAAGAGGCAATACTTTCCATTGCTGGTGTTAACTTTCAGGTTAAAGAAAAAACCAGCCCTACGGATAGTATTCAGGTCATGTCGATTTCTGATTCTAGCGTAACGCTTCATTTTAGCGCACCTCAAGATTTAACTAAAACCATTGAGTATAAACCGGAATAATAAATGTTGGCCAAAATTGGTGAAATATTAATTGAAGAACGGCAAATAACTCAAGATCAGCTTGATCATTGCCTTGAGTACAAGAAAACTAACCCTAAGATTCGTATCGGATCGATTTTAAAACATCACAATTTTATCAATGATTACGATTTAGCCGATTGTCTTTCTAAACAGATTAAATGGAAACGATTTAAAGATGAATATATCCCTGATTACAGTGTTATTGAAGAGATAGGTTTAGATTATTTTTGCGCGCATCAGATATTTCCATTAAAGAATGGAGGGACGCCATCATTCGTTGTTTCATTTATAGATGATGTAGAAGTTACAGATTTTCTTAAGAATTATTTTGGTAATAAAGGAGTGAATTTTTATATTGGCGCGGAAAGTGACGTCAGAAACGCGTTGGATGTCATTATATTGGATCAAAACAGGCAAAAATTGCTTTCAGAAATTGAATCTTTGAAATCAGAAGGGATGGATTCGCTAGCATCCTGGCTTAATGGCATTATTAATTTAGCGATCATTACCCGTAGTACTGACATTCATATCGAGCCCACCGGTAAAACGACGGATATTCGATTTAGAATTGATGGGTTGTTAACACCGATCAGCTGCCTTAAGCCGGAGTATATACCTAAGCTAGCTAATATTATCTTAACTAAATGTAAGGGTAATCCCTGTGATTATGGTATACAGGATGGCAGATTTGATCATGAATTTATAGAAATGGCCAAGAAGGTTGACGTTCGATTTTCACAAGTCCCGACAATCCATGGGCCTAGCATTGTTTTGCGCTTGCTCGATAAGGCCAGGGCCTCCATCCCTTTGGAAAGTTTAGGCTATTCAGAACATAACCAGAAGTTAATCGATCAAGCGATCATTGTTCCTCACGGATTGATTTTAGTGACTGGACCGACCGGCAGCGGAAAATCAACAACCCTCTCAGCGGTATTAAACCAAATCAAATCGATTTCTAAAAAGATCCTTACCATTGAAGACCCGGTGGAAATCACACATTCGTTAATGTCCCAAGTTGAGGTTGAGCAGTCACAAAATTTAACCTTTGGGATGGCCATCAGGGCGTTTTTACGGCAAGACCCCAATGTGATTTTAATTGGTGAAATTCGTGATCGGGAGACAGCCGAAGAATCAATGCGTGCGGCTAATACCGGTCTTCAAATTTTCTCGACCTTGCATACTAATGATCCAATCTCAGCAATTTTAAGATTAAAAGATTTAGGTGTGGATGCTGTAAATATTTCCAGTTGTTTGGTAGCGGTGGTTTCCCAAAGATTAGTCAGAAAGCTTTGCCCTTTTTGTAAAAATTCATTCGTTAGTATTCAATATATGCTTGAACCCTACGAGGAAAAATATTTAATGCAGGAAAATCAAATGCTTTATAAGGCTCATGGTTGTGAGCATTGCCATAACGGGTATTTAGGAAGAACGGTTGTTGCTGAGGTATTACTCATTGATTCTGAAATTAAAGAACTCATTGGTAGAAATACTTTGGGAGAAATCTATACCTTATTAAGAAAACGGGAGACCTATAAATCAATGATTGATGATATGAAGTTACTCATATTAAAGGGTGAGACTTCTATTGAAGAAGCTATAAGGGTTTTAGGATAAATTTATGTATTGGAAAATTGAAGCCTTAACAGCCAAGCGATCTGAAATTACTCAAATCTTTGAAGGGAGCTTAGAAGATATAAGGAGTCAAGCCTTGGTTTACGGTCTTGAAATTCTGAGCGTTTCACCAGATTATGTGACTTTTATAAAAAGTATATTTCAAAATCATAAGCTGTCATCATCGGTATTATCTGTATTTTTTAAAGATTTCGCTGATATGCAAAAGTGCGGCTTATCGATCAACGAAACCATTAATACTTTAAATGAAACAACATCAAATACAGTCTTAAAAGAAGCCCTTAAAAAGATAAGTAATTTTATTAACGACGGGCGTTCTTTAGAGGAATCGTTTGAAAATACAAAGATTTTTCCAAAAATTGTCTGTGTATCTTTAAGCGCTGCCGAAAAGACGGGTAATATGCCGGAATTATTGGATTTATTAGCACAATATTACAAATTTAAGAATGAGAATAGAAAAAGAATTGCCCGGTCGTTAATTTATCCTGGGGTTATTTTTTGTTTATTAACAGGATTATCGATATTTATGTCCTTAAAATTGGTTCCATTATTGAAAGCTTTTTTACCTTCGGGATCAAATAATAGTTTATCTGCGATGATCCTTATGGGGTACGCTGGATTTATAAAAGCATATTGGTGGGGTGTTCTTTTTTGTTTGGGGGGAGTTGTTTGGCTAGTTAAGTATCTGGGGGATAATTATAAAGAGAAACTAATGGAAGTAATCTTTACAATCCCATTATTAGGGAATCTAATCAAAAACATTGAATTATCTAATGTATTTATGAATTTATTTGTTTACCAAAAAAGCGGTATCAATATCATCCAGACAATCACTAATATTCATCAAGCCAATAACACTTATATTACAGAGAAATTGATTTTAATCCGGGAGAAAATATTTAAAGGAAGTTCATTAAGTGATGCATTTAAACAAGATCCATTCTTCCCGCCATTTGTAAGTCAGAATTTAAGTAAAGGTCAGGTGAGCGGATTTTTACCTCAATATTTGGAGAGGATTTATAAATATTTTGACATTAAGACTAAGGAATCCATCGAGGCTGTTATCGCAATGGTTGAGCCTTCATTGCTAGTGATGGCTGCTTTATTCTTATTGATGATACTTTGTACCTTTATTTTACCCATTTATACAAGTATGGGTCAGATGAGTGAAGGGGTATTTAAATAAACCAAATAAAAGGAGAGAAAAAATGAACCCAATGCAAAAAAGTTCTAAGGAGAAAGGATTTACCATCATCGAAATGGTAATCGCTCTGGTGATTATCAGTGTTATTTTGCTGGTTGTTGTGCCATTAGGACAAACCGCAACTGACAACAGTCGGATTGCAAATGCCATCGCTAGTATTAAGGCTATTCAAACTGCGGCCGTGGAGTGGGCCAGTGATAATGGGGGTGTTTACACGGGTATAACTTTTGCCAAATTAGCTTCAGGGTATTTACCAGCGCAGTTTAGTGCAACATCAACTGACCCGTGGAGTGGTGATTATAACGTTAATGTTGATGCCAATAGTTCAACCATGCTTGATATTGCTTTAACAGCTGTGCCACCTACACCGGCTACAAAATTAACGACAGCATTAACTAAAATATCAGCAATACCACCAAGCTATACAGCATCGAGTCAAACATGGATAACAGTTTTGCAATAAGAAAAGGATTTACTTTGTTGGAATTAACGGCCGTTATGATGATCGTCGGGATTTTATTAACGACAGTTATTAGTAATGGCATAAATTATATCAATCGTGCTAAATTTCAGGCAACTGTAAGGGAAATGGGCTCAATTGCCCAGTCTGCAATAGATTACTATAATTCACATGCATCAACATGGCCTTCAGACCTTGCAGCGTTATCTAATAATATAAATCCTGATGATAATAATATGCCGCAGGTCGTTAATTCCAACCCTTTTAATATTAGTGGTTACCAACTGAGCTTTGCTAATAATTCAGTCACGGTTTCCACGATGATTCCTAAGGGAATTTTAATAGATCCAAATGAAGGCAGTTTTTTAATTGTTAATCCCGGGACAGCGGCAGATCAAATTAGTATTACCCAAAGTATACCGAATGAATTTTCGGGAAGGCTTATTTATGATCTCAAATATTTGTATAAATAATAAAAGGGCTTTTAGTTTGTTGGAATTAACGATCGTTGTCATTATTTTAACGGTGCTTTTAACTTTCGCTGTTCCTTCGATGTACCGGACTTATTTGGAAAAGGCTGGGACAAAGACAGCGTTAGAAATTCAAAACATCCAAGATGCAGCCCGCAGTTATTATTTGCAAAAAGGAGTTGGATGGCCAAGTTCCATTAATACATCGCCCAATGATCTTGAATCATCCGGATATCTTCCTGCAAGTTGGAATGCTTTAAATCCTTTTAATAATAATTATACAGTAAATTCAACGTCCGCTCTTTTTACAGTATCAACAACTGTAGCTGATGGATCGCAAAATATTATAGCTTCCAAACTACCAATGAGTAATGTGTCAGGAACAACGGTTACTAGTACAATAGGCATCCCTGGGGGAAGTACGACGCCACCAGTATTTGTTGTAACCGGAAATATTGGGGATGGAGGAACTATTCCGTTACCTTCGGGATATACGGACAGTCAGTGTCAATGGCTAGTAGCTTCTTCTCAAGCAGAAACTTATGATAGTTCTGGTAAGGGCGGCTGTGAAAGTGACCAGTATATTGAGGATCACATAACTAATCGTGTGGTATCTGCTTATACATATGGCGATTGCCGAAGATCCTATGTTTCTAATTTGGTAAATTATATCGGAATATGTACAAATGTTTAAATGCTGGGAGTGGTGATTTTTATATTGGAACAACAGCTTGAACTTTGTCTAACAGTTCTTGAGCATTAAGAGGTTTTATAAGGTAGGCTTTGACCCCGTGGCGTTTGAAAAGGGGTGCGTTTTCTTTTGCGGCAGTGAGCATAATAACGGGTATGCTTTTAAATTCAGGCACTTTTGCTTTTTCCATAATAAAGGTATAGCCGTCCATCTTGGGCATATTCACATCTAACAAAATTAAGTCTGGTATTTTGGTTTTTAATGTATCTAAAGCCGCTTGCCCATCTTGAGATGTGATGACTTCATAGCCCTTACTTTCAAGGGTGCGTTTGGCAAGTAGGGTATTGACCGAATCATCATCGACAACCAAGATACATTTAGGCATTGGATTTTTTTCCTTATTAAATTCTTATTTTAGAAATTAATTATAACTTACATTCTTATTCTTTAATGAATGGTTAATTTTGTCAATAGTAATCAAAATTAATAAATTATCGATGAAAATTAAGCTATGGTTGCTATTAATTTTATTGGGGCTAATCGTTCTAAATCTTACGCCTGTTTTTTATTTTAATGTTTTCACACATTCCTTGCCGTATGGGATCTATATGCGGATTAAGGGTATTCCTCAAAGAGGCGATTACGCGTCATCTTGTTTGACTCCAGAAATCGCTCAATACGGTATCTCTAGGCACTATTTGGCCCAAGGTAATTGTGATACGGGTACTGTGCGTGTTTTGAAAATTATTAAAGGTCTTCCTGGGGACCATTTTGTGGTGAAAAATGGATTCTTTGAATTAAATGGGATTTCATACCATATAATGAACAAAGATTCGTCTGGAAGGGCATTGGAATTCTTTTATAAGGAGAAGCAGGGCATGCTAGATAAAGGAAAATACATTTTGTTAAGTGATTTTGCGAAAAATAGCTGGGACTCACGTTATTGGGGGCCAATGAGTATTCAATTTTTGTTAAAACCTTTATGGATATTCGAAAATGTACACAATTTCTCAGATCGATGATATTATTAAGTGTAATGAATTTTAACTATAGTAACCAAGGAGGGTTTTTATGGCTGTACCTGTCCCGGTAGCTAAGAATTTTAAAGATGTAACCTATGCTGGCGTGACCTATCATTTATTGGGAGAATTGGTCCCTGTTTTGCAGGTAGAACTAACCAATATGCCTATTTATTTTGTTCATCATATTCTTCTTTGGAAGGATCCTGGTGTTGAGGTTAGTGTTAAGAATTTGAAAGGCGCTTTTAAGCGCATGGTGGCTGGGATGCCGCTTTTGATGACGCAAGCCAAAGGCCCGGGCAATATTGCTTTTAGTTTTGATGCCGTTGGGCATGTTTTTGAGATGCGTTTAAAAGCTGGCGAGTCTATTGATGTGCGGGAACATCAATTCTTAGCAGCGACTGATAATATAGATTTCACTTTTACACGTGTTCAAGGAGCAGCTAATTTATTATTAGGAGGCTCAGGGTTTTTCGTTGATACCTTTACCTGCCTTCAAGGTGAGGGTGTGACATGGCTGTATGGTTATGGGAGTGTTTTTGAGATTGATTTAAAATCTGGTGAGACCATTGATCTTGAGCCGGGCAGCTGGGTCTACAAAGATAAAACAGTAACGATGCAAACTGTTTTTCAAAAGTTATCTTCAGGATTTTTAGCCAGTAACGCGGGGCAGATGGTATACAATCGTTTTACAGGGCCAGGACGGGTAGGCATGCAGTCCTTGTCCTTATTCTTTGGCGGCTAACGTATTTATTCCATCGATTTTTTACTTAAAGCTACTTATTAAGCTCTTTAAATTGAGCTTTTGAAGACTATTCCTCTGCAATAAAATGATAAATACCCTTAAGTATCCTATCCGTACTTTAATTGGCATTATTGCTGTGTTTCTGTCTGTCGCTGCCACTTGTTTTTTAGTGTATCGTGGTGCCATACAAGGCAGTGCGTGGCATGTCGTATCATTTTGTGTTTATGGCATAAGTTTAATTACCGTCTGGACGATGAGTACTCTTTATCACTCTTTAAATGTTTCCACTGAGGATAATCGGACCTTGGAACAAATTGACCATGCGATGATTTATTTTTTGATCGCAGGAACATATACGCCGATTTGTTTAATTGTTTTGCGCGGGGACTGGGGGTGGAGTTTATTCGGTGTTAATTGGGCTTTAGCCATTACAGGGATTGTTTTAAAATTAGTTTTTCGTCAACCGGCAAAATGGCTTGTCACCTTGTTCTTTAGTTTTTATATTATTATGGGGTGGCTTCTTATTGTAGCTTGGTTTCCTTTGAGTAAGGTCATGCCTCAAGCAGGTATTTTTTGGCTTGTTTTAGGAGGTGTTTTCTTTACCGTTGGAGCGGGGATTTTTAATTTAAGGCAGGAAGATAAGGTTCCGCCGTTTGGGGCTCATGAAATATGGCATCTTTTTGTGCTGGCAGGAAGCTTTTGTCACTTCTGGATGATGTATAATTATGTGGTATATTTGAAGTAACAAAAGGCTTTATATGAAGAAATTTTATTGGTTACTATTGTTTTTCTTTGGGAGTATTAATTCTGTTTTTGCCCAAGAAATCTATCAGGCACATACCCATCTGCGGCTTGTCAGTGAGCAAGACGCAGTATTTCCTGGAGAGAAATTTTGGGTGGGGATTGATTTTGTTCTGGATGACGGCTGGCATGTGTATTGGCAAAATCCAGGAGATTCGGGACTCGCTCCTAAAATTAAATGGCAATTACCGTCAGGTATTAAGGCTGGGGACATTCAATGGCCTTACCCGGGACGTATTAATGTGGGGCCGTTAACGAGTTTTGGGTATGAGCATGAGGTTTTATTATTAGTGCCTGTTACGATTGATGGGAGTTTTCAATCAACCAAAACTATAAATTTTCATGCCCGCGTGGATTGGCTGGCTTGCCAGGATATATGTATTCCCGGCCGGGCTGA
>JABDGZ010000001.1:122326-146523 GCA_013285735.1 Candidatus Omnitrophota bacterium | reverse complement strand
ATGGGGGGATTATTGGCATAAGAAGCTAACAGGATTTTACGGGGTAAGGCCCCTTGATCTGTATAAAAAAGGGTCAAAAACTTGCTGCGGGTAAAACAAAGATCCCAAAGGATGATAATACTGACAAGGATGCGCATGACAGCCAAACTGCGCAGGTCCAAACTAAACATCGGTGTCAATATTTTTTTAAGATTCATAATCAGCCTCAATGATATTCTTATATTTTAAATGACAATCTATGGTAAATCTGTAAAAATGTTAACTAAATATATACTCTGTTGCCCTATGCCCCTAAAACAATGCCTTCCTAATATATCCTCGTTTCTTAAAGCAAAAGTCAATCTACTGGCATTGGCGTTCTGCGGGTTGTCCTGTGGATTATGGATGATTATCGTGGCTAAAACATACTATTTTATATATTCTGGCGGGGAAGATGTTGCTTGTCATGTCGAAAATCTTAGGAATTTATTGCACGGAAGCTTTTATGTAAGCACCTTGGGCGCTAATTTTATAGCTAATCATTGCGCCTTTTTATCTTTCTTTTTGTTACCTTTCTATGCAGTTTACCCAGACCCTTTGCTCCTTCAGTACTTTAAAATAGTAGCATTTTTTATTGGAGCATTTATTTTCTTCCTACTCCTACGAAAAAGGCTTAATCCTTTTATTGCCTTAGGTGCCATGATAGTTTTTACACTGGCTCCAGCTAATATCGGCATGCTTGACTATCACTTTGATTATGAACCTTTTTCTATTCCTTTAATTTTTCTCATTTTTAAAGCGTTGGATGATAAAAAATACATTCTTTACATGACCTGCTGTTTTCTTTTGGCTATGGTCAAAGAGCAGATGCCTTTAGTAGTTATGATGTTTGGAATATTTGCTTATTTTTATACCAAAGAAAACAAAATTAAATGGGCCTTAGTCCCCTTGATGCTGGGATTGACTGTCTTTATAGTGGAAGTTTTTGTTCTGACTCCCTACGTTAGAAACGGGCTGCCCAGCGTGCATTGGGACCGCTATGCACAATTTGGCCACAATCCTCAAGAAATCATTTTCTTTTTATTTTCTCATCCGGGCCAAGCTCTCAGTCAATGCATATCCCCCAAGAATATCAAATGGTACAATGAACTCTTTGGCGTTTGGGGCAGTCTTTCATTTTTCAGCCCACAAATTCTTTTAATCGCCTTCCCTCTATTTCTAAAAACATTGCTCTCGAATAACGGCAAAGAACATGCTGTCCTTACTTTTTATTATGCATCCACTTTCACGCCTTTTATTTATTTGGCAGCGTGGAATACCTTGAATTATATACAAAATAAATGGCGTATTTATGTGCATGCTCTGGCCATCATAATGATGTTCCTCCATTTTTTAAATCATTCACCTAATTGGCTGGCTTTATTTAATACACCCATTACAGAAGGTGCAGCAATCAATCAGCGGTTTATTGATCAAATTCCTCAACAAGCTTCTGTGCTCGCAACCCAGGCCACCTTGGCGCCTTTATCTAACCGAAAAGAATTGTATTATGAATCCCGTTATTTAAACGGATATTACGTCGTCGGAAGAAAATTTAAAATGCCCAGCAATTTGGATTATATATTATTAGATCTCACCCAAACCCAATCAAAAAACGGAATTTCTAGAATATCTTCTGTAAACTTTGACAGCCTATGGCAGCTCCAGGAATCTATCGAAGACATGGCCCTTTACGTCAGAAATCCTTCCCGGCAAAAGGCCAACCGACTCATTGAACGCAGTTTCCGGCCCTTCCCCATTAAAAATTTAAATCTCCATAGCTTAGACGGCACGATCCGTTTAGAGGCCATTGATTTCCCTAAAATATTCCCTCAAAAATACCGTATTTTCCCCGTTACTATGTACTGGAAATGTCTCAAAAAAACTAACACCCCTTATGAAATTTTCATTAATATTACATCTGCAGATAAAAACTCTTATTACACTAAACAGAGACCCATTGGTTCCGCTATTTATCCGACATATTTCTGGCGTAAAGGTGAGCATATTAAAGAATCATACTTTTATCTTTTACCCCATATTCCGCGAGGAAATTTTGATATAGGCATGTCTATTTACAATCCTATCAGCAAAAATTGGGTTGACATAAACAAGGAGACTTTTTCTGTTAATTAATAAATTCCTCAATAACGTATCCTCATTTCTTAAAGTAAAGGTCAATCTACTGGCTTTGGCGATCTGCGCATTGTCCGGTGGATACTGGATGCTTGTCCTTGCTGATTGGTACTATAACTTTAAAATCGGTTCTTCTGCATGGGATTCTGCCTACCATTCCCAAACTCTCTGGGGACTTTTGCATGGGAGTTTATCACCAAGTGTCTTAGGTGCTAATTTTATCACTGATCACTGTTTCTTCCTTAGCTTCCTGTTGGCGCCACTCTATTGGATTTGGCCAAGCCCCCTTCTATTGCTCTATTTAAAAGTCGGAGGATTTTTAGGCGGGGCTTATATTTTTTTCCTTATAGTCAAAAAATACTTGCACCCCTTAATAGCCTTAGGCGGCATGATTGCCTTTATCCTTGCTCCTGCCAATATCAGTTTGATGCATTGTGCTTTTAATTACGAACCCTTTAGCATTCCTCTTGTTTTTCTTATTTTTAAATCACTTGATGAAAATAGATTCCGGCCTTATATCCTCTGTTGCCTTCTGTTGGCCCTGCTTAAAGAACAAATGCCTCTACTTGTGATCATGTTCGGAATATATTCATTCTTTTTCAAAAAAGAAGAAAGAATCAAATGGGCATTAGCCCCCCTATTGATCGGGTTAACGATCTTTATCCTTGAAATATTTGTTGTGATGCCTCATTTTCGCAAAGACCTGCCCTTAAGCCAGGGTTACTATTGGACGCGTTACATGCAGTATGGTAAAACACCACCCGAAATTTTATTCTTTCTATTCACCCATCCTGTAAACATACTTAACATATTATTTTCTCCACCGATCGTCCAATGGTACAACGGCCTCTTTGGAGTTTGGGGAGAATTAGCCCTATTTAGCCCTCATATACTTTTGATAGCTTTGCCCCTTTTTCTAAAAAATATCCTTTCCAATGATCCCCAGGAACATCTTGTCACAACAGCTTATTACGCAGCAACATTCACGCCGTTTATTTTCCTGGCTTCCTGGAACACATTAAACCACATCCGAAATAAATGGCGACTGCCCATTCATGCCTTGGCCCTTAGCCTTATGTTCATTCATACTTTGTTTTATATGTCGCTAGGATGGCCTAATTCCAACATAACAGGAAACACCCTGGCCAGGATACGGTTAATTGAAAGAATCCCCCCCGAAGCATCGGTACTAAGCAGCTGGGCAACCCTTCCTGCCTTATGCAATCGTAAAGAACTTTATCCTTTTCAAAATTATTTGACTGGCTCGTATCATGTTTCAGGACGCGGATTTGAATTACCTGAACATACTGATTATTTACTGTTAGACTTTGCTGATGAGTGGTTAATTAATAGACGACCTAATGAATACATCCCTAAAGTAACCGCCTTAAATTTTGACAATCGCTGGCGGCTACAGGAATCCATCGAAGATATTGCTCTTTACGCCAAAAATCCCTCACGGCAAAAAGCTGACAGATTAATTGAACGCAGTTTTAAACCCTTCCCTGTTAAAAATACCAACTCCCAAATTTTTGATGATACCATCACTTTAGAAGGCATTGATTTTCCCAAAACCTTCCCTCAAAAATACCGTATTTTTCCTCTTCATATGTACTGGAAATGCTTAAATAGAACTACTGCCCGTTATGATATTCTTATAAATATTACGGACTCAAAGGGAAAGTCGTATTACATCAAACGCAGGCCTATTGGATCAACTATTTATCCAACATACTTTTGGAAAAAAAAAGAACATATCAAAGAATCTTACTTCTACCTGCTGCCCCCTATGCCGCAGGGAAATTTTGGTATGAAAATATCTGTTTACAATGCTGTTAGTAAAAAATGGATAGGAAAAATTGAAGAAAATTTCTCTGTTTCTTAAAGCCAAGGTTAATCTTTTAGCTCTGCTATTCTGCGGATTGTCCAGCGGATTTTGGATGCTGGCCCTGGCTAAAAGTTATTACTATTCGACCAAGGGACTCCTTTGGGACCAGGCTGTCCATGACCAAACCCTTTGGAGCATTGCCCATGGAAGCTTTTCCATAAGCATCCTAAACGCCAATCTTTTTATCGACCACTGCTTCTTTCTATCGTTCATGGTCGCACCTTTCTATTGGATATGGCCGGATCCCATGCTATTACAATACTTGAAAATAGGCGGGTTCTTTGCAGGTGCTTATGTCTTTTTTCTCATACTCAAAAAATATTTACACCCCTTGATAGCCCTAGGAGCCATGATTGCATTTACCCTGGCGCCTGCTAATATTTCCATGCTTTGTTGCACCTTTAATTATGAACCGATGGCCATACCTTTAATTTTTCTTATCTTTAAAGCTCTTGATGACAATAATTTTAAAATTTACATCATCTGCTGTGTTCTTTTGGTCTTGCTCAAAGAACAAATGCCTCTAGTCGTTACTATGTTTGGTGTTTTGGCACTCTTGTTTAAAAAAGAAGAAAAAATAAAATGGGCGATCGTCCCGATACTCATGGGGCTAACAATTTTTATCTTTGAAATATTTATCCTCATTCCATACTTTAGAAAAGATCTGCCCATAAGCGCCGACTACTACTGGACACGCTACCTGCAGTTTGGCAAAACTCCGGAACAAATTTTCATATTCCTGCTCAATCATCCCTTGTATCTATTAAAACAGCTTGTTCGCCCGGATAATATCAAATGGTACAATGACCTCTTCGGGGTTTGGGGTGGCCTTGCTTTCTTGAGCCCTCATATCCTTCTTCCCGCCTTACTGCTTTTCCCTAAAACCATTCTTTCATCTAGCCGTATGGAACATGCCCCTGCTTCGATGAGTTGGTATGCAGCTACTTATACTCCTTTTGTTTTTCTAGCTGCGTGGAATACTTTAAATCATATCCAAAATAAATGGCGGCTGCCCATCCATATTATCGCATTAACGATCATGCTCATAAATGCTTTTATCTTTATACCCCCTAAGCTGTGGTTTTTTCACCCCTCTATAACCAATAACGACTTGGCCCGGCAACGGTTCGTTGATAAAATTCCTCCTGATGCCTCTGTCCTTAGCGCCTACACAACCTTGATTCCGTTGGCAAATCGCAAAAATCTTTACCTGACGAGAACCTATTTACAAGGTTCTTTTTATCTTTCAGGAAAAAAATTCACCTTACCTGACAATATTGACTATCTATTATTAGATTTTGCTGACGATATTTATATAAATAAGAGAAATATCCCTAAAATCGCTGCTTTAAACTTTGATAATCACTGGCGACTGAAGGAGTCGATCGAGGATATTACCCTTTACGTCAAAAATCCTTCCGGGCAAAAAGCTGACAGATTAATTGAACGCAGTTTTCAACCTTTCCCGATTAAGAATATTACTCCCCAAACTTTTGATAATACCATCCGTTTAGAAGCAATTGAATTCTCTAAAGTCTTACCTCAAAAATACCGTGTTTTTCCTGTTCGCATGTACTGGAAATGCTTGAATGAAACTACTGCCCGTTTTGATATTCTTATTAATATTACGGACTCCAACGGAAAGCCGTATTACATCAAACGCAGGCCAATTGGATCAACTATTTATCCAACATACTTTTGGAAAAAAGAAGAACATATCAAAGAATCTTACTTCTACCTGCTGCCCCCTATGCCGCAGGGAAATTTCGTCATAAAAATATCTATTTACAATACCAGGGCCAAACAAGATGTCATCCCCGCGAAAGCGGGGATCCAATTCAGAATTAATTTTGTTAGTGGATTCCCGCTTTCGCGGGAATGACATAGGAAATTTATTCAATTAAAAAGGGGTACCCCTATTGCTTCGATTTCTTAAATCGTGTATACTTGTAGTGGAGACTGTGGCCTATGAAAAAACTTGTTCTTATCTTATTCTTATGCTTTTCCCTTCTTGCGACCGGCACTACCATTTACGCCGCATCTGATACCTTAAACGCTAATTACCCACCTACTAAAGGGACTTATAAAGAGTTGGACCTTGAAAAATATCAAAGCGCAGGTGGTATCACCTGCGATGGAACAGGAGCTACTGAAGGGTTGCTCTATATGAATACAACGAATAAGAATTTAGAAATATGCGTCAACGGCACCGCTACTGCTGTGCCCTACAAGGAAACTTGCTTTAATTTGTTCTGTTCCTGTCCAGGACAATCGTGTGCCCTCTGCACCAGTACCGCCAACTTTACAAATGGTACCAACCCTTGTCCTACAGGTTATACCCAAGCAAAAATAACAGTGGGTGCCGTACAGCCCCTGCAAGACCAATTTACTTCATCTACCGGATACACTATTTATTCTACCGCTTGCTGTAATTCAAATTCCAGCGTCCTTCCAACTTCATGATATGAGTATCTCCTTAAAGGGGGAATTAATCACAGCCTATTGATTTGACATGCCTAATCGTATATACTTAAGTTAAGAAGGGAGCCAGGCTTTTTGGCTAAAATGTTATGAAAAAATGTGTTTCCTTATTTTCTTTCTTCTCTTGCCTCTTGCTTGCCTGTTCTGCATTTGCCCAAACCGGAAGCTCTTCTATGGCAACCTATTATCCAGCCCCTACGGCCGCTTACTCGGAAGTCAAATTTGGTACCAATGTCGTTGCTGCTGCCCCTGCCACCAGTGACACTACTTACTGTACTGGAAATCCAACTAATCCGCTTTTTTTAGATAGTTCTACGCAAACTATTTTTACATGTGCTTCTGGCGGTACTACATGTCCAGGCGGAGTTAATAATTGTGAATATGCTTACTCAACTCCTGCACCTAAGTCAGGCACCGTGCTTGTAGATAGTATGGGAACTATCCATGTAATGATGGTAAATAGTGGCGGCGTTCTTCAGGATGTTATCTACCCCCAACAGTGCTACAATAGCTTTTGTTCCTATAATCCTGTCTCTGATCCAACAGGTTCTATTACCTGCCCGAGCTATGTAGGGGGAACGGGGGTCGGTACACAGGGGCCGTGTAAGAATGGGTTCACGCAATCCACTGTTGACTCAAACCATGACGCCTACAATCAATATCAAACATCTGCAACTTCAGCTGTTGTTTCATTGGTTTGCTGCTCTGGGATTATAAACTAACTGTTGCAGTTCACTCATCTTGGTTACTTAATAAAACAAATTCTCCCTTGGGGGAATGAAGCGTGAAGTGTTCGATAAGGCGGCTGGTTTTGTCTTTGCGGATTTCTTCAAATTTCTTAGTCAGTTCTCGGGCCACCACAATGGTCGGATCTTCCCAAACTTCCTGCATATCTTTTAAAGTCTTCAATAAACGATGCGGTGATTCATAAAAAATGATCGTGGCCCTCTCGCCTTTCAAAGCTATCAATCGATTACGCCTCGTCCCGCTTTTAGGCGGCAGAAACCCTTCAAATAAAAAACGATGCGCTGGCAGACCCGACGCTGTCAAAGCACTGATACAGGCACTTACGCCTGGAACAACGGTGATGGGAATATTGTTCTCTTGGGCCAAACGCACCATCAAAAAACCAGGATCACTAATACCTGGAGTGCCAGCGTCGGAAACTAAGGCAATATTCTTGCCCATCTTTAAGAGGCCCAAAAGATTATCTGCTTTTTTAATTTGATTATGCTCAAAAAAAGAAGTCAGTGGTTTTTGAATTTGGTAGGCATCAAGCAATATCCTGGTATGGCGCGTGTCTTCCGCAGCGATCAGGTCAACGGACTTTAACGTTTCAATGGCACGCAAGGTAATGTCTTTTAAATTACCGATGGGAGTGGAGACGATGTATAACATTATTCCACAGTAACAGATTTGGCCAGGTTACGCGGTTGGTCAACGTCGCAGCCTCGTTTGACCGCAATAAAATAGGCCAGCATCTGCAGGGGCAGCACGACGAGCAAGGGACTCAAAAGTTCTCCGCTCGAAGGCACCTCGATCACAAAATCAGCATTGGATTTGATCTCACGGTCCCCGCGGGTGGCAATGGCAATGACATTGCCTTTACGGGCCCGTATCTCCTGCATATTGGAAGACATTTTCTCATAAACATGTGATTTAGGATTAATGCATACCACGGCCCGGTATTCGTCAATCAAGGCGATCGGTCCGTGCTTCATCTCGCCGGCAGCATAGCCTTCAGCAGGGATATAAGAAATTTCCTTGAGCTTCAGCGCCCCCTCCAGTGCCGACGGGTAATTAACATGCCGTCCTAAAAAAAGAAAACAGCCAAAATGAGAATTGGCTTCTGCTATTTTTTGAATATTATGCATGTCTTTTAAAATTTCTCTGTATAAAGATGGGATGCGCAGCAATTGGCCCATCAAATCTTTGGACGCTTTTGGTGTTATACTTTTTCTCACTTGGGCTAATTTGAGAGCTATAAGATAGAACATCATCAGCTGTGCGCTGTAGGCCTTGGTAGAGGCAACCCCTATCTCCTGGCCGGCATAGGTATATAATATACCGTCAGCTTCACGGGCCAGTGAAGAGCCCACCACATTACAAATGGCAATTACCTTGGCTCCCTTGGCCTTTGCTTCACGCGCGGCCGCCAAGGTATCTGCTGTTTCACCAGATTGGCTGACCGCTAAGAATAAGGTGTGTTTATCGACGATCGGATTACGGTAACGAAATTCACTGGAAGTATCAACTTCAACGGGCAGCCGTGCTAAATTTTCAATGATGTATTTCCCAACCAAGCCGGCATGATACGCTGTGCCGCAGGCCACTATCATGACTTTACGCGTACGCTTTAAAATATCCTCCGACAAACCCAAGCCTTCGAGATTAAGCTTTTTATTCTTTAAACGCAAACTCAGCATCTGGTCAAGAACTGCCGGCTGCTCATGGATTTCCTTGAGCATAAAATACGGATAGCCTTCCTTGCGGGCGGCAATCACATTAAATGAAACTGTATCTATTTTGGGCTTTACTTTTTTCCCATCAAAGCTGCATAACTCGACGCTATCCTTGGTCAAAATAGCGATCTGCCCGTCTTTTAAATAAATAACCCGACGGGTATAGTCCAGAATAGCGGGCACATCTGAAGCGATAAAATTTTCCTTCTCGCCGATGCCAATGATCAAGGGAGAGCCCACCCGTGCCGCGATCAGCATGCCTGGATGGTTACGGCTGATGACCCCGAGAGCAAAGGTACCTTTTAGCTTGGCAATGGTCTGGCGTACAGCTGCCAGTAAATCACCTTTATAAAAAGAAGCAATTAAATGCGGGATGACTTCAGAATCTGTGGCGGAAACAAATTTATCCCCTTTTTTCTTAAGCGCGTCTCTAAGTTCCTGATAATTTTCTATAATACCGTTATGGACGATCGCGATATGATGCTTGCTATCGGTATGAGGATGGGCATTAATATCCGAAGGAAGCCCGTGGGTGGCCCAGCGCGTATGCGAGATCCCCGCATGGGCAAAGGGTACCGGCTGGGTACGGATCAATTCTTCTAAATTGCGGATCTTGCCTTTGGATTTACGAACGAAGAGATGTGCGTCATGGTCTAAAAAAGCCACACCGCTGGAATCATACCCGCGGTACTCAAGCTTTTTTAGACTTTCAAGCAGGATGGGTAAAGCGTCTTTGTTACCAACGTAGCCGACAATACCGCACATTAAAAACCCCCCGTCATTCTGAGCGCAGCGAAGAATCTTTGAATATCTTAAGATCCTTCGGCAATTGCCTCAGGATGACTCGGACGTTGCGTCCTCGTCAATTTGAAGGTTTAATGTTGATGAGCGTGATAACTTTATTGTAACCGTTTTTACGGCGGGTAAAATAAACTTCACCATCGCACGCGGCCGTCAAAGAACTGCGGCCAATCACATGAAGCCCGGCTTTCCATTGGTCCCCTTGACGGGTTAAAACAGTACCGGATTTAACCTTCTGTCCACCAGAAACCTTAACACCTGCGGTTTCGCAATAATATTTACTTGAAATTCCTCCTACACGACCACCCATAGCTAAAACCTCCCGTAAGAAATACCTTGTGTGAAGGGCATAATATACACTAAAACCCTTTTTTTGCAAAGAAAAATTACTTACCTGCTAAAATGGCATCAATCTCTGCCTTAAAGCTACTTAAGTCCCGTGAATTTGTTTTGCGGCCGTTAAGGTAAAATGTCGGCGTACCGCGTACATCCACGCTGCCACCTAACTGCATATCATCTTGAATCTGTTTCTCCCATTGGGCATCTTTATTCTTATAATCAGCCATCAATTTATTATAATCTAGCCCCAAGTTTTGAGCGTATTCTTTAATTTTGGCATCTGAGACATCCCCACCATTGGCCAACAAGGATTCCATCATTCCCTGGAATTTCCCTTGCTCATTGGCAGCCATGGCCAATTTTGCTGCAGGACGGGCATTAGGGTGAAACGGTAGGGGAAAATTCTTGATGATCACTCTTACCTTATCAGGATAGGCTGCCAAAACATCCTTGACGACCGGATAGAAGCGGGCGCAAAAAGGGCATTGAAAATCAGAAAATTCAACGATGGTCACAGGGGCATCTTTTTTGCCAAGAATGGAAGACACTCCCGGGTCAATGGCATAAACTTTATTCATATCTTCAGCCGGTGGCTGTTGTGGTGGCTGCGGCTGGGCATTAGAGCCAATAGCGTTAAGCCTATTTTGGATCTGTCCTAACGTTTGTTGAATATCCGCGAGGGGCGCTGAGGTAGAGCTTTGGGTATCTAATTTATTTTCAATGTTCTTTTCTTCCCGCTCGATCGCGGAGAGCCTGGCATTCAACGGACTTAAAGCAACTCCAACAGCATTATTGATCCCTATTAATATGCCTACGCCAGATACGACACCGATTAAAATGACCAACAGCGCTATAAGAATATTATTTTTACCTTCCATAAATTCCTCCAGTACTTTTATTAAGAAATTTTCGTCATTCTGAGGTGAAACCGAAGAATCTTAAAGCATATTAAGATCCTTCGCTACGCTCAGGATGACAATCCCATCCTACCTTAAATCAAAAACCCCGACAATGAAATTTTACAGATTGATGCCCCCGTAATGCTCAATAATATACTTCATATCCGTCCAACGCCGGTGGCATCCATAAACAGCTATCACTAGTATATCATTTCCCTTAGGGATATATCCAACAAAACAAGACTGTGCTTCGATGGTCCATCCTGTTTTGCCAAAAACGAGCCTCTTCCAATTTGAAAATAAAATTTTGTTATGCGATTTTAAGAAACAACGGCGGCCTGCCCTGGAATAAATGACAAGGTATTTAAAGGTGATTGCCTGACGGAAAAACCCATTTTTGAGCGCTTGTGTAAAAATTAAAGCCATATCAGATGCAGTGGTATACTGTGTCCCTGCGGAAGGAAGCCCGTGGGGATTGGCAAAATGACTATGCACAGCCCCTAGTTGCTGGGCCTTGGCATTCATCATGTCAACAAATTTCCCCTCAGACCCTCCTACCGCTTCAGCCAAGACCACGGCCGCGTCATTGGCGGATTTAAGAAGAAGCCCGTAGAGCAAGTCCCGCACGCGGTAAGATTCCCCTGCCCTTAAGCCCAATTTGGTTTGCGGCACCTGGGTTGCATGTTCACTAACCGTCACATATTTATCCAAAGGAAGGTTTTCCAGTACCAGCAGGGCTGTCAAAATCTTGGTGGTGGAAGCTGGAAAAACCTCACGGTCAGCGCCAAGATCAAAATAACGCTGATTGCTGGCAGGGTCCCAAAGAAGGGCTGTATTAGCGGTCACATGATAAGGTCCTCTGTGCCTATATAAAAAGCGATAGGCTTCACTCTGCGGAGGGGACAGCAGAGTGACCATAAAAATGGCAATCAAAGATACCCGAAGGGCTTTTAACATAGTTTGCAATATACTTTAGGAATTAGAAGGATACAATGATTAATTAAAAAATTGGATAATATTTAGCATGTCATCCCCGCGAAAGCGGGGATCCAATTCAGAATTAATTCTATTACTGGATTCCCGCTTTCGCGGGAATGACAATACTTAACTGTTTTTTGCTGCCTGGTAAACACATTCCAAAGCTTGGGACACGGCCATGGTCGGCATTAACATGGTTCCTTCAGCTAAATTAACGCGCCAACCCTTCTCAGAATGGGCAATGACAATACGTATATTTTGGGCCAACGGCCCGTCGCAGGCGATCACGTGGACCAAGGCCACTTGCTTTTTAGGATCATACAAGATTTCTTTAAAAGATACAGCCACGCCATCTTGGGAATAATCGTTAAAACCGAAATTATCAGGATTAAAATGATCAAAAAGATAACTTTGCAAAGTACTGTCCTCCTTTAGCTCAACGGGAATATGCGTATGTTTGGTCAAAAGCAGTTCGTAAAACTCACTCTGTCCGCCTTCAACCCATTTTTTCTCAAATTTAGTACCGTAATTCGCTTGAATGTTTTTAAATTCGACAGTGAATCCTGTGCCCTGAACGTTTTCTTGAACCCAGTCTATATACGGATAGTGATCCGTCACTATTTTTAAAATGCCCCCATCAACCATACGGCTGTTAACAAGCTTCAAGAACTCCGTCCTAAAAAGCCGGTGCTTGATATCTGATTTTTTAGGCCACGGCGGCGGGTACAGGCAATGCACGCAGGTAATTGTTTTAGGATTAAAATACCGTTCAAAACCTGCCCTGGCATCTAGCCGTAATACCCTCACGTTGTCCCTGCCGGTACGGCTTAATTTTCTTAGGGTCCTGTGAATCCTCTCGCAGTACTGTTCAAATCCAACAAAATTTACATACGGGTTCTGAGAGCTTAAGCGTTCCAAATATTCGCCGTTGCCAAAACCAATTTCCACTTCTAGTGGATAATTATTGGCAAAAATCGTATCCCACTGCGTCGGACGGCTGAGCGCGCCATGATTTAAAAAAGGCTTCAATGAAACATAAAAAGGATTTTTCATGCGGAAGGCTTAGCTGGGCGTAGAGAATTAGCTAAAGGCCAGCCGCGGCCAATAAGCCGTCCGTCTTTAAAAATTAAGGGCATTAATTCATTATCACTGACGATGCCGTCTGGCTGGCGTACCGCTTCAATGTAGTACTCAATAAAATAATTCTTATCATTGAGCGCTTCGGTTCTGTACGGATTAGGAATGGTCAGGGGCTTGTATCCAGGTGATTGGTCGGCATAACCTACAACAAGTTCTGTCCCCATGATCTGATGAACCTGATCAAGGGTCATGCCTTCCTGAATCGCTTTAAATCCACCTGTATTTAATTCTATTTCTGCAGGGTTTTCTACCTGCATGGGATTGTAAACAGTACTCGCCGCACAACCGCTCACACCTAAAATCAAAATAATAATCCAGACAAAACGCATATAAAAATCCCTCTCACTTAATTGCCACCGTCATTCTGAGGCAACGCCGAAGAATCTTAAGACACCTTTAGATCCTTCGCTGCGCTCAGGATGACGAATAACTGTTTGTTTCAAGATTTTTCATTATAATAGATTCAGGAGATCTTTACCATGGATGTTTATTTCTTGCGGCATGCCATCGCAGCAGAACGCGGCGATCCTAAATACAAAGATGACAGTCTTCGTCCGTTGACAGCCCAAGGACGCAAAAAAATGAAATTCGCGGCTTTAGGCTGTCAAACCTTAGGTTTAAAATTTGACGCCATCCTCAGCAGTCCCTACGTGCGGGCAAGGCAAACCGCAGAAATTGTAATCCAACTTTATAAATCAAAAAACAAAAAAATCCATTTTACGAATACCTTGCTTCCCCCCAGCTCTGTTCAAAAACTGCTATTGGAAATCCAGACACATTTTCCAAAATCGAAGAATGTTTTATTAGTGGGGCATGAGCCTCATTTATCAACAATGATCTCTGATCTTTTACAAAGCAATACTCCGCTGAACATTGATTTTAAAAAAGGCGGGCTTTGTTGCCTGGATATCGACTTGTATTCCAAAAAAGCAACTGCATGTCTCCTTTGGCTTTTGACCCCGACACAGCTGGGTTTAATCGCTAAAGAAAAACAATAATCCCAGCTCCCAAAATAATCAGGCCAGCGCCCAGAGCAATTTGCCAGGTAAGATTCTCTCCTAAAAATAAAATACCTAAAATAATGGCGAAAGCTACGCTTAATTTATCAATGGGAGCAACCTTGGAAACCGGCCCCAAACTCAAGGCACGGTAATAACAAAGCCAGGAAAGACCTGTGGCGATCCCAGAAAGAACAAGGAACACCCAGGCCTTCGTCGCAGTGCCCTGAGGCCATTGCCATTGATGTCGCCATGAAAGAATGCAGGCTGTCATCATTAGAACCACCACGGTACGGATGAAGGTCGCGAGATTGGAGTTGACATTCATGACCCCCATTTTACCTAAGAAAGCCGTAAGCCCGGCAAAGAATGCCGATGCCAAAGCGAAAAATTCCCAACGGGAAAACCATTTCATGATCAAACTCTCTCGATCCAGCTTTTCAATTTATCAAACAATATTTTAATTTCATCCGGTGTCATCAGTTGATTTAACAAAGCCTTGTCTTCGAAATCTTCAAATTCTTTATTGCGCCGGCCGATTAAAACGATGTCCCGGCCGGCAAACTTATAGCGGCGATTGGCAGAGATGGCAAAAATAAAATTATCCTTGTCAAATTTTCCGTCGACAGAGGTGACTGCAAAAGAGAGCAAGACATCCTTCTTGATAAATAGCGGTATGGCCTGATCAACACCAAAAGAAACGTCGTGGGATTGGTCTTTAACAAAGGATAAGGTATCCTGAATATTAAGGACATGATATTCAGCAAGGTCCTTCATCCTCGCGTACTTATGAAAAGACGGGTCGATCAAATAAACCTGCTTGTCGGATCGATCCACCAGCAATAAAACAATGTGATTGGATTGCCCTGTCGCAAAAAAACCTGGTTCTGTGGTCATGGCAAATTTAACTTCATACTGTCCGCTCAACAAGGGCTTGATTTTCTCAAACAAAAACGTGGCTAATTCCGCACAAAGACCAAAACGGCCCTGTTCTAAAATGACCCCTCCTTGACCGTCATATTCATGGATGTTCCTCAAGGTCCATGTCCGTTGATTAAAATCAAGCGCCAAGTCCACCTGGGGCTTAACCATGACCGGAACTCCTGAATATTCCAGGGGATCAATGATCTTCATAATGGCGTCATAAAGCGGCGGGGGTGGCAAAGGATCGCAGAGGCCAAGACCAGGGCAGATGGTAATTAAGGCTATTAACAAAAAAAATCGCATGATTAATTATTATAGATTAGATAAAAGGATTGTGCTATAAATTATCTCTGTGCAAGCTGCGACCCCCATGATCAGGCAATACCGCGATATCAAAGCGAAACATAAGGATGCCATCCTTTTTTTCCGCCTGGGCGATTTTTATGAAATGTTTTTTGAAGATGCCACCCAGGCGTCTTCTATTTTAGATTTGGTCTTAACCTCCCGGGGAACTGATGCCTCAGGCAAGATCCCCATGTGCGGGGTGCCTTATCACTCCAGTGACAATTACATTGCCAAACTTATCAAGGCCGGTAAAAAAGTGGCTATTTGTGAGCAGATCGAAGACCCTGCTTTAGCCCAAGGCATTGTCAAACGCGACGTCATCCGCATTATCAGCGCCGGAACCTATCTGGATGAATCCACTGATTCCCGCTATCTGATGAGTATCTGCGAAGGCAAAAGGGGACACTTTAAAGTGTCCCCTTTTTGGGGTGTGGCTTTTATTGATAATTCCGGTGGCACCATTTTTGCTAATGAATTATCTCTTCACCAGACCATCGAACTTTTAGCCAAACTGCCCATTTTTGAATGCCTTTATCCAGAGGCCCAGGAAGAAGACATCAAAAATTTATTCTCCCATCCTTTAGTCAAAATGCGTACCATCGCCCTAAGCCCTTTGGGGGATTGGGCCTTTAATACTGACATGGCCCGCAAAAGCCTCTGTGAGCATTTCGCAACACAATCCCTAAAAGGATTTGGCGTCGACGATTTGCCTTTGGCCCAAGGATCTGCCGGGGCCCTGCTGGAATATTTAAAAAACATGAATAAAACCAGCCTCAAGCATATTGATAAAATCGCTCTTTATACCCAGGATGATCATGTATTTATTTCTCCTGCTGCTCATTATGGACTGGAACTAGAATCCTTACTTGCTGTCATTGATCTGACCTCGACCCCCATGGGCCGACGGGCATTGCGTTTCTGGTTATACCATCCACTTAAAGACGTTGCTGACATCCAATTGCGCCAGCAGGCAGCACGTGAATTGGCCAACAATGTCCGGCTCGGCGAATGTTTAAAAAATTTACCTGATCTTCAAAAAGCACTCTCACGCCTTTCCTGCGGTTGCGGCTCCATTAAAGACATTTTGAATATCCGCCAGGGCCTGCTGCGCGTCCCCTTAATCGCTGAAACACTAAACACCTGTCATTCCCGCGAAAGCGGGAATCCAAATCCGCTTTTAGCAATCCAAGACCTCGCCTCCCTGCGTGAACTATTGACCAAGACCATTAACCCCGACGTGCCTCTGGCCAAACCTGAAGGTAAAATGATTCAGCCTGGCATTGATCAGGAATTGGATGAACTTAAAAATATTTTAGAAAACGGCAGGCAGTGGCTGGCCCAATACCAGGCCCAGGAAATTAAAAAAACTGGTATATCGTCGCTAAAAGTCGGGTTCAATAATGTCTTTGGCTTTTATATTGAAATTTCTAAAACCCGCCAAAACAGCGCCCCTGATCATTATGTGCGCAAACAAACCCTGGTCGGCGGAGAGCGATTCATTACCCAGGAACTCAAAGAATACGAAGAAAAATTTCTAACTGCCCAGGATAAAATTATAGCTATTGAAAAACGTATCCTCAGCCAAATTGAAAAATCAATTCTAGCTGAGGTAGCGCGTTTACACGAAACCTTTCATCAACTGGCCACAGTGGACTGTCTTTTTGCTCTCGCTAAATTATCCACCTGGCCCAACTATATTTTTCCAGAAATCAATACTTCAACCATCCTGGACATTAAAGACGGCCGCCACCCTGTTGTTGAAAAAACCGTGACTGATAATTTCATTGCCAATGATACTCTTTTGGACACTAACGATAATCATCTGATCATCTTAACCGGCCCTAACATGGCGGGTAAGTCTACCTATATCCGTCAAAGTGCTATTTTAGTGATCTTAGCCCAAATGGGCGCACCCATTCCCGCCGCTGAGGCACGCGTGGGGGTGGTTGATAAAATTTTTACCCGCATTGGTGCCCATGATGATATTGCCCGCGGCCAAAGTACTTTTATGGTGGAAATGACGGAAGCTGCGGATATCCTCAATAATCTGACACCCCGCTCGCTGGTCATTTTAGATGAGATCGGCCGAGGCACTTCAACCTCCGACGGCTTAAGCCTGGCTTGGGCATTGGCCGAGCATATGCACAGCTCAAACGTGCGCACGCTCTTTGCCACGCATTTTCACGAGTTAACAGCGTTGGCTGATCAATTTCAAGGTGTTAAAAATTACAATGTGGCTGTCCGCGAGTGGAAGGACAAAATCATCTTCATGCATAAAATAGTCCCTGGCGGTTCAGACGATTCTTACGGGATTTACGTGGCCAAATTAGCCGGGATTCCAGAAACAGTGATCCGACGCTCCAAAGAGATCCTCTCTGAGTTAGAAATCGGCACGCCTAATCCTTATGCAAAAAAAGACAAACAATTAAACCTTTTCGTCCCTACTCAACCGACGACAGATGACGTACGCGCCGCCCTGGAAGCCATCGACATCAACACCCTAACACCCATGGAAGCGTTAAAAAAATTGGATGAATTAAAACGTAAGTTAACTTAAAAAAGGGGACACTTTAAAGTGTCCCCTTTTTGTAAAATTATGCCTAACGTTCAAATACTTACTCCTGATGTTATTGCCAAGATCGCTGCTGGCGAAGCGGTGGATCGGCCGGCTTCGGTGGTTAAAGAATTGCTGGAAAATGCCATTGATGCGGGAGCCACGAGTATTGAAATACACCTTAAGGATGCAGGTAAAGAATTTATCCATATCAAGGATACCGGCTCAGGCATTGCACGAAGTGATTTAGAAAAAATTTTTCAACGCCACGCCACCAGCAAAATTGCTGCCATCGAAGATTTGGAAAAACTTCACTCCATGGGTTTTCGCGGAGAAGCGCTATACTCTATCTCAGCTGTAAGCGATGTCACCTTAACTTCACGCACTGCGACCGATGAAGGCTGGCAAATCCATATCAGGGGTGGGATACGCCAAAATCTTGAGCCTGCGGCCGTGAGCCACACAGGCACAGACATTAAAATCGCTGAACTTTTCTTTAATACCCCCGCCCGTCGTAAATTTCTCAAAAATAATACTTCGGAATTAAACCAAATCCTCAATATTGTTCTTCCTTACACCTTGATTTACCCTGATAAACGTTTTGTACTGACACATGCCAGCAAAACACTTTTAGATCTACGAGTAGCCCCCTCAAATATCGACCGTACTGCAGCTGCACTCAATGTCAGCATGAATCATTTATTGGAAACAGATCAGGAATTCGTCGATGAGCAGATCCGGGTAAGGATGATTTTAGGTAATATTAATATCCAACGGCCCCGCCGTGATTTGCAATTCTTTTTTGTCAATAACCGCCCTGTTGAAAACAAAAATTTAAGCTTTAATCTCAACGATATCTACAAACTCATCCTGCCGCCGGGCGTCTACGGGGCCTTTATTATCAATATCACTCTTAACCCCGCCAACGTTGATGTCAATATTCATCCTACCAAACGCGAGGTGCGCCTGAAAGATGAAGGGCGGATCATCAGCCTATTGCGCCGTATGGCAGAATATCAGCTGATGCATAAAGGACAAGTAAAAGAAATGTCTCATAATAAAATGTCATTCCCGAATGCCTCTGTCGGGAATCCAGACATGGATGTATTTGGATCCCCGATTAAAACATTCGGGGATGACAAAGTTGTTGTTGACGGGAATGACAATACCGTTCTTGTTGGTAATGATACTTTTCAAGATTTTCAACTTTTCGGCCAGGAAAATACCCTGCGTTCCAAATTTTCCCGTGCGCGGTTTGTGGGGTCTTTCTTGCAGAAATTCTTGCTTTTTGAAGCGGATGAAACACTTCTGATCGTTGACCAGCATGCGGCGCAGGAACGCATTATGTTTGAAAAATTTAAAAATCAAATCGACGCGGCCCAGGTAGAAAGCCAGCCTTTACTTACACCCTTATTGCTTAAATTAACGCCTCAAGAAAAAATTGCATGGGAAGAACTACAGGAGAAACTGACTGCTGCTGGTATTGAAACTACCCTATTTGACGATGACACCATTGCTGTGCAAACTCAACCGTTATTACTTAAAAATATCGAACTCGTCGTACGCACCCTTTTAACAGGTCATGACGCCCCGCGCATGGACCATGCTGCCTTGGCCCGCCGTGCCTGCAAAGCTTCCATTGTTGCTGGTGACAAACTCGATGCATCCCAAGCTGATTATCAACGCAAACAATTGCTGGAGTGTCTTGATCCTTTCACCTGCCCCCACGGCCGCCCAACACTCATTGAAGTAACCCAAAACTTTCTCGACCGCCAATTCCTGCGTAGTTGATAAAATTAGGAACTAAAGCCCACCAATTCCGGTAGATCAACAGTCTCAACATTATCGATCTGGGCTGTAAAACCTTGGAGATTCATTGTATCCAAAGGCTCTTGGCTGGTTGGCAGGGACAGGGCATTGCCATCGCCTTTAGTCTGCATATTAAGCATCTTTGAATTTAAGGTGATCCCGCCGAGATCGCGAACATGCTGCTCAGGCAATGGCGCCACTACTACTATTGGAGTCTTCTTGGGAACTGCTGGAATCGTCCTGTTTAATGAAGCATGACTTCCCGCAGCTAATACCAAGGCAGCCACCCCCAGCGTTATTCTGGAAACAACCGGCGTTTGTCCAAACATTGAAGCATCTTTTCGTTTCAATTTTTCCCAAGTTGCCTCATGCTCTATTCTCTTATTATACCCACCAACTTCAATTTCTATTTCTTCTTTCCCATTGGGATCAGGTCTCCATTCTTTATGTCCATCAATCCAATCCGGATTAGCATAGCCTGTACCGTAATCTTCCTCGTAACCTGGTATCTCAATATAGTATCCTTTCTGCATTTGCTTAACACCAGGCACCCACTCATACGTATCACGTTGTTTATACACCCTATACCACCAGTTTCCTCTTGGGTCTCTTACGTCATGAAGAATATCTGAAATTTTATTATAGTTATTATAATCATGCGTTTTTTCTGCCCTCCTCATTAACATTGCTACTCTATCTCTATCTTTTTGTTCCGCTTTTAGCAAAGTATTTGCTTCTTCTGTTCCAATCTCTGACAACCCTTTAATCGCCCATGCGCGTACATTATAGTGAGTACTTTGCACTGCTTCACTAAAAATGCTAAACTTATCCTTAAGGTTAGGTAGGAGAGTATCTACCGCTTGCATCACCTGATCGCGAATAATAGGACTTTTGTTGTTTAATTGTGAAAGAACTACTACAACAGAGCTTTCATCACCTAATTGGACCAATCCTTTAAGCGTCCACGTAAACACATCTGGATATTTACTTTCTATGGATTTTCGATATACAGAAAATCTTTCAAAACCGTTAAGCGGGAGACTATCTATTGCCCGGGCTACAGCTTCACGAATGTTCTCATTTCCGCCATCCAACATTGGAATAAGTAAATCTCTGTGTGATTTATCTCCAATATCCACTATGCCCCTTATGGCCCATATTTGAACAGTCGAAGAAAAATTTTTCAAAGACTGCCTATAAATAGGCAGTTTGGCCACGGGAGGAGTATCTATTGCATCAATGGCATTCATTGCCTCATTAAGCAAGATTGCATTACCCGTATCATCTAAATAATGTGCAATTTTATCCGTACGGCCTAGGGCTTTCCACATTGGAATCGCATTCATCGCAGTATCCGAAGCTTGAGGATACAGTGAGAACGCAAATAATAATGTCTTCCCAATCTTCCTCAATGCCTGTTTAACATCAACCGCTTGAACTCTTGTTAGTTGGGCCGTTCCCCATTCTTGTAATTTAGTACGCAAGGTAAGAACTCCGTCCCTTGCACTAAAACCACCTGAAAAATACTTCCTCGCAATTGTTTGTTGGCCTCCCGTAACGGGATCAAAGGAATTGGGAATTTTATCCTCTTTAATATAATTAAATGCCCCTTTTTTAAAAGCCTTTAAATACTGCTGGTAAATTAATTCTATGTCGTTAGATTGTTTTGTTGATCCATTATTGGCGTACCCAATCCCAACCATCTTCTTTTGATCAGCATATACCTTATTTAAAATACTTTCCCTTAACGCTTTCTTATACCAGGTAGCTAAAATCATGGCCTGGTACATTTGCCGTAACTGGGCAAAATTCTTGCCTTCGTTGACTTCTTTTTCTAAAACAGGAAGGACAATTTGACGGACAATTTGAGAGCCTAAGGCATGGGCCTTGTCTGATGCTCCAACAGAATGTTTCGCCATTGACGAATAGAAAGGAACGTCCCCGTGTTTACACATCGATAAATAATCTTCTTCCAGCATGACTTTGAGATGGCTTTTGACAATGATCACTTTATTTTCATGTTCCCAAACCACGGCCTCAGCTGGGACGATCCAAACCCTGTTAAAGGTATTGACTGGTATTTGCGTTGTCCCATACTCTTGGGATGCTTTACTGTAGACCTGTTGCCAGAACTCTTTGCCCAATGCTTTTTCTGGGTAAACCAGGGAAGCAGTGAGTTGTTTTAAAATATAGTCCTGGGCTAAAAGGTCACGGCCCATCACGGTCTGACCAAAATTATCTTGAATAATACGTCCCTTTTCATAAGGAGACAGATTGACCCACAAATCATCTTCAGGAATAGTCAAAGCCGTTAAAAAATACTTCATTATTTTAAGGGCTTCATCCGAAAGGCCCTTGCCTTCCAGATGGCTATGTCCGGTATCCATTAAAAAATCAAACTTCAAAGCATTCTCTGAATGGATGACCATGCCCTTGAGAGTCAATGGCACATAGGCCGCGGTCGTGTCAATCATTGTTCCAGGCACAGGAAGTTGATTGATGCTAAAATCCTGGGCATCGGCAATTTGGAAATTGCCAAAAATAAATGTAACACAAACTAGTAAGACAACTAATTGCTTAAACATTTTTCTTTCCTTTTTGATTGATTGTTTATAATTATACCACATCTTTTATTTAATCCACCGTCTTAAATTGTTCGAAACAATGACTTTTATACACGTTTGAAAGCGCTTTCTTCGTTTGGCAAAAAAACACCATGAAAATGTTTCCAAGCCCCTAGCCATTCATCTTTTTTAATCCTCTACAACATATGCATATGTAGTCATCTCATAATTAATTGCATAAGTAACTTCAGTCATCAAAAGTATTAATATATTGACCACTCCTGAAAGAAGGCCTTGGCTGCTCCAATTTGTATCCATAGGAAGCTCTACATCTATCTCAAAGATTTTTTCTATTAATGTGATCACAGGCTTAATAACGGTTACATAAATGACACGTATGGGGTGGAACAACAATTTAATGAATATGTATTCAAAAAATACAGTGCTTACACTTACCGATAAAACCTGAGCAGTTGAGACAGCTGGGAAAAGACCATTTAATCCAAGTCCAAGTCCCGTCATCATTCCAATGCCTTCTATAAAATTGACTACTGATGCCAATGTTATTAACTGAATTAATGCCACTGGAAACCATTGGGTGATGGGGGCAATCATGAATAACTCAACTCTCTGAAAATTGTTGACCAATGCGTTGGGAAGGCAAAGATGTTGTCTTTTGCCAAAACCATGATGCCTGGCCCTAAAATGTCCGGCTCCTATCTTCCCGACCAAGAAAGCAATGTATCTTGGGAGCAAATTCAAAAGCCCAATTATTGCTGCAAATGTCACTGTAAAAGTATTTACCCAAGATTTTGATGGTGCTGATTTTTGGTTTGCATAAACAGGCTGTTGCACAGATTTCTTCTGTCTATACGCACGGAATAAAGACATCAATGAAAATAGGATGAATAAAAATATAAAGATTGCAGCGAATACTACCCGCTTATCCTTGGAATCTTTGTTCTTGATCAAGGCCAAGACGCCTTTACTGGTAAAGAGGTAAACAATATTGTTCCATACGTGATTGATAAAGGATTCCACTGATGAATTGTACGAAACATCTAAGAGTGGCTTTAAAGCCTCAATTTGTTTTTCTTTGCCAACGTGCAGATCTCTAAAATCATTCCAGCTGAGTTTTCCTGTAAACAGAGCAATTGTTTCTCTTAAGGCTTCAACCAGGATGACCATGACAGCAGCTGGTACTAAGGCGAGGGCTAACACTACTTCAGGGGTCCAAATTCCTAACTTGGCATTACCGATATTCACCGCCACCCAGGTAACGAACTTATTGGAATTCTCTGAGATCATGGCAAGGGCTGAACCTGTACCATCTTCGTCAGGCGTTGTTGCGGCTTCAGTGGGGACTACAGGCCCGATCATCCGAGCCGTAAACTGCATGAATTGGAATAATCCTGAACCATCCGGCACTGTTGCTCCAGGGATATGAGCCATCATATTAACACTATATGTCGCTAAATCCACCGGTGCCACAGCTGCGGTTGGGACGGCTTGAGCTGCTGCTGGTGTTGCTTGGGCTGCTGCTACTCTTGCTCTTGCTACTTCTAACGCTAATCTTGCTGCTTCTGCATTTTCTTCTGCTGTTGTTACTCCTGCTCTTGCGTTGTCTAATGCTGTACTCGCTGTTGCTGCTGTTGCTTGAGCTGCTGTTACTCCTGCGTTTGCTGCTTCTAACGCTAATCTTGCTGCTTCTGCATTTTCTTCTGCTGTTGTTACTCCTGCTCTTGCGTTGTCTAATGCTGTACTCGCTGTTGCTGCTGTTGCTTGAGCTGCTGTTACTCCTGCGTTTGCTGCTTCTAACGCTAATCTTGCTGCTTCTGCATTTTCTTCTGCTGTTGTTACT
>JABDGZ010000001.1:73720-122316 GCA_013285735.1 Candidatus Omnitrophota bacterium | reverse complement strand
CTTCTGCTGTTGTTACTCCTGCTCTTGCGTTGTCTAATGCTGTACTTGCTGTTGCTGCTGTTGCTTGAGCTGCTGTTACTCCTGCGTTTGCTGCTTCTAACGCTAATCTTGCTGCTTCTGCATTTGCTTCTGCTGTTGTTACTCCTGCTCTTGCGTTGTCTAATGCTGTACTTGCTGTTGCTGCTGTTGCTTGAGCTGCTGTTACTCCTGCGTTTGCTGCTTCTAACGCTAATCTTGCTGCTTCTGCATTTTCTTCTGCTGTTGTTACTCCTGCTCTTGCGTTGTCTAATGCTGTACTCGCTGTTGCTGCTGTTGCTTGAGCTGCTGTTACTCCTGCGTTTGCTACTTCTAACGCTAATCTTGCTGCTTCTGCATTTGCTTCTGCTGTTGTTACTCTTGCTCTTGCATTGTCTAATGCTGTACTCGCTGTTGCAAGTGCCGCTGCTGGTGTTGTTGGGGTGGCACAAGACTGAATAGTGTTTAATAATCTCTGATGCTCTGGGATCAATGGGATTGATATTCTAGTACCCGTAAGAATACCCCAAGCACCATTAAACACTGGTATCTTTATTTCATTTGGCCTAGCTATGTGCTCGTTTCCTGACGTTTGTTTTAAACCTGCTTGTGTTGGAGAGTACATTAATAAGTCACCCCAAAAAACTAATTCACTAAATATTGCTGCCCCATTATCCTTATCTGCAGCAATTAATGTCTCTGCCGTTACAAATCCAATTTCTTTTTGTATATCCTCATCAAACCGTGCGCTCATTTGGATTAACTTATAGGCAATATACCCGCTTAGCCAAACATATCTTTCAATTAAAACTCTTGCCGCCCGGGATCCTTCAACTGTTTCAAGAGCTTCTTTATAGGTATTGTAAATTGTTTCAAGTTCTGATTTAGATAACGAAACCATCCCTTGATGATCCAAGGCACGGAGTCTCTGTCCATCGACTGTAATAACCTTACCTCGTCTGCCGAAAGTCTCTGAAATTTTATCTTCCATGGCATTAGTATTAGCTCTCACACTAAGATCTATCTGCTTAACACCCGTTAAATACCCGCCAACGTAGATGCTGGCAAGGAACATTACCGCATTGAAAATTAGAACTACTGGGATCCACGCATACCAGGCAAGTCCCAGGAAGACGATGAAAGCTGCATTCACAGCTGCCCAACCCAGATAAAGTCTGGAATTATGTAAGAAATTGGCAGGTCTGTCGACACGCAATTTTAATTTCATGCCCATGCGGAATAAGGACACGCCGACATAACGATCGATGTAACGGTCAGCCACTCTCCAGACATAATCAAGAGTTTGGGAAATACGCAAAGGCAGCATGCGGAAAATATTCCAATAATTAAAGCCATATAATACATACCGCACCTGTTTGTCCTTGCCCTTGCCTATTGTTTCTTTTTTGACAAAGGCGCCATAAGCATCTGCCCCTGAGATCAAATAAATACTGGCCAGGATATACATCGTAAATAATACAAACCCCACAGGATTCACGACATTGAAAGCAACGATGCCGCCGAATAATCCCAACATACCGACCATTGATGTCAACGGCAAGCCTTCACGTATCATTTCCGTTGATCTTAATAAGCCCATGTTATCAAAACGTAAGACATTGTCCCAAAATGCAATTAACGCATTTTTGATAGTACGGATAAACTTATACTTTTCATCGGATGCTGTAATAAGCGCTGGTAAATACGCGCCTAAAATGCGGATATACATTGGCCCTGCCCTAAAGATATCCCTCATCCAATATCCCGTAGCAATCCAAATATTTCCTTCTGATCTCCAATGGCGCACAAAATTGGTCAAGGTGCCTACATTCATCATAAAGAAGGCAAACCAGGCAAAGAGTAAAAATGGATACAAATAAGCCAAGCCGCTGAATCCGGCCAGTAAAGTAAATACAGATAAAAGCACCATGACTACACTAGATATCAGGTAATGGGAACCTACAAAGAGATCGCCTAATTTTGTATCCAAGAAAACATTCAAACTACGCTGGACTGCTGCTGAAGAAGGATCCATGAATATACGTGCGGTGTTTCCCGGATACCGGTTACCATCAGTACCCAAAACTGATTCTGTCACTAAATTAGGACGATCCCAATCCAAAACATACCAGCTTATGTGAGCGTATATTAAATCATCATTATCGCGCTGATGCGCCTTTGACCCTTCCGTATCTTCGCCGGGTGGAGTGAAGATGTTGACAACAAAATAATAGACTGCAAATCCCTTACCGTAGAAGGTGCGGTATTTAAAGGCCCTTTGGAAATCTGCTGTCCAAACCTCTACAGATAGCCCGTAATCAGCTGTTCCTGCCCATGTTTTAGTATTGCTAGCACCCCAAACACGCATCATAGGATTGACAACAACAATCCTGACATCACGCGCCATCAAGGTCGCGACCGATGGGCGCCACACATGTATCCCTACAGGTGTTCTGACTAAAGCGTCGAGATTCATTGAATTTTCGTAGAATAACCAAAGATTCCCCGCCATCCCACCATTTTTATTATTCGCAATGACCACATCCTGGCTCACGTCATAGAGGGAATAAATAACATGGTTTTTCTTCAAGACCAGGATGTATTCTGCCACCTGTTCGGTCTTGTCTAATTGATCTTTCAAACCATTCGGACCACCGAACTCATTTTCGGTCAATATTGACTGGGCATAATTTAAGATTAATATAGCAAGTGTTTCATTGTTGCGACGATCTGTGTCAAACTGATCTGCCCATCCTTCAATGGTATTACCTACAGTATCATTTATTGATTTCAACCCAAGAAAGGTGTCTATCATACCAACCATGACTAGATTTCCATCTTGTTGGGCCCTGGCTCTCACCGTAGTTTTCAAAATCTTCACTAATGCAGTCACGCTTGATAATTCTTTAATTGTCCCGTCAGCATTGAATTTATTTGCTCGCCAAATTGGTTCCATGTGAATGATGTTACGTAATTTGGTATCGATAAATTCTTCGTATTCCTTGTAATTCTTCACGAAATGCATTACCAATCTAACCCTGTCCTTTTCTTCAATAAATCCGTTAAGGAAGCTTAAAGTCTCTGGCCCTGTTATTTTTAACTTACTTAATTCAATGTGTGCATCTGTCACAGACGTATATTTTCCACAGGCCATCAAGGCTGTTATGGCCTGACGATATTCAATGTCCCCTACTTCCATGCTGGTTAATAAATGATACTCAAAATTTTCTGCTGCCATGGATTCTGCAACCGGTCCTTGAGAGGCGCGCTGTTCATTTAAAAATCTCAACATGATATTAACAACATCTCTTCTCAAGCTGCCGGCATTCTTAAAGACTCCTGCATGATCCACAAAAATATGGTCAATCAAATCATCGTTTTCATAGAGGTTCTCCAAGATATTAAGAAATTTCCTATCCTCCTGGGTGAGCGTATTGCCCTTATGCTCTCTAAATTTCTCTTTAATCTTATCCATGGCGTTTTGCCATTCTATAGGCTGGTTGCGGGCGACATATCCCAAAAGCGTTGTTTGGGCGCCTGTTAAGGGATTCCTGTTAAATGTTCCCCGGAACATGGAAGTAACAGGCATGAAACTAAAGACTTCCCAGGCAGCCTGACTATGGGATGATGTTGGCTCCAACATCACTAAAACGTCACGGGATGTTTTCGAATGCCCTGCTGCATAAATCACATCGTATAGTTTCCGTTGGCCGTCTTTTGCTTTTGGCCAAACAAAGCGACCATTCTTGAGATCACCGTTTAAGGCCTTGATCCAAAGGTCTTTTTCTGTACCGCTTAAAAGACCTGACCTGTATAGCGCGGTAATAACCCTGACCAAATATTCCCTGAAAGTTTCGCCGTTTTCAAGCAAGGGGCCATAGGTATTCTCAACACCTTCTACTTCATCAATCATGCGTCCAACCCATTTTTCCTTAAAGGCTGCACGATTACTTGGTGCAAAGATAATGGCCAAGACCCAAACTGCCCCTATGACGGCGAGAATGACCGGGGTCAATGTGATGGTATAGCACATGCTGATGACGTAGATTGCTACAAAAGCGATAGCTGGAACGGATATGGCAGCTGTCCACCGTGTAGGGAATGGATTGATTGAACTCAATCCGGTGAATGAGCGGACTGTATCTGACCATAACTCATTCCGTAATTCTATATAACTGACAACACCCAGATGCAGTTGGAAAATTGAAATCAAGGTTGGCCATGCTGTTAGCAAGAAAAGCCCAAGGGTTATCCAGAAATTTCCATTAATTATTATCAAAGCAACACTGCCAAAAAGGAAATAGGGTATGACCCCTGCGTAAATCACAGCAAATACAACCCAGATACTGATCCACATTTTTTTCTGGCTCGGGATTTTGTATTTACCCTTCAATAAGAGATAGATGCCCGGTGCTAAGGTGCCTACCATGGTGTACACAGCTAATGAAAGACCAAACACTGGTATTCCAAAGAGGATTTGCCCTCCGATGACTAGGAGGAACAGATAAGGAAATACCTTCTTAATAAAATTAAATACCTTCGTATTGTTCCCTTTGTCTTCAATCCCCCAGAATTCTAACTGCTTGGTAACTAGTCCAAAATAATTTTCCCATAACAGATACCATAGGCCTGTGATAAGTCTGGAGTTTCTTTGTAAATTGGCTGCGTCTGGATGCTTTGATTCTAATAATTCTGTGGATAAATGCTGCAAGGCTGTGAACAAGCAATCTACTGCTTTAGGATTTTTCCCGTTCCTAATCCCGGTGTAATAATCATTCAATGCGATCACGAATTCCCTTTCATTCTTTAATACGGGCAACCCTTCAGCATCAAATTTAATCTCAAATCCGCCAAATTTCTTTTCTTCATCTAGATGGGCTAAAACAGCTTCAAAAAGGGTGCCGGGAAGATAGCTAAATAAATTAAAGCTATCCTGATCAATGAAAAGCTGGGCGACTTTTTCATTGGTTTTTATCCACGGGAAGCGTTCAGTAATTGCCTGGAATTTTGCACGTCCATCCACCAGGGTGTTGCGGTTAAACTGATTGGCTGCTCTCATGAACTTACGCAGATCTTCTGGCGAAGCCCTGTTGTCCGGACACAGATTTAATTCTTCTCTAATATGTCTGGCCAAATATACTACATACGGCCGGATCAAATTACCTCCACCCAAGGTAATCCCTCCGCCCAAGTCTTTCTCAAAGGTCTGCGAGGCATTCATCTCCAGTAATTTTATCAATAACTGCATCACTAAACTATCGCCCTGAACAGTTGCCATCATCTGGTAGGGCCTGAATGTAATATCGAATTCTGAACATTCAGACTTTTCTTTTAATTGGTCCAACATTTCAGGATAATCAAATATGCTGCGATGGATCGCAAAGAAACTATTAAGAAGTCTTTCATAAGTTGAATCCGGTTTCCGTGACGTATCATGGAACTTAACCCCGATACCTTCTTCTATAATTCTTTCAAAAATAGTACGAAATACTATTTCCTTAAGCGCCTTGCTAACAAACTTTATGAAACTCGTACGATTTCTTGCTAACAGGATCAATTCTCCCAACAATAAATTATTTTCCGACGTAAACTGTGTACCATAAAGTTCAATGATTTTTATAAAAACCCTGACTTGCGGAGTTTGTACCATCGAATTTAACCACCCCAAAATCTCCTCCCTGTGCAGTTTTTCATCACTACCTGCTATTTTATCCAATAATTTCTTTTCACTCTTGGCTATAAGATACTTGGCCATCAGCCACCATCGCAATGCATTGCCAATTTTCCGCCCAAGGCTTGACACTTCATACTTTGTTCTTGCATCTTCAAGTTCTGTATCGGTTATACACATTGCATTGGCAGGGTTCATTAAAGCCTTAATCACTATTGCTGCTGGAAGGCCTAGATCAGCAAGTATATCCACTTGCGCCTTAAGCTTATCGTGGTTTTCATCATCAATCACTAGGTATTTTGCATCGACATAAAGTAAAACTTTCGGATTAATATGCAGATTTTCCATTTTTATTTTTCCAGCCATGTAACGCTCCAGCAATAGCTTAGCTTCATTTTCGTTGAGGCCTCTTGCTTGTAAATACCCCATAATGTGCTCCCGGCCATCATCTGTCTTTGGATCTAAATTCTTCTGAATAATGATCGGTCCATACACGAAAACTATGCCGAGGATCTTCAGCGCCAAGGTCTTATCACCAACAAGCTCTTCTAAGACTGCTAATGAGTTATAGTTAATGTTGCCGATACGTGCACGATTAAAATAGCCTTTTGCGATCAGACAGATAACAGCTGCTCCTACCGCGGCAAGCAGGCCCAATAAAACTACTGCGTTTTCCCGAAGCCAAATTGACCAGTCAAAGAACACCGGCGCATCGTTAAAAGCATAATCCCTGCCATTGATATGCATACTCATGGCGGATCCATCAACAACCAGATTTCCCTTTTCTTGCTGCATCTGAGAAAGAAGGTCATAGTAAGATTTCTCACCGTGTAAATGCTTTAAATATCTCCACAGGATACCTGGTGCTGAATTACCCCATTTTTCACTATTATCCGTCCGTTCATTCGGGTCGCCATGGATAAAGGTGTCGTTGACAAGAAAATCCGGTAAAGCTGATTTAAATACTGGGATAAAACCACGGTCATTAATTTTTTCTTCGTAGGCCAATTTTCCGTCAATGTACATTCTGTTTGTCAACGCTGCGTCGAGTGTTTTCGAGACAGGAATTTCGTGGATAAAAATAAATTGATGACCGTTAACTTGGGAGAAGGTGTTTGTTAAAGAACTGTACCTGCTTTCCTGATGGCCTCCTACCTTTGTCTTATATAATTCCACACCATCGAGATTGTATAGTTTAAAGTGTTCATTCTGATAAAATTCTGAGACTATGCCCGATTCATCATTGTAGGTAATGGTTGTTGTACGGTGCTTGAGTTCCTGGCCATCACGGAATTCATAAGGAACTGTATAAGTATGCTCATGTGTTTGAGGATCTGAGCTCTGGTATTCGGTTTGGCGCAGGACACGGCCGCTGCTAAGCTGCTCGGAAACTTCGCCAGTAGATAAGCCAACCGGAGCTCCTGTAAGTTTATGATTAGCAACATCAATGCGGTATTTAATGAAACGAGGGGTGTTGTAATCGAGTTTGATATAATCACGGGCCAGCGGATCTTGCTTGCCTTGGTATCTGGTAAGCAGACTCGGCACCCATGTCCCGTCCTGATTCACAAAGCGCTTGATCTCAACAAAGGAATCTTGATGAACAAATGCTAATTGTTTCATCAATGGCTTTATCTCAGTGCCATCATGTATAAATGTCGCAATTATATTGGCTAAAGTAAACTCTCCGGGAGTTGTTACCCATTTATATTGCAAGTAGTGAGAATTGCTGTCTTTGAGGGGAGAAAATTCATAGGCAACATGGCTATCCTTGGAATTTTGCCAATCACCATTAATGGTCACCTTAGCCACTTGATTGTTACTGCTGGAAGCAAAGGCAATGATGCGTGCTAAAGTATCCCCATTCATACGGAAGAATACAAGTGTCCCATCATTGACAGATTCAACGTGCGACATGGTAAAGGTCACTTTGGTTGGATCAGTGGTAATTTCTTTAAGAGCAGTCTCTACATACTTACGGATAAGTGGTTCCTGATCCTTCAACACGACAGGATTGCAAGCAATGATTTTTGCAATCAGATCATTCTCGTTAAGCGTATTGATATCAATGTAAGCATTTTTTACAATGCCAACTAAATAATAGACATGATTTTCTTTTTGTACTAATAAGGTTATGTCTGAAGGAACTGTCGTGCTTACCTGGTCACTCATATGGCGTTCAATGAGGTAAAACTTCTTGTTTTCTGTGCTTTCTGGCAGGGGTTCTATTGTCCCGCCCACGCCACCCGCAACATTGGGATCCACGATAGTCGTCTTACCTTCTCTGCCATTGACGATAAGGGAAGGTTGAAGAGTGAAGGGGTCTCCGGTCAATTGCAAGGCTGCGATGGTGTCGTTGCTTAAGGAAACTTGTTCTTGGGGTGCTGTTTGATCTGCTGGTGCCGTTGCTGTCTGATCCCCCATGGGTAGGAATGCTGGTGTTTCGGAGTTATCCCCGAGTGCTTTTTTAACTGCATCCAATGCCACTTTTGTTTTACCAGTTGGTTCAACAAATCCCCAATAGCCTTCCTTGGGATTTGTTTTACCATTTGTTATGATCTGTGCTTTGTTGTAATTGTCAACAAACCCTGACATTATATCGATGGCCAATCCCATTTTATCGGCATTAGCTAGCTCAGCAAGATCGGCGTTTTTCTGGGTCTCTTCACCAGCTGGAGAATTTTTTGCTACTGAAGGATCAAAAGAAGGTTCTCCTGCTTCGGAAATGAAAACCGGTATATGAACACCGCCTGCTTTAGTGGTCGCTTCTGCGATAATTCCAGGACGCAAGGTAGTTGGCGTAGCTGGTTTCAAATCATCGTTATGACGATAATAATTAATACCGACATAATCAAGATGTGCTGTAAAAGCATGGGCTAAGTCGTCAGAAAGTCTTGCACCGGTATCGCCTAAGACTGTTCCCACAAAGATATTGCTGCCTAAATTTAGAGCGCGGATTTCGTCGGCCCTATTTTTAAGCAAGGTGAATAAATCAGGAGCCTGTGTTGTATGACTTTTATTCCAGTTGGTTCTCCACACATTATAATTTCCATCAAGATTGGCTTCGTTCATCAAGACAAAGATAATCTTGACCTTGCCGTGGAAAATAGCATTTAATTTGGTGGCGTAACTGGCAATCTTCTGGTCGAAATCAGGATCCATCAAAGAGAAACGATATTCACTGCCAACAGTAGGAACAGCCTCGCCCCAAAACGCATGATCCATGCCCCAGGAAGGATCGTCAAAACCAATTCCTATTTTCGCAATCTTTAACCTGCCAACTTCATCTATCTTTTTAGCTATTTCAAAAGAAAATGGCTTATAGATGTACGAATCTTCGCCAGGAATGTATGGCACCATCTCCGGTGTAACCACTTCATGATCCCATGTCGTACCGCGAGATGGTTTGCCAGCGATCAAGGTCGTGGCATCATTGGCGTTTCTCGATGAAGCTTCAGCTGTTGGCACAACCTTGGCTGATGTCGTCGATGCTGCTGCCTGTTGAGCCGCTGCGGGCTTATTGCCTGGTGCAGATTTAACTGCCTTTGTATTAAAATGACCGAATCTTAGAACAAGCGCTATGACCACTGCCAGTACAATACCTATTACTATCTTTACTGTTCTGGCCCGTGCTGATACCTTCTTTTGGATTTCACCTGCTTTTTCTTTTAATTCTGCTGATCTTGCTTCCTTTATAGCTACGTTTGCTTTTGTTCTTGCTTCAATAGCTTTTTGTTTCATTTCCGCTGCGGCAGCGACTTTTTCTTCGCTGGCCAATTTTGCCAGTTCTCTCAATTGAGTTGCTGCCGCTTTTGCTGCTTCTTTTTCTTCCTTCGTGCCCTCAACCGCTTTTTCTTCCATTTCTTTTGCTGCTTTTTCTGCTTCTTCATGTATTTTTGCGGCTGACGCTACTAATCGGGATGTTTTTTCTCTTAACTCTCTTGCCTCTTGTTCAGCTTTTTCAGCCTCTTCTTTTAATTCTTTAGCTGTTTTACCTTTACCCACCACAACAATGCTACCTAAGGACAGGAACAAGCCCCATAATCCTGATGGATCAGATTTGGGAAGGTCATTCATGGCAACTAAAGAATGGCTGGGGGCTGAAATATTTATTCTAGGTGTTACAGGATTATTATAGGCAACCCTCTCAATGATGTGACTATCATTCCAATCAATTTCCCAATTTGGACCAAAAGGACGTACAATCCGCAGGCGTCCTGTGTTTTTCTCTCCAACAATAGCCTTTCCACCCGACACCCGTCCGGTAGCTGGATCAACGGTGGGGTAGAATTCAATATATTCAACACCCTTCATACTATCTTCCCCTTGGGGATTCTTTTCAAATGATTCTTTAATGATACCAAGAGCTTTGGTGGGGTGATTATTGACGTCATAAGTTACATGCACATCAACCTTCATTGGCTTATGTATTCTTTGATAGGGATACGGGACATCCAAGGTTTTTACTATGGCTACATGGCCTACTGTACGTACCCTGTCAATATGGCCGGTCTTAGGATCAATAGGATAGGTATTGAAACCTTCATGGCCGTTAGATTCCTTAATAATAGGTTTCCCGCCATCGACAGGATGTAAATCTATGTAGGCAATGACCACGCCATCAGCATCAAACTTGACAATCTTGGAATAATTAGCCCTTGTCATGTAATTAATCAATTGATTAGGACGAATAAAGACGTATCTATCTTGGCCATTGACCTTGCTTATGACCGTATACATATCCAAGAGACTTGAAGTATTGCTGAATCCGTTGAAACCCTTAGGCACGCCCACATTGCCATAATCATTAACCAAGATCCTCATCTTCTTGCCCTTATTATTCAGTTTGGGCATATGCGTCTGTGGATCAATAACATAATCATTACCATAGCGAATCTTGCCTTGAAGGAAGAGGTTGAAGGCTTGGGCTTCGGTGTCAAAATCTATTACATTGCTACCCGGAAGCTTAAACATAGGTTTGATATCATGCCCCTGATAGGTTATCGGCGTATCGTAATTATTGTTAGGATAACCAACAGCGTACTTGTGGTCTGGTGTCTGCAACACATGTTCTTGGTTCCCACGAGGAGCATCTACGAGTGCACCTACATGTACCTTTTCGCCAATGGCATTCGAATTTGGCGTATTTGAAATGAAGTCCAACATGCCAGTTGCGGTATTATGGACCTTCCACATCGGTCCGATATTTTGATTATTATAAGTTATCGGCGTATTGTAATCATTGTTAGGATAACCAACAGCGTACTTGTGGTCTGGTGTCTGCAACACATGTTCTTGGTTCCCACGAGGAGCATCTACGAGTGCACCTACATGTACCTTTTCGCCAATGGCATTCGAATTTGGCGTATTTGAAATGAAGTCCAACATGCCAGTTGCGGTATTATGGACCTTCCACATCGGTCCGATATTTTGATTATTATAAGTTATCGGCGTATTGTAATCATTGTTAGGATAACCAACAGCGTACTTGTGGTCTGGTGTCTGCAACACATGTTCTTGGTTCCCACGAGGAGCATCTACGAGTGCACCTACATGTACCTTTTCGCCAATGGCATTCGAATTTGGCGTATTTGAAATGAAGTCCAACATGCCAGTTGCGGTATTATGAACCTTCCACATTGGTGCGATATTGCGGCCAAGGTAGGTAATAGGTGTGTTGTAATCATCGTTAGGATAGCCAATAGGTTGGTCATCACTTGTTAATAGAACATTTTCTTTGCCTTTGTACGTACCAAAATGATACTTAAGGAAGTGCAACCCTACACCCATATCTTCGCCTGTCCCGAACTGTGGTATGCCGCCTAGGCGATGGTCAGCTGGAACGGCAAAGGCAACTGTATTATTGATATGAATTACAGGAAGCTCGTGGCCGTTTGCAGCAGAGCTGCCGTCACGGTTAAGGATATTGAAGGTGACTTCGTGGGTGGTTTTGTTGACTGCCCTGTCAAAGAAATAACCATCGGCGCTTTTATCTTCATTAACGAATAAAACCGCACCCACGACCCTGCCTCCGAAACGATGATAATTGGGGTTATTTTTGGTAAAGAAATAGAAGGTGCCTGCTTCCAGGCCTTGCGGGTTTGCACCGAAGGTGCGATCAGCATCATTGTCCCTAACCACGGCGAGTGGAATATTTCTATACATTGAACGGCCAAGATCATCATAGGTGTTGACCGGATGATCATTCTTTCCATCTACGAACTTAAGATTGTTCTTGCTAAGCCAATCGCCTTTTTTATTCTCGTTATACACATTTGCCTTGACCCTGTTCTTAGGATCTTGAATGCTAATCTTTGCAACCACTGTTATTTTATTTTTCCCTTTACCAATTGTTTCGGGTTTATCTAAAGAACGGCGATGCAATACTTCATTCCCCTTCTTATCAAGACCATATAAACGGACAGGACCATTGTCTGGAACGGTCTTGCGGATAGGGATAGTGATACCCCTGTAAGGCATATTTCTCACAGGAACATCGTCACCGTAATGACCTAAAATCTGATGTTTAGCATTATAGTAATTTAAATGAGCCTTTGTGGGATCCTTGGCATCCTTGTAGGAGACTACTCCTATTGCTTTTTCAGCACCAACTTGTACAGGATTTAAAAATGGTGTGAAATTCAATACTTCCTTACCCTCTTCATCCGTACCGATTATGCGTGCCGGGCCATCAACAGGAGCAAGTTCGGTAAGGGTGATCAAGCCGCCGTTAAATGTAATCACATCAAGGGTATGAGCCAAGGCAACAGGCTTGTCACTGATGTTTGCTTCATAAGGAGTTCCATCGATGTTAACGATGACGTCGGTATCACTATAGTAATATACCTTTGAATGGGTAATATCATTGGGGTTTGGTAAGGCAATGGTGCCAATGATATTCTTGAAATTACCGACCGGTATTGGCTTCTCAAACTTATAGAGATTTTCTGCTTCTCCAAAATGTTTGTCACCCTTTGTCATATTAAGAAGCATGATCCGTTCGACCTTACCGGTTAAGGCATTGTGCCTTGCGATAAGTTCAAAGGTCTTATCACCACGGGTAATCGTTTTAAGTATTTCATTCCAGGCAACTGAATTGCGATTGCCTTGTGCAAAATCATTCAATTTATAAATCTTGTGGTCTTTAACTGTTTCATTCTCAGCGTCTGCCAGCTTGCCTTTTTGACCATAGACATAGGCTGTTGTCTTTCCGTCTTCATCAACCACGATGATTTGCTTAACATTTTTGTTCCCATTGAAGAACTCAGGCAATCTTGAAGCATCGACAAAGACACCTTGATCAGTTAATCCCAAATAGCTCTTTAAGATAACGACGAAATGTTTGCCTATTTCGCTTGTATCAACACCCATACTCGGGTCATTGTAGAATTTGTATTTATTGTTGATGTACTCTTGTGAAAGAGCGAGTTTCTGCATCTTTCCATTTTCGACCACGTACAATACATTCTCAACATCGCCGTTTCCTAAATCTGTTGGGATTGACAGGATTGACGGGATCGTGCCCTTGGGTTGATAATTATTTAAATACAAGCCCCAGGCATCTTTAGCGCTTAAAGCTACCACCCTGCCGTCCTTAGCACTTACATAGAAGAAGTAGGTCTGTGAAAGTACATCTAATTCTGTTGGGCCATTAGGATCGGTATCCGGTTTCAAGGAATGGAATTCTATGACAGGGCCATCCACCTTGCCGTGATAGAAGATTTCAACGCCATCCTTAAAGCTTGCAAAAACATCCTTAATAACATAAATATGATTAAAGATCTCCTCAGGTGACCACGGTGTTTTGCCTCCAACCAGGGCAGCAGCCCGCAAACCTTTCAGACGATTTTCTATTGCCTTGCTACCTGGATTAAATGTTCCAATGACATAGTGTCTAGCATCTTGCATGACCATGTCTTTGCGATTTAATTTCTTGTCCCCGTAAGGTGTCGCGACGATCAGGGTATCGGGATCAGAACCTGGACGGATATTTGTTGTGGTTCCGACCTTATCAAAGAGATCGCCAAGTGTTGGGAACTCTGCGGCAATTTTATCAGCGATGACAGCATCGCTAGTTCCTGCAGGAAGATCAACCGCGATTGGCTTTTGGCCAAATAAGATTTTGGTACCTAATCCTTTATCTCCCTTAAGACCGATGGCCTTAAGTTCTGCTCCGGCGATAACAATTTTACCGTCTGCTGTCGTTGGCAAGGTGACGGTGATTGGCTCTGCGCTTGCACCCACACCCTTAAACGATGACAAGGATCCTCTGGATTTAAGCAGCATATTAATAAAGCTTCTTACTTGGGCGGGCATATCATCGATACTATGAACACTCTTCCCTCTGAAATAAGGATCTTTATCACCACCGTTTTGATCAGCACCTGGAGCCGTAGTCGTCGGTGTTGAAGCAGTAGAACTGCTGGCATTGTCAGGGTAAATCAAATACCGTACATCATGTGTCTCTGGAATATTGCCGTCGCGCATAGGGGTAAGATCGCCTGTATGCGTATCCAATAACCATTGGAGCACACCTTTTTCAGCTGTTGGGTCAATATAATTAGCGCCATACTTAACCTTGGGGCTATTGAGGGAATAGCTCATGGTTTCGACGTAGAACTTGCCTGCTTCATTCTTGAAGAAATACATGATTGTCTTGCCATCGTGAGTAATGGTGCGGCCAACCGGGATATCTTCATCTGCTTTAGGAACCCTCAGGTGAATAGTCTTTGATTGACCCTTACCTTCTTGGGGAACAACCAAATCAATGTGGTCACGGCCATCGGTCGGTATAGGATGATGCAGCCAATATTCCACCCAGGCGCCGCGTTCTGTAACTAATAATACTTCCCCGCCTGGCAGATTCCCTTCTCCTTCACCGACTGCAGGAACATGTTTGGCATCGTATTTCACGACCCTGCCGTCAGGATAAATACCCACCATCAAGGTATGGCCATCATCTTTTAAGGCATGTGCTTGAGCTTGGGCAGTCTTATTGGAAATGACTACATACTGCCTATCATTAACAAATTCATTGGGCTTGCGGAGTGAAAGGAATTTGTATTCAATCTTATTCGAATTCTTAGGATCAACGGTATAACCAACAGCATAGCCGAAACCATCGTTAGCTAATTTTTCATACGCCTTGGCAGATGCTGGATCAATAAACTCTGCCATTTTCGCGATAGCTGCAGGATCTTTGGGTAATTCGTGTTCAAAGACAACATAGATCTTGCCATCAATGCCCTGGAAGGCCTGACCAAAGAACGTGACTTCAAGAGGACCCCACATCGTGGCCATTTTGCCGGTTGCCCTATACGGCTCATACGGTTTATTGATCAATGTATCTATGGAGATAACATTAGCTGTTTCAGCGAGTCCCAAATTAATTGAAAACGTTTGTGTGAATCTATAATTGCTGTCAGCTCCATAAAGTGATTTTCTGTCAACAGTGAGGGCAGCTAATAATCGTTGATACCAAGCACCTCTGGCATCAACAAGTACGGAATTAGTCCCCATATGCTTGCCCTTCAATGCTGCGCTATTCATATGGGTAAAGATGTCATTAAAGAGAACCATCATCCCAACCGTCGGGATGCTGCTAAAGTCGGAAAGTCTGCCCTTGTGGCCAGCTGTTTGAAGTATCTGATTATCTGTAATCATGTCCGCACCAGGGATATTAAAGCCTAGGTTAAAGCCCCAGGCGCTGCGGAAAAGATTAGGATTCCAAACCGTACCAAAACCTTCATTATGAGCGCCTTGAGGATAACCAAAAACTGGTGAACTAACTCGGCCCTTTCCGTTATTCCTGCGATCATTGGTTGAGAAGAACGCACTCTTCGTATTCTGTAACTTTCCATCCTTAATCTGTAATCCTGTTTTAGATCCTCTGGCTTCAATAAGCGGTTGAACAATTTTCCAAAGCTTATTCAAAACATCCTCTTTCAGGCCAGGATATAATTTCTTCAAATCTTCTATGGTGGCCTTTGAAACTGCTTCTTTAGGATTCTTTACGGTATATTTTATTTTTTCAACGTCATCGCCAGCTGCATATTTATACCCTGGGCCTAAATCACTGATAAGCTGAACATTGTCCTGAAGTACTAATGTATCCGGGCCGCCGTTGCTTGAAGGGACAATCCGGATCAAAGGATTTGAACTGTTCGGATCAAACGGTGTCCCTTGGATGGCAGGCATTATTGCTTTAAGCAGGTCTACGGCTGACTCTGGGCCCTGTTCTGCATTGTTAATGCTCTCTGTTTTTTCTTTGAGGGCTAATTTGGTCTGGCCATAATCTGATAAACTCTCGCGGTCAATCTTTGCCTGATCATCATTAGGAGAAATGTAGCGTTGATAGACATCGACGAACCAGATATTTTGATTCTTTAAAAGGGCCTTAACATTCTTCCCCATATTATAATCGTTCAGCCCAACATTAGGATCACTTACCGCTAGTGGATCAACCATCATTATCAAAGGATTTTCTACGGTTGTTGAGAAACGAACAAGACGCTTATTGACAATTTCTGGGACAATATCTGTGGAAGGATTGGACCCGAGATCCTTGCTATCTTCGAGCCTAGCTTTAGCTACGACAAAGTGATAGCTACCATCACTATTTAAGACCCTGCCAATGAGCCTGTTACCAGTGCCTTCTTTGGCATCAAGATGATCCATGATGTTAACAATTGGTAACTTAGGATCATGTTCCCTATCTCTTAATCCATTGTCTGCAGCTATCGCACGCTGTTCCAACTTTGTTAATACAGGTGTGGTTTTTTGAGTTGATGTTTGAGCTGAAGCTGGGAGTGCTGAACCTGCCAAGAATATGGCGGATACTAAACCGATGAGGACGAATTTCCTGCCAGAACTTGCCTTGCGGGCTAAGGCAACGATAGCCCCTAAAACTGAAAGTATCGCGAACCAGATGAGCCAGCTTTGTGCTTGGATATAGTCTATTAAGGACTTAACAGCTGCTTTGAGGAAGCCTTGGATTGAAGCTGGGCTTACAACGGCTACAGAGGCAACAGTCTTTCCACTGTTAGTTTCTGCTCCGTTTTGGACGGACGAACCAACCGTGGTTGTAATGGTGTTTGTCTTTGGAACAAACACTTTTTGCGTCTTCGATTCTTCGCTTCTAGCCGGAGTCTTGGAACCTTCCGGATTGCCGCGATCATCGGACACAATCCATGAACCTTTGGTAAATCTTATGCTATATGTATGAGCGTCTACGTCGCCACCCTTGCGGGCGCTTATACCTCTATGATTCAGGTTAGACACGCTAATCTCAAATTCAATTTTGGTATTCCCAATTGTTCTTGAGAAACCAAGAGAACGAGTATTACTGATGCTTCTGACTTCTTGAGACACACTTCCTAAACCACTGATCAAGACAGTTTTCTGTCCGTGACCTGTATTGCTGTTGCTAACGCTTATAACAACCCTGCTCACCGCACGGTTGCTGCTGCTTGTTTCATTTCCTGCATTAACGGTATTGTTGCTGCCGTTAACAGAACGGGTATAACCTATCTTACTTATGCCAACTTCATTATTAACAACTACGCTTATAACTGCATTGCTTCTTGCTTCAGTGCTGCTTACTACTGTACTGCTTGTCTTACCTGTGCTGACTGCTTCGTTATTACCGGACGTAGCTCGCGCTAAGCCGTTTTCTGCATTTTCACTTAAAACGGTGCTATTTGACACAACTACAATAATTACAACTACTTCGCTATTTTTCCCTTGTCCTGCGATTTCATCTGTCTGATCCTTCGGGAAAAGGATGACAGAGAACATACGACCCGGTGAGAATATCTGCTTATTGACAATCATTAAACTATTAACATTGCCTACAGTTCCTGCATAGATGTTCAAAGCTATCTTGACAGCGCTGTCATTATCCGTATTGAACCGCAATACTACAGGTTGTACCACAGGCGTCGGAGGCGTACCAAAGCCATGACCGCCAGGACCATTCGTTGGCGGCACTGGATTAGGACCAGGGTTTGGATTCGGATTAGGATTCGGGTTCACAGGTGCTGGAGCAGCTGGTACATTAGGTCCAGCAGGAGGCACTGTGCCTTGTTGTCTGCCTGGGCCTGTTGTGCCGCCGTTATTATTACGGAACGGAGCACCTTTCTGCGGTACAGTTGCCTGTTCACGGCGCGCGGCAAAGGTCTGGACTTGAATATTGGCTCTACTGTTTGCAGGCAGATTACCTTGCACCGTACGCGGCTGACCATAATTCCTTGCACCGTTCTGGGTCATGCTTGGGCTGGCAACTAACGCTGACCACATTAACACCAATGCCCCTGCAAAGAACGTGACCCATGCATTCATCTGTACAACCGGCTGTCTGCGGCCAGAGACGCTCGGCTTGTCCTGAACTCTTGGCATTGACCTGACTTGTGGAATAAACCAGGTGAAAAGTTTACTGAAGGCTGATGCTGGCGTCTTTTCTTGGCGCATAGAATTAATGACTTCTTGCGCCTGTCGAGCTTCATCACGGGCTCTATCCGAATTTCTTGCCTGTTCCTCACGATACTGCTGGATCAACTCTTGTGCCTTCGCCTGGGCAAATACGTGTGCTTCTGAATCTGTCATGACCCGTTGAGCTTTAACCTCCACCAATTCGTGGACGATCATCTCGGCTAATAACTCGCGGGTTATCGCATTCTTGTTCGCGGCAAAGACAAAAATATTATTGCCTACAATAGTCGCGTTAGGAGAATTTTTAAATTTCCCGAATGGCCAAATGAAATTCAAAATGGTGTTAGGAATCTGGATAAAGAACACATTTTTATCCTTCATCAGAACACTTAAATCCAGCTCAACGCCTGCGACCGTAACTGTATTGCCGTCTACGATCCCTCGAGCTCCAGATTCAAGTGTCGGATCAAGCCTTGTCACTAATCCCAGCTCAATCGCTTTTTCCAGCCCCATTGCGAGGATTTTCTCTAACTTGGTTTTCTGTCTATCTTTCAATGCGCCCTCAAAAGCAACTCTGTCTCCTTCGTTGGCCTTGACTAGCGCATCGTATGCTCTTATGATTTTATTAATCGTGTCCTGATCAGCTACCTTATTTTTCATCCTTTTTAGCTGAATAATATTCCACGCTGCCGTGGCAAAATTTTCCCTTTCGGCGATTAACCTGTCTACAAACCCGATCACCGCGGTTTCAAAATTATCAAGATCAGTTTGATCTACAAAGGTGCCTGAAGGAAGATTCTTTGCTATTTTTGCTGCTACTGCCTGCATTTCCACTTTGCTCAAAATATTGACCTTACCAAGGGTACGTCCAATAAGCCCTTCTAATTCTTTCTGTTTACTTTCCGTCACTGTTATGCCTGCTGCCGTCAAATAATCAACTACCCACTGGGTAATTTTGGGAACAGTTGGACTGGAAGATTTTAAATAAGCATCCATCAGGATCTTATTAAGACTGCGCAGCTTATTCTTGTCGCCGCCAATAAGGCTGTGCATCAATAGCGCCACTGCCTCAATGATCTTCTCCTCAGTGTCAAAGGCTGCAGCACTTCCCACAATCGTGATATCTGTTAAAACCAGATTGATCTCACCCGTTGATGATGTTTCCAATTTAAAACTGGCAACCAAATTTGTTCCGGAGTTCTCTCCAAATTCAGCTAAATTGTGCGTAACACTGCCATTCACCACATTTTGGGCAATCAATTCAAACTTTTTATTGTCTTCAGTAAGATCAGCCTGCCCGGCGTTAACTTTAAACAGGGCCTTGATCCTGCTCGTATCTGAACCCGTGAGCACTGCCACATACAAATCGCCGGTTTCCGGAACAGCTAATTCCACAATAAAATCGTCGTTTTCCCAAACAGGGTTTAGATCAGTTTCGCCCAACTTTTTAATTACAAAATCGCTGGGGGTCATTACCAATTTATTCCAAACATCGTCTGACAATCCGGCGGGTCGGGTAATAGGTCCTACACCATTTCGATTTAAACGTAACCGATTTGAGTCGCCTGGGACTTCTTCTAAAAGACCGCTTCTGATAAAGTCGCCCACATTTGGAATTTCTGACCTCTCAACACTGCCAGGGGCAAAAGCAATCTTTCGGCCAATCACGCGGAATGTTGTTTTGCCGTCTTTGTCCTTTTCTTCTTTAGCGACAAAAACAACGGGGACAGATAATCCGTTCATGCTGTATGGTTCTGATTCAACCTCAACGGTATCTGGGGAAATATAATTTGCCCGTACACTTTTCCCACGAGCATTAAGAAGCAGGGCAGCCTTGGGATGTGCTGGATCATAACCCCAAGGTCTAGCTGCATCAACGCGTTCCGGGCCGGTTAAGGTACCATAAATTTTCTGCTCGCGTGGTGCATAAATTTCACCTGGCTCCAGTACAATGCCTGATTTTAAAGTAACAGGTACATCGTTGGGGTTATAAATAGTGGTGGTCGGTCCTTTAGGACCGTTAAGTACTACCCGAGCCTGGGCCTTTACCTTTTCAAATTTAGGAAATACACCTTCCTTCAATATGCCAAATCTCTTATAGCCCTTAACCGGGGCCTCTTCCTCTGTCGGCACATCGGTAATCATGGCCAGGGTTCCTTGACTGAAACCAGCGGTATATTTCGGTAAACTGTCATGATTGCTTGCCTTAATGGCATTGATCACATCTTCTGGCGTTTCTATATCAACAAGTGCTCTGTGTAGTGCTCCAGGTGTAAATTCAAACTTGTCTAATTCTGGTAAATTAGCTATGTGGTCATCGACGTATGCCTTTGCCTCGTCATTAAGCTTCTCATACAACGGTGTTCTTTCATCAGGCTTTCCATCTTTCCCATCTATAATAAAAGCAGCTCTGAGACTTGCCCTCATGCGGTTTAATGATTCCTTGAAATATTCTTCAACGGTCAAGATACGGCCTTCAATATTTTGATGGCGCATCCACGTGTCATCTTCGGCAAATCTTACGGCAAGTGCTGCTAATGCTTTTTTCGTCAGGAAGCGCCCATCCCTGGCCATCAATTCACGGATAACAAATTGTTTAAACTGTTCAATAAAATTAGCTCTCATCTCAAGCATTTCGACACGTGAGCGTTCTTTAAGATTCTTTCTTGTCCAGTCAACATATGCGTAATAGTCGTGAATGTACGGAATAACTTTATCGCTCAAGAAAACTACCAATTCTTTTTCAACATGTTGATCAGCTTTTGTGTCCGTCTTATTCCTGCCGCTTTTTCTTCCCCTTGTCTCTTTAAGAGGCCTTCCATCTTTGCCTCTCTCAATTACATCCAGACCGCGGACACGATCAAAGAACTGTTCAATACCATGGGAAGTGGACTTATCATCAGCAAGAACTGTCATGAAATCACCAGCAATGGCAGGTAGAGAAATAGCATGGCTATTAGCAGGGCCCAATAGAACTAAATATTTTGCACCCGATCGACGATTAGCATCTGTAAGATGATCGTAATATTCCTTGGTAATACGAACTTCCTGTCCTGGCTTAGGCAGGCCTTTCTTGGGATCATTAACCAATATGATCCGGCCATCGTTCTCAAAAATAATGACCGGTTGCTTGCCCCAATCAGGCGTATCTTTTATTCCCTTAAAGAAGCGTTGCACCACCCTGTCAAAAGAAGCCAGGCTGTAATTATCGCCGCCCAAAACACTGCCGACTAAAACATTGCCAGTGCCCGAAGAAACTCTTCTAAGAATACCAGCAACTACAGCATTCATATTAGCTTCGTTGGAAACAACTGGGATATAGTGCTCTTCTAGCACCGCATGGGAAGGAGTATGTGAATAAAATCTGCTTTCAGCTATTGCCTCATTCCTGGGCCCCATCGCTCCAGCGTAATTAATGATCTTTGCTCCATAACCATACTCTAAAACATCTTTAACGCTGTCATCGATACTTCCGGTGGCTAGAACAATGTCCCAGCCAAGCAGTTTGAAGAAACGGATCACATCAATATCCGCAACCTGAACACCGCCATGTTGCGAAAGTATTTTATTAATATCCGTCTTTTCTTTTTGACGCAAAGAGTCTGGTTGTTTTTTGAGATAATCTCCAACAAGACTATTGGCAATGGCAATTAAATCATCCTGCGGACGCACACCAGGACTGACCCCGCCGCTGGGGCTCTGCAATTCTGCGCCCTTCCTGGCAATGGGGTTGCTGGCGCGATGCGTACGGAAATTAGCCACAGCCGTGATATAGGCTTGCAAATAAGCAATGTCTTCTTTGCCGCCTTTTTTACCCCGGATTTCTTCAAGGCTCTGCGTGTCCTTGTATCTATCTAGCCGTTGGAGCAAATTAAAGGCCAGGTATTTAAGATGCGGTGCAAAGACGTCCTCATTACCTCTTGAGGTAGGAGTGTTTGTATAGTTCTCAACAGCGTCTTCTAATCTTCCACCACCTGCCTCTGTCAATACTTCTTGAATATCCCTAACGATTTTACGAATCCCCTTGATATTTTTCTGGGAGACCCGTTTATTATTCTTGCCTGCTGCATTCAACGGTGTTTTGTTCATGAATTCTGAATCATAAAAAACACCATTGCATCCAAGGCCGTCTTCTGCCCTCAATTTAGCCATCAACTTAGTATCACTCAAGGCTGCAGCGACTAAGGATTTTTCATGGATATCCAGGACAACAACAATATGTGCTCCTTTTTTATACATCGCAATAATGGAATCCACGTCTTTCTTAGGATTGCCGGTTGTTCTATACGATTCAACATTTAATTTGAGTCCTTCTGCCTGTTCTCTCAAATCAAGGAAGTTCTGTTGAAATGCCGATTCATTATGGATCAAGGACATTAATTTTCTGCCCCTGAGCTGTTGTAATAAAAAGGCTCCTAAGGTACTCTTTCCAGCGCCTGTGCCGCCAATGACAACAACGGGTTGCTTGTACCTAAATACATCTTGGCTTTCAAGAAATGCTATACCCTCTTGCATGTCCTGAATAAAATCAAACTGAGGTTTTGCTCTAGCCTTCACATCTACTCCCGCCGGGATACCATACATTTTCCTCATCACATCGCCTGCTGGGCCGCCGACCAACAAGGCAGCGTCTTGCGGGGCAGCGAGTGGGAAACTTTCCTGCGTCACTGACGGAGTAACTGGCGCAGCTGCCATCTCGTGTACAACGCCTACAAATGTATCCCTATCATCGTCTCCAAATGCCCCAGGTCCTGTGGTGGGTGCTACAGGTGAGGCAATCTTTATCGGAGCCGTAGCAAGTGCCACTTGCACAGGTGAAGGAACTTCTGTTCCGCTATCCGTTGGCAATGGAGAGACAGAAGTACTAGACACTGCCGGGCTTGTTGCGTCTGGTACGACTGCCCCGGGAATCTGAGCTTCATCTATTTCGGCAACACGGCTCTGATCACCCTGCGCCATAACTAAATCCCATCTTGGTATAACAAGGACAGGTAACGGAGCAAAATTGGCTGGTGCTATTTGAGGCAAGGAATTCGGTGATTGGCCTCCCATTTCCGCTTGTAAGGCAGATCCAATGGTGTCCACAAATTCGGGTGTCGTATCATGCCTATATTGTTTCCAGACTATAAGCATGCTGCGATCAACGCCATAGGCCAATTTTCGATCATCCCCACGGGCAAGACGTTTAAAGAAGGCCAAGGTCAAAATCTTGGCAAACACTGCTGCCGATAATAAGGCCAAACTGCTGCCGATAATCTTAACTGTCTGGGCGAAATCTGCTTCGGTATCAGCCCGATCAAAATCTTGATCATCAGGTGGCAATATATCTATTGGGCCGCTGAGATTTAAGGCTGCGTAGGCAACAAATACTTCTGGTTTCCCTTTATATTGTGTCCCCTGCAAGAACTGGGTCGTGACCGTATCTGTATTGGACATTGCCTGGTCAGCGCCTCCGACAATATTCATTTGTGTGGCCACTGAAGAACCGACTGCTGTGTCTGGCGATTCGATCTCTGGTTTCCAGGTTAAGTTTAATATTCTAATTAGCATTGCCCCGTCGGCCAAAGCTGCCTCACGGACATTCTCTCCTCGTTGGGCTTCTTCTGCAAATCGATCGGCATGATGTTCTGCGATTTCTTCAAGTTCAACTGCGATAGGATTAGGCTTAATGGCGGGTGTTGGAATAATTTGTTCGATCTGCTTGACGATAGATTCTTGAGCCTTATGTTCTGGCGGTGCTGTTCGCGGAGGCTGCACACGTCTGATGGCTGATCTATTCCCTACGGAGATGCCTCTTGAGCCATGTGATACATGTGATGCTTGTACTACTGGCTTTCTGTATTGATGCCTCCAGGTACCTGCAAAAGGATAAATAAAAGGCAGAACTAGATAAGATTCCCCAGCAATCCATCGATTAAATCCTCTTAGGGCTTCAGTTGGTGATACATAGGGCGGCAATGCTCGAGGATGTTTCCAAGTATTTACCTCTGTGTCACTGCTCTTCATTATGCCATTGCGTGAATAGGCTCCCTTTCTGTCATTGCGAGAAGTGCTTCCCAACGCAGCCGCAGGCGACGCGGCAATCCCTTGCCCTCTACCGCCTGCAGCGAGAAGGGCTTCAATGTCCTGCATCGTATATACATCTTTTCTAGGAAGATGATTCACGGCAAGATAGGCTTCAAATACGCTGAAAATAACTCTCTGCGCATTCTCAGGATTACTCTTCTTCTGTACTGCATAAGCTTGTAACAAGATCTTACCCATTTTTACCTTGGGCATCACCTTCATTTTCAAATACGGGACAAGGATGCCATACACTTGCTTGGCAGGATCTATGGAATCTTCGGGATCGAATGCATCGTCTTTGTCAGTAAGCTTGAAATGGTCCGGTGGTGGAGGCACATACAAGTTCCAATCCAAACGGGAAGCCATATTGCTAATCATCCATTTGGCCATATCAAATTCATTGTGGTATTTCTTGGCTCCCTCGACGATTAAATATGCTGTTGTCTGTGGATCTGTATATTGAATAACGCTGACATCGGTTAAAACATTTTCATCAGTTGCCACCGACGATCCATGCACATGCATCGGTCTTGCCATCATATCCGGCATCCTGCGCTCTTGGCTCTGGACAGACAGTGCTTTGTCAATTTCATTATTGATTGTTACTAAATTTCTCTCAGCTTCCTCATCGCTCAATTTAGACGTTTCTTTCATCATTTCAAACAAGGCAGCCTGCTCAAGAATTTCAGCTTTCGAAGCTGTTGGGGGGATATTAGGACGCAATCGTTTAGCAACTCCCATTGCATTCACTCCTTCTAAATTCGAACGAAGATAAAGCCCTTCTGCTGTAGCTTTTCCTATTGGCGCTAATTGTGATTTCATAACTCCCTTTAGGCTAGGAGATGCCCCTTGCACTGACTCCAAGTATTCATTAATAACACGTTCTTGACTTGCTGGGTCCATGTCAAAAGTAAAAATGCGGCCATTCAAATTTTCTAAACCTTCCTTCAATTTATCTACCCCGAATTTATCCCTGATCATCTTTTGATGATCCTCAGGATATGCTGCAATCATTGCTTCTAATTTTTCTACCCGTGCCTGGGCTAAAGCAATGGCCTCTTGCTCTGGAGAACCCTCTGATGCCGCACTAACCTGTCCAAGGCTTATTAAACGCGGAACTAAATGATCTTCAAAGCCTGATTTTATTAAAGCCATCTTTTTAGCTATCTCTCCTAATCCATTCTCAAAATCAGATTTTTTAACACCGTGTATCGTCACGCTCTGTTCACTATTCGCATCCGCTGAAACGCCTGGCAATTTCATTTCGTGGATGATACCTTCTGGTGCAGTTACGGAATAATCATCCCTAACATTCCATTGACCATCTGTATCTTCCTGGGTAACAGTTCCACGCAACATGACTTGTTCAATACCCATACGCTCATGCCCAAGATAATAGTAGCCCATATTCATGCTGAAATTTCTGCTCTCATCAACAATCCTCAATGTTCCATCTTTTATAACAGCCCATGGATTATTTTGGGAATCCCGCACCAGCCCTGTTTGATGATCTAAAACATGTGCTTTCCCTTCTAATGTAAAGTGTCCATGGCCATCAAGAGCATATATCTTGTTTCCTAATGCAAAACCATACGGTGACGACTGACCTGGACGATAAAAAAGACAATAATCATCCAGCATCACATATTCATCGTTATTTCGTACTGTAAGGGGTCCTATTAATTCATCTTTTTTGTTGGTGAATTTCCATCGTTGAACAGATGCAGGATCGCTTGGGTTATGAGCGCTCACGACCGGCATCTTGACTTCATTCCTCTCATCTACATTAAATGTAACTGTCCCTAATCGCTCTGCATTTTCATCGTCGTCTCCACCGCCAGCACCAGCGGCTTTAGGCTGCATTTCATTTGCCTCTCTGATCATGGCATGGGCTTCTCTTATTTTTTCCCATTTAATATCTTTGGGCTCATAGGTCAAATCTTTGCCGGCAAATGTCAATTGGCCGGCTTCTTTTAAGATATCGAACATCGCCAATTGCTGGGCAACGTTCTGTTCGTGGGAATCGCCATCATTAAGCAAACCGATCAACTCATGGATCATCGCCATCCCCAAGCGCCAGACCTTGCCCTGCTCACCCACAAACTGTTCCGGGGTCAAACCAACCTGCTTTAAGAACTCATCGTTATTAATAGCGTTGGCTGTCATAACCAGACGCTTGTTATCATGGTCAGCATAGGCAGCGGGAACACTGTTGCCCATTTTTTGGAGATAATTAATATGTTGCAATCTGGTTAAGCCTTTGAGGATATTTACATTCTTTAATTGGTCCTTACCAAGTCCATACTCCAGGTGAGCGAACTGTTTAAATGCTGGCGTAGTGTTTAAAATCTCATTTATTTTATCAAATACCTGCTGGGCTATTCCTCGGGCTTTGGCCTTGTCTGCTTCGCTAACTTCTTTTTCCGGCTTCCTCAACGATTCAATCAATTCTTTAAACTTTCCCTCCATTTGTTCGTTTGTTGCTTGTGGATTCTCCAATACTTTATTCTCCAACAATATATTCCTAATAGCCGGAGCTACAGCAGCATATATGCCGGCCTTATGTATTTTTTCTTGCTCTTCCAGATTCTTGGCAAAAGTCTTTTGTAAATTAACACTATCTTCATCGTGCAAATAAACAATCTCGAAATCACCTTCCGTTGCGCCCATGCTTATAAATTTATTCAGGGCTTTCTCAGTGAATGCAGCTAACTTTGTCAGTCCCTTTGCTTGGGCTATTCTATGGCTCTTTTGCAATAGACTTAAAATTTCTTGATACGAACCTCTGAATAATGCATTGTCCGGCTTGGTTGGATCAAATCCAGTAGAAGAAATATATTTACCTCCCTTGACGGCACGTTGCACGGTCAAATCCTGTATTCTACCCGTGATCTCTTCATTGTTTCCTAAATCGCCGACTTGGACATCGAAGATGTCGCGGTATTCCTGGTCACTCAGGTGTACTGTTGTCATGAATTCTTCCCCGTGGGTAACACGGGGGCTTCTCGTCTCTATTTTGGCGTCTGCGATTGTCCAGGGCTGCCCATCCGGCTTTTCCCCTCTATCTTTTTTCAATGCATCTGCAAATATTGTCTTAAAATCATCGCTTTCAACAAGATCGTTTGTTATCCGCACATCCCGTGAAATTTGCACTGGAGCTAGGCTCATGGCCCTTATGAAATCTTTGCTCTGTTCCTGCTGCTGCTGACCAAGCTTTTGTAGCGTTTCACAAACCTTATCATAGTTCCCCTCTCCTACAATGGCCTTTAATATCCGCTCATCAAATTGGGCTTCTGAATTTAATCGCCCATCTTCTGTTACAATTTTAAATGCCTTAAACATATCTAGTGATTGGGCAGTTATTCCCGTAGCTGCTGATGCCTCGACCTTCGGGGAATCAATAATCCCAGACAACTCTTTAGTTACTGTCTCTTCATCAACTGTTACACGAATCTCGTCTCGACTGACCTGCTCAGCCAGCCCCAAATCTACCATTCTTTTTGAAACCTTCTTCCAATCAAAACCAGCTTGTTCAACTTGGCGTTTGGTAAAGGTCCCACCACCGATTCGCCAAGCCACGTTTTCAACTTGCACACCCTTAAGGCGTCGGGATTTATTTTCATTGATCGGTGTTTCAAATTCATAATAACCTGTACCAGGATTATATTTAGCCAAAGATACCATGCCATTAACAAACATGGCCTTGGTGATCACTCTATTAAGCATTGAAATTGTCTTACTATCATTAAATCCTTCCAAATAACGCTGGCGCATGGCATCTTGGCTAAATAAATTTCCACGTACACTTTCACGAGCTTCGTAAATAGCCTTCATGGCAGCAAATAAATTAGGATTTCCCCTGACGGAAGCTAATAATGTTTGATCAGTGTCGCTAATCTTTTCCTTGCCTCCTTGCTTTGCTAAATATTCATCCAAGGCCGTGCTTCCTTTTGCAATTAAACTTGGCATCGCATGGCTGTAACGACGGTACAAATCTAAATATTGAGGAGTATTAAATTCTGCTGCTAGAGCAGCAGTAAATTGCTGCTCGGCTAATTGCTGGGCACTGCTATGATCTTCGGAAGGAAATTCTAATTCAGCTGGTTGTTGAAGATCTCCATTGCTTAAAGTTAAACCTGATTGCTCCTGTGCAGATGGCAAACGAGGACCTTCGTTACCTGTAACTATCGGGACAACTGGCTTCTGCTGGACTGGTTGATGAATCCTGCTGTTATTTCTTATAAAGTGATTGATCAGTCTTTCGGTTGCTCTTGGATCCATGCCCTGCTGGTCTAAGGCCTGATGTAAATCACTGATTCCCTGGAGATGGACAAAAATGGCTTTACGTAGCTGATCGCTTGGAATAATCCCGTAGCTCTGGAAAATATTCAAAACTGTTTGATTTGATTGTTCAACCAATGGCCTATGCTGTTCTACATCCTTTTTATCTTTATTCAATCTTGCTACTGCTTGTTTATACCCATTTAGTGCATTTAATAATTCTGCCCGTTGTTCTTGCGGCAAGGCCATCAATGTCTGGTATTGCTCTTGGGTGAATCCCTCCTTACCAACAAGCTGTCTTACTCTCCAGCCATCGGCGTCAGCAAATAACTGCGCGTCAATCAAGCCTCTGATGATATCCATCTTGCCGCGTCCCAAATCATTATCTTCTTCAATAGATTCAACCTTATCACCCTTTTTGAGCTTAACGCCATTGCCCAAATCAACATCTTGCAGGATCGTCGTTTCAGGGGTTTCACTAAGTTTATGGGTTGCCACGTTCAAACCACGTTCCACCCTCACTAAAACAGCACGGTTTTCATTCTTGGTACGGATAACAGTCCTCCCTGATCGTAAATTTTCAATTTCTTTTTCTAATGTCTTAATTCCAAGATCATTTTCTTTAGCTGAATCAACCGCGCGAAATTCGAGATTTCTGTTATATATTCTCTTCTGTTCTATTAAACTTTTTTCAAGTTCCTGTATACGCGCTTGGGTATATTGCTGGCTTTCTTCATCAGTCAAGGTCACAGGTATTTGCAAATTCATTTGGGTTTGATACATTACCTTGTTAGTCGGTTTTCCATCAGCATCTGGCTCTCCTAGGATGATATCAGCCCTTTTCCAGGAAGCTCGTTGTGAATTATCTCCCATAATAGGAACCATGTAGTATGCTGCTGGCAGGGTTTTTTCTACAAGAGGTTTCAAGGACTCTGCAAGGTTACTGGGATTAAAATTAGGCAGCTGGAATATCGGTACTGATTCATTATTAAATATACCCTGCGCATAACCCTGTTGAATAACACCATACGGTGTTTTTATTGGACCTCGGACGGCCACGGTAAAAAGCTTTTCAGCATCTTCAATCGGTGCATTATCGCCCTTTACACCAACAATAACTTCTATCCCATTGCCATTGGAGGTTCGTCTTGTTACATAACCCATGCCTGTGCTATTAATCCAGCGCGCATCTGCCGCACCTGTTAGTTTACGATAAGCCTCATACGTTTGTCCTATCGCTCCCTCCAGGGATTGGTCAGCAGCATTGCTTCCTTCTTTCATGATTTGGACAATGCCTCCTGTGTTAATATTCCTTTCCAACTCCAAAGCAATGTTTTCAACCCTGTTGCGGATTGGCGCTTCGAGAGCGTCTATGTCTTTACCTATTCTTTCCGACTCTTTTTCCCAAAGCGAAATATTTTGTTCTATTTGATAGCGATCGAGGCCTGATAAAGTATTATCATTCTCCAATTGTTTGCGCCAATCCAATACTTGCTTATTAATACTTCCTCTTTCCGCCTGAAGTTTCTTGATCGCCCCATCATTCATCACTTCTTCCAAATTTTTACGGTCCGTAATACTCTTGAGCATTTCAGGTGTAACCACCCAATCAACGGACATGCGCATACGACGGCCAGCACCTTGTTCTGTTGAAGCCCCACGCTGGAAGGCTTGAATGTCCCGGGCCGCTTCTGCCATGTCTCCAAAAATCATCCACAAATGATTTTCACCAGCATCAGGAATGGACAAAGCTTCGTGAGCTGAGCCTACGACAATGGTCTTGTCTTTATTTTCTAAAGCACGCTGGGTTAGAATAGAATTTTTATTTCCCATAACGGTATCACGATTAGCTCTAAAATAAACCTTGCCATCAATGACTTCTGCCTTAACCTCACCCTTATTAAGATCTTCTGTCCCAAGGGTGCTGTCTATCAGCACAACCATGTCCCCTGAATACTTTTTAAGGGTATTTTTCAATTCCTGTTCTGCCTGTTCTGATAAAGTTTTATTGTCTTTTGCTACACCATCTAACTGTGCTGCTAAATCTGTATCTCCCTTTGCGAGGGCCTCTAACCTGTTTGTCCTGGCTTGATCACGGTTCCTATCCGCAGTTTCAATAGCTTTATAAAGACTTGTAAGTTTTTCTGCTAGCTCCTTACCATCTGCTTCACTTATGGTTTGAATTCTTGTTAGAGCTTCCCGTACAAGGGCATCTTGCCTTCCTTCTCCATAACTATTAATCCAAATACTCTTTTCGGTATCCCATCGTTTTTCACCAGTCCTGACATTTAAAGCATCAACCATATGGTCAACTAGCATCTTTGCAATCCCCACATCACCGCCTGCAGAAGCGCGTAAATAAAGACTGATTGGTTCACGCACACCATCCTTGCCCGCAAAAAATGAATGTAATCCCATGGTTGTACCAAATACCCGGGTTTCAATGTCCATTGTTTCTAATTGATTCTTTATTGCCGAGAGAGTTGCTGAATATCCCACTAAATTACGCATTTTGGTTAGACCGCGGGCAAAGGAAATGGCCCCTGTCGTATCATTGGTCCGTGCGTCGAGGAAATGCTGCAAAACCAATTCTTGATCTTCTGCAGACAATTTATCAAATCCACCTGCTTTTTCTATCGCTGGATTTGAAAGCAAGGTGATTTCACCCATGGGATTCACCGGAGATTCTTTATCGCGACTGAAAACTGTTTCTGATCCTTCAGCAATCTTTGTTCCTCCTCGCTCAGCATATTTACCATTGATGCTATACTTAAACTTTGCTTCATCATACGTAATCGGACTATCTTCCCCTAAAAATACCCGCTGGATAGACGTTATATTGGCATGGATGTAATCATCCACTGCTTTTTCAACCAAATCTTCACCCTTGCCCTTGAACTCCGGCATTGTTAAAAGCTCACCACGTATCATTTTACGCACAGCAATTTCCAAGCTAGATTTATCGCCTTCCTGGGCTTTTTGTTCAATAGTCTTAAGCGCTTTTACGAGTGCATCAGTACTTGCGCCGGAACTACTCCTTAGTATTTCAGCACGAATCTTTCCTAAATCTACACTATAACGACCTTCGCCATTCAATTCTCCTGAAACAACTTTAATATATCCTTTTTCTTTCAGATCCTGTATGCTGCGACCTGTGGCTCGGGCAAATTCTGCCACATCACTTCTTGTTATGATTCCATCACGGATAAACCCTCGCATGCTTTTATTTGTTTCCCCATCTGCCTTCAAAGCATCGCCTATAAACGCTGTGTAATTCTCATTTGTTAGTTTTCCATCAAGCTCATCTTTCATCAGATCAATCATTCCCGAGCGAATCTTGACCACACTTTTTAAAGAGTTCATCGCCTCCAAACGTTGCCCAGGGGTATACAAAGTTTTTAATAGCATTTCAGCTTTAGACGGGCCACCGCGATAAATCAAAGAACTCAACATGGCCGCGTCAAACTCATCAATAAACGCTTGATGATCACGATCGTCAAAATAATTATTTAATTCCTTGGTCTTAAATTCATCAAAGGTCATGATATTGACTACATTTGCTTGCGTATCTTCACCAGATTTAATCCTTTTCACAAATTTTCCTAGCCCTATACTTGCAAGATGATCTTCAATAGCTTTAGCATTATCCTCATTTGAAACCAACTGCAGGGTTTTAACCGGTATCGTTTTGCCCTTGGAATTTTTTACTTCAATTTCCGGAGAGATCCGCATAACAAGAACGGACAGCGGTGAAAATACAGTAGTTTTACCTGCAGCAGCAGCGAGTTCATAGGCTTCTGCGGCCTTGGTACCGTCGCCTAATGCATTCAACATAGCTTCAGATGCTGCATACCCAGCAGCTAACTGAAGTTTGGTCAATCCATCATTTCGTTTATTGCCTTTCTCTCCAAAATCGTCCTTAAACTTAACTTCACCGTCTTTAGCTATATCTAAGAATTGATTTTCTGCACCTGAAATTCTCATATTAATAGATATGGCTATGAATACAGCTACTTGATTTTTAAGTTCCTCTCGCAGTTCTGGATCTGTTAAGAATTCTGGTGATTCTTTAACTCTCCGAACTATTTCTTCCATCAAACCTGATATATCCCCGTGTTCATTAACTCTTGGGATAAATTCACGAATTGTCGTGTCTTTCGCAACTGCTGCAAAGGCTCTATTGAATAAATTGTTAGTATCTTTCTGGATATCTTCAATGCGTCCGGATGGTACTTGACGTTGTGTAAAAATTTCCACGGCGCGTTGCTTTTGATTATCCTCGCTCCAGAGAAAACTATTGGCTTGGCGCTTCTTGCCGTTGCTATCAGTTCTTTGTTCGAATATATCAAATGGATTGGGGGAAGTAACAACCACGCGGCCAGCACCTGCTGCAGCTACAAATTTTAATTCTTCAGGCGGTCCGCGCAGGGAAGAGGTGCTTGCATCTAATTTTGCCAGGGTGGCATCATCAACAGGCAATCCTTCACCATAACCTAGATGAACCACCATGTCATGCGGTTCAAGTTTTCCCTCACCCGCAGATTTAATTTGAGCATTATCTTTTTGACCATTTGCCTTTTGATCCGCACGTAACTGTCTGTATAAATTCGCCTTGGCCTGCCGTTCTGCCTGGACTTGGGGATTACTTTTATCTATAATTTTCCCTGTTTCATTGGCCGCCTGGGCCGTTCTCCACCTTTGTGCCAAGACTTCAGCAACTTCATGGCCCAGGGTGCCGCTGCCGTCATGTGCAATAACAAGAGTCCCATCCCCACGGATATAGGCCACACCACCGCCAAATGGACTTAAAAGATCCTTGGTACGCTGGACAATGATCACGCGTCCTAAAGTAGGATGGTCTATGGCTATGTCTTTTGTACTCAGCGTTTGATTGACAAGCCTGAGCGCAGTGTTTATTTGCGTATCCGTCATCCTTTGAACATTATTATATGCCGCCATTGGAGAAACCTCTTCTGCAGCAATTTCTGTAAACAAATTATCAATTAATGCGCGCTCGGCACTAGTGATGCCTCCTTTTCTACCTTCAGCCACCGATTCAGCAGTCGACAAAAATTCAAAAGCTTTATTAAGATCCCCGGCAACAAATGCTACAACTGCCCGACTGTATTTTGTTTCAAAACTGGGAGTCATTTCATCTGACAAGGCAAAGGCCTGATCTGCTTTATCAAAATTCCTACCCTTAAACGCCTGTGATCCTAGCTCAAAAGCTATGCGCCCTGCCTGGGCTTTGATTTCAATCATTTTCCTAATATCTGTCCAGCTAAACGATTCTCTTGAATTAAGAGCATCTAACCCCTCATCAACCATTTTTGTAAACTTCTCGAATTCCAAATCCGTCAAATCGCTTGTTAAAGCCTTATCACCTGCGTTTTTAGTCTTGCTTTCGTCCAATGTTTTAGCCCATTGGGAAAGTTGTTCCCGTAAGATTTCAGGTATTACGTGATCTCTCAGGGCACTGAGCTTTCCTTGAAACTCCGTATTTTTTGTTCCAGCTCTTACGTTATCAATAATGCTTAATAAGCCATCGCCGACATTGATACGTTCTATATTTACCTTATCATTAGGAATAAGGACATTGATACGTTGGAAATAGGCCTCCAGATGGGCATCTGAAAATCTAAATTCAGGATTTGCACTCAAGGCTTCTCTTAAGGCATTTTCAGCTTGCTTTTTCAGCTGTTCTTTAGAATCTTTGGCGATCTCTGACCTTAACAAAGGATTTAAGATGTCCTCTGCCAGTTTATTCTGGGCAAGCCTTGTCTGTCCTTTTTCAATAATGCGAGCCGCTGCGTCTCCCAAACTTTTTTGAATGGACTTTTCCAATTCTTTAATCCTTGCTGGATTCCTGGCGCGGGCATCATTGAATTCCTTCATTCTATTTTGATTTGCTTGTTGAACTTCGTCATTTGTACCGCTTGAGGCATCGACATTAAGTGGTACAAAGAATGCTTTAGCCGTGCTAACGGCATATTCATAACGATCGGTTGCATGGTTTAAATCCGGCATTGCTTGGCGGATAAAATCAAACATATTTTTGCTCGACTTAAACTGATCTCCCAGAAACATCGTTTGAGCATGGTTCACCATGACACCATAAAAAGCTTCCAGGACTTCTTTAGGAATTCCCTTGTCAGAAAAAAGCTCAATGATTTGTTTTGTGAGATCCCCTGTTGACTTAGGATCGTGGTATTCTATAAGTTTCGCTTCCAATCTTTTGAAAGCCTCAACATTCTTTACTGTCTTATTATATAAGTCCGTGTCCTTTTCTTCCCCTAGGATTTTCAAGAAACGGGCTATTGATTCATCACGATTAGCATATTCTTTGCTCTGGGGAGTTAAGTTTGGTTGAAGTATATCAATGCTTTGCTTCTTCCTGAATTCAGCTTTCTTCTCTGGCGCAAGTCGGATCGCTAAATTGTAATATTTTTCGAATTTGTCCGGTGAGCGGGTTACTTCTGCGGCTCCCATTGCTCTTGCTCTTTGCGCCACCGCATTCATACGTCCCTTGTATACTTGTTCTGCTCCATGAGCATTGCCCTTTTCCATAAAATCTCTTTGTGTATCACGCATTTGACGGGTAATAATCTTTGCCGCTGTATCATTCTGTCGACTTCTTAAATCTCCAGCTAAATCACCAATATAATGCGCATACGCTGGACTCTCTCTTAGCAATCTATCCACTTCCTTGGCCATATCTACTTTTAATCCGTCTACTTTTGCTTTTAAATCGGCAATTTTTGCTGCTCGCTGCTCAGCGGTTTCCTTTGGATTTCCAGACTGCCCTTGTTCTGATGAAGGGGTTATTACCACGACAGGTTTTTCGTCGCTAAGATCAACTTGATCATCTAGCTTCGGCCCTGTTGCTGTATCAAATTCAGAGTCTTCTGCTGATGGAGGCAAGTTAGAAGCATCTACGGATTGGTCAGAAACAGGAGATTCAACGACTTCCGGTGAGACAACAACTTCTGTTGTCGCCGGAGGCACAAATGTATTATGAGCAGTTGTCGTCGGTGCTTGCTCTGTCGTCTCTGCTGGCTTACCTTCACCAAACCCTAATGCCACCGTAACATCATGGGCTGAGGTTTTACCGCTTTGGAATGTGTCAAAATATGTCTTCACTCTCGCCGCATCTGCATCGGGAATTGCTTTCTGTATTTCTTCAAGAGACAAAGTATTCAAATCTCGACCTTGGTAGATCTGTTTAATTGTCGCTAACTCCGGATTGACGTTCGTTGATTCCTCAATATCATGTGCCAGTGCAAGAGGGTTTGTTCCATCGTGGATAATAACCGTAACTGTTTTACCATCCTCATCAAATGTAGTGAATTCTGCACCACTGGGCACCTGCAGCTGCGGTTCCCCATCAACAAGTAGCGGCTTCCCATCAGGACCTTGCACAAATTGATCGACTTGATACACTCGAAGTTCATGGTCTGCAGTACCAGTATTTTCCTCATCCTTTACACCCGTTTCTGCTAATGCAAGAATCCGTTCATGCCCTGCTTGTATTTCTGTCTCTGATTTGCCTTCATGGGCATTATCAAATGCCCCCAATGTTGGCGTCGCCCCTGTGCCTGTTGTCGGTGGAACTTGCTGTTGTGCCTCATCCAATTGACCTTGTGCTTCCTGTAGATCATTTGTCATCTTTGTTAGCCCCGCTAGCATAGAAGCATCCAACACCGGTGCTGGTGCTGGCTTTAAGAAAAGGCTTATAAAGGCGATGTGTCCGGCATCTTCAGCAGATAAACTTTCTATTTTACCATTAATAAATTCATTCTCTTGTGCTTCTAATAATGGGTTGCTGCTTTGCTTAGGGCCTCTCAGAGGATCCCATATATAATCATTGTTCTTTAATTGATCTGTATCCCATGTCAATTGTGCCTGCTCCCGGTATGCTCCCACGATGTCTGGAGAACTTAACAGAATCTGTTGCGCTACAGCCTTTGCCCCGCTTAATTGGAAAATCGTCCCTGGCATGCTGTGGCTTAATGTCGCGAATGCACCGCCCTCAGATGCCAATTCTTTCTGTGTAAAAGCTGACATTGGCGCTTGGAGCACTCCCATTAGAGGACCTAATGCAAGACCCATCTTGGCCCCGTTTGCAGCACTTGCCAATAGTCCTAGAAAGGTAGGTAGATCAGAATTTCCGTTTTTATCATGAAAAGCTTCGTTATTGGCCATTTCCCAAATACCAGGCAATCTTTTACCATCTTTACTACCAGGCGTGTTCCAAACATTAAGCACTTCATTGCCATTTGCATCCAAATGAGTAATATTGCCATTTAAATCTTTTCTCGTTCTATCAAGGTCTGTTATTGATCCCGGGAAAATGGTCCTTCTGGCACCTTCAATCATCGCATCAACAGGGACTTGCACCATGCTCCAGGCCGGCATAATCGCCGCAAAGTCCAATGCCCCTGCAACAGATAGCCTCGTAAACATATATGGATCTCTGCCTATACCGGCAAGACCGCCTATAGAAGGCTTGCCGCCGAGGGCCCATTGACGAAATCCTTTTGTTCCTTGCAATACAGAATTGCCGCTCAACAAAGCTCCTGCTAATAAGCCATATCCTAAATAACTTTTACGAGCAGAGCTATCCCATGCTTGCCCAGCCAAATCAGGATTTGTAAATGAAAGAGCATAGCCTCCGGCTCCACCGAGGACTGTACCTAAACCTACTTTCAATGCTCCTCTTCCAATCGCATCCTCTATCGTGACTTCTAGCCCTTGCGGGGTATAGGCTGTTGCTAAAACCCTTGATCCTGCTAAGGCTCCGATTGCAGCGCCAGCGCCGCCATAGCCAAATACTCTGGTTTGCCATGTATCAGCAAAAGATTTCCTATTTAAATCCGGATCTAAGAAAGAAAGTCCAAAGCCGCTTGCGAACCCAATCCCTGTAAATGCAGCAGTTCTTCCTAATGAAAATTCTGGTATTTTAGGAGGCGTGCTGCCTCCGGTCACAGCTTCTTCTCCAAAAATCCCAACATTGGCCAGTCGCGGCAGGTAGGTAAATGCAGCGCCGCCTAATGCACCTAAAGCCAAATCTCCCAAAATCCGCGTTGAGATAAGATTCTCATTATTCCTATATCTATCAGCTAGGCCGCCCAGGACGCTGATTGTTGAAAAACTACTTACATTCCACCAAGTGTTTACTGTATTTCCTCTGCCAAAAATAGATGCTATCTGGCTCTGGCTTGTTACCTTGGCTCCATTTACAAATTGCTCTTCAACAACATCTAACTTGGGAGCTTGAACTTTAAAGCCCATCTTCAGCCCTCCAGCAACAGCTCCAAGAGCGCCGCCGATGCTTGCATCTATCAAAAAGTCATTCCATCCATACTGCCGGCCATCATAATTTGCAGCAATATAGCCTCGGGCAGTATTCAAACCAGCTCCAGTCAATCCCATTGTTAACCAAGGATTTTCTGCTGCAAATTGACCTGAACCAACCAAGATTTGCGCCACTGGGTTTCCAGCTGTTGCGGCCTTTGCTACAACTGGACTGACACCCCTGACCAAATTACCTAAACTTGCCATACCAAAATTCATTAACACAGCATTCTGTGCCCCATCTCTGGCTGAGACAAGAACATCCTGATAATCTCCGCCATTTGCTTTTGCTGCTACACCACCAACCACTGCCCAGATACCGCCAGATAAGGTCGCTGCAGAGGCTGCTCTTCCTAACAATACAAGTTTTGAAACAGCATCAGCATCTTGAACACCAGTTACCAATGCTCCAGTAGTAGCAGTTGCGTCCGCAACTTCAGCAACTTCTACACCTACCTTCGCAGCCCATCCTCCCTTAAAAACCAGCCCGATGCCTCCTGCAAATATCAAAGCGGTAGTTACTAGATCCACTACGCTTGGATTAGTAATGTCAAACGCTTGGGCTGTTTCCAGTCTCCATCCAAAATTTCTTGCCATTATAGCGTCAAAACCTGTGGCTATATTGCTTGTACGCAATTTCCCCGTAATAATGCCCGAGATATTTGTCAAATATCCTACTCTTGTTGCATCTACCTCGGTGGGATATCCTGTGAGCACATCCCTATTGCCAAGGCCAAAGAACCCTCTATCTGGATTAAGAAATTTAGTCCCTGATTTGATTGGTTGTAAATTCGGATCAAGCCATTGTTCACCTGGTGCCTCTGCTTTACCTATGCTAATCGTTTCTCCATTGGGCCCATTCTTTCCTGGACCTAAATCAGGTAAGTCATCTATCCAATAAAGTGTTGCTGGTGTTCCTTCTTGATTATCACTAAGATCTTGATTGGGACTATTCGGAACTAAAACATTTTTGAATCCTAGAACTTTAGAATAATAAAACCCTTCTGGAATGTCCACGACTTGACCGTCTTTAGTCACTATGGCGTCTTTTTGTATTGTATGGCCTACAGAAATAGGCTTGAACGCTTCATTATCATTACCCCATTCCAAAACTTGTTCCTCTACCCCCGGCATCCCATACCTAAAATGTAATTTGTTGGGATCAGAATCAAACCCTACCGATGCTTTCGCGTATTCATCATACGCGCTCACTGTCCCTGTTTTTAAATCGACTACATATCTCTTCCCGTCAGTATTTCTTATTTCTTCACCGTTATTGATTTCTACGTCCGTCACAACAGTAACGACAACCTTCCCGTCTATGGATACGGGACCGACTGTTATGTCTCTATCTTGAACCTTTCTTTTCGAGTCAAGCACCTCAGTGTACTTATCTGTCAGGACAACATCCATGTCCCCTACTTTATCCTTCACTAATTTTTTCACTGAATTTTTCTGCGCTTCATCAAACAGCATTTGATACCCCATCGCAGGCCCTGCAGTATAGGCAACGTATGAATTATCCTTATCATATTCACTTCGTACGATTCTAATCGCAGGCATTGTTATGTCTTTACCATCCTTTATTAATGGCTTGAGTGTCCACTGGTATAAGGTTTCTGACTCATTTTCTCCGACCTGCGCTGCTAATGATTGGCCTTTTTTCATTGTGAAAGCATCGGGTTCGAACAGGTCTCCTTTTTTATAAGTCCCCGGAACATCTCTTTCCGAAGTTCCCACCGGTCTTTCCGCGACCACTGATCCTGCCAGCCTTACATCATTCCCCGTGATAGAGATGCCTGTTACATCCCTTTTCCCGCCTTCGGCTTCAAAATCATCTACAGACTCCACGTACAAGCTCTGTGCCCCATTCGATCCAACCATCGCGGCAACTTGTTCACCCTTACCCAATGTGAAAAGATTTTTTGCTATGACTCGATTATCCCTGTCATCTTGCACAATGAATCCATCTGTTATTGACCCTTTGATGTCTGTGATCTTCCCTGCTATCATGGGCGTGAAAACTCCTGTATATTGTCCCTGGGCATTCTTTTCTTCTGAAATTGATACCAAATTCACATCCCTATAGCCGCCTTCGCCATCATTGAGTTTCGCATCATAGATGGGCATTGTGTCCAAAGCCTGTGCTCCATGTTCGCCTACTGTCGCAGCTAAAATATCCCCTTTCTTCAGAGAAAGAAGATTCACGTAAGCCAGGTTCACAGACTCTTTATTGCCGCTTACATCCTTGCCGTTTATTGTTACTACTTTATAAAAATCTCCCGGATTGATATTATCTTGCGAGGTGATGTCGCCTGCTAACATCGCATTGAATGCTCCATTGATATATCCGTTCGCATTTTTTTCCTGTGAGATTGATACCAAATTTACATCCCTATAGCCGCCTTTGCCATTATTGAGTTTTGAATCATAGACCTGCATGGTATCCAAAGCTTGCGCACTATGTTCGCCTACCATCGCCGCTAAAGTATCGCCTTTCTTCATTGAAAGGAGATTTGTAAAATCAAACTCTGCGTGGCTTTTGTAAGGATCTAATAAACTATTTACTAAAGTAATTAGTGAAGTATTGCCAGTAAAGCTGGCCCATGCGGCTAATGCTTGTAATTCTTCTGGTGTGCTTTGCTTGAAGCCATCCATCATCGCTACTGTATAATAATCCAATGGGTTGATATCTCCCTGCGCTGTAATCGTTCCTGCTAACGTCGGAGTGAATATTGGCATATAGTCTCCGTTCGCATTCTTTTCCTGTGCTATTGATACCAAATTCACATCCCTATAGCCGCCTTTGCCATCATTGAGTTTCGAATCAAAAATAGGCATGGTATCCAAGGCCTGCGCGCTATGCTCTCCTACCATCGCGGCCAAGCTATCATTAGCACTCAAGGTAATACTATTCATATCTACTAAACTCGCATGATGGGCCAACTTTGTCAAAGCGTTAGCAATGTCCGTGGCCTCTTGATCATTGGCATCATTTTGCACATAGGTTTTCATAAAATCATTTGCCTTATTCACATCAATTCCGCCATGGCCATCAATAAATCTTTTAAGTATTCCCTGCGCCAAATCATCCGGAGCCTTTGCATAACCGTCTATGTTCGTAATCTTATAAAAATCTCCCGGGTTGATGTCATTGCGTGTCGTAATCGTCCCTGCCAACATTGGGTTGAATACTCCTGTATATGCGCCATTGAGATTTTTCTCCTCTGAGATGGATACCAAGGTCACCTTCCTGCTTCCGTAGATCGCATCCGGCACTGACATTGTATCCAAACTCTGCGCCCCATGCTCTCCTACCAAGGCGGCTAAGCTGTCCCCTTGCTGCATGGAAAGGGTATTGACGATATCAAATATCGCATGATGATCCACACCATTTACGTCTTGACCATTTATCCTTGCAACTTGATAAAAATCTTCAGGATTAATCGCTCCACCTGTTGCATCTTCAAGTGTAATTTTTCCTGCTAACATCACGTTGAATTCACCGCTATAGACTTCTTGATTATTTTCAGTTTTCGTTTTTTCTGAAATTGATACCAAAGGAACTTCTCTTGTGCCTTTATTCGCATCCGGGACCGACATGGTATCCAAGGCTTGCACGCTATGCTCTCCAATCATGGCAGCTATGGTGTCCCCTTTTTTCATTGTGAGGGTATTCACATAATCAAATGAGGCATGATGGGCCAAACTAGTTAAGGCGTCATAAATTGCAGTTTGAGTAGCCGTATGTGTATCTGTAGACTCATATGAACTTATAAAATTTTGTGCTGCACTATCATTGATCCTTCCAGAACTTATAAGATCATTGGTCAATAGCAAAACTTTTTGTTCTTTTGACATTTTTGAATAACCATCATAACTATCTCCTACTTGATAAAAATCTCCTGGATTAATAAAACCTCCGGTTACATCCTTCAAGGTGATCGTACCTGCCAACGTCGAGGAGAAATCATTTGGTTTATAATCCCCATTGGCATCCTTATTCTGTGAAATGGAAATCAAGGTCACATCCCTCTTGCCGTCCGGGCTATACACATCAGGGACAACCATTGTACCTATTGCCTGCGCGTCATGCTCTCCAACCATGGCAGCTACACTGTCTCCTGCTTTCATGGAAAGATAATTTTCTGTCGCAAATTCAGCACTATGGTACAAACTTTTCAAAATGTCATACGCTTTTTCTGCATCCCCACCCTCAGTATGATAAATATCATTTACAAAATCTTTCATAAACGAAAGTGCTCTGGCCTTATTAATTTGACCATTACCATCAAGAACCCCTGCATTAGCTAACAAATCATGTGTGAGCCCGTTTTTCAAAGCGGTATAAATATTTTCTGCATCGCTACCTTCAGTATGATAAATATCTGACTCATAAGCTTTTATATACGAAGCTGCTTTGGCCTCATCAATATTACCATTAGCATCAAGATAACCAGCATTAGCCAACAAACCCTGCGTCTGCGCATCTCCTCCTGCTGGAACTTTCGGAAAGCCATCCCTGCCATCTATTTGATAAAAATACCCTTTTTCGAATGCGTCTTGTGTCGTAATGCTTCCTGCTAACCTAGCCGTGAATTCTCCTGGTTTATAATCCCCGTCATCATCCCTGTCCTGGGAGATCGCCACCAAAGGAACTTCCCTCTGTCCGCCTGGGGCTGATACATCTGTAACAAACATTTTGTCCATGGTCTGCGCTCCATGCGATCCTATCATGGCCCCCATCTCTTTCCCGCCTGTTAAGGACACTTCATTCTTACTTACCAAATGGGCTTCATGGGATATGCTATTCAAAGCTTTATCAACATCCAGGCCATCATTGTCATAATGCATATGTGACTCATATCCTGTTATAAAATCATGTACTTTAACCGTATCAAGCCCGTCGCCTTTTTCATTAAGAAGATCATACCCAGAGTCCTTGAAGAATTGTATTTGATCTGCTGTAAGCTGCTGATATCCCTTTTGGAGCGTTATCCTATAAAAATCTCCTACGCTAATATTCTCCCCGGTTGCAAGCTCGATAACGCCCCCTAATGACGCATCAAAACTACCCGTATAGTGCTTACCATTCCCGACACTATCTGGTGCTTCTTGCTCTGAAATTGCGACCAATGGTGCTCCTGAAACACCTTTAGCAATACTCTGCGCCCCATGAGATTCTATCATTGCATCTAATGTTTGCCCCCCATTCAAAGAAAGTGTATTCCAAGCATCAATATCCGCTGGTTTTCCATTTGAAGTAGTTCCGCTCGTTATCATGGCAAAATCACCTGGAGCAATGTGCTCTCCATCCCAAAGTTGAATAAGCCCCTTTAATGATGCCTTGCCCCCTGAAATAGCGACTGATTTATCCAAAGCCTGTGCTCCATTGCTAGTTATTACCGCTGCCCACTTGCTGCCTTTAGCCGTATTCCATGAGCTGAAATCCGCATGACTTTGCGAATTCGGAATATCATCCGGGGTTTCCTGATAAGGGATTCCATCCATCCAATTATCAAAATTATCCGCAAGTATTTGCTTTAAGGCTGCCATCTTCACACCATCAACACTAGATATCTGATAGAAGTCTTCTGGATTAATAGGCTTATCCGACGTGATATATCCTGGTAACTGCACTTCTCCATTGGCAATGACCAAGGGTTGATCACTTCCAGGCAATGGGTCAAGGCTTTGCGCCATGTTCTCACCAACCATTGCCGCATAGGTGCCTCCACCGGTTATTGCAGCAGAGCTCCTGGCTGTTAATACCCGGCGGCTTAGCATATTTTTGGGGAGATCAGCCTTGGTTATCGGTTGATACACGCCTCCTCCAAAGGCCGATAATATACGAAGAGCCATATTGCCAGCATATTGTGTCCATGCACCTTCTTTGTTCGGGCCTTCTATGACGCCTGAAAAAAGTGGAGCTCCTATCGACACACCAGATCCTAGCACCTTCATAACACCAGCTAACATGGCCCCTTTATCTGAGGTTGAAACCAAGGTCACATCCTTATAACCTGACTGGCCGTCGTGTGATTGCCATATGGGCATGGTATCCAAGCTTTGCGCTCCCTTTGACCCAACCATGGCAGCTAAGGTATCACCATTTTTTAAGGCAACTAAATTCAAGGCTGTTAAGACAGCACCGCCTATGCGGGCAACATGATGCAGATACCCCACCGGGATATCGCCACTGACCATGATGATACCTGCGATCATCGGCGTGCATTCTGAGCCGCAGTCATCATCGCCGCCTTTTTTGCCATTTTTTGGTCCACCAGAAAGAGATACCAGGGTCACATCCCTATAGCCATTCGGGGCCTTTGAATCTGCCACACGCATGGTGTCCAAACTCTGTGCTGAACTATCTCCGCCCATCGCGGCCAAGACATCCCCGTTCTTGAAGGCAACGGTATTGATGATTGTAAGAACTGCATTACGTAATTTTTCTCTTTCAGATATAAAGCCTATCGGCACATCCCCTCCGACGGTAATCCGTCCGCCTAACATCGGGGTTATGTCGCCGTCCTTGTCCCTGGTCATGCTGACCGCTGCAACATCCGTCGCTTTTTTATCAGCTATGCCATTAATGGTCTGCCACTCTTTGACGGTATAAAGGCTTTGTGCTGAATTGTCACCGCCCATGGCCGCTAATACATCTCCATCGCCTAATTTAGCATCGCTTCTATACGTAAATACAGCCCGTCTGTTTTTGTCCAACGTAAACCCATTGCGCGTCGCTGTTGTGGCATCCATGATCCCGCTAAAGGTGATATATCCTGTGTTAATAGGGCCGCCGACCACATTGGCGACATCAATATGCCCGCCTAACATCGGGTTCATTGTCCCGTCTGCACCCTTGGACATGCTGACCGCAACCACATCCACATACTTTGTTTCCTTGCTATCCGCAGAAACTTGCTGGGGCACTTTAATAGTGTATAAACTCTGTACTGAATTATCTCCGCCCATGGCGGCCAGGACATCGCCATTTTTTAACTTAACGTCGCTGCTAAAAATAAGGTCCGCATGCCTGTTCTTATCCAAAATGTATTTATTGTTCACCAGCTTCGTGGCATTTAAGAGCGCATCCCAGGTGACATAGCCTGTGTTAATAGGACCATTGACGGTATTTACATCAATGTGCCCTGCTAACATGGGGTTCATGTCGCCTTCTTTATCGAGCGACATGCTAATCGCAGCCACATCGATCTTCTTTGATTCCTTGCTATTGGCGTCTATGCTCTGGTAGATGGGGACGGTGTATAAACTCTGTACGGAATTGTCTCCGCCCATGGCGGCTAAAACATCTCCGTTAGACAAATTCACGTCGCTGGTAAAGATGAGGTTTGCAAACCTGCTCTTGTCCAAAACGTATTTATTATTCACGAGCTTCGTGGCATTTAATTTCCCGTCCCAGGTCAGATAGCCTTTGCCTATATCTCCTCCGACGGTATTGACATTGATCTGGCCGCCTAGCATCGTATTCATCGAACCATTGGCTCCCAAATTCATGCTCACCGCTGCCACATCCACTTGCTTTGTCTCGTTGCTATTACCGGAAATCTTCTGGTATATAGGAACAGTGTACAAACTCTGTGCTGAGCTGTCCCCGCCCATGGCGGCTAAGACATCGCCGACCTTGAGCTCGGCCTTGCTGGTAAATGTAAGATCTGCATATTTATTCGTATTGTCTTCGTATTCCCCAGGGATGACCTTGCCTCTGTCGGTGGCGTTTTGGAAAACATTATAAATTTGGGCTTTGTGTGCGAGATCAAATTTTGAAGAATCCAGATTCAAATTCTGGGAGCCATTAACACTATTGAATGCGTCTAGAATTTTACCACCCGGATCAATGTACCCAGCAGCGATCAAGGCCTTGAGTGTGGCAGGATTTAATCCTTTTAATACACCTTTTGAAAGTGTCCCATTCTCAGTTTTAAGTTGCGTAGCAAATAATTTCCCGTTCCAGGTGACATACCCTCCAGTAACATCTCCGCCTTGACCTTGTAAAACATCAATATGTCCGGCTAACATAGGGGCCATCGTACCGTTTGGCCCCATGGACATGCTCACCGCAGCCACATCTACCTGCCTTGTTTCCTTGCTGTTGGCTGCAATTTGTTGATGCACAGGAACGGTGTACAAACTCTGCACCGCATTATCCCCACCCATGGCCGCTAACCTGTCCCCACCCGCTAACACAGCGTCACTGCTATACACCAGATTCACATATCTGTTCAAATCCATTTGATATTCGCCGGGGATGGGTGTGCCTCTTCCATCAGCGCTTTGCAGAATGTTATAAATTTGGTCTTTATGATTGGGTTTAAATGAAGAGCCTAATTGTAGATTCTGAGCACCATCAACACTATTAAATGCGTCCAGGATGGCGCCATGGCCATCAATGTATCCGTGGTCTATCAAGGCCTTGAGTGTGGCCGCGTTTAATCCTTTTAGTACACCTTGGGAGAGTGTTCCATTTTCGGTCTTAAACTTCGTGGCGAATTCTTTTCCATCCCATGTGACATATCCAGGATTGATGTTCCCTCCAAACGTATTTACGTCGATGTGTCCAGCTAACATGGGGGTCATCGTACCATTGGCTCCCATGGACATACTCACGGCAGCCACATCCATTTCCTTTGTCTCCTTGCTATTGGCTGCAATTCTCTGGTAGATAGGAACTGTATACAAACTCTGCACTGAGGTATCGCCGCCTAAGGCTGCTAAGGAATATCCATCCTTTAACACGGCATCACTGCTATACATTAAATTCGCATATTTTTTCGGATCAATCTCCATTCTCTGTACGCCGTTTGCATCTAGAAGAGGTATTGGATTATTATCTGCATCCAGAACTGGTGTTCCTCTACCATTGACTTTTGCATCCTGCAGAATTCCGTTGTAAATGTCATTCTTATGCTTGTCGGCAAATTCATTAAAACCAAACTTAATATCCTTGTCTTCATCAAAATCCAGACCCGCAGCATTTGTTACGTTATTAAACTTGTCCTGGATCTCTCCCTTATCATTAATGTACCCTGCATCAATCAATGCTGCCCATGTAGCAGCTTCAAATTTGCTATGATCAAGTTTTCCATTATTCAACTTATACATCAGCTTCGTCGCATCTAATGTCCCATCCCTCATCACATACCCTGGATTGATGTCTCCTCCAACCGTATGTACATCGATATGTCCGGCTAACATCGGATTCATGACACCATTCGGCCCCATCGACATGCTTACGGCGGCTACATCGACATCTTTTGTGTCCTTATTATTCTGGCCCACATTTTGATGAACTAAGGTAGTGTATAAGCTTTGTACTGAAGTATCTCCGCCCATCGCTGCTAAGGAATACCCGTCCTTTAACACGGCATCACTGCTGTACATAAGATTTGCATACTTGGTCGGATCTATCTCTGTTCTCTGCATGCCATGTTCATCCATCAGAGGTATTGGATTTCCACTTGCATCCAGAGCTGTTCCCCTGCCAATTGCCCTTTGCAGAATCCCATTGTAAATGTCATTCTTATGCTTATCTGCAAAGACATTAAAACCAAACGTAACCTGATTGTTTTCATCAAAGTCCAGACCTGCAGCATTTGTTACGTTATTAAACTTGTCTAGAATGTTACCCTGTTTGTCAATGTACCCCGCAGTAATCAATGCTGCCCATGTAGCTTCTTCAAAGTCGCCTTTCGAAAGCTTCCCGTTATTCATCTTATACATCAGCTTCGTCGCATCTAGTGTCCCATCCCTCATTACATACCCTGGATTTATATCTCCTCCTACCGTATACACATCGATGTGCCCGGCTAACATTGGATTCATGACACCATTTGCTCCCATGGACATGCTCACGGCTGCCACATCCATATCCTTTGTTTCCTTATTATTAGCTCCTACATTTTGATGAACTAAGGTAGTGTATAAGCTTTGTACTGATGTATCTCCACCCATGGCTGCTAATTTATACCCGTCACTTAACACCGCATCACTGCTGTACATTAAATTTGCATACTTGGCTGGATCTATCTCTGTTCTCTGCATGCCATGTTCATCCATCAGAGGTATCTGATTGCCGCTTGCATCCACCAACGGCGTTCCTCTACCATTGGCTTTTGCATCCTGCAGAATTCCATTGTAAATTTCAGTCTTATGCTTGTCGGCAAATTCATTAAAACCAAACTTAATATCCTTGTCTTCATCAAAATCCAGACCTGCAGCATTTGTTACATTATTAAACTTGTCCTGGATCTCTCCCTTATCATTAATGTACCCTGCATCAATCAATGCTGCCCATGTAGCTGCTTCAAATTTGCTTTGATCAAGCTTCCCATTATTCATCTTGTACATTAACTTCGTTGCATCTAATGTCCCATCCCTCATCACATACCCTGGATTTATATCCCCTCCAACCGTATGCACATCGATATGTCCGGCTAACATTGGATTCATTACACCATTGGCTCCCATCGACATGCTCACGGCTGCTACATCCACATCACGTGTTTCCTTATTAAGAGCTCCAACTTGTTGATTCACTGTTGTCGTATACAAACTCTGTACTGATGTATCCCCGCCCATGGCTGCTAAGGAATATCCGTCCTTTAACACGGCATCACTGCTATACTTTAAATTTGCATATCTGGTTGGATCTATCTCTGTTTTTTGCATGCCATGATCATCCATCAGAGGTATCTGATTCCCACTTGCATCAAGAATGGGTGTTCCTCTGCCGTTGGCTTTTGCATCCTGCAAAATT
>JABDGZ010000001.1:53522-73620 GCA_013285735.1 Candidatus Omnitrophota bacterium | reverse complement strand
TTTGCATGCCATGATCATCCATCAGAGGTATCTGATTCCCACTTGCATCAAGAATGGGTGTTCCTCTGCCGTTGGCTTTTGCATCCTGCAAAATTCCATTGTAAATTTCAGTCTTATGCTTGTCGGCAAATGTATTAAAACCAAACGCAACCTGATTGTTTTCATCAAAGTCCAGACCTGCAGCACTTGTTACATTATTAAACTTGTCTAGAATGTTACCCTGTTTGTCAATGTACCCCGCAGTAATCAACGCTGCCCATGTAGCTTCTTCAAATTTACTTTGATCGAGCTTCCCATTATTCATCTTGTACATTAACTTCGTCGCATCTAATGTCCCATCCCTCATCACATACCCTGGATTTATATCCCCTCCAACCGTATGCACATCTATATGTCCTGCTAACATTGGATTCATTACACCATTCGGGCCCATGGACATGCTTACTGCAGCTACATCGACATCACGTGTTTCTTTATTATTAGGGCCTACTTGCTGATGCACGGGTACTGTATATAAACTTTGTACGGATGTGTCTCCGCCCATCGCTGCTAAATTATCCTTGTTCGTTAATACTACATCGTTGCTATAAATGAAATTTGCATACCTGCTAGGATCTATCTCTGTTCTTTGCATGCCATGATCATCCATCAGAGGTATCTGATTCCCACTTGCATCAAGAATGGGTGTTCCTCTGCCGTTGGCTTTTGCATCCTGCAAAATTCCATTGTAAATTTCAGTCTTATGCTTGTCGGCAAATGTATTAAAACCAAAGATAACTTCTTTGTCTTCATCAAAGTTCAGACCTGCAGCATTTGTTACGTTGTTGAACTTGTCCTGAATCTCTCCCTTATCATTGATGTACCCCGCTGTAATCAATGCTGCCCATGTAGCTTCTTCAAATTTATTTTTATCAAGCTTCCCATTATTCATCTTGTACATCAACTTAGTCGCATCTAATTGCCCATCCCACTTAACAAATCCTGCGTTTATTACGTCCGTCCCAAATGTTTTGACATCGATATGGCCGCCTAACATCGCATTCATCACGCCATTCGGTCCCATGTTCATGCTTACTGCGGCTACATCTACATTTTTTGTTTCATCTTTATTGGCTCCTACTTGCTGTTTAACCTTAACAGTATATAAACTCTGCACTGCATTGTCCCCGCCCAAGGCTGCTAACCTATCGCCCTGTTGTAAATTTGCATCGCTGCTATAGGTAAGATCTGCGTACTTGCTTGTATCCAATACATCTTTACCTATGTCATCGGCCCTTGTGAAGAATGCATTGTAAATGGCATCTATATTTTTCCTAACAAACGGATCGCCCCTAAACATGTCTCCCAATTCCCGCTTGCTTGGAGGCATCTTAAGAATTTCGCCAGTATCTCTATCGATATACCCAGCGTCTGCCAAAGCATCCCATGTCTCAGTGCTTAAGCTGCCCGGAATGAATCTGCCGTACATGCTCTCCTTCGTGCCAAATAATTTTCCATCCAAGGTAACGTATCCCGGAGTTATGTCGCCGCCTACGACATTTGTTACATCAATGTGCCCGCCTAACATGACATTCATGGCTGCTGTAGCACCCTTGGTCATGCTTATCGCAGGCACTGAAATGTCCTGTGTCTCACCAGCGTTAACTCTCTGGGGAACCTTGATCGTATAGATGCTCTGTGCGGAATTTTCTCCCACTGTTGCGGCTAATAGATCACCGTTTTGGAATTTAACGTCACTGCTAAAATTAAAATCTGCATGTTTATCTGGATTTATCTCATAGCTCTGTCTGCCATGTTCATCCAGAACAAGCTCCCTAGTGACTTTTCCGTCTTTGGAAACTGTCCTATACATCGGCCGTGTGGCATATAATGTCGCGTTTTTAGCAACAAATCCTTTGGGTATATTCCCTAATATATGGATTTCTCCACCTAACATCGTTGGCCCGTTCTTGGACGTGCTTATCACGGGGACGTCAGTGGTTTTCTCATCAGTAACACCATCTATGATGGAATGAATACTAACGACTGCTAAGCTCGATGCGCTGTTGCCTTGTAAGCTGGACCAAAATTCATCAAATTGACTTCCTGATATGGCGTACGGCCTGCTCATGTCGCCGGTTCGGTTTAAACGCACCTTGGTGGGGGAAACTTCTGTCAAAGTGCCATTGGCAATCAAATCTTCTATTGATGGAGCTCCCTTCACATTCTTGGCAGCTGCTTCATAGGTTGACTTATCCGCAGTAGTGCCTTCTGTTTGCACGAGAGCTGTGTACGCATCGCCTACATTCATGTCTTTTGCGATGGTGGATTCGATGGGTACTGTTGACTGGCCATAAATAAAGTTTGAGAACGCATCAAATTCAGAAGTGTCTCCAAGTGGATTAGGCAACCTCTGCGCCGCAAATACTTTTGCAGCAGCAGCTAGGCCAGCAACAACGCCTGGGCTAAAGTCTGATGCTAATCTAGACATTTCAGGAGGCGTTCCTAAAAGTTCATCCTGTGTTTTAAACAATCTCACCGGAGTGCCGTCCCAATTCATCAACTGACCAGAGATTTCTCCTTTTCCCACCACCCCAGCAGCAATATATTTGGTGAGCACTATTTTTCCTAATTCTCCTGCCATTTTTATTTCTGGGTTTGGTGCTTCATTGGTAAAATGATTGCCTTCACTCCAGTTCCAAATAAAGGTCCCTTGTTCTTTATTTTGGGATGCTTGCAAGGCATTCCAAACATTCCCGAAATCATCTCCTGTATCTCCTGCAATTTCCGCGACGTCATCTCTATCAAAGCCAACACCTGGATTTACACGTGCATGATCTTTGTCTACCATCTCCACAATGCCTCTTTTGATTAGCTCTGGTAAGCTGTTCCCAAACTTCTTGGCATCAATAGCCCCCATTTCCGGTATTTCTGTTTGGGACACATCGTCATGATTAAAAACAATTTGCGTGGTGGGTGCCAGCGATTCTAGTCCTAAGGTATTGTTCTTATCAGCAGTGACAAATTTAACCCCTAATCCACTGACAGCGATATTGGGCAATAAGGGGAATAAATAACTTTTATTCGAAAAACGCGCCTTGGCCCCGGCGACGAAGTTATTGCCTTGAACAGGCCCATCATAAACATACCCGCTCTGGCTTGTAGCTGCCTGAAGATCAAAGGCTGACAACATCCATTCGGTTCTTCCGTCAAGCAATCCTGTATTCTTTAATATGCCGACTGTATCTTGGTCCTTGGTTGTGTCTTTAATTTGTTGAGTAAGCAGGTCAGGGCCGCCTTGGCCGTTGTAGGGTGTCACAGTACCATCACTGCCTCTTTGCAAAGGAGATAGGGTGTACTCTGAAGTAGTAAGAGTTGGTCCGCTGCTGCCAGGGGTCCCGGAACTCCAACCAGGATAGAGATCATACGCTTGCCCATTCGCAATTAAAGCAAGCGTGCTTGTCCCATCTTGAGCACGACGGATAGCAACATCGGTAATTTGGGAAATTTCAGAATTTTTGACCCCAAACGTATTATCAATGCGTGTACCTTTTCCGTCGGTTCCCACATAGGCATAGTCAAGCCTTGCATCATTTCCTTCAACAGGAAGGATTGCTGCTAACCCGCCTATGGATGTATTATAATTCACAGGACCATTCGTATTAAGCTTGCCTGCAAACCCTGCCCAACCTTGGACTGCCAGCCCTCCTATATATATTGGCGCTGAAGCTGTTCCCGAAGATTCTGGCTGGACAGCTGGGGTCTGTGTTGTCTGTGTCTGTGATGTAGGGAAATTTTGAGCACCCGTTGTTGGCGAGCCCGAGCCCTGTTGTGTCGGAAAAGAACCAAAATCCTTAGAAACAACTGCTGACTGGCCATTAACATTTACAATATACTTATCTGGATTTCCTGTTGGTTTTGTTGGCGCTGCAGGTGCTTGAGCAGCGGAATTCTGCGCTGCCGGAGTACCCGTTGATGCTGGAGCCGGAGCAGCAGGCAGCAATGCTATCTTTAAAACACTTAGATCTGTTTGAGCTGCCACGTCATCGGCCACTACATAGCTCTGTACTGCTTTTCCATTTACATTAAGAGTTATGGTCTCTACCTGTTTGCCGTCTTTCTCTAGTGGTACATAGTTATTGATACTCACCGTTGCTTCCTGACCATTAAACAAAACCTTCTGCCCATTGACAAGTACTGTCCCCTTCAATTGTATAGAAAGCCTATTGTCTATCCCCAGATCACCTAATTTCATTTTACCTGCCTGATCATCTGATGTTGAGAAGACACGGTAATTCCCTTGTTCATCTGTAAGCAGATTACCGTCCGTATCTGTAAGCGAGACTACTTGTGCTGCTTTACCATCAGGCCCTAGCTTATGCGTATTGGGCGTGATGCTAACCATTGCAATCTCTCCGTCATCGGTATAAACATAATCACCATCGTGAAGTATTGACCCATCCGCCAGTTTCACTTGACCCAAACGGTCTATAGCATTTTTCGTGCGCGCAGGATCAAGCCTTGCTGCTGGGAGCAGTGGATGTGAAATGCTTCCCAGGTAGGTCGTAAGATGCGCCCCATGTAAACCAACGCCTTCGAAGGTGCGGTTTGGCATAATTTGACCGACAACGATATTTCCATTTTCATCCTTTGAAAAAGAAAAATGCGGCAGCCAAAGAGCCAAGGCCTGTCTTACGTGATCATCCACCACCACCGGTTGAATCGAGTGCGTGGCCCAATAATTCATTACTGCTACAGGATTAAAGGGATTAACAAGTGGTGTTTTGCCATCAGTGTCTACTGGAACAGTAACCATCTGGCCATTTACATCAAATGTCCTAAACTGTTGGTCTATCGACAAATCTGACCCATCTTCTATATTCATGAGATAACTGGAATTGGGTCCTATTTTAAATTTACGATCAAGCGAATCCTGCACTGTTCCTGTTCCTGTGGCCAAATTAAAATCAAGGACAGGGTCATCGCCAAGAGCACTGACTCTCGGCTGGGCAAAGGGAAGCGCAAATGCTACCACTCCTGTCAAATTAATCAAGCTGGTGGTATCTGCTTCTTGCAATTGGCCGCTAAGATATCCTGGGGTCATGCCGACTGCCCCTATCATGCGTGACTCAAGCGTGGAAAGTTCAAACTGTTCACGCAACTTATCTGCGGAAGCTGCCGGGGTTACTTCTCCGAACGTGATCAATCCGCCGATAGTACGTTCATCATCAGTGACTATTCCCTTATTATTCTCTTTCATCTGGTTCCACATGTTTTCAGCGGAAATGGCAGCATCAGCGGTGAAACCGGTCATTTGGTCCTGAGTATCGGAATAATTTATAAAATCCTGGACTGATCCCCATGATCCGGTTTTAATAAGGTCCATTAAAAGAGGCGCCCCTGCCAAACTCCCAAAAAAATCGTTAATCACCGAGGGGCTATAGCCTGACAAAGTCGTTGCCACTACTACGGGGCTTCCATTTGGCGAGTTGGTGGTGGTGTAGGTTGCATCCATACTAGGGGCAAGCCCAAAAGCTGTTTGGACCCTCATCCAATATTCTTTGCTCCCGATAGCAGGCGCTGGGACTCGTACTCCATCGTGAGTAGCATCCGGCAATGCAGCTAAAATCGCGACAGATAAAATACTGGAAACCACCATGGTTATCGCCTGGAACTCGGCTTGCTGATAGCTATATTGATACCCATAGGCAGAATTATATTTAGCTGTATTTGCATTATATTTACCAATCGCCTTATCTTCCAACAATCCAAAACCATAGGTAAAGAGCGCACGGACCAGGGCTTGACGCATAGCTTGTTGGGCCTGCTGAGAATTTGAATTCTTACTAGGATTTTGCTGCATGTAATAGGCGGTCGCGATCATATTCGCAGAACTCCCGATAGCGCTGGAAAGACCGTCGGTGGCTGCAACGTTCCCTACTTTCAAAGCCACCAATCTTGCCGCCATCCCAACTGCTTGACCAATAATATTAGGAATCTGGCTGTAAAACACATTGCTCATCGCCGTCCCAAAATTTAAGGGCTTAAAAGAATACATGTTTAAATTATGGTCTTCATTAGCATCAGCAACAGCACTCTGGGCATTATTAAAAGCAGTATCAGCAGCTTTGTCAGCAGCATCGGCAACAGTATCGGCAACAGTAGCTGCATTATACGCAGCATTGGCGATGTTATTGGCAGCAACAGCAGCATTGGTGGCTTCTACGGCATTGACGTTGGCAGTAGCCGCAGCGTCAATAGTAGCTTGGGAAGCCCCGGGTAGAGCAGCAGCGGCGTTGGCAGTGGCTGCTGCTGCATTGGCAGCGGCGGCAGTAGCATTGGCATTATCGGCATATTGATCAGCATTAGCAGATTTGTCCCAGGCATCATATGCCTTGCCATCAGCCGTAGTGGCAGAGGCATCGGCGACTGCGGAAGCCTTAAGATCAGCTTGGGCAGCGGCGGCATCTTTTTGGGCCTGGGTTTGTTTTATGCCAAGAGCCACTTCAAAACTTGTATGGAAGAGATCGTCTGAAAGAACAGCGACTGCGGTCACAGCCAGCTGTCCGCCAACGGAGGTGGCGACCGCGCCAGCTGCTTGCTCATAAATTTGATTTGTATCACTGCAGGTCGCTTGAGAAGGCGGGCAAATCTGATTATCAATCCACTGGGTGATTTTCAATTCTGCATAGCCTTTAATAGCGCCAAATAAAAGTCCCGTACCAAAAGCAGAAAGAAAAGATCCTGCCGCTTTTAGTCCAGCATCTGCAACATCTGCGGCGGCATCGGCAGCATCTGCGGCGGCATTTTGAGCTGCCGTACCGCTACCATATCCTGCAGCATCTGCAACAGCATCTGCTTTATCCGCGGCAGCATCCGCAATATTAGCATTGGCAACAGCACCCATTTGATTAACACCCATTGTTATGGCCATGGTCAAAGCCGTGCCCAAAAGGAAGGTTGTCGTCGCCCCTCCGCACGCGTCATGCATATCGCAGACTGTTTCCAAACTTTGCATCATCGCGCTTAACTCAAGGGAGAAGACCGCCATCTGGATAGTTTCTTTGACAACGCCAAGTCCAGGCAAGGCAAGTTCTACCACCATAATGGCCAGCTGCAAAAATATGGCACTATTGCTCATGATCCCGGGCAAGGAGCCTGACATATCGCGCCATTTATCACCCCAGACAAAAGCTTGCAAAGGCTCAGGAACAAGTTTGTAATTAAGTTGGGATTCTTTGCTTTGCTCAGAATGACTAGGCACTTGGGCGAAGACATATCCATCAATATTGTTTAGAAAATCTTGTTGATTAACGATGTGCGGGTAATCGAGGTCAGTATAATAAACTTTTCCACCAACTGCTTTTTGTACTGTAACAAAATGCTCGTTCTTAAAATGTGCAATAAACGGGGTTTTTAAATTCAGAGTATCTATAGGCAAAAGCTTTAGGCTCTCATAATTAAGACCCAAAGCCTTAGCGGTTTTGTTGATCGCAAAAAGTGTTGTCTTTAATTTCGGTTCACCGATCTTAATAATGTCTGCCATGATATCCACAGACAAAGTCATCACGGAAATTTCAGATAAAGAACGCTTAATGCCATTAGCTTCTAGAACATCCTTTAAAGCATATACACCGCAATTAAGAACATTTATATTTGGTGTTTTAAGCCACTGAGTAATCTGATTTATTTTATCTTTAGTGAAAACTGTTTTGGTGTTGATACTTAAAGTATGAGATTGCTTCGCTGCGCTCGCAATGACACCAGAAGAATCCAAATTTAATTCTAAACGAAGTTTGGGTTTGTCTTGAATTTGCTTGAGCAGATATTCCATGCTGCCGGCAATTTGTGCTGCTGGTTGGGGCAAGGACATATCCGCATCTTGCATGGCGTACATTGGTAAATTTCTGTAAAGCACCGCCGGATTATATCCAAAAGCCCAGCTGATTTGATCCGGGACAAAGGTGACCAAGACAACGATCGCAATCATCTTTATCCATTGATTAAAACGACTTACAAAAGGGGTGATGTCTGCTGCGGGAATTTGGGGGTCCGAAACAAAAGAATCCACAGCCTTTTCCTGGGCTTCTGGAAAATTTTGTCCTTCATTAGGGACTTCTGCTGTGTCTTCCAAGTTTTGGCTCATGTTTTTTACTGTTTTGAGTTACACTTCTCGTCGACACTTGAAGTATAACATATTATATACAGAAAGCAAATTTTAGCAAATTTATTTACAGCCCTAAGCCATTGAATATAAATGATTTACACTCTTAATCAAATAAAAATAAATAATTCTTCTAAAATATGATTTTATAGTATAGGGAGTTTTTATTATTAAGTTTTCGGCATCAACTATGTCATCCCCGCGAAAGCGGGGATCCAGTTTACAATTAATTCTTTAAATGGATTCCCGCTTTCGCGGGAATGACAAGATATGACATGAAATGACACAAAAATTTCAGAATGGAAATTAAATCAGATTGGAAATTAATTATACGTAAATAGCATCCAGAATGGATATTAATAATTTCCATTCTAGAAAAAAGATATTAAGCAACGAAAATCTCTTTGAGAACAGACCTAACTTCCATGATGGTCTTATGTTCCACGCATCCCAAGTGTTTAAGTACTCGCAATCTATCAATTGTGCGAATTTGGTCTAATACAATCCATCCCTTTTTACCTTGAAAACCCACTAGAACCCTTGATGGGTACGAATGAGACCGCGTGGTCATAGGCGCGATAACTAGTGTGTGAAGATTTCTGTTAAGTTCATCGGGAGAAATAACCAGACATGGTCTAGATTTTTTGATTTCATGGCCAATGGTTGGATCAAGGTTGATTAAAATCACGTCGAATTGCTTGATCACCATTGCCAATCCTTAATGTTAAGATCAATAGTGTCTTCGATGAGAAGAGCATCTTCCCCGCGTTTACGCATCAACTTAAAAGCCTCATCCCAGCCTTGGCGCGGCTTTTTTTTAATAGATTTTAAAATCAAAGTGTCCCCTTCTATAACCATATCAATTTCTTTTGTAAAATGACATTGTTCTAAAACAACCTTAGGTATCCGCACTCCTTTGGAATTCCCAATTGGAATAATATTAGCTTTCATAATTACCTCCTAATGTAATTATAATGTAATCACACCTTATTGTCAATTATTTTTTAATGACCGAGATTTTTAAGCGTGCCGTTTTGGAAGAATTCCAGGAAGACTGGTCCTGCGACCAAGATAGCTACTACTGGAAAGATAAAAAATAACAGCGGTATCAACATTTTTAAAGGAGCTTTTAAAGCCATGGCTTCGCCTCTTCTGAAACGGGCTTCACGCATGTCTTCTGAAAGGATGTTCAGTGCTTCAATAACTGACGTTCCCATGCGGTCAGCCTGAATGAGGGTACGCGAAAACGTGGACAGGTCCGGCAATTCGTACTTCTTGGCCAAATCCCTCAAAGCATCCCTCCTGGGCTTACCCACATTAATTTCCTGCATCATGTTCCTTAATTCACCCGTGATCACGTTAGGGGTTGATTTTTCCACCACATACTTTAACGCCATCATAAAATCCAACCCGGCATTAACGCAAAGACCCAGGAGATCAACAGTATCCGGCAAAAATCTTAAGATTTCTTCCTTGATCTTCTTAATCCTGGCCTTCACCCAAAATTCAGGCAACATATACCCCAGGGCAAAGCCTATTAAAATCGAAAATAAGAAAAAATCACTCCCGCTATTGAGCTTAAAAGCCAGCAGTACAAACAGGGCTATTAAAATCTCTTTGAGTAAAAAGAAATCCTCGACGGTCATCCCGGATTGCGCCATCGCTAAATCACGGTACATGCGCCGCCCGATGGGCGAAACAGCAAAGGGCCTGTTGATGATAGCCACCTTGCTCGAAATCAAATAAAAAATAGACGCCGGCCCCTTTTTCTTGTTTTCAGCATTAACTGGTGGTGTCAGGCCCGCCATCGGGTCGTCTAACTTTAATTGTAGTTTGGGACGGGAACCTATTATTTGTACCGGCCAAAATCCCAAGATCAAAGCAAATCCAGCGAAAAATATGAGTAGTAAAGGTAGTAACATTTTATATGTCCTTAAACGTAGATATTTTCCAAATACTTAACGCTCCCAAAACCCACATGATAACACAGGCGGTTATCAATTTCTGCCCCGTGGCAGAATTAAACATGACATCAAAAAAGTGCGGATTTGAACCTGATACGGTCATAAAAAAGAATACCGGCAGGCCGGTCATGACAATGGCCTGTATTTTCCCCTGCACCGTCAAGGTTGCTAAATTCTTTTCTATTTTCTTGCGCTCACGGTTGCTGTTGACGATGCGCATAAAGATAATCGGCAAGTTACCGCCGGTTTCCCGCGCCAGCAAAATGGCTGTTACCATCTGCTGCATCGCCGGGGAAGGCATACGCAGGTAAAGACGATGGAGCGATTCATCCAAAGACACGCCCATTTTATTTTCACCTAAAACCACCCCAAACTCACCCTTGGCAGGTTCCGGCATTTCATCGGACACTGATTCAAAAGCCTGCACCAAACTCAAACCCCCGCGAAAAGAGCTCGACATGATCATGATCGCATCCATAAGCTGATCATTGAATTTCTGTTTACGGATATTAAGCAGACGACCAACATAGATGCGGGGCAAGAGATATCCAAAAAAAACCCCCACAATAAGCCCGATCCATTGCTTGCCTGCGGGAAAAAACATAAACCCCACAACCCCCATGACAATGGGACCGAAAAGGGTCAGCCGGTACATTTTCTTAATCTCTTCTTCCTGCATGTACCTGTCCACCTTGCCGACGACAGATTGTGCATGTTCTTTGTTCATCTGGCTGGATTTGGCTACCAGGATCGGCACAAAGGTGGTGCTTAGAAAAAAGATGGAAATAAATATTAAAAATAGAATGATTATCAACATAATTTTATTAGTTCTGTTCTGGATTCCCGCTTTCGCGGGAATGACATGTTTTTTATTTAGAACGACTTTTTATGGCGACTCCCCGTTGTTTAACTCATTACAGCTGCTTGCTGTGCATTCATTAACCAAGGTGTTTTTTATAATACTCTCTTCACAGGTCGTGTCCCCATTGCAATTATTGGCATGGAGAAAATACTCGTAGCAATTACGATCATACCACTGATTTGTCTCATCATCAAAGCTACATTCAATACTTTTTTGATGGTCGTATTGGCGCCCAAAAGCAAAACTTTGTCCTGTCTTTCCCCAATTGCTATAAATCCCGCGCTGGATATAATTTCTCATTAAAAAAAAAGCCAGGAGGATAATGACAATTAACAAGGAGTATTCAATCACAGAGATTGCTTTTTTATTTAATATTTTCATAGCATCGCCTAAGGAACGCTCGCGCGCGGCTTACCGCCATCAACAGTATTACAATCAACGAATTTCAAAGAATAGTCCTGCTCATCTCCTACACAACCGCTGGGAGCCCCTCCAGCGCAAGAAGGACCTGTGGCATTGATAGAAGCTACATATTCCGCACAAGCATGGCTTTCGACACCTGTATTTAATAATGCGTTGGCGTCGTCTATACAGTTACTATAGTTAGCTGAGCTTGAGAGGGGGTCGAGCTTGCCATTAGGAATGTCGTTTATCATAAACGCATTACTGATAGCATGCTGATCTGTTGGCGAAATACCGGCAGCTGTAAGCCCTTGACGTGTTTGAGTCTCCAGGCCAAAGCCATAGCCAGATAACCCGTTTGACCCGTTACTGCAATCCCTAAAAAGTTGTACCACCGAAGGAAGTCCCCCTTTAGGATTTAAATTTGCCGTTGGATTGTGAAACATCATCTGCCACAACGTATGCTGATTAGGGAAGGTAACTGGACTGGCATGTTCCTGGTCCCATCGCTGGATGCTGACATACACATACCCATCGCGCTGTGTCAAGGTAAAGGTACGTGTCGGATCAGGAATACCATACGAATAATCCGTTCCCGTCGTCGTTTGGACCCATGGCAACTGGGACTGAATATTGGCAGCTCCTGGAACACCGGCCCGGCCCGGGGCATAGGCCGTGACTCTGATAAGATGCGCATAGCCCTGCGCTCCCAGCGGCGGATTACCCGACAGGGATTGGCCATTAGCTAAAATATTATCCTTCCACCCATAAATCACAGAATTGGGGAATGCTGCCACGGAACTACCTAAGGTGGCCGCATACATCAGCTGGGCTGCTGGCCCGCCGTCCTCGCATTGTCCCGTCGGAGAACCACATTTGCTTCCTTCCTGGCATGCGCTGCCATTTTTGCATAAGCCGCCCTGACATGGGCTGCCATCTTTGCAAGCAAGACTGTCCTGGCATATGCCACCGCCAGCGGGGCATGAGGTGTCTTTACTGTCATTACAATACGTGCCTGCGACGCAGGAAGAGCCGTCAGTACATTGGCCAGTGCCCGGGCAGATGATGCCTGGACATCCATTACAAGTTTTAAAGAAATTATGAAGTGCTCTGTCTCCCACGGAAAAAGTATTTTGCATGGCCTGTGCTGTGGTGTCCATAGCGTCCAGGAAATTCCAGCGCGCGATAAATTTAGGGGCCTCATCGTTTTCCAGAATCAAGCTGTCATTAACCCATTTGGCGAAACTATTTAGTACGGTGGGGTTACAGTTTCCATTAAAAGGATTGGGGCTTACTCCTGCCAGGGAACGGCCTAAAATTTCAGCTGAACACACGGCAGGCAAAGTATGAGGGCAACTGCTATTATCAGGTAAGGCGTTTTGACACTGTTGAAAGTTGTATCTGGCGCCATAATTAAGATTATTGTTCACCCAAGTCTCGAAGTTACCAGCTATATTTGCTGTCCCTGTACAGCCATCATAAGAAGGCTGCGTTCCTGCTGCTGTATTCAGCGGTACGACTAAACCGCCACACTGCGGCGGCGGATTGGTCTTATAGTCGGCGCATACACTTGTAGTCAGCGCGGTCAGGCAATTTTGATAATTGATATAATTAGGTGTCTGCTGTTGGGTTGGGGTCGGGCCGGCATTATAATTCAGGCATGCTACGACATGGGACAAATCCCCCCAGATAGAACAGGCATTACCGTTTGCACATTCGCCGTTATTACATTGGCTTTGATCTGAGCAGCTTATGGGAGCAGTGTTTGCTGTTATGTACGTATCTTCTGCTGTTCGCGTAAGAACTCCGTTGTCCATAACCTCAAGACCATTAGCACCCGGAGTTGCTGATTCAACCGGGACACACCAAACCGTAGGGTTAGCAGTCCCCGTAACAACGGAACTTGTCGAGTTAGGAGGTGTAAAGCTGGTATTCAGCCAAGGGATAATCACCTTTGCATTCCAGTCATTAAGCCTGTCTGATCCTGTATAGGGGTTATAAATATCTACCAAGCGGCCGTCGGACGCAGGGGCGCATGTGGTCCCGTCCGAGCATTGATCGCTGGTATTACAGGCACCGCCATCATCACATTTGCTATTACAAGCCGGTGGTAGCACCGCCTGAGTTTCCCCGCACGCAGGCGCGATCCACGTAGCAACCTGAGGATACCAGGTATTGAAAGTAGCACTTAACGTCCCCAGATCTTGGCTCAGAATGCCTCTGGAAATTATACTGAAATCTGACATCGCATGCATGGTTTCGTCCACATTATCCACGGTGCTGGTTGTAAGATTGTACGCTGGTGGCGGTGGTGGTGTTGGTGGGAAGGTCGGTGGCGGCGGAATAGCATTATTCCACTCGCAAATGCCATCTGGAATATTCGCGTTATTGCCATTGTATGGCCAGCCATAATAAGGAGAGGTTCCCGTCGGCGGTGAACACATTTGATTGTCCCCTCCCAACCAAACAGGAATCGCAGAAGCGTTCGTCACCGGCTCGCCAAAAATTGGATCAGCAGCAGGATTGCTCAAGGATGTGTTAGGTATATAAGGAAAATTCGGTGATCCTACCATATCAATGTTTCCATTAGTGGTGGACCCCGGGGCTGGAGCATTGTTGGTGACACCGCTGGGAAGAAAATTAACACAGCAATCCTGATTATGACAGGTATACGGCAAACTTAGCTGGGCTAAATCCGGAAAGTTCGTCGGAGTTGTAAAGCTTGGGATATCAACGCCATTGACAGCCGACTTTGCCTGGGCACACCAGTGAAGATCCATGGAACTTCCATTAGGCGGATATGGCTGGGTAACTGGCAAACCTGAACCCGGTGGATAATACGGTGGCGGATTATTTGTATAATCAATATTATCCACCTCGGGGCTGTAATAATTCATTAACCAAAAGAACGGATAAACGCCATTAGGAAAATAGACTCCGGTAGCAGAACTTCCTTGCGGCGTTAAGGTCGTCACCGGCAGTGGTGGTGACGGTGGCGGAGGAGGTATCAATTGCTCATCACGGCCGTACTGGTCCAAAAACGATATCCCATTCGCGTATTCTTGATATGCTGAATCATAAAGGTACGCGTAATTGCCATACATAAGATAGGGATTGCTTGGTCCTAAACATTGCAAGGGAAGGGGGCTTTGATCACAAGAAGTCGGCCTTGCCGATTTGCCATTAATTTTCAAGGGCTGACAGCAAGGGTCACAACTAGGATTATATGAAGAGATTGTCGGGTCACTGTCTGTGCATGAATCGTTTAGTTGAAATCCATTCTGTATCGGTCCTTGGCAACGCGGATCTTGTGAAGGGTTGTTATTTAGATAATCCGCAAAAGAACCGCAATAATCTTGGGGAGGACTTACAGTAATATCAATGCAGTTCGGGTTGAGTGGAACATTTTTGTCATAATTAGGATTCCAATAATCATTCCAGTTTTGAAGACAGGTCTCCCCATTCACAAATTCTCCCAATTGACTGTAGAAAAAATCCACCTGGGAAATGTCTCCCTGATGCAGCATTTTCAAACGGTCTGTATAAAAAAACGCGAAGCGGCTGACAGCATCAAGAGGATTGCCGCGTAAATCATTTCCAAACACGCCGTTGGCATTTGAGTCAAGATAGTCAGTGATATTAGTCCTGTCTGTAACAGATCCTTGCAAAGCAGCAGCAACCCCCCCCTCGTAGAATTGCTGCTGTATCGGCTCGTCTTTCTGTAGGCCGTTCCACAAAGTAGTTATCCCTGGCTGAATCACGACTAATTGAATTACAAGATTAACCGTCGCTGCTGCTAAGCCTGCCCACGCAAGTGTCATCAACCACCAACTGGCATTAGAACCCGCGCCACAGGTATAAACAAGGATAATAATCGCTATCACAAACTCAATAATGGCAAGGATGCCTCCGGTTTGGTACGTTTGTGTGTTGCAATCCCCCAAATTTGCCTGCTTCTGGCTTTCTCCATAGCTTGCCGCATCGGACGCCAAGAGCGAGGCTGCTTGATCAGCGGCGATGGTCAAGGCATTCTTTGATTGAGCAATCCTTCCCCAATTTAAAGTAATGGAAAGAAGAATCAGCGCTGCTGCTGTCAATAAAATCAGGATCAACGCTGTCTGTCCTCTTTTAGCTTTTAAGAGATTGCTTCGCTGCGCTCGCAATGACAAGTTTTCTATAATCATTAGTTTATATTCTCAGTTATGCTGCCGTTGTAAACTGTGCCCATCGGCAAAACAGGATTATCGCCAGGGTCCAGTTGTGGCGATGGGTCTCCGGACGTCGATATATTTCCTGTTAATGAAAGATCCTGGTTGACCCGACGATTAGCCAGGTCCATCCCTGCCCAACGAAAAACCCTCAACATGCCAAAGATTAAAAATATAATAGCAACCATCGCAAAGGTGAATTCTATGGTCGACTGCGCTTTAGGGTCATGGTTTAAATTTTTCATTTTACACCTAACTGTCCAGACGTATCTGTCATCCAGAAATGGCCGCGCTGGTCTTGTAGACGGCTGCGGACAAAAAGTATATTGGACGCGGAATCAAAACATGTCATTGGAAGGGTCGTTTTGGTAAAACAAAAACTCTGCGTTTGTGCACCATTCGTCGATGCAGCTGTTTGACCGCACGCTTCCACTGGATTCGGGGCTGCATTAGCTGCGCAAGCAACCCTTTCACTGAAAGGACAATTCCATGAACCATTCGAACACTCTTGCCCAACGCATTGCAAAGGTATATTGTCCGAACTACAAAAACGTCCGGTATTATTACTTAATTGAATGGTGCGCTGTATTAAGTCGATGGTGTCGCGCTTACTAGCACTGCGCACTTCCAAGCCGGTTTCAGGATTGTACAAATTCCCCTCTTTAATTTCCAAATAAGTACCGTTCTGGGTAAAGGTGAATATCTCAGAACTCGACTGCATCCCGGGCTTAGGGCCGCAGGAATTAGTATCCCAGCTTGAGTCAATGTCTCCGCCTTGCGGGTCTTCATAATCAACAGAGACTGACCCGTTGCCCGGATGGATGGCGTATATGGTTACCTCTTTTAATCTGCCGTCTATATCCCAGTTAGGAAATTCATTGTTGCTAGGATTAAGCCCGATCATGGGATCAGCCCCGCCGTCAGTATCCCCGCCTCCAATGACTCCAGCAGTAGCCACCCATTGCCAGGCAATATAATTACGCATGTTCGAAGCAGAGTTGTTCGACAGGCATTGCTGGAATGATGTCGTGAATGGCGGAAATTGCTGGCACACTGCCTGGCATGGTGGAGAAGAACAGGCGGCATCTGGTACAGGAGGAATATAATACGCATTACGTAAAAGATCATACTGCATGTACCCGTCAGCATTGGTCAGGAATGCGCCTGGATTGTTAGGGTTAGGGTTAGGAATTGGATTGCCATAGTAATCCGACAAGGTCACATCCCCAGATAATTCAGCGTCCTGGCAAGGATGCGATTTGCACGTCGGGGGGGGTCGTTTGAAATTCAGAGGACACTGTGCTCCCGCCTGGATTGACGGCCAAATCATAAAACAATTTATACCCGCCCTGAAATCCTCCCTGCAAAATAGCTTCAATTGCATCAAAGTAAAGCTTATAGCTTGCCTGACCTGGAAAAGAAGCTATGTAGCCATTGTAGGTGTTCCCAGGCTCTTTAGCATTTTCAAAATTAATCCAATCCGAAGATCCCTGCAATTCCCCGATAGAAGTAAAGGCTGAATTTAACGTGCCCTGGGCCGTTCCAGGAGATGTCATCGTCGCACATGCCCCGGCAACTGAAGTTAATACGGTTGAATTTGTCAGGGCATTAAAAACGGTACAGGCATTTATTAAACTTTGACACCTTCTTTGATCTGCTGCTTGTGAGTATCCTTGACAAGCCTTGTCAATGGTTATTAGCGGCGCTACAAGCGGCGCCTCCGCCGGTGTAGCAAATGAGCTTTCCTGGATAACCCCTCCTCCAGTTCCTCCTGCCCATTCCCTGAGATTGCGGTAGCATTGATTCGCGGCACAGCTATTAGGTGCCATTGCCGCGCACTGTGGCGCTGAAGGAAAGGCGCTGCGTGAAATCTGCCGATTCGTGACGTAGTTCGCTGTGGTAAAAGGAAAATGGATACCATTAATGTACATATCCATTATCGGCAGGCTCGCGAGCACATCAGACGCTTGGTTCAAAGGGTACATTAGCTGGTACGAAAAAGTCCCTGAACCTTGGGCCGTAAAAGGATTGCGGTCTAAGTCCCCATATTTATTATAATCTGGGGAGAGCCGGTCTTCCACAAAAAGAATTGAGGCGCTATTGCGTGATGTGTTGGGAGAAGCCCCTTCACCTTGCCCTGTTTCGGATCCTTGCCAGGAAGCCAGCATGGCCATACGCATGGCTTTAAAATTCTGGTTCTGCGAATAGCTGCTGCCCATGGCAGAACGCACCACCGTCCCTATAATAAAAATCAGGATAGCCCCAAACACGGCGAGCTCAGTGGCAGCCTGCCCCGCTTGGGTAGCGGCTTGTGCGTTTTTATGGTCTTTCTTGAGCATTAATCCCCTACCTGTGTAAACCCTACCTTTGTTTCCACAGAATCAGACGTATCCACCCTGTTTGTCCATTGTCCAAGCCCTTGTATAGCATCAACCGCGTTCGTTGTAGAAATAATAGTATTCGCCTGAACTTGTGTCGCATAATTGGTAATAGAATTCACTGACTGCGGATCATACTGGTCGCCAAAATCATCTGTCGCTGATTTCCAACGGCCCTGAATGCCTCTTTTAACATAATCCTTCATGGCAATCATAACGCCAAGGATAATGACCACGATCAACGTATACTCCAAAATCGTTTGTCCTCTACGATTACGCATAAACTTTATTCCTTACTAGCCACCCTGTGTGAATCCTCCGTTACTGACGGTATTCGTGATCGTATCCGTATACTCATTGAAACTTGTGTTCATCGTGTAGAAATTGCTGCCCGTATTTGTTATATACCCCAATTCTGTCGTCTGCCTGTTAACGCCTTCCTCTGTCTCGGCATTTGATCCTATCATATACCCTGTCTGCATATCATTGAAATCCTGATCTGAATTTGCCTGATTGCCCACTTGATCTGCCGTGACCTTGACCAAACTTTGTACGCCGCGCTTAATGCCTGTGCCCATATAGTACAGCACCACGGTCAAAATACCAACTATCATGGTGTACTCCACTATCGATTGACCACGGCGTGTAAGCGTCATTTTGTCCCTTCTTCTTTAAAATTATTGATTAGGACAATACGTTGGCTTCGGATGAACGTTGTCAGCACATTCCGAAGGCAACTGAGAGCTGAATGAAGCGGACGTGGTCGCTTCGTTCCCATATTTAGAAAACACCTCTCCAATAGCCTCTGCATTGCCTGCCGTTTGCCCATGATTTTCTATTTCATTCTGCTGAACCATCGATAATGTTTGCGCATAATACGGCTCATATTCGTGGGAGATGCTGCCTCCGGTCGCTTGTTGACAGTTTGCATCGCATACGCTGTTTGCCGAATTTATCATAAAATTCCTCGCGTCATGAATACGTGCCTCAAAACTGCGCTGCACAAAGGTGGTCATGGCTACGATGGCCGCAATCACGATAAAAAAAACCATCACATGCTCTGAGAGGACAGATTGTCCTTTATTATTCATGCCCTATCCCCTGTCTCTTGCTCGTCGGAATCGTCGTTTAATTCGACGCTTAATTCGCCGCGTTGTCTTGCAAGCGGGAGGCCACGTTGGTCATATCTTGTGTCGTCTGATTAAACACCTGGCCTAATCCTGATTGAAAGGTCCCAGAACCTTTGCCCGTCGTAAATAAAATGACAACCAGGGTCACTGCCGTGACGAGTAAAATATACTCCACCGTGCTCTGACCTTTAGATGCGCGCATGCGTTTGTCCTTTTCCTTAAGAAACTTTAACTCCCCCTGTCCCCTCTTTATGTTAAAGAGGGAATGAGGGGGAGCTAATTTACACGTACCTGTGAAGCACGCCCTTACGTTGCGTTAGATCCCCAGTACTCTTGCGAAGTGTTAAGGATAACTGCATTCTCGCTAGTATTGGTCTGCTCTGGAGCCAACAAATTAGATGAAGAAATACCAGGTCCTGCTATCCCGAACTCCTCCTGGGTATCGCTGTTCCTGGAAGTTGTTTTAATTTCATTCATATTTCCATCGGAATACTGATCACCGATATCATCCGCGGAACTTTTCAAACGTCCCTGAATACCCCGTTTGATGTAGACCTGGATGGTCAGCAAGGCACCGATAATGATAACTATCAGTATCGCGTACTCGATGGTGCTTTGCCCCCGTTTTTGATTAAGATATTGCAACATAGGATTCCTCCTTTAATATTTCGTTAACGTCATGCATTATAGACTCGAATCTGCTGTATTATCATAACTGGTCGTCTGACTACCAGTCCGTGTCCGGTTATTGGTATCATCATATTCAACCAACCCAGAGCCTAAACGTTTGTTTTCCACACTATTGGAATCCACATTGTACGAACTTGACATGTAATACGGTTCATACTGCGTGTCCCCACTTAAGCCTATGGACGTATTACTGGTGGCATTGGCCATATACTGCGCCGCATTATGGATACGGGCTTGCAATGCACGCTGAGCATAGGTCTGCATAGCAATGACTCCAGCGACGACCAAGGCTATCAAAAGTGCGTACTCCGCAACATTTTG
>JABDGZ010000001.1:0-53422 GCA_013285735.1 Candidatus Omnitrophota bacterium | reverse complement strand
ATACGGGCTTGCAATGCACGCTGAGCATAGGTCTGCATAGCAATGACTCCAGCGACGACCAAGGCTATCAAAAGTGCGTACTCCGCAACATTTTGAGCTTTTTTATTTTTAAGGAAGTTTCTTAACATGTGTTCCTCCTAAATTAGATTCATAAAAGTTATACTTTTAGTTACCAGAACCTGGTAAATTTCCGTCAACATTAACATAAACTGAATTCTCTGGCGGCCCAGCAACTGCGTTGCCTGGCGCATGTGATGCTGACAGTGCAGTCATCCCAGTGCCCATATCGGAGGTCGCTGTCCCCCAGACACCATTTAACGCTGATCGTATACCCGTACTGTTACTCGTTGAGAATATAATCATAATTGCAATAACCGCGGTCACAAGCAGGATATACTCTATCGTGCTTTGACCTCTTTTATTCTTTATACGCATAATTCCCTCCAAAAACCCTTCGTCATCCCAATTCCTTTGAATGACCAGGGAATGTTTTTAGTTAGATGAGTCCTCAGTAACTAACTTCTGCTCTGCTTGTACAGAACGGAACACGTAGGTGCTCAAAGCAGCCACTGCTGCTGAGATCAAAGAAACGACGATCGCGTATTCAATTAGATTTTGCGCGGTCCTATTTCTTAATTTTTGGATCATCGCCCTTTACCTTCCGTGCCAGAAGAATAATTAGACCCTTCCCCCTTCAAAATACAGGAGCGAGGAACAAATAGTACGGGTCTTCCATTTATGTAAAAGCCCCCTAAGGGCTGTTGATACGATGTATAGATACTCACATTAAAAGTATGCCATATATAATAAGGCTTGTCAACCCTAGCAGACTCCCCCTTCCCCTCTTTGTACTAAAAGAGAGAAAGGGGGAGTTTTATGTCTACCTTTGAAATACGCCCTTACGTTGCGTTAGATCCCCAGTACTCTTGCGAAGTGTTAAGGATAACTGCATTTTCGCTAGTATTGGTCAGCTCCGGATTCACCAAGTTAGATGAAGAAACTCCAGCTGTAAATGACTCATCAGTATTGCTGTACCTGGAGGTTGTTTTAATTTCATTCATATTACCATCGGAATACTGATCACCGATATCATCCGCGGAACTTTTCAAACGTCCCTGAATACCGCGTTTGATGTAGACCTGGATGGTCAGCAAAGCACCGATAATGATAACTATCAGTATCGCGTACTCAATGGTGCTTTGCCCTCGTTTTTGATTAAGATATTGCAACATAGGATTCCTCCTTTAATATTTCGTTAAAGTCATGCCTTATAGACTCGAGTCTGCTGTATTATCATAACTGGTCGTCTGACTACCTGTCCGTGTCCGGTTATTGGTATCATCATATTCAACCAACCCAGATCCCAAACGTTTGTTTTCCACACTATTGGAATCCACATTGTACGAACTTGACATGTAATACGGCTCGTATTGTGTATCATTCCCTATTCCGTTAACACCTGTCGCGGACGCCATATATTGCGCCGCATTATGAATACGGGCTTGCAATGCACGCTGAGCATAGGTCTGCATAGCAATGACTCCAGCGACGACCAAGGCTATCAAAAGTGCGTACTCCGCAACATTTTGAGCTTTTTTATTTTTAAGGAAGTTTCTTAACATGTGTTCCTCCTAAATTAGATTCATAAAAGTTATACTTTTAGTTACCAGAACCTGGTAAATTTCCGTCAACATTAACATAAACTGAATTCTCTGGCGGCCCAGCAACTGCGTTGCCTGGCGCATGTGATGCTGACAGTGCAGTCATCCCAGTGCCCATATCGGAGGTCGCTGTCCCCCAGACACCATTTAACGCTGATCGTATACCCGTACTGTTACTCGTTGAGAATATAATCATAATTGCAATAACCGCGGTCACAAGCAGGATATACTCTATCGTGCTTTGACCTCTTTTATTCTTTATACGCATAATTCCCTCCAAAAACCCTTCGTCATCCCAATTCCTTTGAATGACCAGGGAATGTTATAGTTAGAAGAATCCTCAGTAACCATCTTCTGCGCGTAGGCGCTTAAAGCAACCCTGCTGAGATTATCGACGACGATCGCATATTCAATTAGATTTTGCGTGGTTCTATTTCCTAGTTTTTGGATCATCGCCCTTCACCTTCCGTGCCAGAAGAATAATTAAACCCTTCCCCCTTCAAAATACAGGAGCGAGGAACAAATAGTACGGGTCTTCCATTTATGTAAAAGCCCCTTAAGGGCTGTTGATACGATGTATAGATACTCACGTTGAAAGTATGCCATATATAATAAGGCTTGTCAAACCGACAGGTCAGAAATTTATCAACAAATTTTAACCCTTACCAGCCTATTTTGTTCATCCCTCAAATACATCCCATTTAACTTTTCAACCGCTGCCTGAAGCATCATTTTATCACTGAAATTGTCATCAACTAATAAATTTACAGCGTTTTCGTCTTTATTAGTGACATCAAATCCTTTAAAATTTAATATTTCTTCTATAACTATATTATTATCAATGCATTGTGGAAAAAATATAGATTTTGATCTTTTCACAAGGTCTTTTTCATGATTCTCCACAAAAATAATATTATTTACAATAAAATCTCTATTTAACTCCATTATGTTGTTAAATTCTAATAGAATATGGTCATTTTCATCCACTATTGATACTTTTTGTATTTTAAATCCAAGTTTAGCCTCCATGCAGGCTTTAAAAAGTATTTCGTCTGAAATTTTATGCACCATCAGCGGCCTTATACTATTCACTAGTCCATCTGCAATTTCCTTAATACAGCGCTCAATGGGTAGACCCAAGTCAATAAAAAAATCTTTGTTGTTTTCCAAAAAAACCTTAATTCCTTTGCTATAGGTCAAATAATATTCCCAATCTGACTCTTTAATGTTCTCCTCTGAAAAAATCCCCAGGTCCCAAAGCACTGCCTTCAAAAAAATCCTTCCAGCGCCTTCATATTCAGCTGAAATCTCCGTGTCTTCTTTTTTTTCTATCGTCATTCTGCGCCCTGTGGGCGAAGAATCTAAAGACATCTTAGGATCCTTCGTTTCGCTCAGGATGACGGTGGAATCAGGGGATGGCAATAACTTAACCTGCGAGAGACTGGTTTGAATTTGCTTCTTTTTTTCTTGAGGGATTTCGAACTTAGGGCTGGGCTTTCTGCCCCGGGGCGTTACAATGCCGGACTCTTTAAGTACATCATGGACTGATGATTTGGAAAGATGGAGACCAAATTGTTGGGATGCTGATTCAGCCAGTTGACGGCAGGAAAAAAGCGGATTACTTTGCCTTTGGCTGATTATAAAACGAACAACTTCATCCTTTAATTTATAGATAACACCCATAGAATGTCCACTCTGGACATTCTATTATAACACCGGGCAATGGTGCGTCAATACTGCACCTGGTCCCCTAATTGTGTTTTAGATGCGGCGATGGTTCCCGACGGTAATTCGATGGCAAAGGAGGCTTTAAAAAATACAGGAGACAGATAAAATGGCTTGATGTCCTGACAGAGTCCGACTACCTTATTTTGACTGTCGCAAAAAATCACATCAATAGAGAATTTCATAAAAAACATATGGATGGATTGGCAATGCGTAATGATCAAAGCCTCGCCTGGGGGAAAATCAGCGCCCCCCAGCAAACCCTTCATGCGAGTCCAAGAGTTGTTGGCAATTTTAACACGGGAAGCAATGGTGGTGCCGCGGGTAAGATTAGCGATCATTAGGATCTATATGCTGACATGACTCTCAAAAACAGTTTTACTAAGGGGTATGCCTCGCGTACTTAAATCATCGAAACACTTAGGGATATACCCGGTAGCGGCGTATTCTCCCATGATTTGCCCTTCGGCGTTTAAACCCTTATGGACAAATGTAAACACGTCAATGATCTCCGGTAAACCATCCACCATTTTACCGGTCAATTCAGAAATCGCCGTGATCTTACGCGTACCGTCGGAAAAACGGTTGATCTGTACAATGACGTTAATGGCTGAAGCAGCCATTTCGTAAATGGCGCGCAACGGTAATTCAATTCCTGAGAGCAAAACCATGGACGACATACGCGAAAGTGTATCCCGTGTCGTGTTGGCATGCAGGGTGGTCAAAGACCCATCGTGGCCGGTATTCATGGCCTGTAACATGTCCAGTACTTCCGGTCCACGGCACTCACCGATGATGATCCTGTCCGGACGCATACGCAAGGTATTCACAAAAAGATCCCTGATCGTCACCTTGCCGCGGCCTTCGATATTGGGTGGACGGCTTTCCAGACGGGCCCAATGTGTTTTAACCAACCGTAATTCCGCCGCGTCTTCGATGGTAATAATACGCTCATTATCCGGGATAAATTGGGAAATAATATTAAGCAAGGTTGTTTTTCCAGCACCTGTCCCTCCGGAGACAATCATGTTCTTGCGTCCGATAACACAGGCATTTAAAAAATCCGCCATGGGCTGTGAGATGGTTTTAAAACGGGTCAGCAAATCATCAATGGTATAGCGGTCCTGGGAAAATTTGCGCACCGTGATCATGGGACCGTTCAAAGACAAAGGCGGTATGATCGCATTGATACGTGACCCGTCGGGAAGACGGGCGTCCACCATGGGTGTCGATTCATCCACCCGGCGGCCTAAAGGAGCAATGATGCGGTCAATGGTAGCCCGGACCTGATCATTGGAAATAAACCGCTTGTTGGTCAAAAGGATTTTTCCATTCTTTTCTACGAAAATTTCATCTTTATTATTAACCATGATATCGGTGATCGTCTCATCAGCCAAAAAATCTTCCAAAGGACCTAGCCCCAAGGCTTCATTGACAATTTCCTTGACCAGACGGGAGCGTTCCTCGTGGCTGGAAAGAAAGGTCCCCGATGTTTCTGCCAAAAGTTCTGTAACTACTTTTTCCGCGGCCTTGCGCAAATTGGCGGCTTGAGTGGGATCATTTAAAACTTCCTGCGACATCTTCTGCAAATTCATGCGCTCAACTAAAAGATTATGCACGGCCCGCTTTACTTTAATAACCTCATCTTCCTCTTTTTTAAAATTCATCGCTGCTTCAGCCACATTGGGCGTAATGCCAAATTTTTCCCAAAACGCATTGCTCTTTTTAGAAGTTTCGTCGGTGGCGCGCACCTTGATAACATCAGAAGCTTGAACATAAATGCTTTCATCATTCAAGCTGTTGGCGATCTCAAAGAAGCATTCTGACACCTTTGCCCTAGGGCTGTCGATGACACAGGGTACGCCGCTATTTAGGGCAACCCCGACTGTCTTGCCATCCGACGGTATCAATGAAAAAACTTCGCAGGCCAAGGCATTCTTGACTTCTTGCCAGGCGACACCGCCCCGGCTTTCAGCACGGTTTAAGATCAATCGTACCATCTTTACGGGAAAATGTAGGCTTTGAAGGATTTCAAGACTTGTCTTGACCTGGTACACCGCCAAGATGTCGGGCGTACCCACTAACAAAATCAGGTTGGATGAGTCCAGGATGCTGATAAAGGTCTCACTAAAAGTGCTCCCACCATCAACAATGATATATTCATATTGACTGCTTGCTTTTTTGAAAAATAAACGCAAATTATCCGACGTGATGTGTCCGATTTGTCGGGGAGATTTGATGCCAGGCAAAAAATGCAGGCCACTGGAATGCGTGATTATATTTTTCCTAATGACATCCGCTGAACTTTCCAAGTCAGCCAAAATGTCAACCAGGCAATTCGTCGGCGGCAGATTAAGCATGCGCGCCATGTCCTGGCTCGCCTGCAAATTTAAATCCACAATCAGCACCCGTTTGCCTTTTACGGCGAGCGCGCAGGCAATATTAACCCCGATAAAGGTTTTGCCTACTCCACCCTTATTACTGAATATTGTAATGACTTTACAGCTCATAAGTCTTATATTCTACCACATTTTTTTGTTTTGTCGCTGATGATTTTATTATTGGCGGGATACTAACCGTTAGTACGAAGCAATGACTTTCCCCGTGGGCGCCTGGTCCCCTGAAATGAGCCTGTTATATACAATAGGGATCGTAAAAATCAAATCTTCCTGATCCATTCCCGTTGTAAAAACATCATACGGAGCAGCTGATTTGGCGGCTTGCATAGCGTCTTGATCTAAAATATCATTCCCTGAAGATTCTACCACTTCTTCTGAATCCAATACCCCGCTTCTAAGGATGTGTAGCTTCAACTTAACAGTCCCTGCCAAAGCGACACCTCCTGCAGCCTGGGGGTAGGATATGGCTTTAGAAATCCTCTCCTGCACCATGCGCGCATACGCTGTCATTTCCGGAAATATGGTTGGTGAATCATTGCTGCTGGGCTCAACGACTTTCTCTTTCGCAATCGGCCACGCTGGCAGCGGTTCATGTTCATACTTCGCATCAATCTTGTTCCATTCCTCACGCTCCGATGGTGTCGGCATAACTATCTGATTATTCGCAAATTTCTTATCTGTCAGCACCGTTGGTGTCAAAATAATCACCATCTCTGTATTAGACTCTGGTGAGGGGGTGCTGCTATTTCTAAATAATGCCCCTATAATGGGTATCTTATATAATATCGGGATACCTGTTACTTGAGCGCTGACGGCATACTTAATCAAACCTGCCAGGGCAATGGTCTGCTTGTTATCCATAAATAAATTTGTCGTTGCTGTGCGCGTAATAAAAGCAGTGTTGCCGTTAGACGAATTCGATGAATCAATATCACGTATATCCACATTGAGCAGTACATCTATTTTTCCTTCACGAATGGTCGGGGTAACCGACATATTAACCCCATATTCTGCATAGGTTGTGTTTGAAGTGGTTGACCCTCCTGAGGCGGAAGTAGTTGTGCTTTCAACGGGGATTTCCCCACCCACCAAGAAACTCGCTTGCTTACCGCTAACAACCACTAAGCGGGGTTTAGAAATAAGTTTCGCCTTGCCTTCTTGCACCAAGGCATTCACCGTAGCCTCTAATGAATTCGTACGGAAAAAATTTCCTATCTTAAAAAAATCTTTAATATGCCCATCGCTAGGCGGAAGTGTTTCAGCATAATTAAGCCCTATCGCACCGCTGTTGGTGCCCCCAGAACCTGTCCCCCACAATATCCCCAGATTTTGATCCAGCGAGGTGCTTATCTCCACAATCTGCATATCCACCTGAATCAACTCTTCATGTTTTTCTGCCTTGGTCAAATTCATCAAATCATCGCTATATGGCGATAAAATATCCGTCATCCGGTCTCTATCTTCCCTAGGTAATTCCCCGGAGAGAACCACCTTGCCTATATCAAAATTCTCTTCTAAAGTAACACCGGTAATATTCGCTTCATCTAAAATCTTTTGTACACGGCCCTTAAGCGCAGTTAGATCCTGGTTGGCCACGCACACTTTAACGTTGCGCTTGCCATCCGCGTCCCATAAAAACAAAGCCGTCTGTCCGCCTTTTTTAGCTAAAATCGTGATCTTATCACTTTGAGCATCTGAAATATCCGCTACATCCGGGTCAGTCACTGAAACACGTGTCAGGTTATTGACCGCGATCGTTTGAATATCCCCAACAATCATATCAATGGCATCGCTCGTATCTGCTGCACTTTCATCAGCAGACAATCGAGGCATATAAAATGCTGATAACACAAACCCCAAGATAATGACAAAAATTTTCTTTAACACAGTATGTTTCATTAATTAAAGTTCCTTGCCGCCTCTAAAAATTTGGATACTTGGTTTATTTTCCTCTGGCTTAATACTGGCTGCATTCTCTCCGTCTGGATCTTGGATATCAAGTCCCTGATTCTTCAAGACATAATCTGCCAAGGTTTTCCATGTGTTTGCTTTAAGCTTTTGGTGATCCGTGTCATCTGGGGAACGCAAGGCCAATTCTAAGTTTCCATTTTTATTAGCAAAAGATAAAAGCCCTGCTTCTTGAGGGTCAACCGCAAAGGTAATTTTCAAATACCCTGCTGCCTGTTGTTCAACATAAGCACCAGGGTCATCCTCGTTAGTGTTAATCGCCAAGACCTGCAGGCCCTGAAAAATCATCGCGGTCACGGTTTTCTTATCTGAATCCTGGGAAGGAACATTAAGCTCTGCGATCACATCCACAAAATCTCCGGCATTAAGCAACCCGCCTACCGCTGCTAATGAATCAATCCGTACTGTCACGGCGCGTTTGCCAACAGGTGTTTTTAACGCTAATGATGGTTTACGGATCACTTGCTGAACTTGGGGCGCTTGCTGTTGTTGCATGCGCGCCTGCTGTTGCATAGCCTCTTGCATAGCAGCCATCTGTCTTTGAGAAGTCTGCGCCTGCTCAGCTTTAACGCGTTCTAATTCCTGCGCCAGGGCTGCCATCTGCTGGTCGCTGCGCTGTTGGATCTGGGCCACCATGTCCTTTTGTTTAAGATCATACTGTTCTGCCAAGGCCGCGGTCTGGCCCTGGATCGCGGTTTTGACATAATTACTGGTCAAAAACACGGCCACAATCCCAGCAAACACAGCACCGACGATAATCAAAAGTTGTTTTTTATTTTCAAAGGGCAATTTTCCCTCCAGTGTTCAGTCTTCAACTACGGGTTTAACTTTCCAACAACTTGTTCTATGAGATCTTTATTATACTCTGGTTTTTCTTTTTCCGAAAGTTCTTTTAGATGATTTAAAATTACCATTTGCTGTTTTTGCATCGTCAGTCCATAGATTAAGTCTTTTTTAAGATCCGCAAAGGACTTAAGCGTACCGCCTGTTTTAGAATCAACTTTAACAATATAAAAACCTTCCGGGCCCTTAAATACACCGCTAACGCCTCCTGTGTCTAAATTAGAAATGGCGATCTGCATGGCATCAAAAGGAGCTTTGCCTGTGATGAATGCCTTTAGCTTACCACCTGCGGCAGCGTCCGACGCTTTTGATTGGGCCTGGGCGATCTGAGCAAAATTACCGCCCTGTAAAATCTGCACCAAGATGCCGTTGGCCGTGGACTCATCCCCGGCCACGATTTGGCTGACATGCCAGGTGATTGGATCAGTAAATTTATCTTTATTCGCATCATAATATGCACGCGCATCGTCTTCGGTTGCCACGACATCCTTGGTCAGGCGGCTGGCAATTTCCTGAACTAACAATGTTTTGCGAAAATCCTCAATAGCATCTTTAATTTCTTTGGTATTGCCAACATCTGAGTCTTCTGCTTCTTTAACTAAAAGCTGTTGACGGACAAGTTCATCCAAAACGGCGCTTTTGGAAGCAGGATCGTTTTCTTTAAAATCGGGAAGCTGTTGTTTTAAAAGATTGAGGCGGGTATTAAAATCTTCTGATGTCAATGTCCAATTACCTATACGTACTAGAGCGTCGCTAGGTAGCGGGCCTGATACGACGGGTGAACCTGGAGAAACCGGCACTTCCGAAGCCGCAGGCGCTGCTGTTACTTCTGGCTGATTTTGAGAACTACTTTGTTTCTTAGGCCCAAGACCCAATAAATCACAACCGGTCAAAAAGGCAAGTCCCAAAGTTAAACATAATGCCCCGTAAGTTGTAGCTCCGGGTTTTCTCATTTTAGATCCCCCAAAAATAAAATCTCTTAAGTATACCTGATCTTATTCAAAAAAGCAAGTCAGTGATTTCAAATGCTTCGATTGCCTATAGATCTTTTTAATGTAACCCATTCTCTTCCAGCAAATAAAATCATATATTAAGATTTTATTAGGGTCAATAAAAAACCAAAATAAATATGCTAAATTAACTCTTTGACAGCCTCTTTTTCTGCCAGCAGTTCATCCAAGGTGGCCTTAATTTTCCCTTGAGCGAATTCATTATGTTTTAATCCCTGAACGATGCTATATCCCTGCCCTTCCGAACGCAAAGGAAAACCAAACATAATTCCAGGTTCAACCCCATAGCTACCATCTGACGATACTGCCGCTGAAAAAAATTCACCCGCAGGTGTCGGGGTTGTGATATTACGCACTGTATCGATCACCGCATTGGCAGCCGAAGCGGCCGAAGATAGTCCGCGGGCCTTGATGATGGCGGCACCCCTCTTTTGTACGGTTTCAATAAAAGCCCCTTTAAGCCATGCCTCATCTTTAATAATTTCAGGGACAGGACGCGCGTTGATCGTCGCATTATAAAAATCAGGATACTGTGTCGCCGAGTGATTCCCCCAGATCGCCACATTCTTGACAGCATCGACCGCTACCCCGGCTTTTTGGGCCAACTGTGTCAGCGCCCTGTTTTCGTCCAGCATGGTCATGGCAAAAAAATTCTTTGCGGGAATATTTTTGCAGACACTCTTGGCGATAAAGGCATTGGTGTTGCAAGGATTTCCAACGACGAGAACCTTGCAGTCCGGCTTGGCATTATTCGACAACGCCTGTCCTTGTACTGTAAAAACACCGCCATTGATCTTTAAAAGATCGCCGCGCTCCATGCCTTCTTTACGCGGTACGCTGCCGACGAGTAAGGCCCAATCTATATCTTTAAATGCAACATTAGGGTCAGCTGATGTGGACACTCCACGTAATAACGGAAAGGCACAGTCTTCCAGTTCCATAACCACTCCCTGTAACGCGGGCAAGGCCTTCTCCAGCTCTAATAAACTTAAGTCAACTTCCACCTCAGGCCCAAACATTTCCCCAGCGGCGATACGGAACAATAAGGCGTACCCGATTTGACCTGCCGCACCCGTCACCGCAACCTTTATACGTTTAGTCATTATGTCCCCCTAAATCATTGGCAATAATCCCAGGCAAGACCTGTCTTGCCTTTCTTACTTCTTCCATATTAATATCCGCAAAAATAATTTCTTCTTCTCCCTCGCTTCCCCTGGCGAGAACCTGTCCCCACGGAGAGATGATCATGCTATGCCCATGGGCTTGCATGCCTCGAGCATCTGTGCCGACTTGATTGGGTGCCAATACATACGATAAATTTTCAATCGCCCTGGCTCGAAGCAATGCTTCCCAGTGAGCTTCTCCTGTCTTTCTGGTAAAACACGACGGAACGCTCAAAATTTCCACACCCCGACGGGCATACTTTTGGTACAGGCCAGGAAAACGCAAATCATAACAAATAGAAAGCCCCATCCTAAATTCCCCTACCTTGACCGTCTGGGGGACTCGGCCTGCCCGGAAACAATCACTTTCCTTGACTATCCTATCACCGATACGGGCATCGAATAAATGAATTTTACGATATTTAGCGGTAATCTCCCCGCTAGGATCAATGAAAACAGATGTATTGTAGGCGTGAGTGCTGCTTGCCTTCTCTATAATAGACCCCAATAGGATTGAGGCTTTGTATTTTCTTGCTAACGGGATAAATACGTTGCTTGAGGGGCCTGGTACTTTTTCCATGGCCTTGGCAAACAATTCTTTATTCTTTCCGTCGCCACGAAAATTAAAAACTTCCGGCAACAATATAAATTGGGCTCCACCTTCAAGCGCCTCCTGGGACAGGTTCAAGGCCTTTGAGAGATTTGCTACCTTGTCTGATCCCGCGCAATATTGTAAAAGAGCTGCCTTCATCTAGACGCTGACGCCTTTAGCATTTCCCCGTATTCCTTATAGCAGCTTGTATAAAAAAACTGTTTCTTTAATTCACTACGCCATGCTGTTAATTGAGGGTAAATATTCAAATCAATGTGTGCCATTTCAGCCGGTTCCAGAAGCGACAACAAAATAATATCTGCCAAGGATATTTCCTGGCTAACAATATATTTATGGTTGGTCAATTGTTTTTCAATTAAAGGAAAATATTGTTTAAGGAATTCGAGCCCGTCAGTAATGGCTTTCTCATTGACCGGCATCCCCCTAAGTGGAGCAAATAGACGATTATAAACAACCGGTATGAAATTAGCTCCGATGTGCACGGTGGCATAATCGATCCATTGCTCAATGGTCGCACGTTTTTTAACATCTTTGGGGTATAACGGCGAATTCTGTTTATCGCAAAGGTATTTGCAGATGGCATTGCTTTCAAATAGACAAAACCCGTCATCGTCGATGGCAGGCACCTTGCCCACTGGATTGATCTTCAAAAACCATTCCTTTTTTTGCTCGCCCTCACGCAAATTGACAAGATGCCATTTATACTCTATTCCCAAAATACTGGCCGTCAGCCGGCATTTGATCGCTGGACCTGATAAATCTGAACCGTAGATAGTTAACATTTGTCCTCCTTGAAGATAGGCCGTGCAGGTATTGAAAGCGACCCCAGCGGGATTTGAACCCGCGCTGCAAGCTTGAAAAGCTTGTGTCCTGACCAGGCTAGACGATGGGGTCGAAAAGAATTCGACTTAGAATCCGTTATTATATTGCGCCGAGATTATTCGTCAACAAATTTATCTCTTACTATTCCTCTTCCTGGGCTAGCACCACATGCGCAATGGAAGATAATCTATCCCCTGCTTCCATGGAGATCAGGCGCACACCCACCGCGCTGCGACCGGTTTCACGGATCTCTGACGGGGAAGAACGCACCACCATGCCCTTCTTGGTTACCGCCATGATCTCATCACCGTCGGAAACTGTCATGACCCCCACCACCGCACCGTTCTTGTCCGTAATTTTCACGTTAATAATGCCCTTGCCCCCGCGTGATTGCGTGCGGTAATCTGCAAAATCCGAACGCTTGGCGTAGCCTAATTCACAGACCGATAATAATTTGGCGGTAGTCTTGTCAACATCCGGGGCAAAGACCAGCATGCCCACGACAAAATCTCCCTTTTCCAAATTTATACCGCGTACACCCCTGGCAGATCGTCCCATGTCGCGTAATTGTTTCTCAGGGAATCTCAATGAGATGCCCTGGCGCGTTGCCAAAAGGACATCTTCCTTGCCATTGCTTAATCCAACGCCGATCAACTCATCGCCCTTTTCTAAACCAATGCCGACGATGCCGCCTTTGCGTGGATTATTATAGGCTGAGACCTTGGTCTTTTTAACCAGTCCCATTTTGGTCGCAAACACCAGGAATTGATCTTCTCTAAACTCTTTGACCGCCACAATGGCGCTGATTTTCTCCTCGGGCTTGAAGGATAACAAGTTCACAATGGCCTTGCCGCGGGCCGTACGTGAAGCCACTGGGATCTCATATACCTTAAGCCAGCGCACCGCGCCCAGATTAGAAAAGATCAGTAAAAAATCTTTCGAAGACGCCACAAACATACGCTCCACAAAATCCTCATCAGACGTGGTCATGGCCGTGACACCTTTGCCGCCGCGCTTTTGAGAACGGTACCCGTCCACGGACAAACGCTTGATATATCCTTTATTGCTGATGGTAATGGCCATGTCTTCATCGGCAATCATGTCCTCAATTTCAATATCTTCCGCCCGTCCCGCAATTTCCGTACGGCGCTCATCAGCATATCTCTTTTTCAATTCAGCTAGCTCTTCTTTAATAATGGCATCCACCCTCTTATCCGAAGCCAGGATCGCACGATAATTATCAATGTCTTTTAAAAGCTGCTGGTATTCAGCTTCTATCTTATCCCGCTCAAGAGCTGCCAGGCGTTGTAATTGCATTTCCAAAATAGCCTGGGACTGGGCTTCTGAAAGATCAAATTTCTTAATCAAGGCGGCCTTGGCATCTGCCGTTGTCTTGGATGCACGGATCGTTTTAATAATCTCATCCAAATGCTTAAAAGCGATCAATAAGCCTTCTAAAATATGCGCCCGGCGAACAGCTTTGTCTAAATCAAATTGTGTGCGGCGACGAATAACGACACGTCGATGGGCAATGTAATGGCTCATCAACTGTTTCAAATTCAAAACCTTGGGCGATTTATTGACCAGGGCTAAATTGATGATCCCAAAAGTTACTTCCATTTGGGTGTGTTTATAAAGATAGTTCAGTACAATGTTAGCATCCACGTCACGGCGTAATTCAATAACGACCCTGATGCCGTCCTTGTCGCTTTCATCTCGGATGTCTGTGATCCCGTCGATTTGCTTGTTCTGCACCAAATCTGCAATGTTTAAAATCAGGTTAGCCTTGTTGACCTGATAAGGAAGTTCCGTGATGATAATGGCTTCTTTATTACTCTTTTGCTGTTCAATGCTGGCACGGGCACGGATCGTCACCTTGCCGCGGCCGGTGTTATAGGCATCTACGAAACCTTCCCTGCCGCAGATAATTCCAGCGGTGGGGAAATCTGGGCCCTTGACAAATTTCATCAAATCTTTAATAACAGCCTCAGGATTGTCGAGTAAGTGCACAATCCCGTCGATGATCTCTCCCAAATTGTGCGGAGCCATATTTGTAGCCATCCCAACGGCAATACCTGAGGAACCATTCACTAAAAGATTCGGGATCATGCCGGGCAAGATATCCGGCTCTTCCAGAGATCCGTCAAAATTAGGACTAAAATCAACAGTTTGTTTTTCAATATCATTGAGCATCACTTCGGCAACGGAGGCCATGCGCGCCTCGGTATAACGCATCGCTGCAGCGGTGTCGCCATCGATGGAACCAAAGTTACCTTGCCCATCGATAAGAGGATAACGTAACGAAAACTCCTGGACCATGCGCACCATGGTGTCATAGACCGCAGAGTCCCCGTGCGGATGGTATTTACCCAAGACTTCCCCGACGATACGGGCGCTTTTCTTGTAGGGCTTATTGTGCTCGAGATTAAGTTCTTTCATGGCGTAAAGAATGCGCCGGTGCACGGGCTTGAGGCCATCGCGCACGTCCGGCAGGGCACGGCCAACAATAACAGACATGGAATAGGAGAGGTACGAATTCTTCATCTCCTCTTCGATATAAACCGGGATAATGCGTTCTTTTTTGTTTAAATCACGTGACATGAATCTACCTTTCTTTTAAATATCCAAATTCTTGACTTCATGTGCATAGCTTTCGATGAACTTGCGGCGAGGCTCAACCTCATCGCCCATGAGCATGGCAAAAGTTTTATCCACCTCCACCGCATCTTCGAGCACTACCTTAAGGATCGTGCGCCGCTCAGGGTCCATGGTGGTGTCCCAAAGCTGTTGAGGGTTCATTTCCCCCAAACCTTTGTAACGCTGTGTATGCATGCCTTTTTTGGCGGATTCGCGCACATAATAAAGAATGTCCACGACCGACATCAATTCTGTTTTCGTTTTTTCATCCTCGATGACAAACAAGGGCTTTAAATCTATTTTTAATTTTACTTTTTCCTTTTTATCTTTAGCCAAAAGCACCTGCTCTTCAATGCTGCGCTTATAGTCCTGTAAGAAAATGTCCAGCTTATCAAGCCTTTCCTGCAAAGGCTCGATCTCTTCGGACTCAAAAATTTCGATATACTGCGTTTCGGTATCGTTCTTTGTTATTTCTGCTAATTCTTTATCATCGAAAACATATTCTTCTTGAATCCCCACCTTAACAAGATAGCGGGGCATTTTCTTTCTTTTAGCATCATATTTCTCGACGTAGGCATTAAAATCAACCCCCCGGCGCTTCAGGCGCTCAACAACATGCTCCAATTCAACAAGGGCTTGAAGGATTTCTTTGACCTGTGCGGGTGTATATGTTTTTTTGCCTTCGATCTTGGTCAATCGGATACCATCGGTGCCCAATTCCAAAATCAGATCATTCATTTCTTTTTCAGTCTGAATATATTCTTCCCGTTTACCTCGGGTCACCTTGTACAAAGGAGGTTGGGCGATATAGATATACCCGCCTTCCACCAGCTGCGGCATTTGCCTATAAAGAAAGGTCAATATCAAGGTGCGGATATGCGAACCGTCAACATCCGCGTCGCACATCAGGATAATTTTATGGTAACGTAATTTCTCGACGTTAAAATCTTCACTAATACCAGTCCCTAATGCTGTGATCATGGTACGAATTTCGTCATTGCTTAAAATTTTATCAAGACGGGATTTTTCAACATTTAAAATTTTGCCTTTCAGGGGTAATATCGCCTGGAAAGAACGGTCCCGTCCCTGCTTGGCAGAACCACCGGCTGAATCCCCTTCCACCAGGTATAGTTCACACATGGTGGGATCTTTCTCCGAGCAGTCCGCGAGTTTCCCTGGCAGGCCGCCGGAATCAAGCGCGCCTTTACGACGGGTCAACTCACGCGCCTTACGCGCTGCTTCCCGTGCGCGGGCTGCCATAATGACCTTATCAATGATCTTGTTGGCTACCGACGGGTTTTCTTCAAAAAAAAGGGTCAGCGCCTCCAAGGTCATGGACGCCACTAAACCATCGACCTCGGAATTTCCCAATTTAGTTTTCGTCTGGCCTTCAAACTGGGGCTCAGGGATCTTGACGGAGATGACGGCGATGAGCCCTTCACGGGTATCGTCACCGGAGATTCCAATACCATCTTTTTCTTTGAGCAAATTCTTGGCTTTGGCATAATTATTAATGGCCCTTGTTAACGCGGAGCGAAACCCCGATAAATGTGTGCCGCCCTCGATCGTATTGATACTATTAGCATACGAAAAAACTGTTTCATTATAGGTGTCGTTATATTGAAGGGCCACCTCTGCACTGATGCCGTCTTTTTCTTTTTCAAAATAAAAAACCTTGTTGTGCAGCGGTGTTTTATTCTCTGAAAGATGTTCAACGAAAGAAATGATCCCGCCTTTAAATAAGAACAGGGATTCCTTGGGTTTCTCTCCCCGATTATCAGTAAGCTTGATGGAGATGCCTTTATTTAAGAATGCCAGTTCGCGCAGTCGTTTGGCTAAAATATCAAACGAAAATTTTAATGTTTCCTTGAAAATTGTTTTGTCCGGCTTGAATGTTACCTTGGTGCCGGTCGATTTTGTTTTCCCGATGGTGGTGAGCTTTGAGACCGTATTGCCTTCCTCATAACGTTGATGATAAATATTCCCATCGCGCTTGACTTCAACTTCAAACCATTCTGAAAGAGCATTGACGCAACTGATGCCCACCCCATGCAAACCACCGGAAACCTTATAGGTATCTTTATCAAATTTCCCGCCGGCGTGCAAGGTGGTCAAAACCACTTCTACTGCTGGTTTCTTTTCGGTCTTGTGAATGTCGACCGGGATGCCGCGGCCATTGTCAATAACTGAAATGGATTCATCGTGATTGATCAGTGTTTCGATAGCGGTGCAATACCCTGCCAATGCTTCATCGATGGAATTGTCCACTGCTTCATAAACCAGATGGTGCAGCCCGCGGCTCGCGGTGTCCCCGATATACATAGCCGGGCGCATGCGTACCGCTTTTAATCCTTCTAAAACCGTAATGTTGCTGGCGTCATAGCTGCCTTTTGCCTTCACTTGTTTTTCTTCTGTTTTCATACTCTCCCTTAGCCTGTTGTTCCTACCTTAAAACTAATTTTCACAATCAACGGAAATTCTTGCTGTAGTTCTTTTAAAAGACTTTCCCTATTTAAATTAAGCCTGACTAAGCGCATCGAAGAATCCGCGCTGATGGTAACACATCCATCCTTAAAATCTGTTATTTTACTTGCCTTATCTTTAGATATCCTTTCCCAAACGGCCTGGATATCTTGAAGAGATCCGCCAGAACCCGAGGACATCCGTCCTATAACGCCCGAAATAATATTTTTGATTGAATCCATTCTTACAATCTCATGGGAAGGGCCAAGTACAAATACTCTTTGAGCCGCAGCACACAGGGTTTGTCTGGTCCTAAGAATTCCATAGGCACATATTCTTCATTGATATTTTTAAGTACATCAATAAAAAACTGCGGGTTAAAGCCCACAATCAATTCCTGCTGTCCATATTCAATGGCCACTTCTTCCCGGGATTCTCCTACATCAGGGGTAGTTTTAGAGATCACCAGCTTATCTTTAAAGAGTTCAAATTTGATCGCTTGAAAATCCGGAGTGGCGAGTAAATTCGCCCGACGGATGGCCGCCAAAAGATCCTGGGTCCGGACCTTAGCCTTATTATTACCTTCCTTAGGGATAACTTGCTTATAATTAGGAAATTCACCTTCTATAATACGCGTGGCAATCAAAACTCCGTCAATATTAAATAAAACTTGGGTTCCTCCATGAATGATACTAACCTGTCCCTCTTCTTTTAAATTACGGTTAATTTCATTAATTGCCTTAACGGGAATGATAATATGAAAATCTTTATGACTGAGGTGAACTAATTTTTTTTCAATTTTAGCCAAGCGCCTGCCATCAGTGGCTACCATACGCACCACATCACCAGCAATTTCTAATAAAAGACCATTTAGCACATACCGTGACTCTTCATAAGAAACCGCGAAATTTGTCAAACGGATCATTTCTTTTAAATCCACCTGTTTAATTAAAACAGCATCTTTCTCTTTAAATTCCGGAAATTTTGGAAATTCTTCGCGAGGCAAACCATTAAGCTTAAACCTGCAATTTAATCCTTCAATATCAATCTGATTGTTTTTACGGGCCACAATCACCACTTCTCCACTAGGTAATTCCCGAACAATATCGCTAAAACGTTTGGCAGGTATGGTTATTGCCCCTTGCTCATATACATGCACAGGCAATTCACAGGATATACCAATATCCAAATCAGTGGTGTTTAATCTTAATGAACTATCTTTTGTTTCCAAAAGCATATTAGACAAGATTGGTAATGTTGCTTTTGGTGAAACAATATTACTAACCGTTGCAATCGCGGCTTGGATTTCTTCTTTATTAGTCTTTATTTTCATATTCACAACCCTCTGCTTTTAGTGCTTAATGGTTAACCTTCAAAAACAGCAGTAATCGTATTAGTACTTGTGGATAAGTTGCATCAGAAACAAATACAGTATATTTATCAATGAGTTACAGCTATTAACACCTGTGGACAAGCTTGGGACAATAAGAATTTCTTATCCACATTTATTCATTCTAAAAGAATTGAATTTAAATGGTCAATGCTTTTTTTCACTTCCAAATTAGTAATAAAGTCTTTTTCTACTTTTTTATAAGCGTGCAAAACGGTAGTGTGATCTTTACCACCAAAGGCCGCCCCAATTTCTGGCAAAGAGTGAGTTGTTAATTTACGGGTTAGGTACATAGCTATTTGTCTAGGCAAAACCACATTTTTATTACGTTTTTTATTTTTTAAATCTGCCAAGGTTACACTATAGTAGGCAGCCACCTCTTTTTGAACCATGTCAACACTGATGGTTTTCATGGTTTCTTTGACCATATCTTTAAGGACTTGCTTGGCCACCCCCAAAGAAATCATCTTATCTTCCAACAATGCGTAAGCAACCACCCTAATGAGAGCCCCTTCTAATTCGCGGATATTAGTTTTAATTTCTTGGGCAATAAATAATACCACATCATCTGGAACGACAACAGATTCTAATTCTAATTTTTTTCGTAAAATAGCGACCCTTGTTTCATAATCCGGGGGCTGGATGTCAGTAATTAATCCCCAGGCAAAACGGGAAACCAGGCGCTCTTCTAAGTTAGCAATTTCTTTAGGAGGCCTGTCCGAGCAGATGATAATTTGCTTGTGATGATCATGAAGCGTGTTAAAGGTATGAAAGAATTCTTCCTGGGTGGAGACTTTTCCGGCGATGAAATGGATATCATCGATCAAGAGAATGTCGACGTGGCGGTACTTTTGGCGGAAAGCCTCGGAGGAATGATGGCGTATTGAGTTAATGAGTTCATTGGTGAACTGTTCAGATGATAAATAGCAAATTTTAAGAGCGGGATTTTTCCGTTTAGCTTCGTGGGTGATCGCTTGCAATAAATGTGTTTTCCCCAAACCTACGGGCCCGTAAATAAAAAATGGATTATAAGATTTGGCAGGATTTTCCGCCACAGCCTGGGCGGCGGCAAAAGCAAATCGATTACCTGCCCCCACGACAAAGTTTTCAAAAAGAAAACGCGGGTTTAAATGGATGTTTTTATCAGTGGGAGCAAAAGATTTTTCAATTTGGTTAAGTTTTTGCTGGGTATTTTTATTGAGTAATTCTGAATTAACAGCGAATTCAATGTCAATCCCCTGCCCTGCTTCGGTGCGCAGGCAGCGCTCGATGATGGTACGGTAGCGCTCATCGATCCAGTTTTTGAAGTATTCGTCAGGTGCCTGGATTGTCAAAATGCCAGGGGTGGTTTCACAGATTTTCAGGTGAGAAAACCATGTGTCGTAAGAAGTCTCGCCAATGGAGGCTTTGATGGGATTTTGAGCTTTTTGCCAGACGTCAACTAGGGTCATTTCAGACGAGATCACAAGTTATTAACAGCTGTGGATTAAAAAATCGGCTAAATACAGCCTAATCTCGTGGCTGTGTTAGGGTTTTATTAAGTAACGATGGGTCATTATAACAAAGCTTTGTTTGATTGCAACGGTTTTTTGTTAAACACTAGTGATTCTTAGAGTTTTTATCCTCAAAAAACAGATTCCTTGTTGACTTCGTTCGAAGCTGTGCTATAATTCCCCCACTATGAAGAAGCATTTAAAGACACCAACCAATATTGTTGGGAAAAAAAGACACGGATTTCGTAAGCGCATGGCGACTTCCGACGGCCAAAAGGTACTCAGCCGTCGACGCGCCAAAGGCCGCGCTAAACTTATCCCCTAAAAGCCCGCAGGCTTATTCAATGGTCAAAAAACTTCTGGTTAAAGGCATAAAAGCCTATCAGTGTTTAAGCCGCGCGTTACTTTTAAGAAATTGTCGGTTCTATCCCTCTTGTTCGCAATACGCCATCGAGGCTATTGAACGTTTCGGTATCGTTCGTGGAGTATCAAAGGCAACGTGGCGTATTTTGCGTTGTTCTCCAGCGACTGACGGCGGGCATGACCCAGTAAGGTAAATTTTATGGAACGTAATACCATTTTAGCGATAGTTTTATCTGTATTAGTTTTATTCAGTTACCAATCAATTTTCCCTCCTCCAAAACAAACGGAACCGTTAAAAAATTCTCAAAGCATTGCAGCGCAAAATGTTAGCTCAATAAAAAGCTCTACAACAGCAGTATCCTCAAATAGTGACAATATATCCACAAATGCAGTAAATAAGACCACAGATTATTATACAACAACCCCAGATATGGATATTTCATATACAAATGTGGGTGGATCGCTCCACAATGTAGATTTCTTAAAGAACAATCCTTTTCTTATAACTGATGTGTTAAGTATAACTGGCTTGGAAGATGCTCAGTACACAGGTCAAAAATTGAATAATGAAACAGTTTCCTTAGTATATAGGGATAAAGACTTGCAAATCACAAAAATATTTGAAACAAAAGATCAGAACATGATAAACGTCAGAATGGAAATTAAAAACGTGTCAGGAATTTCCATTCTAAATAATTTTAGTTTTACTGCTTTTGAAATTGATGAATCAAATGTAGAAAATAATCAAAACAACAGAGAAAGCGCCCTCTATGAATATTCAGTTTTGGCTAACAATAAAATATTTCGTAAAGGGAATGCAACCAAATTTAACGATAAAAACAATAAAATTGAACTCGCAACAGTAGGATGGGTTGGATTTAGAGATCACTATCACGCATTCATTTTAAAGCCTGAATTTGAAACAAAAAGCTATGAAATTAAAACAGATAGCGAAAAACAACTAAACATTTCTATTAAACCGCAGGAAAAAAATATAGCTCCAGGGGAGATGGTGACCTACAACTTTAGTATTTACGCTGGGCCGCAAAGTCCATGGTTAATGAAGAAATACGGAAAAGGATTTGAGCGAATTGTTGCATTTAGTAATTTTCCCATTATTGAATGGATAGGGCAAGCCATTTATTACACAATACCATTTTTCCATCAAATTTTTAGATCTTGGGGATTGGCTATTATGTTAATGAGCATCATTATCTATGGTATTACTTATCCATTGACAATGAAAAGCATGATGTCCATGCGCAAAATGCAGGAAGTTCAGCCAAAGATTGCAGCGCTTAGAGAAAGATATAAAAATGATCCAGAAAAACTAAATAAGGAAATGGTGGAGATTTATCGTCGAGAAAAGATCAATCCTTTCGGTGGCTGTCTGCCATTTTTAATTCAAATGCCGTTTTTTATGGCTTTATACCAAATATTGTGGCGTGCTCAATACTTTCAAGGTCAGGGATTCTTATGGATTAAAGATTTGTCCCAACCGGATCGTTTAATAACTTTTTCTTATGACTTGCCTTTAATCGGACATGATATTAATATATTACCAATACTCACAGGCGGGATCATGTTTTTACAACAGAAAATAACAAGTAAAAATATGATCGTAACAGATGAGCAACAGGCTATGCAGCAGAAAATGATGATGTATGTTTTGCCAGTGATGATGACCTTTATGTTTTATAAATTTGCTAGTTCTTGGGCCATATATTTTTTAATTTTTTATATCCTTTCAACAGCAACGCAATGGAGAATTGCTAAATTATCAGGTAAGAAATGAACATGGTTATTAAGTCAGAGGCTAGTGAATTTGAAGGAAATACCTTAGATGAGGCGATTAACAAAGCTGTCGTAAAGCTAGGTGTTCCTAAAAATAAACTAAATATTAAAATTGTCTGTGAAGAAAAACGTGGCCTTTTTGGTATGCGGGGAGCAAAAACTGCTAAAATCAAGGTGACGATTAGATAGCTGTGTTTCACGTGAAACGGGGCATAAATGGCAAAAACTATCGCTGTCTGCAATCAAAAGGGCGGTACGGGAAAGACCACTACAACCATTAATTTGGCTTCAGCACTGGCCGTTCTAGGCAAGAAAATCCTTATTGTAGACATGGACCCCCAAGGCAATGCAAGTAGCGGGGTAGGAGTCAATAAGAATGAAATTAAAGACTCTTTGTATGAAGTACTCATTCACCGTACCACAGTTACCCAGGCGCTGATCAAAACAGGATTTAATGGTTTAGACATCATTCCTTGCAATATTAATTTGACTGGAGCAGAGATAGAGCTTGTTGGTGTTCTATCTAGAGAAACAAGACTTAAAAAATCCCTTGAATCTATCAAAAGTAGTTACGATTTTGTATTTATTGACTCCCCGCCATCGCTAGGCCTTTTAACCCTAAATTCTTTAGTAGCAGCAGATTCTATCTTAGTTCCAATACAATGTGAATTTTATGCTTTGGAAGGTGTGTCGCAACTGTTAAATACGATAACCTTGGTTAAGGATGGACTTAACCCAGATCTGCACATTGAAGGCGTTTTGATGACGATGGCTGATTTTAGAACCAATTTAACTAATGAAGTTATTAATGAAATCAAGAATTATTTTAATGAAAAAGTGTATAAATCTATTATCCCCAGGAACATACGTCTTAGTGAAGCGCCAAGTTTTGGAAAACCGATCAATTTTTATGACAGCGCTTCAGCAGGTTCTTTGAAGTATAAAGAATTAGCTGAAGAGTTTTTATTAGCTAATAAATAATTTAATTGATGTGGAGACTCCGGCCTTACGAGCCGGAGCCCCGAAGGGAATTTAGAATGGAAAATAAAGTATTAGGAAAAGGCTTATCAGCTCTAATATCAAAAAAGACTTTCGAAAGTGATTCCAGCAAAGAAATTTCCATTCTGAATAATAATTCATCTGGAAGCGTTGCTCATGTTAAAACAATTTCCATTCTGGGCAATAGGTTTCAACCTAGACAAAATTATGATGAGTCTAAACTAGAAGATTTAAAGGTTTCAATTAAAGAAAAAGGTGTTTTGCAGCCAATTTTGGTGCGTAAACATGGAGATGGCTTTGAGGTAGTGGCGGGAGAACGGCGTTTAAGAGCGGCAAAAGCCATTGGATTGGAGCAAGTTCCAGTAATAATCAAGAATGTTACTGATCGAGAAGCGTTAGTATTAGCTTTAGTGGAGAACATACAACGTGAAGAATTAAATGCTATTGAAGAGGCTCTTGGGTTTAAGCGTTTAATGGAGGAGTTCCAATTTACCCAAGAAGCAATCGCTGAGGCTATTGGCAAAGACCGTTCAACAGTTACCAATTTATTGCGCCTTTTACGTCTCCCTGAAGAAATTCAAAAACAAGTGGCTGATACCAAGCTTTCCATGGGCCATGCCCGTGCCTTATTGAGCCTTGAGGGCGCTGATATCCAGAAGAAAATGGCGAAGGCGATTATTGATCAAGGTCTTTCAGTTCGCCAAGTGGAAGATTTGGTTAAAAAAGCCCATCAAGGGCAGCATGCGACCCGCGAGGTAATTGGAAAACCTAAAAATCGTGATATTGAAATTTTGGAAGAAGAGCTTCGAAAGATTTTGGGCACCAAGGTTTTTATTGAGGATAAAAAGGGCAAGGGCAAGATGGTGATCGAATACTATACCCTAGATGATCTGGATCGTATTTTAGGAGTTTTAAGGAAATGAAGGCTGAGTCCGTATTGGTTTTGATTAAGCCCGACGGAATGCAAAAAGCCATTGCCGGCGAGGTGATCAGTCAATTTTTAAATAGTGATTTAAAATTGACGGGCATGAAATTAGTCCAAGTTTCCTTGAAGCTGGCACAATCCCATTACGGGCATTTGCGCGGCAAGTTCTTTTTTAAAGAAATAGTCAGCTATCTGATGGGAGATCTGCATGGCAAAAACCCCGTCGTGGCGATGGTGTTTACAGGGACGGACGCGGTGGCAAAAGCGCGCCGCATGGCAGGTGCCACTAATCCTGAAGAAGCTGACCCTAGGTCTGTGCGTGGTAAATTTGGGCGTGTGACCACCAAGGGTGTTTTTGAAAATTTAGTGCATGTGTCTTCAGACATCACGGAAGCTCGTCGGGAAATAGCATTGTGGTTTAAGAAGGAAGAAACAATCTGAGAAGGAAGAGGGACTATGATTACAGGAATGACAGGGTTTGGGGCCAGCGAAGTCACGTTCGGCAAGATTAAAGGCATTGTTGAAATTAAAACAGTCAATCATCGCTACTTGGACGTAGCTTTTTATCTTCCCGTAGGTTTCTCGTCGCTGGAAGACAAGATACAGAAGATTATCGCCAACCAGATGAAGCGCGGCAGGGTTACGGTATCGGTCAAAATTACCGAAAGGCCGCACACGAATATCGTCTTGAATCAGGACGCCGTTAAACGTTATTTGGATTTTGCCAAAAGCCTGGGGGCAAAGCATCATATAAAGAATGATATTACGGTTGCTGACATCATGCGTTTACCCGGAGTGGTCGAAGCCAAGGAAGTTTTTGTGCAGGCAGGGGAGCTCTGGCCTGCTTTAGAAAAATCTTTGCAAAAAGCAGCGACAGGGGTTGTCATCATGCGCCGTCGGGAAGGCAAGGCCTTGAGTGTCGACATCAATGGCCAGCTTAAGCGGATGCTCCTGCAGATCAGTCTTATTAAAAGCCGCACCAGCGCTCTTTTAAAAGAAGCTAAAGGTCGAATGACGTCGGAGGAATTTTCCTCTTTTCAAAAAAGTAATGATATTAACGAAGAGCTCTCCCGCTTGGCGCACTATATTGATGAAGCCAAAACACTTTTAAAACAAGCTGAGGGGGCAGGCAAGAAACTGGATTTTATCGCCCAGGAAATGCAGAGAGAGACGAATACCATCGGCTCCAAGGTCCAGGATAAAGTGGTTGCTGCTGCTGTGATCGCCATTAAGAGTAAGGTTGAAAAAATCCGCGAACAATCCAACAATGTCGAATAAAGCATCCGTCCTCCCCAAGGCTCGAATAGTCATTATTTCCGGCCCTTCTGGTTGCGGCAAGACAACTCTGCACAAAGCGTTATTGATAAGTCCTTTATTAAAGGGCAGGTTAGTCAAATCTATCTCTGCGACTACCAGAAGCAAAAGGCCAGGGGAACGCCAGGGAAAAGATTATTTGTTTTTAAGTACTGAAGTATTTGAAGAGAGGATTAAAAAGGGTTATTTTTTGGAATGGGAGAGGGTTTTCGACAATTATTACGGAACGCCTAAAAAGCAGGCGTTGAATTTGCTTAAAAAAGGCATTAATGTTCTTTTATGCATTGATGTCAAGGGCGCTCGGACCGTGGCCCAAGAGTTTCCTAAGGCGTTAAAAGTATTTATTAAAGCACCGAGTATGAAGGTTTTGGAAAGCCGTCTCAAAGCAAGAGGCTCTGAAAGCAAGGAGAGCTTAGAACTGCGGTTAAAAGTAGCTCGAAGGGAATTGAAAGAAGCCAAATATTATGATCACGTGATCATCAATGCGGACTTAAATAAAGCCTTGGGAATGCTGCAGCAAATTGTTTGCCACGAGCTAGGGATTGATTGACAATACCCCTCGAATATGTTATAAAAATGGATTTCTCGCAACATGGGGGAGCTGTGCCTGCCCCTGATTGCGGGTCGAGGGATTTCTATTAGAATTTAATGGGGGAAATTCTCCCAAAATCTTTTAATAATAATGGAGGGTCTATGCGTATGGCTTATCAGCCGCTCGAAGAATTATTGCCTAAGGCAAGCATGAGTGTTTATCGTTTGGTACGTTTAGCATCAATGCGTGCCACGGAATTGGCAGCAACAGGCGTCAGGTTAGTCAATGTGCCTGCTGACCAAAAATTAGCGACGACAGCATTAGATGAAATCCGTGCAGGGAAGGTCGTTGAAAAAGGCGGAGATATCTTTACCGCATACCACGATAAGAAGAATAAAAAGAATGGCAAATCCTAGGATCCGACAAATTGTCTTGGGGGTTTGCGGCAGCATTGCAGCCTACAAGGCAGGGGATATTATTCGTCGCCTTCAGGGTAATCACTGTGAGGTAACGGTGATTATGACCAGGGAAGCGGCGCAATTTATAACGCCCATGACATTGTCTGCCTTGTCGGGCAAGAGTGTCTACAGCGATATGTTTGATCAAGACGCATGGCGCATGGCGCATATTGAGCTTGCGAAAAGTGCCGACGCTATTCTTATCGCACCAGCGACGGCCAATGTCATAGGGAAGCTAGCCAATGGTTTGGCGGATGATCTGCTGACAACTTTTGCCATTACCTCCCGGGCACCAATTTTTATTGCACCGGCGATGAACGATGAGATGTATGCCAACGCGATTGTTCAAGAGAATTGCGGTAAACTTAAGAAACACGGTTTTAAATTCATTGAGCCTGTCAAAGGCAAATTAGCCTGTGGCACCGTCGGCGTTGGTCATTTGGCGGAAGTCGAAGACATCGTTAAAGCGGTCTTAAAGAACTGATTGAAAAGAATGCATTGGCGTGGTAGCCAAGTGGTAAGGCAGAGGTCTGCAAAACCTCTATTCAGCGGTTCGATTCCGCTCCACGCCTCCAGATTTTTGTTGGGCAGTATCCGGAATGTGCTTTTTGGGCGGGTGGTGGAATTGGTATACACGTAGGACTTAAAATCCTATGACCGTAAGGTTGTGAGGGTTCAAGTCCCTCCCCGCCCACTTTAAGGACCCGTAGCTCAGTTGGTTAGAGCGTTTCCTTGACATGGAAAAGGTCACAAGTTCGAGTCTTGTCGGGTCCACCAGATTTTAAATTTATGGAATATAGCAGAGACATAGATAAATTAAGGCACACCTGCGCGCATGTCATGGCGCAGGCAGTCCAGGAACTTTGGCCGGAAACCAAGGTCACCATAGGGCCGGCCATTGACAATGGCTTTTATTATGATTTTGATAAAAAAGAACCATTCTCTGACGAGGATTTGAAAAAGATAGAAAAGGCAATGCATCGCATTGTAAACAAGAATTTACCGCTGACCCAATCGTTCATGCCTCGCGAGGAAGCCAAGAAATTTTTTGCCGCGGCCAATGAAACATATAAGGTTGAATTGATCGATGGGATTAAGGACGCTGAAGTATCTATTTTTAAGACAGGCGATGCATTTGTTGATTTGTGTAAAGGGCCGCACGTGGCCTCAACGGGTTTGATCAAAGGCTTTAAATTGCTTTCCGTGGCCGGAGCCTATTGGCGCGGGGATGAAAAGCGTCCCATGCTTCAGCGCATTTACGGCACTGCCTTTTTTACAGAAAAAGAGCTGGATGAATATTTAAAGATGCTCGAGGAGGCAGGCCGCCGCGACCATCGAAAAATAGCGACACAGCTCGATCTTTTCCATATTTACCACGATACCGCCGGGGCGGGCTTAATTTTTTACCATCCCAATGGTGCTATGCTTCGAAAAATTATTGAAGATTACACCAAGGAACAGCATTTAAAGCGCGGCTACCAATTAGTGATGACGCCTAATATTTTAAAAGGCAAGCTTTGGGATATTTCAGGACACGCGGAGAATTACCGTGAGAACATGTATTATTTTAAAGTAGACGGCGAAGATTATGCTGTCAAGCCCATGAACTGTCCAGGGCACATGTTAATCTATAAGTCGCAGACGCGCTCTTACCGTGATTTACCGGTGCGTTATTTTGAATTAGGGACAGTTTACCGTCAGGAAAAAGCAGGTGTTCTGCACGGGCTTTTGCGTGTGCGTGGATTTACTCAGGACGATGCGCATATCTTTTTGCGTCCCGAGCAAATCAAAAATGAAGTCATTGATGTCATTGATTTTATTTTTGAAACGATGAAAGATTTTGGGTTTAACGATTTACATATTGAGCTTTCCACGCGGCCTGAGAAATTCATGGGCACTATCGCCAATTGGGACAAGGCCACCGCAGCCCTGAAAGATGCACTGGATACCAAAGAATTAAAATATGATATTAATGAAGGTGACGGTGCTTTTTACGGCCCTAAAATAGATATTAAATTAAAAGATGCTATCGGCCGTCAGTGGCAATGCGGAACGATCCAATGCGATTTCTTTTTACCTGAACGGTTTGAACTTAATTATATAGATGAAAACGGAAACCAGGCTCAACCGGTGATGGTGCATCGTGCGATCATGGGAAGCTTGGAAAGATTTATTGGCACCTTGATTGAGCATTATGCAGGAAATTTCCCTCTGTGGCTGTCACCGAATCAAGTGGCGATTATTCCTATCAAAGAGGAGCACAATGCGTATGCCACACAAGTCAAAACAACACTACAGCAAGCAGGCATGAGGATTGTCGTCGATGATCGCAATGAATCATTATCCAAACGGATCCGTGAGGCCTCGGTTAAAAAGATCCCGTATCAGATCATCATAGGAGACAAGGAAGCCCAAGCCTCCCAAGTATCCGTGCGCTTGCAAAATGGCGGTGATTTAGGTACTATGAGCGTGGAAGCATTGATGGGGCGGCTAAAGCAGCAGATTATTGACAAGAAATAGAATTTAGGGATAATAGAACACTCGTTATTTAAGGGCAGCATAAATTTAGGAGGATTATTTATTTTAAAGAACATTCGGATCAACAATCAAATTCGTTCCAAAGAAGTCAGGGTGATTGGGCCTAATTCTGAACAATTAGGAGTGGTGAATATAAACAGAGCTTTGGAGTTGGCTGTTGAGTATGGTCTTGATTTAATTGAGGTGGCTCCAACCGCTGCCCCACCGGTATGCCGGATTATAGATTTCAGTAAATATAAATATGATCAGCAGAAAAAAGAGCGTAAGGTTAAAAAACATCAGCATGTGACGCATTTGAAACAAATTAGAATTAAGCCACACATCGACGATCATGACCTGGAAACCAAGATGCGCCAGGCCATTTCTTTTTTAAGTAAGAAAGATAAAGTTAAAATCAACATGATGTTTCAAGGCAGGGAAATGAGCTTCCGTGATCAATGGAAAGCTGTTTTGGAAAAAGTGGTAACGGCGACCGCCCAGTATGCGACCGTTGAAAAGGCACCCATGGCGGAGGGACGCATTGTTTCCATGGTCTTGTCGCCTAAGTCTGAAAAGTGATATCTAGCATCAAGCTCGGTATCCTCCTTTAGGTAATGAGCTTAAAGGTCTATTTGAAAGGGAAGAAGCATGGCTAAAAAGGTTAAAAAGTTAAAATTAAAAACCAAGAAAGCGGCGACCAAGCGCTTGCGCATGACCAAGAGCGGTCTGTTAAAGAAGCGCAATGCAGGACGTCAGCATATTTTGGGTAAAAAAACACGCAAACATAAACGACAATTGCGTCACAGCGGATACATATCAGCGACGGACGCCAAGCGTATAAGGAAGGTGTTGCCGTATGGTACGAATTAAAACAAACGTCTATTCTCACAAGCGCAAAAAGCGCGTTCTCAAAGAAGCCAAAGGTCAATTTGGTGATCGCAGCAAACGCTATAAAGAAGCCATCAAGTCATTGATCGGTTCCCGTCAGTATGCGTATTTTGATCGCAAGAAGAAAAAGAGCGAATATAGAAGCGTTTGGATCATCCGTTTAAACGCCGCTTGCCGTGAATCCGGTATTACCTATAGCCGTTTTGTGAGTGGGCTTAAGGCCGCGAATATTACACTTGATCGTAAGGTCTTGGCAGATTTAGCTATTACACAGCCTGAAGTATTTGCTCAGATTGTTGAAAAGGCAAAAATTCTAAAGCCAAAACTTGCTGTCAAAAAAGCAGTAGTTAAAAAGGCGTAAGCGCGGGAATATTTTTTACATGTTCTCAAGATGCCCCGCTCTAAAAGGCGGGGCATCTTAATTTCTAAGGCACATAAACAATGCAATGGAATTTTCAAGAAATTCATACTCAAGCTCAAGCTGAGGCCCAAGCGATTGATAGCCCTCAGGCCATGGAAGTTTTTCGCCTTAAATATTTAGGCAAGAAAGGTGTTGTCGCTGCTGTTTTTGCTTCGTTGGGGGGAGCTTTACCAACAGACAAAGCAGCCATTGGTAAAGGGGCTAACGATTTACGCAGTTTTGTTGAGCAATTAATTTCCGAAAAATCTTCAAATGTCAGCGTCCCTAAAATTTTCGGGGAGCAGGTAGATACTTCATTGCCTGGCACTGGCGAGCCTCTGGGGCATACGCATATTTTAACCCAAACCATGCAGGAGATCATCGCGGTTTTTGAGGGCATGGGTTTTGTGACGATTGAAACACCGGAGGTAGAAACAGAATTCCATAATTTTACAGGTCTTAATATTCCCATCGACCATCCTTCCAGAGATGCATTTGACACTTTTTATTTAGACGCAGAAGACCCTAGCTCAAAAGGCCGGCGTCTTTTGTTACGCAGCCATACTTCTCCCGGACAAGTGCGGATCATGAAACAACATAAGCCGCCCATGGCTGTGATTGTGCCGGGCCGCGTCTATCGCCCCGACGCCGTGGACGCCAGTCATTCATTTATGTTTCATCAGGTAGAAGGTTTGCTGGTTGATGACAAGGCGCAGTTTTCCGAACTTAAAGGCTTACTGACAGAATTTTGTAGACGATTTTTTGGCCCCAAGGTCATCATGCGTTTTCGCCCGCACTTTTTTCCTTTTACCGAACCCTCGGCAGAAGTTGATATCAATGCGGAAATTTTAGGGATTCAACGCAAGAAGTGGTTGGAAATTTTAGGTTGCGGCATGGTTAATCCAAAGGTATTCGAGCAAGTGGGGTATCCTAAAGGTAAATACAAAGGCTTTGCTTTCGGCATGGGTGTTGAGCGTATGGCCATGCTTAAATATGGCATCAATGATATTCGTTTATTTTATGAAAACGATGTGCGTTTTCTGAAACAGTTTTAAGGCATATGAAATTATCTATAAATTGGTTAAAAGACTATATTGATCCCAAGTTATCGACGGATGCTTTGATTGAACGGCTGACCATGGCTGGCCTTGAAGTCGAAGCTATTGAATCTGTTAATGGTGATACGGTCTTGGAGATTGAAATCACGCCCAATCGTCCAGATTGTTTGAACATTCTAGGACTGGCACGGGAAATAGGGGCGATCACAGGCAAGACGGTGAAAAGTCCTAAGATCAAAAACCACAAGAGTACAGTTATTAAAAATTTAATTCATATTGAAGATAAAAAAGCTTGTAGCCGTTACATCGGTACCTTGATCAGAGATGTACAAATCAAGGACGTTCCTCAAGCAATGAAACAGCGCTTAATTTCTTTGGGGATAAATGCCATTAATAATGCGGTGGATATAACGAATTTTGTATTGATGGAAACAGGCCAGCCCTTGCATGCTTTTGATTTTGATAAGCTAGCTGGCGGCAAGATTGCCGTGCGTCGTGCCCGTGCCGGAGAAACGATAGTAACACTGGACGGGATTGAGCGAAAACTAGACACGTCCATTTTAGTGATCGCGGACGCTGAGAAACCAGTGGCCATCGCAGGCGTGATGGGCGGTCAAGATACCCAAATCACGGCGGCTACTAAGAATATTTTATTGGAAAGCGCCCATTTTGAGATGGGTCTTGTCCGACGGGCTTCACGCAGCTTAGGGCTGCGCAGTGATTCTTCTTACCGTTTTGAACGCAACGTAAATTTTGAAGACGTTTTAACAGGCGCTAATCGCGCTACTGATTTATTGCTGCAGTTAACAGGTGGACATGTATCCGGGCGGGGCGAGGTTTCAGTTAAGACTAAAAACGTTTCTACGAAGATAAAAGTCAAAATTTCCGATATAGAATCGTTGTTGGGCCTGGAAATAAAACCGCTTAAAGTTAAAACATGGTTAGAAAAGTTGGGGTTCAAGCTGACGGCTAAGGCCGGAACTTTGATCGTGACCGTTCCCGGTAATCGTGCTGACGTTCAACAAGATGTCGATGTGATTGAAGAAGTTGCCCGTATGATAGGGTTTGATCGCCTGCCGTCCAAGCTGCCGACAATTAAGACAGTTAATATTACCGTTGACAAGAGGCCGCGTGAGATCAGAGAAAAGATCCGGCGAGTGTTAATGGCAGGGAGCATTGACGAGATTATTACGCACAATATGATCAATAGCAAGGCATTGGTTAAAACCAATATGGCTAATCTGCCGGTGGTGCGTGTTTTTAATCCATTGAGCCAAGATCAAGAACTGATGCGTCCTAGTATGCTGCCATCGATGCTGCAGGTGGCTCTTACCAACATTAATCGCGGGCAAAAGGATTTTCGTTTTTTTGAATTCGGCAAACGTTATTTTGTTGATGCCGAGAAAGAAACGTTGGGGATTCTCATATCGGGCCGCCGCGCACATGATTGGCGTACGTCTAAAAAAGACACCGTTGAGATTTTTGATTTAAAAGGCCTCATGCAGCGTATCTTTCAGGCGATAGGTATTAATCCTGTTTTTGAAGCCAATCAGTTCGCCGTTCTTGACACGAGTTGTGCAACAACCTTTATGCTTAACGGAAAATATTTGGGCTCCTTAGGCAAGATCGATCGAAAAATTTTGAACAATTGGGACATTAAGAATCAGGACATCTATTATGCCGGGCTTCATTTGGATGAAGTTTACCCGCTTCCCAACAGCAGTTTAAAATATCAGCCTATTTCAGAATTCCCGGCCATTGGTCGAGATGTTTCTTTGGCTGTAAAAAAAGAAATCCCTTACCAAAAAATTGAAGAGATCTGCCACCAGCAGGGAGGAGATATTTTAAGATCAGTGCAGTTTATCGAGCAATATTTAGGCGATAAAATCCAACCCGGCACCAAAGGCCTTGTATTTTCTTGCCAGTATCAATCTAATGCCAGAACCTTGCGCGAAGATGAAGTTAACGCTGTTCACGAACGTATCCTGCAGGCCCTCACCCATGATTTAGCTGCTATCCGTCGGTAAAAAAATAGTGCACAAGAATCCATTAGTGCTATAATAAACTTAACCCTGCACTGTTCGACAGGATCTCGGATGTATTGAACCACAAACAATACACACGGGAGCCGGTAACCTGTTGGCGCGCCTTTGGCGGCCTCACACTGGCACCCACTTGAGAATGATGGTTCTCATTTACACCAGATTCAACGGCAGAGGCGGGGCTTTTTTATTATGCCTACCAATTTATTTTCTTCCGATGAAAAAGTTACTCCCGCGGACGCGCCTTTGAGTGCCCGCATGCGGCCGCATTCCCTAGAGGAGTACGTGGGGCAGAGGCATATTTTGGGCGAAGGCAAATTGCTTACCCGCGCTATTGAAGCAGATAGGATTTCGTCACTTATTCTCTACGGCCCGCCGGGAGTTGGCAAGACTACCTTGGCGTTATGCATCAGCCATAAAACCCAATCCCACTTTGAAAAGATTAATGCAGTTGCGTCCAACGTGGAAGAGATGCGCAAGATTTTGGCTGCGGCCCAAAACCGCAGAAGCACGTCAGGGCGTAAGACCATTCTTTTTATCGATGAGATCCACCGATTCAATAAAGCCCAACAAGATGTTTTGATGCCGGACATTGAAGAAGGCAATATTGTCTTAATTGGGGCAACGGTTTTCAATCCGTTTTTTTCTTTGGTCAGCCCGTTACTGTCGCGTTCATTGGTTTTTGAACTCGAGCCGTTATCCCCGGATGATTTGACACAATTAATACGTCGTGCCCTTGCAGATAAAGAACGCGGATTGGGAGCATTGCCGATCCAGATTGATGATAAGGCCATTGAATTCTTATCTGCTATCAGCGACGGGGATGGCCGTAAGACGCTCAATGCCCTGGAAGTGGCTGTTTTAACAACACCTAAATCTGAGGATGGACGGATCCATATTACTGTTGCTATTGCTGAAGAATCAATCCAAAAGAAACAGGTGAATTATGATGCTGACGGCGATGCGCATTATGATACGATTTCAGCGTTTATAAAATCCATGCGCGGCTCTGATGCAGATGCGGCTTTGTATTGGATGGCCAAGATGATTTATGCCGGCGAAGACCCCCGTTTTATTGCCAGGCGTATTGTGATTTGTGCTGCGGAAGATGTAGGCAATGCTGATCCGCAAGCCTTGATTTTGGCTAATGCTGCGTTTCAAGCAATGGAAGTGATCGGTTTGCCGGAAGCACGAATTATTTTAGCCCAGGCCGCGACCTATGTTGCCTGTGCCCCCAAATCCAATGCGGTCTATGTGGGGATTGATCGAGCGCTGGCTGATGTTAAAGAGCAGCGTACCCATGGCGTGCCCATCCATCTTAAAGACGGTCATTATAAGGGTGCTGCCAAATTAGGCCATGGTGCAGGATATAAATACGCGCATGATTATCCGCAACATTATGTGGAGCAAGAATATATGCCCCATGAGGCAGTGTATTACGAACCGACACTTCAGGGTTATGAAGCCAAGATTAAAGAGAGAATGGACAAGTTAAAGAAAAAATGATAATATACGCGGCACATGAAGGATAAAGGCTCTTTAAGAATTTATTATTTAAAACTGCTTAAAGAGCAAACACAAGAGGATGGTTTACGTAAAAGCCGTTTGATTGCAGAGCAATTTTGGCAATTGCCAGCCATTCAAAAGGCGCAGACCATCCTATTTTATGCATCCAGCTCATTTGAGGTGGATACCTTGTTGATGATTGAAAAGGCTTTTTTTTACGGGAAACGGGTAGCTTTACCCATTGTTGAACAAAATCAAAGGAATTTAATTCCTACAGTAATTTCATCTATGGAAGATGTACATAAGGGCACATACGGTATTAACGAACCTCTTTCAAATCCTGACAAAGCGTTGGCTGTAAAGGATCTTGACGCAGTGGTTGTTCCGGGTCTTGCTTTTGACAAGCAATATAATCGTCTGGGCCGTGGGGCAGGTTATTATGACCGTTTTTTAAGCACACTTCCTAAGTCTGTAATTACTGTTGGTCTTGCCTTTGATTTTCAACTCACCGAAAGCCTTCCTACTGAGGCGCACGATATGCGCCTTAATCAAGTCATCATAGGGTAAATATAATTAGTCAGAAGGAGTAGCCATGGAAAGTAATTCATTGGGCCAGGCATTTATTTTTATTTTTGGGGCCATTGTTTGTGTCATTGTCGGGTTTTTTCTTAACCGTATTTTAGGCCGTCAACGCGCGGACCAAGCGCATAAGGACGCCGGCGGGATACGCGATTTAGCCCAACGCGAAGCTGAAACGATCCGTAAGGAAGCTGAGCTGCACGCAAAAGATTTACTTTTGAAAATGCGTCAGGATTTCGAAAAAGAAACCAAAGAACGCCGGGATGAATTAAGCAGTATGGAAAAGCGTGTTTTGCAACGTGAAGAAAATCTCGACAAGCGCGTTGACCTATTGGAGAAAAAGGAAAAGGACCTGACATCTCGTTTGGAAACATTGGTACGGGGCGAAGCGAATATTAAGCAGAAGGATGAAGAATTAACCAAGGTTTTAGCTCAGGAAAAAGAACGTTTGCATACCATTGCCAATTTAACCTCGGAAGAAGCAAAGCAAATCCTTTTACGCCGCATCGAGGAAGAATTGCTTAATGAAAAAGCGTTGCGCCTGCGTCACATGAATGAAGAGATCAAGGAAACAGCAGACAAAAAAGCGCGAGAAATTATCAGCACTGCTATTCAACGCTGTGCTTCAGATCATACCGCAGAAACAACCATCTCCGTTGTCCCGCTGCCTTCAGATGAAATGAAAGGCCGCATCATCGGCCGTGAGGGCCGTAACATACGTACCCTGGAACAGGCCACCGGGGTTGATATTATTATCGACGATACACCAGAAGCAGTGACCATTTCAGGTTTCGATATGGCGCGTCGCGAAGTCGCACGCATGGCCCTGGAACAGCTTATTGTTGATGGGCGTATCCATCCAGGCCGCATCGAAGAGGTGGTGGAAAAAGCCAAGGCAGAGCTAGAGAAGAAAATTAAAGAAGACGGAGAACATGCAACCATAGAGCTGGGCATTCATGGCATGCATCCGGAATTAATTAAATTAGTAGGACGCCTGCGTTACCGTACGTCTTTCGGTCAAAATGGTTTAAATCATTCGATCGAAGTAGCCAAGCTTATGGGCATTATGGCACATCAGATAGGCGTTGACGTTAAGATCGCCAAACGTTCAGGGCTGCTGCATGATATTGGCAAGGTGGTTTCTTCCGACGTAGAAGAAGGCACTCACGCCATTGTGGGTGCGCGGCTTGCACGTAAATACGGCGAGTCTGAAGAAGTGGCCTATGCCGTGGAAAGCCATCACGGTGAAGTGGAAATGAATACGGTTTACGGGATTTTAGTTTCCGCAGCAGACGCCATCAGTGCCGCACGTCCGGGGGCACGCGCCGAGAGCATGGAAACATACATTAAACGCCTGGAGAATCTGGAGAAAATTTCCAATTCGTTTAAGGGTGTTGAAAAATCTTACGCCCTGCAGGCTGGCCGTGAAATTAGGGTTGTGGTCACACCGGAGAAGGTCAGCGATGATGAGGCGGTGACCATGGCACATGATATCAGAAAGAAAATTGAAGAAGAGATGGAATATCCAGGGCATATCAAGGTTATGGTAGTTCGGGAAATTCGTGCTATCGAATATGCAAAGTAAAAGCATGAATATATTATGTATCGGTGATATTGTTGGTCGTCCAGGGCGGGAAGCTGTTGCCTATGCTTTGCCTAAGATAAAAAAAGAGCAGCGGATCGATTTTGTGATTGCCAATGCTGAGAATGCTTCTGGCGGATCTGGTTTGATCCCTAAAAATGCGGAAGAGATTTTAAGTTTTGGTGTTGATGTGATGACCATGGGGGACCATGTTTGGGATAAGCCGGACATTTTTCCCTACCTGCAAGAGCATCAGCAAAAAATTATCCGTCCAGCTAACTTTCCTGATGGTGCACCAGGAGTCGGCTGGACAGTTGTTACTGCAGCCAATGGCATTAAGGTTGGGATAATAAATCTTTTGGGCCGTACCTTTATGCGTTATAATGTTTCTTGTCCATTTCGCGCGCTTGAGGGGATCGTTGCTCAAATCAAGGAGCACACAGCAGTAATCATTGTGGATATGCACGCTGAGACCACCAGCGAAAAGGTGGCCATGGGCCATTTTTCTGACGGAAAAGTTTCTTTGGTATTCGGCACGCATACACATATACAAACAGCAGACGAAAAAATTCTACCGCAAGGAACAGCGTATATAACGGATCTTGGAATGAGCGGTCCGTATGATTCGGTGATTGGTCAGGATAAAAATAAGATTATTACCCGTTTTTTGACCAGCATGCCCAATAAATTTGAAGTGGCACAGTCACCAGGTACGGTGCATGGTGTTGTTGTTCAGGTGGATCCTAAAACCGGTCGTGCGGAAGGCATCACCCGCCTTCAAATACCGCACGGCGGATAGCCCATAAAGGAGACAATTATGTCTTGGGAAGGAATGGATCGCAGGAAATTTCCCAGAGTGATGTATCCGTGCATGGTTAAGCTTGTATCTTCCGACCGCACTCAAGGGCCTATTCTGGCGCATACAGAAAATATTGGGATGGGCGGCATTAGCGTTACCCTTAAGAATGAGATTAATTTGTTCACTGCTGTTGAGATGGAAGTGGACCTTTTGGATCTTGACGAGCACATCATCGCTAAAGGCAAGGTTGTTTGGAAGGTACGGCGCAAATCCATTGAAAAGATCAAACCCATGTTCTATGATATCGGTATTGAGTTTACAGAAATTTCCAAGAAAGACAACGATCGTCTTCGAGAAAACCTCCAGATGTTAATTGACAAGGGCACTCAACTTTCAAAGCCGTATATTTAAGCTATGTTTGATTCTAACCGAAGAAAATACCCCAGAGCTAATTACCCCTGTTTCTTGACGGTGTGGCTGGCCAATGGGTCTAATGAAACAATACTGGCCAATACTTCTAATGTTGGCGCTGGCGGATTGGCCGTGCATCTTAATCATGCGATTGATCTGGGAACAAAGGTTGATATAGAACTTAATTTTAAAAATCCATCAACTCCTTTTAGGTGCAAAGGAAAGGTGGTTCGCTCATTTAAAGAGAGTGAAAGATTTTATAATATCGGAATTCAGTTTGAACCTTTAAGCGAATTAAAATTTGCTTTTATCGACGGCAAGATATCCGAACTCCTTGAGTTGGAGAAAAAGGAAAAGTCGTAATGGTCCGTGTCCGTTTTGCCCCTTCCCCCACAGGATTTTTGCATATTGGCGGTGCACGCACAGCACTTTTTAACTGGATGTATGCCAAGGCTCAGGGGGGACAATTTATCCTGCGCATTGAAGACACTGATTTAGTCCGTTCAAAGCCGGAATACCTCGATGAGATCATGGACAGCATGAAATGGCTGGGGCTGACGTGGGATGAGTTTTATAAACAAAGCGACCGGTTTGATTTATACCGCAAGTATGCTGACCAGCTTTTGGCTGAAGGTAAAGCCTATAAAGAAGGTGAAGCAGTCTTATTGAAAAGGTCCCTGGATAAAGAAATTATGGTGGATGATTTAATCCGAGGACGAATCAGTTTCGACATATCCTTTTTTTATAAGCGCGATGAGAACAACAATGTAGTTTTAGGAGCTGATGGTAATCCTGTCATCAAAGATGAGGTTTTGTTAAAGACGGATGGTTCGCCTTCATATAGTTTTGCCTGCGTGATTGATGACTCGTTAATGGAAATAAGCCATGTGATCAGAGGGGAAGATCATATTTCCAATACGCCAAAGCAGATAGGGATATACAATGCTTTAGGGTTTAAATACCCTAAGTTTGTGCATCTACCTCTCATTCTTGATCCTGAAGGTGGGCGCATGTCCAAAAGGGCTGGAGCCACGGCGGTCACCGAATACCGCACCCAGGGGTATTTACCTGAGGCTATTGTCAATTACCTGATGCTATTGGGTTGGTCACCAGGTAACAATCAAGAAAAAGTAACAATGACCTCTGCTCTCAAAACATTTTCTGTCAAGAAAATCAATAAATCTGGGGCAGCTTTTTCTATAGAAAAACTTCAATGGCTGAATAGTCAATATATTAAAGAGATGGATACCGTACAATTAGCAGAAGCGTTGGTCCCTCTAGTGGCTGCGCAATATCCTGAAACAAAGATTCAGCGACCAGAACTTGAACATATGGCAGCTTTGTACAAAGGGCGCATGAATACCCTATTAGATTTTTTAGACTGGACAGATTTTATATTTAACGATCAGGTGAATTTTGAAGAAGAGGTTAAGTCAAAACATTTATCACAGGATATGCGTAAAGAATTTGATTTGCTAGCAGATCGTTTAAGCACTATTGGAGATTTTAACGTTAAAGCAGCGGAAGAAACATTTCGGGCAGTAGTCGCTGAATTAGGTATTGAGGCAGGGGTTTTGGTGCATCCGGTAAGGGTGGCATTAACCGGCAAAGCCGTGGGCCCAGGCCTTTTTGATACCATGGTGCTTTTAGGTCGAGAACGGACCGTCCGTCGATTAAGAGAAGCATTCAAATAATTACTGCCTTGTCGTCTAATGGTAGGACACGAGATTCTGGATCTCGGTATCATGGTTCGAGTCCATGCGAGGCAACTTTTAAACCTCCCTTAAAGGGAGGGTTAAAAGTTTCTGATTGGGCTCTGCATCCAAAGAGAGCTTGAGCAGAAGCACAAGCTCTTTGCAGAGCAAGCAACAGGGAATCTTGCGAGGCAACAAGATGTAAAAAGGGGACACTTTAAAGTGTCCCCTTTTGTTTTGGTGTTAGAAGCACAAAAAATGGCACGAAGTATATAGATGTTCTATACTTTGGGTATGACTTTAGATATAAGAAAAGTTATATCCATAGGGATACTTTTTGCCTTTTTGGGTAATTCGTTTGGGCCTGTGCCGTCAGTGCAAGCTCAAGACTTTCGTTTGCCTGCTCCAGGTGTGATGGTAGGCCTGAGCCCAGAATTCAATCCCCCGATTTTAAAAGGTATCAAAGTCCATCCTGACAATCCTTTTCGGTTTGATTTCATCCTTGATAAAGGCAACAGCCGATTATCTAATGATTCTCTTAAAGACGAATCCGACAAGCTGATTAAATACTTTCTTGCCTCTTTAACCATCCCTGAAAAAGATCTTTGGGTTAATCTCTCACCTTACGAAAAAAGTCGTATTATTCCTAATAGTTTTGGACTTACCGAAATGGGTCGTGATTTATTAGCCGAAGATTATATGCTTAAACAAATAACAGCTTCATTGATTTATCCAGAAGAAGAGGTTGGTAAGAAATTTTGGAAGCGCATTTACGAAGAAGCAGCAAAGAAATTTGGCACGACGAATATCCCTGTTAATACGTTTAATAAGGTTTGGATCATTCCTGAGAAGGCAGTCGTTTATGAAAATTCCAAGATAGGCGCAGCTTATATTGTCGAATCAAAACTAAAGGTTATGCTTGAAGAGGATTATCTTTCATTAGCCGAGCATGAAGGGATTCAATCGGATCACCTACAAGCTATAAATACTAATCAGTTAGGTAGTCAGATCGTCCGTGAAATCGTCATCCCCGAATTGACCAAGGAAGTCAACGAAGGTAAAAACTTTGTCCAACTAAGACAGGTTTACAATTCACTAATCTTAGCGACATGGTATAAGAATAAAATCAAGGAAAGCATCTTAGCGCAAGTGTACGCAGACAAGAATAAAGTAGCGGGTGTCAATATTGATGATCCGAGTGAAAAAGAAAGAATTTATCAACAGTATTTAAGGGCTTTTAAGAAAGGTGTTTTTAATTTTATTAAAGAAACACCTACCGTCAACGGTGCATCTGTCCCTCGAAAATATTTTTCTGGCGGCTGTAAAATGGACATGGCTCTGTTAACAAGCACAAAAAATATTGATGAGGTACCAGCCATAGCGGAAAATCAGATAGAGGAAGAAGTTCGCATTGATTCTGCCATGAAGGCAGGATCATTAAATGAATTATATGCATCCATTAGAGGTCAGGGAGATGAGAATTTAGAAAGAAGTGATAAAGCAAACTGGTATAAGCTCAAAACCGAACGAGATTTTATTGGTTTTTATTATGAGGGGGAATTAAAATTCTCCACCTTATTTGCCTTTGAAAATGGGAAAAAACTCGGACGTATGAGAATAGGTTTGGCGCAAAATTCAAAAAGTGTCCATATTACTGAAGTGCAGATGATCAATGGGCAAATCACAGGTATGAAATTCAAAGGCCTAAACGGGGAAGAAGTTTCAGAAGCGCTATGGGGTTTAAATGAGAAAGGGGAGTTGGAACGATTAGACTCCAAAGAAAACAAATTGAAGTATCTTTTTAAATCTATTCGGGGAGAACACAATTCTAATTTGAGAGTTAGTGATCAGGATGGGTGGTCTGATTTAAAAGAAGAAATTAGTTTTAGTGGATTTTTTAGTGACCGTAAGAGATTTGATCATTTTTTTGTATTTGAAAATGGCTCAGGCCCTAAAGGAGCTGCCATCGGCGTAGAAAGAGACGCAGAGGACGTACTGATTAAAGCGGTGCAAATCAACAAGGACGGAAAGATTGTGGGGATGCTGTTTAAGGGAAAGGCAGGCGAAGGGACTAAAGTTGACGCGCAGGTAGACGAGCAAGAAGAAGCAAAGGAAGCGAGATGGGGGATAGATCAAGAAGGCACATTAGCACACTTAAATGGCATGGCGTATAGATTGAAACAGTTATATAGGGACGTTAAGGGAGTAGAGAATGATAATTTGAGACAAGCTGACAAAGATGGATGGCAGCAATTAAAGAAAAAAATCAGTTTCCAGGGTTTTTATTATAGTAAAACAGGTCAATTTGTAGATTTATTTGTCATGGAGAATGGGATGAAACCTCAAGGGGATGCAATGGGGCTAATGCAGGGCATGGACCAGGTATGGATTACAAACGTACAAGTCAACAGGGAGGGGAAGGTTGTTGGTATTAAGTTTCGAGGCCACAGAGGAAAAGAAAGAAAAAGATCTCAATGGGGATTGAACGAGGAGGGGAAGGTTGTACGTTTAGATTCCATAGCTAATAAACTAAAGCAGTTTTATAAGGAGATTAGAGGAGAAAATAATACCAATTTTGGAGAGATTGATAAGCAGGGTTGGTGCGTGTTAAAAGAACAAAAAAGTTTTAAGCAATTTTGTGAAAGAGGGTATTTTAAGCAAGCGTTCGTTTTTGAGAATGGTCAAGGGCCGAAAAGTGTTTGGATGGGATTAATGGCAGACATGGATGATGTGATGGTTACTAGCGTACAGATCAACAAGGATGATGGGAAGATCGTGGGCATGAAGTACAAAGGGCAAAAAGGAGAAAAGACAGAAACATCCCAATGGGGGTTGAATGAAGAAGGCCAATTGACACATTTGGATTCACAGGAAAATAAATCAAATCAACTTTATAAGGATATTAGAGGAGAAGCTAATGCCAATTTGGGAGAGATTGATAAACATGGCTGGCAGCAATTAACAAAAAAAATAAGTTTTAAAGAATTCGTTCTTTTATCGGATGGAAAATTTCAAACTAGTTTTCAATTTGAGAATGGGAAGGGGCCTGGACAAGTTGGAATGGGGTTAATGATGGGGATGGATGATGTGTGGGTTACCGGTGTACAGATCAACAAGGATGCGCAGATCGTTGGGATGAAGTATGAAGGAAAAGAGGGAGCAGAAACAGAAGCGTCCCAATGGGGTTTGAATGAAGAAGGTCAATTGACACACTTGGATTCACCAGAAAACAGATTAAAACAGCTGTATAAAGATATTAGGGGTGAGGGTGGTGCTAATTTAGGAGAAATCGATGAGAAGGGCTGGTGCGAATTAAAAGAAAAGGAAAGTTTTGCGAAGTTTCAAGTTAATGGGTACTTTCTTAAAACTTTTATTTTTGAAGATGGACAAAGCCCCGAGATTATCGCGATGGGGCTAATGGGAGACATGGATGAGGTGTGGGTTACCGGCGTACAGATCAAGGATGGGAAGATTGTAGGTATGAAGTACAAAGGGCAAAGAGGAGAAAAGACCGCAACATCCCAATGGGGTTGGAATGAAGAAGGACAGTTGACGCACTTGGATTCAATGAAATATAGATTAAAACAGCTTTATAAGAGTATTAGAGGTGAGGGCGGTGCTAATTTGGGAGAAATTGATGAGTATGGGTGGCGTCAGTTAAATAATAAAATAAGTTTTAAGGAATTTTGTGATCAGACAGGAAAATTTCTTGTGGCATTTACTTTTGAAAATGGGAGAAGAGCAAATGTAGATAAAGATGGTAAGAAAGCAAAATATATTTCGATAGCGGGGATGACCAGACCAGATCATGTGTGGATTGCGGCGGTACAGGAAAGAAATGGGAAAATCGTTGGTATGAATTTCATGCTTCAAAAAGGGGCAGACGAGGCAGAAGCAAGATGGGGATTAAATGTGGAAGGCCAATTGGTATGTTTGGGGATTAAGAGAGAAAAGATCTCGAAAGCAAAAATTAAACCAAAAAAACTTCCCAAGGATGGGCAGATTGCAGGTAGGCAGCGAGGAGAAAAAACAGTAAGAACGCAAGTGGTAAGGGTACGGAAACAAAAAGAAGCAAGGAATCCCATTCCTGTTGCTGAAGAAGTAAAACCCCCAATGCCTAAAGAAAATAAGAATGATGGTAAAGTGGGGCGACCACCCGTTCGTATAGTCCGAGCCGTTGTCTCCAAGCCCGCTGTTAGAGAAGAAACGGTTGCAGAAAAAAGCAGAACATCGGGTGTATTAACTGAGATTCAGAGAAATAATTTAGGATGGGGTGTGGGTGATATGCTGATTTCACCAGCCGGTGTGAGGTTTAGAATAATTGGTTTTTCAGGAATTGGAAGCAATGAAGAGACGGTGGCCCTGTCGGCACTAGATATAATTGATTTTGAAGATGAAATTCCGTTAAGCATTGCTAAACAGTATAGACGGATTCCAAAGGCAGATGTGGCGATGAATAGTGGTGGTATTGATTTGGCTTCCGTTGATAAGCATTTGCAAACACAAAATGGTGGTGAGAGGATTCAGTTCCACTTAGACCAAGCCCAGCTTGCCCAATTGCAAAATGCTCCAGGCTTTGTGCCGGTGATTATCAATATCCAACCAATGACGAATCTGAGACTTTGGCTTGGTATTAACGATCAAAATCCTTTGGTTCGAGTCCATGCGAGGCAATTTTAAGTAGGCGTATAAAATCAGGGCTGACAGTTAGTCCTGATTTTTCTGCTTGAAGCACATCTCCCCAAGCGTTGCCGTAATTTTTTAACTGATAATAAACAATAGCCCGATTATAGTAGACCTGCGTGAGTCCAGGATTTATTTCAATAACTTTTGTATAATCAGCGAGGGCTTGAGTAAGATTGCCCAGCGAGGCGTAGGCATTGCCCCTGTTGGCGTAGGCATCGGCATCATGGGGGTCGATGGCAAGGGCGCTGTTATAATCAGCAATGGCTTGAGCAATTTTACCTTGATGGTAATACACAAGGCCGCGCCGGGCATAGGTATCAGCATCGGAAGGGCTGATGTTAATAACTTTACTATAATCAGCAACGGCCTGGGCAAGGTTTCCTTGACTATAATAGGCAAAACCGCGATTGTAATAGGCATCCGTGTCGTTAGGAGATAGTTCAATAGCTTTATTATAATCAACAATGGCTTGGGCAAGATTGCCCAGATTATAATACGTTGTGCCGCGATTGTAATAGGAGTCCGCATCATCGGGAAAGAGTTCAATAGCCTTGGTATAGTCTGACATGGCTGCCATAAGATTACCTTGGAGCGAGTAAGAAGAGCCCCGATTATTGTAGGCCCTTGCTTTATGGGGTGATTTTTTGACAGCGTCATCCCATAAAGTAAACTCATCTTTCCAAACCATATTCCTTTGGTAGGTCAAGAGTGAATAACCGGCGAGGATACCCAGGAGTACTATCGTCATTGTTCTGATACTATTTTTCTCGAGGAGATAGTACGCGCTGCTTACCAAGAATAAACTAAAACCCGCCAATGGCAAATAAAGCCGGTATTCCAAAATGACATCGCCCATCTCCCAGAAACTAGATTCAGGGATAGCAAGGGTTAGGAAAAACCAGAAGATAGAAAATGAAATCAGCCGGTATTTTGGTAAGAGGCGTTTTGCGCCATAAAGAATACTTATTAAAAATAAAATACTGAAGAATACAGGTAATTCAAATACGCTCTTGAAGATAGGGTAATCGTAATCCATGGTTTGATTAAAGGGGAAAAGGCACAATCTGATGTAGGTAATCATTACTCTAAACTCAGTTAAAAAATAATGCAGAGGAGTAATGACGCCGCCAGGTATTTGTAAATTGCCATGATGATCTTGAAAGATTTCGGATTTGCTCAATAAAAATGTTAAGGGAATAATGCATAGAGTGAGCAGGAAAGGGGCAAGGTATTTCCAATCAAGATTCTTTTTCGTTTTTAAGAAGATCGATTCATAGATCAGAATCATCAAAGGCAGGGTGATGGCATTTTCCTTCGTGAACATGGCTAAAATGACCATCATCAATGAGGAAATATAATAAATCCTCCGTAACACCCGGTGTTGAGGAGGCTGTAGCCGTGACTTTACATAAAAACATAATGATGCCAGGTAAAATAAGGCGGCCATTGAAGCGGCTCGCTGCCAAATATAGGTGACGGCCTCTGTCTGAACAGGATGTGCCACAAACACTAGTCCTGTAAATAAAGCAATGAGATTAGCATGCTGAGCAATTTTATCCTTTTTCATGGCAGGAGCAGAGAAGGTCAAAAGAGTCAGCCACCAGATAAAACAAGCAGCAACTAAATGGACGGACAGGTTAAACAGGTGATAACCAAATACATTCAGTCCGTTGAAGTGATAATTAAAAGCAAGGGAGAGAAGAGTAATAAAACGGCTGTGCCAAAAATGCCAGATGTTGGATAAATGATGAATGTCTTTAATAAAAGGATTGTGGACTATAAAACGTAAATCATCGAAATGAAACGAGCAAAAGAAGGTATTAGAATAGGCGAGAATCCCTAAGCAGGAAATGAGAATGATTGAAAGTAAGGACATAATTATTTAGTATGTTAGCTTCTGTAAGCTGGAAAATCAAGCTCAGGGTGACAAGGGCGGGATAAAAATGTATAATTCGTACGGAACAATTACCAACGAGTCCAGGCGAGGCAGGGCATGAGTCATGGTTTTAAAATTCTTACATGGGTAATTTTTATTGCAGCTATTGCTTTAAGATTTTTTCTTTTCTTATCAAACCCTCCTGAAAACTCTTTCGACGACCATTTTTCTCCGGTTTATTTGATGATGCAATCCGGCAAGATACCGCCTAAAAATGCATGTTTGGAATGCATTCAACCGCCAATCTTTTATGGGATCTCTGCGATGGTCGGAGAGTTAGTGTTAAAGATGGGGATCAATAAAATATATTTGCCCAAGATACTGCAATTCCTTTGCTTTTTGTACGGCTCATTACAATTAGGTATTATTTATTTAATCCTTAATAAAATAAAATTATCTCCTTTCTCCAAGGCAATTGCTTTTACGACTGTTTGTTTTCTGCCACAGCATATTTATATATCAGCGATGCATTCCAATGATACCCTTTCTTATTTATTAGCGGCGATATGTATTTATTTATTGCTTATCGTTATTGAGCGAAATTTGTCCCTGGTATGGTCCGGGACGCTCAGCATTGCCGTGACAGCTGCTTTATTTACAAAATATTTTGCTTTTGCACTTATTCCAACGATCATCATTATTTATATAATCATTTTGTCATGCAAGGTAATTGTTCCTGCAAAAAAGGTATTGAGTTCAATGGCAATAACTCTTTTATTGCCGGTATGTTTATTAGGATGGAATACTATATACAATATAAGTATATACAATACAGCCATGCCGTCGAACGCCTCCACATTTAATCCTGCGTTAACTCAACCGCATGCAAAAAGCCTAAGCTTCACTACTTTTAAACCATGGGTAGCTATGGATAAGCAGATATTGTGTCCGGAGCTGCTGGACTCTTTTTGGACACTGCTTTATAGCAAAACGTGGTTTGATGTAGAGCCAAAATTTCTTTATTTTACTGATCCGGACAATCAGTGGTGGTATCACTATTATTGTTGGATCAGAGGAGAAGAACCATTTCCAGGTAAAAACAACCCATTTTCTTCTTTTACGCGTTTTTCCGGATTTTGGTTAATAGCCTTAGGGATTTTTCCTTTCTTGGTTTCCGTGATGGGGTTTTTACGTATTCTTTTTGGAAAATGGGGACTGGAAACTAAGTCAAGCAGTATAGAAATGGTCAAAATGCAAATATTTCCGGTACTATTAATATGGAATTTGGTATGCGTGATTGCTTTTGTGCTCAAGTACCCTGTGTTTAGCGCCATCAAGGCCAGCTATTTGTTGATCTCATTGCCTGCTTTTGCGGTTTTTTTGGGCGTTGGACTGATGGCATGCGAAAGATACGCCACCATTAAAAAAATCATCGGGGTATTTTTTATTCCCTTGTTTATTTTAGTGACCCTGCACATCCTGCATATCGTTCAATCAGCCTGGGGCCAGCCGTAATCCACCATAAAAATACACGTAACCTACAGGGGCGCAGCATCTTTTGAGCCTGCGTAAGGCCGAAAACGGGATTTTTAGGATATATGAAGATATATGATGATATAAAATTATAATGAAAATCCATTTTTTGATTGTATATTATGATATATAGTGATATATTATGATTTATAGATTATGAGTAAATTAATTAAAAAATTGGAAGACTACCGTTTGGAAAATAAGATTTCACAGGCAAAACTGGCTGAAATCTTAGGGGTTACGTTTGTTACGGTGAATCGATGGTTAAATGGAAAATTCGCTCCAAATAAAATACAAAAACATCACATTAAAAAACTTCTTAAAGATGAGGAAGAATAGGTCACGGGTAGCCAATTTTTTATAGGGAACTTTTTAGGGTGCCCCATTGTCTAAGTAATGGAAGGTAGTGATGGAAGATATAGCCAAGGACATATTGATCAGGGCCTCCCAAGGGGATATTCAAGCCTTTGAGGATGTTTACAAAGCCAGCAGCAGCTTTGTTTATAATGTTGCTTATAGGGTTGTCAATAATAGAGAAGATGCCAGTGAGGTGGCCCAGGAAGTCTTTATGATTATCCATCATAAATTAAAAGAGTTCCGTTTTGAGTCCTCTTTCAAAACTTGGGTCTACAGGATTACAGCTAATAGTGCTATTAATTTTGCTAAAAAAGTTTCCAGAACAAAAACAGTGCCATTCGAAGAAGCTTTTGGTGAAGGGGCAGTCTTAAATGAGGCCCGGACGCAAATGGACCAGGAATACCAGCATCAACTTGTTGAGAAATTATTGGCGGAGCTTAACCCTGATCAAAGGGCCTGTGTGGTGTTGCGTGATATCCAGGGGTTAAGTTATGAAGAAATTGCCCAGGCGTTAAATATTAATATCAATACGGTGCGCTCACGGTTAAAAAGATCCCGTGAGAAATTGCTGAGCGTAAGAAGGTTGGTGAATTATGAAAAAGTGTGAGCAATTTAAGGATTTGATATTGACGGATTATATAGACGCAGAGCTTGATCGCGACTCTGCCGGGAATCTGGAAAATCATTTGCTCGACTGCAGTGATTGCCGTGCCTTTTTTAAAGAATTTAAAAATAATGTGGCCATGCCTTTTCAACAAGCGCCGCACCAGCCAGTTCCCGCAGAGATTTGGGATACGATCAAAAAAAATATAGAAGATGAAAATCAAAGGACCAACCCGATTGCAGATCTCATCGACAGATTGAGAGGCTTGATAGTATTTCCCAAGATGGTTCCTGTTTTTGCCAGCTTTGCGCTGATGTTTTTAGCTGGATCAGCCACGCTCGAAACAATGCATGTTCAGCAGGCTCAGGCCAAAGATCAGGGAGAATATTTGGTTTCGCTATTGAGCACAGCAGATGCGTCAAATCCGTCGGACAGCAACAGTGGGAGTACGCCCATTGAGCATTATTTTCTTTAGATTCCCGCTTTCGCGGGAATGACACGAGAGAGGAAGGGAAAGAATTTATGACAAAAATTAGGATGGTTTTACTGGGAATTTTGGGAATAGGCATGGCGGCGGTATTGCCCTTAGCGCAGGCACAAAATGTTCCAGGACCTGACGGATCTCCTCAAAAACATTTTGGACTACATATTCAGGAAATCTATAATCAGCTTAATTTGACAGATGACCAAAAGAAACAATTGGAAGCCAACAAAGAAGATCATCGGGCAAAGATGGAGCTGGCGCGACAGGCACTAAAGAGTGATAAGGAAGCGATTCATCAGGAATTGATGAAAGCCCAGTTGGACATGCCCAAGATCACGGTACTTCACGAAGAAATCAAGACCGTGCTTTCCCAAATAGAAGATGAGAAATTAAGTTCCATTCTTGCCGTCAGAGCGATTTTGACGCCGGAACAGTTTTTAAAATTTGTCACCCTGATGCATAAACATAAAGAGGAACATGAGGAAGAATCAGAAGGGCATCAAAATTGAATTTAGTGTGATCGCCGGTGTTTAAGGTATCCCAGAACTGCCGGTATAAGAGAAATAAAAACGATCACGAGTATGACCAGGGAGAAGTTTTTTTGTACAAAAGGCAGATTGCCGAAGAAAAACCCGCATAAGGTTCCAACCAAAACCCACGCAGTTCCACCGACAATATTGTAAATGGTAAATTGAACATAAGGCATGCTGCCTACCCCTGCCATAAAAGGAGCAAAGGTGCGGATAATGGGGACAAAGCGTGTTAAGACAATCGTTTTAGCCCCGTATTTTTCAAAAAATTCATGCGTGCGTTTAATATAGGACTGTTTGACAAAAGGGATGGCCTGATTATTAATAACCCGGTTTGACAGGAATACGCCGATGGAATAATTGAGCATATTCCCACTGATAGCGGCTAGAGATAATAGCAGGATTAAAGTGGTTAATTGCAAATCCCCCACTGCAGACATGGCGCCCAAGACAAAAAGCAGGGAATCTCCAGGTAAAAAAGGAGTGACAACCAAACCTGTCTCGCAAAAGATAATGACAAAGAGGATCAGGTAGGTCCATGCGCCATAATGAGCGCTGATGGAGGCCATGTGATGGTCTAAGTGGATAAAAAAATCTAAAAAATGGTGTAAAATTTCCAAAAGGCCTAATCCCTTCGTTGTCGCAAAGTTTACACATCATAACCCAGCTCTGTCGAGCAAGCAATAGGGAATATTGGAAAAATTTTATATTTTAGAGTAGAATGATTAAATGAAGAATTTTTTGTTTATTGTTTTTTGTTTGATCATTGCTGGTTTTTGGTTGATATGGCGTTTTAATCAGGAACATGCCTATCAGCAAATATTAGATCGCCTTCAAGCGGAGTCGCGGGCAGCCCAGGTCTTGGTGACCGCGGTTAATTATGATGAAAAGCTTCATCGTGATATGACCACCATCAAATTTGTTGAAGACGACAGTACGGGCCAAGCCTTGCCACCGAAGTATTTTACCTTCAGCGGGAATTTAATTCAATTCCAATCCCTGGTGGTACGTTTCGAGGATAAATTTGTAGCTGCAGGAGATCGTTTTAAAGGCCGCAGTGTTTATTTGTTTTGGAAAGCGTTTATGCTCGATGGGTCTCGCACGCAGGAGTTTCCCATTACCCAGGTCGATGAGATCCCAAGTGGCTATAAAATTCCAGGAAGAACAAATGGTTTTGAAAATAGGTTTTGGAAAGATTTCTGGCGTTTCGCTTTTGATGAGACCAAGGCCCAACAAGCAGGGATCAAGAGTGTGCAGATTGAGGCCCCGGGGATTGTTTTTATTCCAGGGTACTTGTACACGATTCATATTGAACACGACGGAGGATTGAGGATCGATGCCAAACCCGTCGACCCTATTTTACGCGGGGAAAAGATTTTAAATTGAGAAAGGAGTGTTTTATGCGTTATCTTTTGTCATCAATAATTGCGATCACTATCCTCACAACACCAGGGTGGGCCGCTTTAAAAACACAGACAGTGGAGTACAAGCAGGGGAACACGGTCCTGGAAGGTTATTTGGCGTATGACGATGCCTTGAGTGGCAAGCGTCCAGGTATTTTGGTCGTGCATGAATGGAAGGGGCTTAATGCCTACGCCAAAAGGCGTGCGGATATGCTGGCACAATTAGGCTACGTGGCTTTTGCGGCTGATATTTATGGCAAAGGCATCCGCCCGCAGACAATCCCAGATGCTGCGGCCATGTCCGGAAAATTTAAAGCAGACCGTGCTCTTTTAAGAGCGCGTGTTAATGCCGGGCTGGATGTTTTAAAATCGCAGGCCAACGTGGACACGTCTCAATTAGCAGCCATCGGGTATTGTTTCGGCGGGACTGCTGTTTTGGAATTAGGCAGAAGCGGCGCTGATGTTAAAGGGATTGTCAGCTTTCACGGAGGACTGAGTTCTCCCACACCCCAGGATGCCAAGAATATCAAAGCAAAGGTTTTGGCACTGCATGGCGCTGCAGATCCTTTTGTCAAAGCGGATGAAATGGCAGCTTTTGAAAAAGAAATGACAGATGCTAGAGTTAATTACCGTTTGATTAAATACCCAGGAGCCATGCATGGGTTTACTAATCCGGACAATCAAAATGTTCCTCCAGGAGCGCTTTATAATGAAGCTGCAGACAAAGCATCCTGGATAGAAATGCAAAAATTTTTTAAAGAGATTTTTTCGACTAACTAGGAGTGTCCGGCGAGCTCCTGCGAGTGTCGGTCAATACGACCATGAGGCCCCACCTAAGGAGTTAATTTTTCCTGGACTATCTGCAGCGCCCGACGGGTATTGTCGTCCGTAGGGTCTATGCGCTGGATCTGCAGTAAACTTTCTTTACACTGTTCATATTGCCCCAGCCGCCAGTAGAGATCAGCCAGAGAACGGTAGGTAAAAATAAAATTGGGATTAAGTTCAATGGCTTTATGAAAATTTTCCAGGGCCAATTGAATATGCCCCGTATCGCGGTAGGTCCCGGCGATATTGTGATACGCCACAGGATTGTTGGGGTCCAAAGCAATGGCTTTAAGATAGGTAGCCAAGGCCTTGTCATGAATGCCGCTATTGGCATATTCCATCCCCAAATTATTGATGACCCGATAATCATCCGGCCGGTAGGTGATCAATTGTTCATAAAACCCAATGGATGTACGCCAGTCAAGATTGCGGTGGATATTGATTGCACAAAAGACCATGACGATCACTGCCACTATTTTTAACAAGGTCGGAGTAAAGCGATTCTTTTCGGCCCATTCCAGGCTTAAGAAAACCACGATTAAGGTAATGCCGATCATCGGCATATAAAGAAAATGTTCGTAGATGACGGAATTAATGGGGACCAAGACATTCGATGTCGGGGCAATGGCAATAAAAAACCAGGCGATGCCAAAAGTGATAAGGGGCCTGGTTTTCCAATATTTTAATGCCGAAAAAATCATAAAGGCAACTAAAAGTCCACCGGCAATAACATCCCATTCCCAAAAAGATTGTGCCCATGGAAAGTCACGTTCGACACGCAGCTGATAGGGGAAAAAGAGAAATCCGGTGTACTGTACCAATACTTTAAAGAAAGTCATAAGCCGAATGCTGGGATGGGTTGTAAAGGCATTGCTGGCGTTATAAAAATTAAAGCTGTTAGAAAAATTAAGGACCGTACCTCGCAGGATGACATAGATCACCCCCAAAATAATAAAAGGCCACACCGCAGCAGCGGTTGATTTAACACGTCCCCTTAAAGTTTTTGATTTTGATAGCAGGAGAAAATCCGTTAGCGGAAGCAGGCCAACCAGTACAAAACCGGTTTCCTTAGAAAG